>JBQTIA010000127.1:0-7655 GCA_052388455.1 Hyphomicrobium sp.
TCTTGGCGAAGCCAAGCTTCGCTTGGACAGGGTCGCACGCCCGTGGCCGCCCACGGCGACGAATGGCTCAACCGTAGGCAAAGCTACGCTATTCGCCATTCGTCGCCGTGGATCGGCTCACGTTCGCACGATCGCGGTCGCGTTCTGGTGCATAGGTCGGGCTAGATATCTGCTGAGACCGACGATTCACGCTTCGGATTGATAGGATCCGAAGCGAAACGTGGTCTGGCGCCATCAATCCGCGCGAGTTGGCGTGCAGTTTCGGCCCCAGAATCCGGCTCAGAAACCAAGACTGCAATCAGTTGCCGCGCGGCCCGCGGAAATCCGGTTCAATGGGCCGTCATAGGATTATCGCGGCCAGCGGGCCGGCACGATGCTGCGTCGTGGCCGCCCGTCCGCCGGTCGCGCGCTTAAGGAGCCGCCCAAATGTCCTCCCCGTCCTCGTCCCTGCTCGAAACCCTCACCGCGATGGCCAGCCCGGAGGTGACGCGGACCGGCAGCGCACATCTCGACGAGCACGAATACGGTATCGGAAAGACGCTGGAGGCCGCTTTCATGGCCATCCTTTACGGTCTGGACCGTAATTCGAGCGATATCGGGGTGATGGGCGACGTGGCACGGCTGGTCGACGAGCGCGGGCAGGACCCGGCCGGACTTGGCGACGTGGCCGGCCTCGTGGCCGCCGGTGAAAGCTCACCCAAAGCCCGCCACGGAGCCCGGCTCGTCTCGACGCTGTTCGGCGCCCGCGCGGGAGCTATCACGGCCGCTATCGCCCGCGCCTCCGGCGTTGGGCTGCAGACGGCCGGCTCCCTCGTCCCGACGGCAGCCTCGCTCGTCCTCGCGACCATCGGCAAGCGTCTTGGGCCGGGTGGCGCCAACGCCAATGCCGTCGCGGGACTGGTGATCGCCGAGCGCCGTTCGCTCACCCGCGTGCTTCCCGCGTATCTGGCGCGGCTGATCGGCGCCGTACGCGAGGGCGGAACGAAGGCCATGGCGGGCAGCGAGAGCGTTGCCGGCGGGCTCGGCTCGCTCGTCGGTTCCCTGTCGTGGCTTCTGCTGCCGCTGCTCCTGCTGCTCGCCGTCGCCTGGTATCTGCTGGCGGGCGATGCCACGCGTTACGAGGCCCGCGACCCGACCCGACCCGGCTGGAGCACGTCCGATCGCTCGAGCGACAGGGATCGCCGGAGCAGCGACAGCTCCGCATCCCGCGGCGACCGGCCGATCGAATGGCCGGTGGCCGGCGGCACCGAACCGCGCCCCGACCAGCCGTCGGCAACGCCCGCCACCCGGCGCCCTCCGCCGCTCCCGGGCCTGATCCGCATCGCGCTGTTCAATGGCTATGAGATCGATGTGGTGCCGGTCGGTGTCGAGCCGAAGCTGATCGCCTTCATCGACGACCGCTATTCGGTGGTCGACAAAACCCGCTGGTTCGATTTCGACCGGGTCCGGTTCCTCTCCGGCTCAGCCAACCTCACGCCGGGCTCACGCGTGCAGTTGCGCAACGTCGTGTCGATCCTGAAAGCCTATCCCAATGTCGCCATCAAGATTGGCGGCTACACCGACAACGTCGGCGATCCGGGTGCCAACCTGCGCCTCTCCGAAGCGCGCGCAAAGCGCGTCATGGAGGAGCTGATCCGGCTCGGCATTCCGCAGGAGCGGCTGGAAGCTGAAGGCTATGGCGAACTTCACCCGATCGCCGACAACGCGACAGCCGATGGTCGCGCCAAGAACCGGCGGACCGCGGTCAGCGTGCGGGCGAAGTAGGTCCACGGCCTACATCCGCCGGACGAAGGCATCGATCGCCGCCGCCGGCGCCAGCCGCCTCAAGGCCACGGCCAGATAGGTCGGCACCGTCACGTAATAGCGCCGGCGAGGGCGAGGCGACTCGACGGCGTGCACCAGCTTCGACGCCACCGCCTCCGGCTCCAGCTTGAACGTCGACCGTCCGCCGGCTTGCATGGACGCGAGCCGCGCGAGGTAGGTCTCGCGGTGCGGCGATCGCTCGATGTCGATGGTCGAGCGGAAGCGGGCCAAAGCGTTCTCGACGAACCGCGAGCGGATCGGACCCGGCTCGATGATCGAAACGGAAATGCCGGACCCTTCGAGCTCCAGCCGCATCGCGTCGGAGAGGGCTTCCAGCGCGTACTTCGAGGCGCAGTAGGCGCCGCGGTAGGGTCCGGTCACGAAGCCCAGAACCGAGGAGCACTGCACGATGCGGCCGTGCCCGGCACGCCGCATCGCGGGAATGAGGCGCCGTGTCAGATCGTGCGTACCGATCAGGTTGACCTCGAGCTGCCCGCGCAGGAGATCGGCGGAGAGATCCTCGACCGCGCCGATCTGCCCGTAGGCCGCATTATTGAAGAGAGCGTCGATGCGGCCGCCGCTCTTCTCCAGCGCTTGTTCGGTGCAGGCTTCGATGGACGCGGGATCGGCGAGGTCGAGCGTGATCGCCTCGACACGCTCGTCCTCTTGAAGCTGGGAGAGGTCGATCGGACGCCGCGCCGTCGCCAGCACCCGCCAGCCGCGCTTCTTCATCGCCCGTACCGAAGCGAGTCCGATGCCGGACGAGCAGCCGGTGATGAGAATGGTGCGCGTGGTCATGCTGA
This sequence comes from Hyphomicrobium sp., assembly GCA_052388455.1. Classification (GTDB taxonomy): domain Bacteria; phylum Pseudomonadota; class Alphaproteobacteria; order Rhizobiales; family Hyphomicrobiaceae; genus CAZSNH01. Next base: position 2,607 of record JBQTIA010000127.1, read on the forward strand.
GCGGGAACGTTCCTGCGGTGCGGTCGCCATAGCGAGGTCCGCAATACCGGATTGGACCGGCGCGGGGAACAGGCAACTGGTCCGGCGCAGCCTTTGCACCGTTCGGGATGTGACTGTCGGCAGATCGCGCTTTCGTTCCTGTGATCGCACTGCCTGGTTTTCGATCGGGCGGCGGACCGTCGCGTCCGATGCGTCGGCCAACAAACGCAACGCCTTCCAGTGGGCGAGGTGTCTTCAGCCGGCCGTACTTGCTAGGCACCATGCGGCTCACTTATCATCCGTTTTCCGGACCGCACGGGAAACATCACGGGCGAGCGCATGTCTGAGCAGCACAAGCACTTCCCGGAATTCTACGTCACGGCTCCGCAGCCGTGCCCCTATCTGCCCGGGCGTCTGGAGCGCAAGCTCTTCACGCATCTGACTTTCGACAAGCCGGCCGCCCTGGTCGACGGGTTGCTGAAGGGCGGCTTCCGGCGCAGCCAGAACATCGCCTACATGCCCTACTGCGAGGGCTGCCACGCCTGCATTTCCGTGCGCGTGCTGGTCAACGACTTCACTCCGACCCGCTCGATGCGGCGCATCATCGAGCGCAATCGCGATCTGGCCAGCGTCCGGCTGACGCCGCTGCCCTCGCCCGAGCAGTACATCCTGTTCCGCCGCTACATCGATGCGCGCCACGCCGATGGCGGCATGGCCGATATGTCCGGCATCGATTACGCCACCATGGTGCAGGACAGCGTGCTGCGCACCTTCATGACCGAGTACCGCGTCAAGCCGGACGACCCCTTTGCCCAGCCCTTCGACAGTTGGCGGCTCACGGCCGTGGCGCTGACCGACCGGCTCTCCGACGGCCTGTCCATGGTCTACAGCTTCTACGATCCCGACGAGGTCACGCGCAGCCTCGGCACGCACATGATACTCGAGCACATCGACTACACGCGCCGGCTCGGCCTGCCCTACCTCTACCTCGGCTACTGGATCGAGGGCTCGCGCAAAATGAGCTACAAAACCCGCTTCGGCCCGCAGGAACGGCTGGGACCGAACGGCTGGGTGCGCGCACCGGCACCGCGATGATCCGTCTGATTTTGATGGTATTTCCATCGCGCGAGCAACGGTTCAACCAGCGATCGATTGAATAATGCGCAGCAAATCCAATTGCTTGCGCCGCCTTCATGCGCATTTTAATTTGAATGCGAATTGTCTGAAGTCTGCAAAATGCCAAATGCGAGCAATTCCAACGTTGGTCGAAAACCATTTTTAAGTATTCCTTAAAAAAATTCCTTCAAATTCGAAAATCAATTACGCGCGAGGTATTGCAATGTTCGACGATAAGATCGGGCGGCTCCAACGCCTCCTTGCACGCGGGCAAAGAACCAACACCTTCAACGGAACCTCGACAACCGACGGCGAGGTACATGCGCGCATCGTCGCGACGCTGATGGCCGAGTTCATCAACTCAGCTACCTTTTCCGTGGCGATGACCAGCCTCGTGACCGCCTGCAAATCGGGAAAAGTCGTCCACACGGTCGGCCCCGTCGCCGGGTATCTTCCGCCCGACCCCCTGATTTTCCCGGCGCTGGCCGCTGGCCTCCTGGTACCGGCCGAGCATTCGCTGCTCGTGGATGGCCTGCACAATTACTACATGAAGCTCGGCTTCGCCCGCTCCCTCACCCGCCTGCCCGCCGAAGACTGGGCCTCCCCGGACGCGTCGAAGTCGATCCCCTGGACCGAGTTGTGCGACGTCTGGCAGCGCGTGTGCGCCTCGGCGCTCGTCGTCGTCCATTGCAGCCAGGATTCGGTTTACGTCATGGAGGCAGCCCATCAGCGCAGCCTCGGACACCTGCACCAGTTGCTGCGCTCCGCCACCTGCGGCGAGTGCCCCTGCATCCGTTCCGATGGCCGCCTCGTGGTTCCGGGCTGGCTGGATCAACGTCGGCACGACCGCAAGCGCCTCGACCGCAAGGTCTGGATCGAGACTCGCACCGGCCGTTCGCATGGCATCCTGCAAGACATATCGACGAGCGGGTTCGGACTTTCGTCAGGTCCGGCGCTCGAGGTCAGCGAACGGGTGTCCGTGCAGCTCAGCGACGGCCGCATCCTGGTCGGCATAGCGGTCTGGCACCAGGACGGCCGATCCGGCGCGCGGCTGGTGCAGCCGCTGTCCGAGACCGATCCGCTGCTCGCCTGCGAGTGGTCGTCGCCACAAACCATGCAATAAGCCCAGGTCCCCATCAGCGTCGATCCATCGGGAGCACTTCGACATGAGCGTCATGGCGATCAGCGGCGAAGACTTCCGGTCGGCGGGCCGAAGTCTGCAAGCCCTTCTCCGACAACCACTGTCGAAAGCGTCGGGCCTTGCCTTCGTCGTCGGCCTGAACATGTTCCTGTCGATCGAGCTGTCGCTGCACCACAACGGGATCGCCGTGGTCTGGACAGCGAACGGCCTGCTGCTGGCCGCCCTCGTCATCGAGCGGAATGCCAGCACGCGGCTTCTGATGATCGTCCTGTGCGCGACGGCCAACGTGATCGTCAACGTCGTGACCGGCCGGTCGGCGGGTATGAATCTCGTATTCGCGGCGGCGAACACCGCGGAGGTCGTCTCGGCCTACTATCTGTTCCACCGGCTGAGCAGCGAGCCGCTGCAACTGTGGAAATTGACAGTCCTCAAGAAATTCACCGTCGCCGGCCTGCTCGCCCCCGTCATGCCGGCGGTCGCGGCTGCGGCATTCATCAACCTGACGGCCGATGGAAATTTTCTGTCCGGCTTCGTGACCTGGTACGGCAGCGATTTTCTCGGCCTCCTGATCGTCACGCCGGCTGTTGTTCTGATGTCGAACGAGCGGGCCAATTTCTGGGCCACTCGCAGCCCTGCGCAGACCCTGCCGCTGTTCCTGCTGCTTGTGGTCGTCGCGGTCGCCGTCTTCACCCAGAACGATTTTTCTCTGCTTTTCCTGATCAATTCCATTCTAGTGATGATCGCCTACCGGCTCGGGCCGGCCTCGACCGCCACCGCCACCATCATGGTCGCGATCATCGCGCTGGTCGGCACGGCATCGGGACTGGGGCCGGCCAACATCGCGCCGCACATCCCCTGGGATGTCCGCATCGTGATCGTGCAGCTCTTCGTGCTGACGTCGTTTTTCACCGCACTGCCTCTGGCCGAAGCCATGATGGAGGATCGGCGGCTGCGCGATCAGCTGAGCGACGAAGTGACGATGCGCGGAGAGCTGGCGGAGAACCTCCGGCTGCAGAAGGAGGAGCTGGTCTGCCAGCAGCTCGAGTCCGAGGTCGCCCACATCCGGCTGCGTGAAGCCCTCGACAGCATGCCGGCCGGCGTCGTCATCCTCGATCAGGATCATCGCTTCGTCACCTGGAACCAAAAATACGCCGAGGTCTTCCACGAGACATCCGATCTCCTCTATGCCGGCAACAGCCTGGAATCGGTGCTTCGGAAGGGAATGTCGCGCGGCATCTTCCCGACGGCGGTCGGTCGCGAGGAGGAATGGCTGGCGGATCGGATGAAACATCTCAAGGTGCCGGGCGCGAACCACGAGCAGGTCTTCAGCGACGGGCGGCACTTCCTGGTCAATGAGCGTCGGCTGAGCGACGGCTGCGTGATCAGCGTGCGCAGCGACATCTCAGACCTCAAGCGGCGGGAAGCCTCGACGCGCCTGCTCTTCGATGACAACCCGCTGCCCATGTTCCTCGTCTGCAAGGCGACGCGGGTGATCAATTCCGCCAACAATGCCGCCATCGAGCGTTACGGCTACAAATCCCACGAGCTGCTTCAGCTCCGCTTCTGCGACATTCAGCGCGAGGAGCTGCGTCCTCTGGAGGGCGAGACCGGCCATATCGGCAGTCATCTCGTCAACGGGCAGGCAGTGCGCCACATCGATCGCGGCGGACACGTGTTCGACGTCGAGGTCTATACGACCGAGATCGAGCACCACGGCGTGCCCTCGATCATGGTCGCGGTCATCGACGTCACGCAGCGAAATCTGGCGGAGGCGAGAGCAGCCCACATGGCCCGCCACGATCCGCTGACGGGCCTCCCCAACCGCAACATGCTCTCGGAGCAGATGACGCAGGCCCTGGCGCGGGTCAAGCGCGGGGACCAGATCGCGCTCCTCTGCCTCGACCTCGACAACTTCAAGGCCGTCAACGACACCCTGGGACACGCGGCGGGCGACGAGTTGCTCAACATCGTGGCCGATCGGCTCCGCCGCATGGTCCGCGAGACCGACACCGTGGCCCGACTGGGTGGTGACGAGTTCGCCGTGCTGCTGATCGGAGCCGAGTTGCCGCGCGGTGCGGCGCGGGTGGCCGAGCGTATCATCGCCGCGATCAGCCGGCCCTATTTTCTCGGATCGAAACAGGTCCAGTGCGGCGTGAGCATCGGCATCGCGCTGGCACCCGACGACGCAACCGAGGCCGTGGACCTGCACCGCTTCGCCGACCTCGCCCTCTACACGGCCAAGGAGGAACGACGGGGAACCTATCGTTTCTTCCAGGGCGAAATGGACGAGAAGGTGCGGCATCGGAACATGCTGGAAGCGGATCTCAAGCAGGCCATCGAACGTGAGGAATTCGAGATCCACTATCAGCCGATCATCGCCATGGATGTGGCTGGACCGACCTGCGCAGAAGCTCTCGTGCGCTGGCGCCACCCGACACGGGGCATGATCTCGCCGATAGAGTTCATTCCCCTCGCAGAAGAAACCGGCATGATCGTGCAGCTCGGCGAGCAGGTGATGCGACGCGCCTGCAAGGATGCGGCCCTGTGGCCGGGAGACATGCGCGTATCGGTCAATCTCAGCACCATCGAGCTGAGCAACGAGGATTTACCGGCGACAGTCGCGCGCATTCTGGAAGAGACCGGTCTGCCGGGTGAGCGCCTGATCGTCGAGGTGACCGAGTCGACGATCATGAAAGACGTCGAATACGCGGTGCGCGTCTTGAACGAAATCGGCCAGCTCGGCGTGGAAATTTCCATGGACGACTTCGGTACGGGCTATTCGTCGCTGAGTTCGCTGCGCAGCTTCCCGGTCA
>JBQTIA010000128.1:0-62118 GCA_052388455.1 Hyphomicrobium sp.
ATTTCTGGGTCGGCGAAGGGCAGCAGGCTCGCGGTCTGCGGCTCGTCCCACAGCCGGAAGCATACGCCGGCTTCCGTGCGACCCGCCCGTCCGCGGCGCTGGTCGGCGGCGGCGCGGGAGACGCGCACCGTTTCGAGCCGCGTGACGCCGGCATCCGGCTCGTAGCGCGGCACGCGGGCGAGGCCGCAGTCGACGACGACGCGCACGCCCTCGATGGTGAGCGAGGTTTCGGCGATCGATGTCGCGAGCACGATCTTGCGGGTACCCTTGGCGGTCGGCGAGACAGCGCGATCCTGAGCGGTCAGGTCCATAGCGCCATAGAGCGGGGCGATGACGATGGCCGCGTCCGCGATGCGCTCGCGGAGCCGCTCCTCGACGCGGCGGATTTCGCCCTGGCCGGGGAGGAACGCGAGGATCGAGCCTGCTTCGCCGCGCAGCACCTTGAGGATCGCGTCGGTCATCTGATCTTCGATGCGGGCCGTCGGAGTGCGGCCGAGGTAGCGCGTCTCGACCGGAAAGGCGCGGCCCTCGCTTTCGATCACCGGCGCACGTGGGCCGAGGAGTGCTGCAACGCGGGCGCCGTCCAGCGTCGCCGACATGACAAGGATGCGGAGATCGTCGCGCAATCCCCGCTGGGCATCGAGCGCGAAGGCCAGCCCCAGATCGGCGTCAAGCGATCGCTCGTGATATTCGTCGAAGAGGACGGCACCGACGGATTTCAACTCAGGATCGTCGAGGATCAGCCGCGTGAACACGCCCTCGGTCACGACCTCGATGCGGGTCGCGCGGCCGACTTTCGAGGCAAGCCGCGCCCTGAGCCCGACCGTCTCTCCAACGGTCTCTCCGAGCGTGCGCGCCATCCGCTCGGCGGCCGCGCGGGCCGCGAGGCGCCGCGGTTCCAGCACCAGAATTTTGCGGCCGCCGAGCCAAGGCTCATCGAGAAGCGCCAGCGGGACGCGCGTCGTCTTGCCGGCGCCCGGCGGCGCGACGAGCACGGCCGCCGCCGACCTGGCGAGCGCGGAACGCACGTCGCCGAGCACGGCGTCGATCGGAAGCGGCTGGTCGAAGGTCATGGCCGGCAGATAGCACGGCCGGTGTGGCAGCACAGGCCAGCCCCTGCAAATCGGCAGCGAGCCGGGTCGGCTTACTTCGGCGCCAGAACCATCACCATCTGGCGGCCCTCGAAGCGCGGCTCGGATTCGACCTTGGCGACGGTCTCTGTGTCGGTGCGAACCCGCTTCAGCACATCCATGCCGAGATGCTGATGCGCCATCTCACGGCCGCGGAATCGGAGCGTGATCTTGACCTTGTCGCCTTCCTCGAAGAAGCGGCGGATCGAGCGCATTTTCACATCGTAATCGTGATCGTCGATGCCGGGACGCATCTTGATTTCTTTGATTTCAACGATTTTCTGATGCTTGCGGGCCTCGGCGGCCTTTTTCTGCTCTTGATATTTGTATTTGCCGAAATCGAGAATTTTGCAGACCGGCGGCTCGGCGTCTGGCGAAACCTCGACGAGGTCGAGGCCGGCTTCGGTCGCCTTGGCCAGGGCATCCAATTTGCTGACCACACCGACGTTCTGACCGTCCGCGTCGATCAGGCGGACCTCGCGGGCCCGAATGGCCTCGTTGATCTTGGGGCCCGATTGCTCGCGCTCGGGTGCTCCGCGCATTGGCTTACGGATGTGACATCTCCATGTGTCGCCTCGGATGATAGGTCGGACGGCCAATGCGGGTTGACCGCGATCTGGCAGCCGCCAAACCCGGCCGGCCACCCGCACGTCCCGTCCGCCGCGAAATTCCGTAAGTTCGAGCGGCAAGTCAAGCGTTTCGGCGCGCGTGTCCTGCGGCTGTGCTCGGTTCGCTGCGGCCGGGGAGGGTGTCAGCAGCTCCGCTGATAGCCCTCGGCCAGGCATGTGCCGATCAGGCTGTCGTAAACTTCCAGCGTTTGCCGGCGCATAGCGTCGAGCGAGAACGCCTGGAGCACATGCGAGCGGGCCCGATCGCCCATGGCCGTTCGCACGCCCTCCGAGAGCGCCAAGCTCTCGTCGAGCGCCTGGGCGAGACGGGCTTCGTCACCGGGCGGGACCATCCAGCCCGTCCGGCCGCCGGTTGCCTGCTCCTGCCACAGTATGGTTTCCGGCGGCGCACCGAGGTCGGTGGCGATCACCGGGCAGCCCATGGCCTGGGCCTCGGTCGCCGTGCGCCCGAAGGCTTCCGGCTCGGTCGAGGCGATCACCGCCACGTGGGCCAGGGCAAAGGCGGCCGGCATGTCGTCGACATGGCCGACGAGGCGGATATGGCCGCGCAACCCGCCCCGCTCGATCCGGCGCTCAAGATCCGCGCGGTAGCCGTCGCGGCCCTGGTCGTCGCCGGCCAGGATGATCTGCGTGCCGCCGAGCCGGCCCTTCTCCAGCAGCAGGCGAGCCGCCTCGATCAGCACGCGCTGGCCCTTCCAGCCGGTCAGCCGGGCAGCCTGCATGACGATCCGCGTTCCCGGGCCGACGCCCCACTTCCTGCGCAGGCGAGCGATGCGGTCCTGCGGGATGGTGGCTGGATCGAAGACGCGGCCGTCGACCCCACGGTGAACGACGCGCACGCGCGCGCCGCCAACGCCGTAGCGCTGCTCGATCAGGCGGGCGGTGAAGCAGGAATTGGCGATGACGACGTCGCCGCGGGCCATCACGCTGTTGTAGATGCGCTTGATACGGCCGTCCTCGGCGTAGGCTCCGTGATAGGTGGTGACGAAGGCACGGCCGGAGCGGCGGGCTGCCATGAGCGCGCTCCAGGCTGGCGCCCGGCTGCGCGCGTGCAGCAGGTCGACACCCTCCTGTGCCGCGATGCGTCCGATGGCCGTCGCATTCCAGAGGATTCGCAGCGGATTCTTGGTGGCGGCGGGGAAGGGTACGAACTCGCCGCCGCAGGCTGAAATGCGGGAGGCGAGACGGCCGCCCTCCGAAAGGACCAGCGCCCGGCCGCCGGCCCTGACGATCCCCTCGGTGACCTCGATGGCCGACAATTCCGCGCCGCCGGTTTCGAGTTCCGGAATGATCTGCATAATGGTCGGGCGTTTCGCGGCCACGACGGACTCGGGTTGCGGTTGACGGTCAGAGACGCTGCGTCTGCGGCGACGGGAGACTTCATAGAATGACGGCACCAGAACCGCAATTCCTCGACGTGGTCCAAGCCAGCGAGCGGCGGCGGATTGCCTACCGGCATCGCGCTTCACTGGCTCCGGGACTAGCCGGCGTGATGTGGTTCATCGGCCTCAAGTCCGACATGGACAGCACCAAGGCGGTGGTCGTCGACGCCTGGTGCGAAGCGCAAGGACGCGGCTGCACCCGCTTCGACTATTCCGGGCATGGCCTCTCAGAAGGTTCGTTCGAAACCGCCACTGTCAGCGACTGGATCGACGAGGCCCACGCGATTTTTGCCAAAGTCACCCAGGGGCCACAGATTTTCGTCGGCTCGAGTACCGGCGCGCATGTAGCTCTGGTGCTGCTGCGACGGCTGCTTCGCAGCGATCCGGCGGCGGCCCGCGTCCGCCGTCTTGTGCTGATCGCGCCGGCCTGGGACGTAACGGAGCTGATCTGGCGCGAGCTGCCCGAAGCCGCCAAAGCTGAGATTGTAAGCCAGGGCCAGTGGGTCCGACCCTCGCCCTACGATCCGCGCGGCTATGTCATCACCCGCCGCTTCATCGAGGACGGACGCCGCAATCTCATCGCTGCAGATGGCTTCGATCCCGGCCGCCGCATCGATGTCCTGCAGGGACTGCTCGATACCGACGTGCCTCCGGCACACGTCCGCGCGCTTGCAGGCCACCTGAGCGGCGGACATGTGCATCTGACTGAAGTCCCCGACGGCGATCACCGGTTGTCTCGTCCCGAGGACATCGAGCTGCTCTTGCGTTTGATCGGCGGTTAAAACGCCGGTGAACGTCAGTCCTGACCGGCGCTCGACGCGACCCCGGCGGCTTGGCTCGGCCGCGCAGAATGATCGGTTTTTTCCCAGAGGTAGGGCGCGGCGACGATCTGCAGGAGGGCGCGGTATGCGGCCAGCGAGATGGCCAGCCAGTAGACGGGCATCGTCAGCACGAACACCAGGATTCGCGATCGATCCTGCACCCCGACCGACGCCGCTCCGAGCGCCGCCGCCGTGGCGTACCCGGCGACGAGATTGACGGCGCCAACCGCCAGCAGGGCCGCGTCGAACCCCTCCGCGCCCGTCTCGAAATTCGGCTGCCACAGCAGATGCGCCAGAAAGAGCACATAGAACCAGGGATGCACCAGGGCCGACAGGATCAACCCGCCCATCAGCACCTGCAGGCCGGCGAACTGTCGCCAGCCCAGCTCGCGCCAGAGCCGGACGGGCTGGCGCAGATGAACGAGGTAGGTCTGCATATACCCTTTCAGCCAGCGGGTCCGCTGCCGGAGCCAGCCGTCGAAATGCAGCGGCGCTTCCTCGCTGGTGGTCGAGTCCAGAATGGCGACGGCATATCCGGTCCGGGCCAGACGCACGCCGAGGTCGGCATCCTCGGTCACGTTGTAGGCATCCCAGCCACCGGCCGCTTCGAGAACCGCGCGGGGAAAATGGTTGGACGTCCCGCCGAGCGGGATGGGTAGCCCGAGCCATTCCAGCGTCGGAAGCAGAGCACCGAACAGCGCCGCATATTCAATGGCGAACTGGCGCGTCAGCCAGTTGGCGCGGCCGTTGGCGATGGCCAGCTTTGCCTGCACGCAGCCGAGCCTCGCACCGTCTTGCGGGTGGCTGAACAGGGCGATGGCGGCCCGCAGCTGCCCCGGATCGGGCGCGTCCTCGGCATCATAGACGACGACATAGTCGCCTGCCGCCTCCTGCAGGGCGTAGTTGAGCGCGCGGGGCTTGGTCCGCGGGGCGCCATCGGGAACGACGACCATCCGCATGTGATCCGGCAGGGCGAGATCGGCAATGGCCTTCCGTGTCCTTGGATCGACGGCCTCCACGATCAGCAGCACGTCGAGGCGAGCCGTGGGATAGTCGAGAGCACAGAGTGACGCGACGAGCCCCGGCACGACCTCGGCCTCGCGATAGAGCGGGACGAGCACGCTGTAGCGCGGCAGCCGTTCGTCCGGCACGCGGGTCGCTGCAAGGGGCTGCGACGGCATGCTCGCAAGGTTGATCAGTGCCGCCGCCCGAAGCGTCACCACGTAGAGGAAGGGAAGGGCCAGCAGAGCCAGCGTGACCGTCATGGTCAGGTTGGGTGACACGAAAGCGGCCACCGGAACGCCGAAGAGCAGCAACATGAGCGCCGCCCGCTGCCAGGGCCACAGGCGGGACGCCGCCGACAGTTCGGGATGACGGGACCGCAGCCCATGCGCCGCGCGGTCGGACCGCGAGCGATCGGGGTCTGCGGACGAGGTTGCTCCCGGCATCCCGGTTCGGTTCACGTCGGTAGTCCAGCCGGAGTGTGCCGATGCACGCCGCCGCTCGAGACGTTTCGTCACCACGCGGCGCTGCACGCATACCCCCCGGTTGCTCGCTTCGACAGCTTGCCACGAGCCAGTACGCTTCCATAAGGTGCGCCGACCTCAAATCAGCCACTACGGCGCAAGATATGTCGACCATGTTGCCCAGCAAACTCGTCTCCCGCGCTCCATCCGCCTTACGCAGCTTCTGCTCGCACTCGGTTCGGCGTGTGGGTCGTTTCGCGCTCGTCTTGATGTTGCTGTGGGGCCTCGTCGGTCTGGCCGCAGCGCAAACCAGCCCGCCGGCGCCCGAAGAGCCTTCGGCGACCGCTCCCGCCGAGCAGCGCCGTCTCGTGATCCGCTTCGCGACCGAGGGGGATTACCCGCCGTTCAACTACTATGACGACGAAGGCGTGTTGACCGGCTTCAACGTCGATCTGGCGCGCGCGGTCTGCCTGGAGGTCGGCGCGGCTTGCGATATCAAGGTGTTACCTTGGGATGACCTGCTGCCGGCGCTACGGCGCGGCGAGACGGACGCGGTCATCGCCGGCCATCAGGTGGCGGCAGCGATGCTCAAGGACTTCGACGTCTCCGACCGCTATTTCCATACCCCGGGCCGCTTTGCCGGGCGGGTCGACAGTCCGAAGTCCGACATCACGCCGGACGCGCTCGACGGCGTGCGCATCGGCGTCGGCAAGGGAACCATTCACGAAGCCTACCTGAAGGCGTTTTTCCGCGACAGCCGCATCGTGCCGTTCGAGAACGCCGATCTGGCGCGCGAAGCCCTGCAGCAGGGCAAGGTCGAATTCACCTTCGATGACGGCATCGGGCTGGCATTCTGGATCGGCGGCACGCTGTCCCGGCGTTGCTGCGAATTCCGCGGCGGCGCCTATTTCGAGCCCAAATTCTTCGGCGACGGACTGGCTATAGCCCTGCCGCGCAACGACCTGCCCTTGAAGGCCAGCATCAACATGGCGCTGAAGCAGGTGCGCCAGAGTGGCCGGCTCGACGAGCTGGTCGAGCGCTATTTTCCGAACCGGATTTACTGACGTTCGATGGCAGAGCGACGGCGCGTTGCCGTCCAATTTCGTGCCGCGAGAGCCCATGCAAATCTAGCCCGGGCGACGACCGCCGCCAGGAGGTCCACCGCGCGAAGGACCGCCGGACGGTGGCCCGCCCGATCGCGTATCCTTGTGTCGGAAATTGATCCGCCCCTTGGTCAAGTCGTAGGGCGTCATCTCGATGGTGACTTTGTCGCCGGCCAGAATTCGAATGCGGTTTTTCTTCATGCGGCCCGCAGTATAGGCGATGACCTCGTGCCCGTTATCGAGTTTCACCCTGCAGCGGGCGTCGGGCAGCACTTCGACCACCACACCCTCGAACTCGAGCATCTCTTCCTTCGCCATTCAAACTCCTGTTATCCGGCCGGCCCCGAGCCCGCGACCCTTATGCCCGAGACGACGGGTGCCACAGCCCGAAAAATGCAAAACGGGGAGCAGACGAGTCCGCTCCCCGGCAAGACTGGAAGTCTTTGCGAACGATCACGACGGACGCAGATTGGTGGCTGCGATCTTGCCGTTTCTGCCGCGCTCGGTGTCGAAGTTGATCCGCTGACCTTCCTTGAGGGTCGCGAGACCGGCCTTTTCGACCGCTGAGATATGGACGAACACGTCCGCTCCGCCTTCTTCAGGCTGGATGAACCCGTACCCTTTTTGGTTGTTGAACCACTTCACCGTGCCGCTGGCCATTCAAGTGCCTCCAAAGCGAGTGCCCGTGCGACCGAGGGCGGAATGCCCGCGGCCCTCTCAAATCGCGCGATGGAGACGTCCAGTGTCGGCTGTGGCCGGCGTAGAGTGAGCCAAGGCGTGTTCGATTGCCGCCCTATATGACCTGGGTTGCGGCTAAACGCAAGATGGCCATGGAAATTTTGACGCAGATTACAAGGTCTATCCGGACGATGAGCGACCATTGATTTCAACAGCCACGAGGTGAAATTTTGGGCACCAACTGGCGACGTCGCCTGAGCCGACTGCTTCCACCCGACGTCGCTCCCCGCGGCGAACTGCGGTTCGGCTCGCCGTCCGGCAAGCCGCTTCATACTCCGTTTCAGCATTTTCTATGAAGCGGCCGCGTCATTCGGTGCGAAAATCTTTGTGCTCCATCTCGTTGCATTCGCCGGACGCTCCGCCTATAACGCCGCCTCTGAACCGCCCGGCGGGGCATGCCGTGTCGGTTCATTATGCTTTTACAACCCTAAAGCGGCCCTGCGCGGCTCCCCAACGGGCCTCCGCGCGATCGTGCATGATCCCGATTGGGATGACGTACGGGCCGGCAGTCGAGAAAGGACGAAGCCAAATGCCCAAGTTGAAGACCAAGAGTGGCGCTAAAAAGCGCTTCAAGATGACCGGGACCGGCAAAGTCATAGCCGCGGCCCAGGGCAAACGTCACGGCATGATCAAGCGTCACGCCAAGTTCATCCGGCAGGCCCGGGGCACCATGGTGCTGAACGACAGCGACGCCAAAATCGTCAAAAAATACATGCCTTACGCGAGGTGACGATCGTGAGGTCGTGAGTGGTGAGTCGTGAGTGGCAAGTGGTTGGCAACCGCACCTCTCGACGCTTCACCACTCACGACTGACCACTCACCGCTGTCCATTGTCTCTTGAAGGATAAATCCCCATGGCTCGCGTCAAGCGCGGTGTCACCGCCCACGCCAAGCACAAGAAAGTTCTGAAGGCCGCGAAAGGCTATTACGGCCGTCGCAAGAATACGATCCGGATCGCCAAGCAGGCCGTCGAGAAGGCGCTGCAATACCAGTACCGCGACCGCAAGCGCCGCAAGCGCACATTCCGCGCGCTGTGGATCCAGCGCATCAACGCCGCCACGCGCGAGCACGGCTTGACCTACGGCCGCTTTATCGACGGGCTCAACAAGGCCGGCATCGAGGTCGATCGCAAGGTGCTCGCCGATCTCGCCGTGAAGGATGCGGCGGCCTTCAAGGCGCTCGTCGATCAGGCTGCGGCCGCGGTGAAAAAGGCTGCTTAGGGTGTCGTCCTCGGGCCAAGCCCAAGGATGTCCCGAGGACCCGCCGTGCGGCTTGGCGCTATGAATTGTTGTAACGTGCTGAGCATCTGGAACCATGGATCCTCGGGCCGAGCCCGAGGATGACAATGATTGAGGCTTGCCACACGATGGCTGCCAAGGGCACCGACATCGACCTCGCGAAACTCCAGGGCGAGCTTCTGAAGGACGTTTCTTCGGCCGGGGATCTAGCGGCACTCGATGCCGTGCGCGTCGCCGCGATCGGCAAGAAGGGCAGCGTCTCCGAACTGATGAGCAGGCTCGGGGCCATGGCGCCGGAGGAGCGCAAGGCGTTCGGGCAGGCCGTCAACGGCGTTAAGGAAAAGGTCGCGACCGCACTCGAAACGCGCAAGGGAGAGCTAGAGGCTGCGGCCCTCTCCACGCGTCTCGCCGCGGAACGTGCCGACGTCACGCTCCCGGTTCGCGCAGGGCCAGAAGCGCAGGGCCGCATCCATCCCGTGTCGCAGGTGCTCGACGAGTGCATCGAGATTTTCGCCGACATGGGCTTCGAGGTCGCGGAAGGCCCCGACATCGAAACCGATGAAATGAACTTCGGCAAACTCAATATCCCGGCCGAGCATCCGGCGCGCCAGGAGCACGACACGTTCTATTTCGCACCGAAGGCCGATGGCTCGCGGCTCGTTCTGCGGACGCACACCAGCCCGGTGCAGATCCGCACGATGCTGTCGAAAAAGCCGCCGATCCGGATCATCGCGCCGGGCCGCGTCTACCGCTGCGATTCGGATCAGACCCACACTCCGATGTTCCATCAGATCGAGGGGCTCGTTATCGACGAGACGACCCACATGGGTCACTTGAAATGGGTGCTCGAGGAATTCTGCAAGGCGTTCTTCGAAGTCGACGAAGTCAAGATGCGGTTTCGCGCGTCGCACTTTCCCTTCACCGAGCCGTCGATGGAGGTCGACATCGGTGCGGAGGCGATCGGCAAGCCGGGCAAGTGGCTGGAGATTCTCGGCTGCGGCATGGTGCATCCGAACGTGCTGAAGAACTGCGGCCTCGATCCGGAGAAATATCAGGGCTTCGCCTTCGGCATGGGCCTCGACCGGCTGACGATGCTGAAATACGGCATTCCCGATCTGCGGGCGTTCTTTGCGGGCGATTTGCGCTGGCTGCGCCACTACGGCTTCCAGGTGCTCGACGTGCCGACGCTGAGCGGTGGGTTGTCTGGCTAAAGATGTCAGTCTCGCGCCGGGACGAGCAGCTATGGTACCATTCGCCATTCGAGGTGATGCCATGGGCAACGAACAGAAAGTCACGGTTGGCTTGCCACTCGACTTATCGCAGGCCATCGATCGGTCCATCGAAACCGGCGAGTTTCGAAGCTCGGATCGGTCGTATTGCAAGCACTCCGGAAATGGAAGGACGGCCGCGAGACGTTCGGACTCGCCGACGATGAGATCGGCAGGCTCTGGGACGAAGGCATGAGCAGCGGTTCCGGACAATTCACCGCGGTTGAAGAACAGTTGAGCGAGGCCGAGCGTCGGGCGAAAGCCAGGGATTGAGTGAGGTTCCGGGGCTGGGCGCTCAACGCGACAACCTGCGGCCGGGCCTTCGGCAGTAGATCGTAGGCGAATATCTGATCCTATACCAGATCGCCGGCTCGGATGTGCTCATCATTCGAGTCGTCAATGGCCACCGCGATCTCAGAAAGCTCTTTCTGCGTCCGAAACCCGACGATGACGACCCTACCGAAGGCTGACCTCGTATGAAATTCACGCTCTCCTGGCTCAAGGATCACCTCAAGACGAAGGCGACGGTCGCGGAGATCGAGGCCAAGCTCAACGCCATCGGGCTCGAGGTCGAGGGAATCGAGGATCCGGGCGCCAAGCTCGGCGCGTTCCGCATCGCGCGCATCGTAGAAGCCAAGCGCCATCCCAATGCGGACAAGCTTCAGGTCGTTCAGGTCGAGGTGGCCAAGGGTGAGCCGCTGCTCGAGGTCGTCTGCGGTGCGCCGAATGCTCGAGCCGGACTCCTCGGCGTCTTCGCGTCGCTCGGCACCTTCATTCCCGGCTCGAACATTACACTCGAAAAGAAGCCCGTGCGCGGCGTCGTCTCGAACGGCATGATGTGCTCCGCCGCCGAGCTGCAGTTGCCCGGAGAGAGCGACGGCATCATCGAATTGTCCGTGGACATGGCGGCGCACATCGGCGAGCGCTACATCGATGCGGCCGGGTTGAACGATCCCGTGTTCGAGGTGAAGCTGACGCCGAACCGTCCGGACTGCACCGGCGTGCGCGGCATCGCGCGCGATCTCGCCGCGGCCGGTCTCGGAACCTTGAAGCACGAAACACGCATCCAGGGCGTGGAAGGCAAGGAACCCTGCCCGATCGACGTCAAGCTGGAGTTCGCCAAGGACGCGGCTGACGCTTGCCCCGTGTTCGCCGCCCGCTACGTGAATGATGTCAAGAATGGACCCTCGCCCGAGTGGCTGCAGAACCGGCTGCGTGCCGTTGGTCTCAGGCCGATCAACGCGCTCGTCGACGTCACCAACTACATCAGCCAGGATCGCGGGCGGCCGCTGCACGTCTACGACGCCGACAAGCTGAAAGGCGCCGTCCGCGCACGCTTCGGCAAGACGGGCGAAAAATTCCTCGGGCTCGACGGCAAGGAGCACGCCGTCGATGGCACGATGTGCGTCATCGCCGACGACAGGGGGCCGCTCGGGCTCGGCGGCATCATCGGCGGAGAAGCCTCCGGCAGCACGGAGGCGACGCGCAACGTGCTCATCGAATGCGCCTACTTCGATCCGGTGCGCACGGCCGCGACGGGGCGCAAGACCGGCCTCGTCACCGACGCGCGCTACCGTTTCGAGCGCGGCGTGGATCCGGCGTCGATCGAACTCGGCCTCGATCTCGCGACGCAGATGATCCATAAGCTGTGCAGCGGCACGCCGTCGAAAGCCAAGGTCGCCGGCAAGGCGCCCGTCGCGCGCCGGGTCATCGATTTCGATCTCGGCCGCGTCGAGAAGCTCACCGGCGTCACCATCGAGCCGACGGAGACGAAGGCCATACTCGAAGCCCTCGGCTGCGAGCTGGCCGGCAAGGGCAACGTGCTGAGCGTCACTGTGCCGACGTGGCGGCCCGACATCCACGGCCCCGCCGATCTGGTGGAGGAAGTGGTCCGCATCGCCGGCCTCGATCGCGTTCCGGCCACGCCGCTCCCACGCCTGCACGGTGTCACCCGTGCGGTATTGACCGACCGGCAGAAGCGGGCTCGCCGCGCACGCCGCACGCTTGCCGCGCGCGGACTGGTCGAGGCGGTCACCTGGTCATTCCTGCCTACGGGTCAGGCGCAAGCCTTCGGAGGCGGCGCGGAGAGCGTGCTGCTCGCCAACCCGATCTCGGTCGATATGACCGCCATGCGCCCTAGCCTGCTCCCGGGTCTGGCGACGGCGGTGGAGCGCAACCGCAACCGCGGACTTGCCGACGTGGCACTCTTCGAACTCGGCCAAGTCTATCGCAGCGACCAGCCCGAGGATCAGTTGCAGATCGCCGCCGGAGTTCGCGCCGGGACCGCGCGGCCGTCAGGTGCGGGCCGGTACTGGGACGGGAAAGCGGAGGCGGCCGGGCTTTTCGATGCCAAGGCCGACGCGACTGCGGTGCTCGCCGCCCTCGGCCTCGACATTTCGAAAGTACAGATCACCCGCGATTGCCCCGCCTGGTATCATCCCGGCCGCTCGGCGACGTTCCGCCTCGGACCGAAGCAGGTGCTGGCGCACTTCGGCGAGTTGCATCCGGCAACCCTGAAGGCGCTCGACGTCGCCGGTCCGCTCTCGGCCTTCGAGGTGTTTCTCGACAACCTGCCGCCGGAAAAGCGGAAAAGCCGTGCCCGACCGCCGCTGGCATCAGCGGACCTGCTGCCCGTGCGGCGCGATTTCGCGTTCGTGCTCGACAGCTCGGTGGCTGCCGGGGACGTCGTCAAAGCGGCGGCCGCCGCCGACAAGTCCTTGATCACCAGCGTTTCCGTCTTCGATGTGTTCGAGGGCGGCAGCCTCGCCTCAGAGGGCAAGAAGTCGCTGGCCATCGAGGTGACCTTGCAGCCTCAAACGGATACCCTGACCGACAAGGACATCGAGGCCGTTGCCACCCGCATCATCGCCGCGGTCCAGAAAGCCACCGGCGGCGAAGTCCGCGGATAGAACCCCGGCAACCAATGCTAAGGGCCGCCCGTAGCGGATGGCCCGCCAATGGACGATGCCAGACCGGTGTGTATAGCACTGCTTTACATGTGTGTTGTATTGCTATACGCTTGTCGAAGCGATAATCAAGAGCTTCAAATCGAAAGCGTTGGAGCGCTTCTGGACTCGCAACGACCAGCGCGGAGTGCGCCGCGACCAGGCTGAGAAGGTGGCCGAGCGGCTTACCGCGCTGAATGCGGCCCGAACGCCTTCCGATCTGGATCTTCCAGGCTTCGGTTTTCATCGCCTCACCGGCAATTTGGCGGGCCGCTATGCCCTGAAGGTCAGCAGGAACTGGCGCATCACATTCGGCTGGGATGAGGACCTACCCGACGCAGTCGACATCGATTACGAAGACTATCACTAGGAGAAGCCGATGCCGTTAACCCCAAGACCACACGCCGAATTTCCGTTGGCTCATCCAGGAAAAATCCTCGGGGAAGCCATCGATGCGATGGGCGTCGGCAAGGCGGAAGTGGCCCGCCGTCTCGGCGTGACGCGCAAGATGCTGTACGACATCCTGGGCGGGAAGAGTGCGGTATCAGCGCCCATGGCATTGCGGCTGGAAGCCGTCGTAGGGTCCTCGGCAGAGTTCTGGCTGGGCTTGCAGAGCCAGCACGATTTGTGGCGGGCACGCCAGGCGCAGCCGATCGCTCGGGCCGGTACGAAGCAGGCGACGGGCCGTCGCAGGACGGCGGCGTGACCACTCCGTCGGCCGTCACGCGGGTCTATCGGCTTGGCAAGCGCTCGAGGCGGTTGGTGCGGCGCGCCGGATGCCTTCAGACGTGAAGCGATGCACAACGACGGACGAACGAGGAGCAAGACGACGATGCAAGATCAGCCCGCGACGCCGGCCGCTCAGGGACGCTCGGCGCCGCTCGTCATCCCGAACACGACCGGATTGCCGCACATCATCGTGGTCGGCGGTGGTGCCGGCGGGCTGGAGCTCGTCACCAAGCTCGGCAAGAAGCTCGGGCGGAAAAAGAAGGCGGCGATTACTCTCGTCGACCGGTCGCGCACCCACATCTGGAAGCCGCTGCTGCACGAGATCGCGGCGGGCAGCATGGATGTCGACCAGCACGACATCGAGTATCAGGCGCACGGCCACTGGAACGGTTTCCGATTCCGCTACGGCGAGATGATCGGTCTCGACCGCGCCAACAAGCGCGTGCATCTCGCCGCGACCCACGACGAGGACGGCCGCGAGATCACGCCGGACCGCTGGCTGCAGTACGACATCCTGGTCATCGCCATCGGCAGCGTGTCGAACAGCTTCGGCACGCCGGGCGTCGCCGAGCATGCCATCATGCTCGACACGCCCGAGCAGGCGCAGCGCTTCAACCGCCGTCTGATCAACGCCTGCGTTCGCGCCAACGCTCAGCCCGGACCGGTGCGGCCCGGTCAGCTGCACGTGGCCATTATCGGAGCCGGCGCGACGGGCTCCGAGCTGTCGGCGGAGCTGCACAGGACGGTGCGCGGCGTCATCGAATTCGGTCTCGACAAGATCGAGCCGGACAAGGATATCCGCATCACGCTCATCGAAGGCGCGCCCCGCATCCTCCCCGCCCTGCCCGAACGGATTTCGAACGCGACGCGCGACGTGCTTCAAGGCCTCGGCGTGGTGCTGCGTACGGGCGCCCGCGTGACGGCCGTCAGCGCCGAAGGCGTGACCCTCGACAACGGACAGTTCATTCCGTCCGAGCTCGCCGTGTGGGCGGCCGGCGTCAAAGGCCCCGACGTGCTGAAAAACCTCGACGGCCTGGAGGCGACACCGACCGGACAGCTTGTCGTCGAGCAGACGTTGCAGACGACGCGCGACCCGAACGTCTTTGCCTTCGGCGATTGCGTGCATCTGGTTCCACCGGGTGAGACGGCGGCGATTGCTCCGCGCGCGCAGGCCGCGCATCAGCAGGCATCGCACCTCGTGCGCCAGATCCGGCGCAAGCTCGCCGGACAACCTCTGGAGCCTTTCAAATATCGCGATTTCGGCTCGCTGGTGTCCCTCGGACATTACTCGACTGTGGGGAGTCTGATGGGCTTCATCGGTGGACGCAAGATGATAATCGAAGGCTTCATCGCACGGATGATGTACCGCTCGCTCTACAAAATGCACGAAACGGCGGTGAACGGATTCGGAAAGACGTTCCTCGACACGCTTTCGCGCCTGCTGTCGCGGCGCACGGAGCCGCACGTCAAGCTGCACTGAGCGCACATTTCCGCTCGAGCCGGGTCACTCCGGCTTGCCGCCCGACTTAAGGAAGTCGATGATCGCCTTGCGCTCGGCGGCATCCTTGACGGGCGGAATGATCATGTTGGTGCTGGATGAGACGGCGGCCGGGTCGGCGATGAACGTGTCCAGTGTCGCCTCATCCCAGGTCAGCCCCTTGAGGCCGCCGGAATAGCCGGTGTATCCCGATGCCTGCTCCGCCGGTTTGCCGACGATGCCTGCCAGCGACGGTCCGAGGCGATGGTCGTCCACCTTCATGGAATGGCACTTGCGGCAATGGTTGTTGTACGCGACCTCGCCGTCGAGTTCGGCTGCCCGCACGCCCAGCGACAACATCGAGCCTGCGCAAACCACGACGAAAGTCCAGCCTGCGATCACGCCGGCGCGCACGAAATGGGTCATGATCTTTTCTCCGATCACCAGTTTCCATGGTGTCGGGAGACAACGCAGCGACCGGGGGAAGCGTTCCGCAAGCCGTGTGCCGCACTCGCAATGGCGATAGCGTGAAAATGATGAACCGCGCGCAACGAGCGGTCGAAGGTCAGCCGCCCATCCGGTCGACGAAAGAGCGCGCGACCACGTAGGCATTCTCGCCGAAGCGCGCGAGAACGCCGCCGACGATGGCGGCAGCCGCCCACCCGGCCCATCGCGCCGCCGAGCGGGCGTAGTTGATCCCTACCTTCACCTCGATGACCTGATCGGGCAAAGCCGTCTCGGCCATCAGGCCATCTCCGCCGACGGTCCGCGCGGAGACGATGAGCTGGAGACGGCGCCGTCCGCGTGCCCGCGGAGTGACCGCCCATCGCCAGCTCGCGAAGTCGTCGGCCATCACGCCCAGCACGTTGTCGATCCACTGCGTCTCG
The DNA here is from genome assembly GCA_052388455.1 of Hyphomicrobium sp. GTDB lineage: Bacteria > Pseudomonadota > Alphaproteobacteria > Rhizobiales > Hyphomicrobiaceae > CAZSNH01. Next base: position 15,814 of record JBQTIA010000128.1, read on the forward strand.
GGTGACGCCGTCTCGACGACGAACCCGCCGTCCGGCGCCCGCAGGCGCACCGTCATCGCCTTCGACACCATGATCTCATGACGATAGATGCCGCCGCCGGCCTGCATGCCCTCGGCGATGGCCTTGACCTCGGCTCGCGCCACCCGCGCCTCGACGATGACCGGCAGTCCGATGCGCATCCGGCGAGGGATGTTCTCGACGAGCTGACCGGCCTGAATGGTGGGCGCCACGGTCCGGCGGCGGGCATCGGCGCCGCCGCGCGTTGGTGGCTGTGTCTGCGGCTGAGCGGGTGGAAATGGCTGAGACGGTGATTGAGCCGGCGCCTGAGGCTGCATCGGCCGGTCAACACGAGCGCGAGGATCGGCCATGGCGTCGCTCGCAGCGGTGCCTCGCGGGCGCGCCACTTGTGCTCGTGGGTCGGGCGTCTGGCCGTCGGTCCACGGTGGCGGAGCCGGCGGACGGTATCCCTGTTGCGGCGGCGGAGCGTAGGGCATCGGCAGCGTCGGGCCGCCGCCGGGGGGCGACGGCGCAACAGGGAAGGGAAGCGGACCGGATGGAACAACGGGAATGGGCGGCGGCATTCGCTGCGGCGGGCGCGGACTGGCGGCGCCGACCGTCGGCTGCTGTGCAGGCGGAGCCCACTGCGAAGGTGGAGCCGGCTGCATCGGCGCCGGTGCTGGCGGCGGTGCCGCCGCGACCGGTTGCTGGTACTGAGGGGCCGAAATGGGAGCCTGAGACGCAGCCGGAGCAGACGCGGGCGGGAACGACGGGGCCGGGACCATGGGCTGCGGCGCGCCAGTCGGCGCCTCATAGGGCGATGGCTCCTGGGATGCGCTTAACTCCGAGCGCGGTCCGTAATCCGGCCGGGACGGAGCAGGTTGTGGCGGTAAAGCAGGCGCCGGGGCGACCTCCCTCGTTTCCACAGGCCGCACACTCTCCCAGGTCGGTTCGATCGGAATCCGCGCGGCGGACGCAGCGACGGACACGGGACGCTCGGTGCGGGATGGCTCGCCAGAGGCTTGCGCCGCGTCGCCGACGACTTGATCCTGCGGTACGGCGAGACCCGAAGACGGTGGCTCCGGCTGTGGCATTCGCTGGACTGCGGCCGCGGCGGGCTCCCGCTGCGGTGGCTGGGTTCGCGACTGCACGCGCTCGCGTGCGTCCGCGAGAATTTCGTCGGCACTGGCCGGCACTCGCCGGACGGGTGCCGTCTGGACATCCTTAAGCGCCTTGATCGCCTGCTCGAAGGTCATCCCCTGCGCCCTGAGCACATGCGCCGCCGTGCTGCGGCCTTCGCCCACGACCGCCGCCAGCACGATGGCGCCGTTGATCTCGCGGCGGCGGCTTTGACTGGCGGCCGCGGCGGCAGCTTCGAGGATGCGCTTGAGATCGGGGGAGATCATCACCTGACGCTCCCCGCCCTCGACCTGCCTCTCCTCGATGCGTCCGAGGTGGGCGGAAATGTCGGCCGACAGGCGCCCGATGTCGATGTCGCTGGACTTCAGGACCACCGTCGCTTCCGGGTCCTCGGCGAGCGCCAGCAGCAGGTGCTCGACCGTCACCTGCAGGTGCGCCTGCGCGTCGGCGTAGGCGGCCGCCCGCGACAGCGTCGCCACGAGGTACGGCGACATCGGAATCCTGCCCAGTTCGTCGACGATGATTTTGGTCACGGATTCCCTCTCAGCCGGACGCGGACGGCGTGGTCCGCAGCTCTCAGCGTCCGCTGGTTTACTATGCCGTCGCCGGCTGCGCACCTTCTGGAGGCACGCCGAACTTCTCCGCCTGCAATGGCTGCGCTATAGACGCCGAATGTGAGGGAATTCCGTTTCCGGCAGGCGGTCGGGTTTTCCCATGCGCAACTTATCTGGCGCCGGTTCCGGAACAAGGCCACAAAGCCTTGAATTAACAAGCAAACCAATCAAGGCACACCGACCCCATGGCGAAAGACAACGGCAGCACCCAGATGTCGCCGCCGGCCGATATCTCGGCACACGTGCAGGCCCGCATCCTGGCCGAAGCGCTTCCCAACATGCTGCGCTACGACGAGCAGACCGTCGTCATCAAATTTGGCGGCCACGCCATGGGTGACGAGGCGCTCTCCAACGCCTTCGCGCAGGACGTGGTGTATCTCAAGCAGTCCGGCGTCAACCCGATCGTCGTCCACGGCGGCGGGCCGCAGATCGCCAACATGCTGAAGAAGCTCGATATTAAGAGTGATTTTGTGCATGGGCTCAGAGTCACCGACAAGGCGACGGTGGAAATCGTCGAAATGGTGCTCGCCGGGCTCATCAACAAAGACATCGTCTCAGCCATCAATCGTCAGGGCGGCAAGGCGGTAGGGATTTCCGGCAAGGACGCCAACCTGATGATCGCGCGGCGCATCACCGAGATGCCGGACCCGAAGACCAACGTCATGACACCGGTCGACCTCGGTTTCGTCGGCGATCCGGCCGAGGTCAATCCGCACATCGTCGACGTGATCTCGAAGTCCGACCTGATCCCGGTCATCGCGCCGGTAGGCGCCACCCGCGACGGCGAGACGATGAACATCAACGCCGACAGCTTCGCCTCCGCGCTCGCCGCCCGCATGCAGGCCAAGCGCCTGCTGCTGCTAACCGACGTCGAGGGCGTGCTCGACCGACAGGGCAAGCTGATCGAAGAGCTTTCAGTCGACGAGGCGCGCGACCTGATCCGCGACGGCACCATCTCGGGCGGCATGATCCCGAAGATCGAAGGCTGCATCGAGGTCGTAGAAGCCGGAGTCGAAGCGGTCGTCATCATCAACGGCAAGGTGCCGCATTCGGTGCTGCTGGAGCTGCTGACCGACCACGGCGCCGGCACGCTGGTCGGACGCCGCAAGGCGAAGCCGAAGAAAACGGCCTGATCGTCACGGGGCGCGACGTCTCCCCCGCACAAGGCACCCCGTCTGCAACCACTCATCAGGCTTTGCACATCGCTTGTCACAGTCCCCCAGTCGCCCGCCGGCTCCGCTGATCGCAGTTGAGGTGCCAGGCCCTGCCGTCTCGACAGTGGCCGGGCCACGCGGCTTCGAGGCGACCAGCACCTGGATCTTCGACCTCGACAACACGCTCTATCCGGCGGAGTGCAACCTCTTCGCCGAGGTCGATCAGCGGATGGGTGAGTTCATCGCCCGGTATCTCGGTGTTCCCTACGAGTACGCGCGGCATCTCCAGAAGAGCTACTACCGCCAGTTCGGCACCACCCTTTCGGGTCTGATGCAGGTGCACAAGATGGAGCCGGGACCGTTCCTCGACTATGTGCACGACATCGACCTTTCGGTGCTGCCGGCCTCGCCGGAGCTGGCGGCGGCGATCGGGCGGCTGCCGGGTGAGCGGCTGATCTTCACCAACGGCTCACGCCGCCACGCCGAGCGCGTCGCCGAAAAGCTCGGTATCCTGCATCTCTTCGGCGGCATCTGCGACATCGCCGCGACGGAGTTCGTGCCGAAGCCCGAGCGCGATGCCTTCGACCGCATGATCCGGCGACACGGCGTCGATCCGGCGGCGGCGGCGATGTTTGAGGACATGCCCCACAACCTCGAAGCGCCGCACGCCCTCGGCATGACCACCGTGCTCGTCCATTCGAGCTACATGGACCATCCCGTCCAGGAAGCGATGAAGCGCTGGACGTGTCTGCCCGACCACATCCACCACATGACGCAAGATTTGCGGGGGTTTCTTGTGGGCATCGTTCATTCCCGGTTGAAATAGCCACGCCGGAGATCGCGACGACGACCGGAGACCGTGGATCGGCCAACGCCGACTTGAACCTAAGTGAATTTTCTTGCACCATAGTGAGCCGGCAGGGGCCGGACGAGGACGCGCGGTGCCGAGAGGTGTCGCGTGGCTGAACGATGCCGCTGGCACTGCTGAAATACGGCCTGAAGCGAGGCCACCGGGAGGCGCCGCACTTCCGCTGGGCGGCGGACCTCGGCGCGTCCTACGACGTCGTCATCATCGGGGCCGGCGGGCACGGGCTCGCCACCGCTTACTATCTGGCGGCAACCCACGGCATTACGAACATCGCCGTGCTCGATAAAAGCTGGCTGGCGGGCGGCAACACCGCCCGCAACACCACCATCGTGCGCGCCAACTATCTCACGCCCGAAGGCGTCGCCTTCTACAAGGAATCGGTCGAGCTGTTCCGCTCGCTGTCGACCACGCTCGACATCAACGTCATGTACACCGAGCGCGGGCACTTCACGCTCGCGCACACGGATGCCGCGATGCGCACCGCGCGCTGGCGGGCCGAGGTCAATACGCATCTCGGAGTCCGATCCGAGGTGATCGACGCGGCCGAGGTGAAACGGCTCTGCCCGGTGTTGAACGTCTCGGAGGAGGCGCGCTACCCCGTCCTCGGCGCGCTTTATCATCCGCCCGGCGCCATCGCACGGCACGACGCGGTCGCCTGGGGCTACGCCAAGGAAGCGATGCGGCGCGGCGTCGAGGTGCACCCCGAAACCGAGGTCCGCCGTATCCTGATCGACAAGGGCCGCGCCGTCGGCGTCGAGACGAGCCGAGGAACGATCCACGCCGGCCGCGTGCTGCAGGCGGTCGCCGGCGCGTCGAGCCACGTCGCCCGCATGGCCGGCTTGAAGCTGCCAATCCGGACGATCCCCTTGCAAGCCTGCGTCTCGGAGCCAGTGAAGCCGATCCTCGATCAGATCGTCGTCTCCGGCTCGCTGCACGTCTACATCTCGCAATCCGCGCGCGGCGAGATGGTGATGGGCGGCGCGACAGACCCTTACGGCCTTTATTCCACGCGCTCGACGCTCGACTTCAAGGAGAGCCTGATGGGCCCGATGCTGGAGCTGTTCCCGTTCATGGCGGAGCTGCGCATCTTGCGCCAGTGGGCCGGCATGGCCGACATGACGCCGGACTTCTCGCCCGTGATGGGCCTCACCCCGATCGAGAATTACTTCATCGATGCCGGCTGGGGGACATGGGGCTTCAAGGCGACGCCGGTGTGCGGCAAGCGCATGGCGGAATGCATCGCCACCGGACGCCAGCCCGATCTCATCAAGCCATTCGCGCTGTCGCGCTTCTCGACGTTCGATCTCGTCGGCGAAAAAGGCGCGGCGTCGGTCGGACATTAGAAGGGCCATTCGATCCGTGAAAATTCTCAAGTGTCCGCTGAACGGCCCGCGCAACATCTCGGAGTTCGTCTGGGGCGGCGAGGTAAAGCCGATGCCCGACCCCGCGACCGCGAGCGATTCGGAATGGACGGACTACCTCTTTCTCGAGGCCAACATCGCCGGCGAGATCCACGAGTGGTGGCTGCACGCGCCGAGCAACACGTGGTTCATCGCACGGCGGAACACGCTCACCGACGAGGTGCTCGAAACGATGACCTATGACGCCTATGCGTCGCGGTATGCCGGAGCGCGGCCTTGAGCAGACTCGGACAGGGACGGATCGACCGCGCCGGCTTCGGACTGCTGATCGATGCGGCGCGCCCGCTGACGTTCACCTTCGATGGGCGGCTCCACAACGGCTTTCACGGCGACACGCTCGCCTCGGCGCTGCTGGCCGAGGGCCGCTCAGTTCTCTCGCGCTCGTTCAAGTATCACCGGCCGCGCGGCGTGCTGACCATGGCAGGGCACGACGCCAACACGCTGGTGCAGGTGGCCGAGGAGCCGAACGTCCGCGCGGACGTGCATCGCCTCTCCGACGGTCTCGCGGTGCGTTCGGTCAACACGCTCGGCTCGCTCGATCGCGATCTCTACGCCGGCCTCGACAAACTCTCGCGGTTCCTTCCCGTCGGCTTTTATTACAAGACGTTCTTCCGGCCGGCCTGGGCGTGGAAATATTTCGAAAGGCCGATCCGGGCGCTCGCCGGGCTCGGGCATCTCGAACCCGCCGCACGCGCCAAATACTACGACAAGGCGTATCTGTTCGCCGACGTGCTGGTCGCCGGAGGCGGCCCGGCCGGGCTCGAAGTCGCCATCGCCGCAGCCGACGCCGGAGCCGACACGATCCTGATGGACGAGGAGCGGGAACCCGGCGGCTCGCTGCTCTACGGGCGCGGAGAACGCGGCCGGGACATGACCGATGCAACGCGTCATGCCCTTCTCGAAAGAGCGCGCCGCCAGCCGAACCTGCGCATCATGCCCGAGACGACGGTCAGTGGCATCTTCGCCGACACCTGGGTCTCGGCCATTTCCGGCAACCGGCTTTTCAAGGTCCGCGCGGACCACGTCGTCGTCGCCACGGGGGCGTTCGATCAGCCGCTCGTATTCCGCAACAATGATCGCCCCGGAATCATGTTCGCCGACGCGGCGCAGCGTCTAATGCGTCTCTACGGCGTGCGGCCCGGCACGCGTGCCGTCATCGCCACGACCAATCGCTTCGGCTACGAGGCCGCACTCGACCTCCATGACGTCGGCATCGAGGTTGCGGCCATCGTCGATCTCAATCCTCAACCGCCGGCGGCTTCGGAGGCCGCGCGGGTGCTCGGTATCCGGATCATACCGGGCTCGACGATCGTCGATGCGAAGGGGGTCGGCCGAGTCGAGTCCGCGGGAATCGCCAGCATTACTGGCGAAGGCGCGGCGGCGAACTCCGTAGAATGGATCGCGTGCGACCTCGTGCTGGTGAGCGTCGGATACGCGCCGGCCCTCAATCTCGCCTGTCATGCGGGCGCGAAGGCTCGCTACGACACGAAGATTCACATGCATCGGGCCGTCGACGTACCGCATGGCGTCTCGCTTGCGGGCGCCGCTGCGGGGGTGTGGTCGGACGATCTGATCTCCGCGTCGGCACGCCGGGCCGGAACGCGTGCCGCTGCACTGGCGCTCGGCCGGAACGCAGAAGAGGCCGAAGACGTGTTTGACCCGGCTGCCACGTCGATCACCCATCCCTATCCGATCTTCACGCACCCGAAGGCCAAGGACTTCGTCGATTTCGATGAGGACGTTCAGGTCAAAGACCTCGTCGATACGGTCGCGGCCGGATACGACGACATTCAGCTCGTCAAGCGATACTCGACCGAAGGCTTCGGGCCGAGCCAGGGCCGCCATGCGAACCTGAACACGATCCGCATCGTAGCCCGAGCGACGGGGAAATCGCTCGAGGCCATCGGTACGACGACCTATCGGCCGCCACTGGTGCCGGAGAAATTCGGCCACATGGCGGGCCGCGCGTTCGAACCCGTGCGGCGGACGGCGATGCATCAGCGCCACGTCGAGCTCGGCGCTCGGATGATGGTCGCCGGCACTTGGCTGCGGCCGGCGTACTACGGGCCGAAGTCAGAATGCGAGCGGCGCATCGCGGAGGAGGTGAAGGCCGTCCGCGAGCGCGTTGGGCTCATCGACGTATCGACGCTCGGCGGCCTGGACATCCGCGGCCCGGACGCCGCTGCGTTCGTCGATCGCATGTATACGTGGAGCCATGGCACCCAGACCATCGGCCGCGCGCGATATGCGCTGATGTGCGACCAGACGGGTGTCGTCATCGACGACGGTGTCGCCTGCCGCCTTCACGAGCAGCACTACTATGTCACGGCGACCACGGGCGCGATCGATCAGGTCTACCGCACGATGACATGGTTCAACGTGCAATGGAAATTGGACGTCGACATCGCCAACGTCACCTCGGCTTACGCGGCGGTCAATCTCGCGGGGCCCAAAGCGCGCGCTCTGCTGCAGTCGCTCGGCGGAGATATCGATCTTTCGCGTGAAGCCTTTCCCTACATGGCGATCAGAACCGGTACGCTGGCGGACATTCCGGTCCGCGTGCTGCGCGTCGGGTACGTCGGGGAGCTCGGCTACGAGATTCACGCGCCGTCCGGCATGGGCGAGGCCCTGTGGGACACGCTGATGGAGAGGGGCCAGCCGCTCGGCATCACGCCGTTCGGTGTCGAGGCGCAGCGGGTGCTGCGATTGGAAAAGGGTCATCTCATCTTTGGCCAGGACACCGACGGGCTCACGCATCCGCTCGAAGCCGGGCTCGACTGGGCACTGGCGAAAAAAAAGCCGTACTACGTGGGCAAGCGCTCGATCGAGATGCTCGCGGCCAAGGGGCTCTCCCGCAAGCTCGTCGGATTCCGTCTGACGGGTCCGCGGTCGTTCGTTCCGAAGGAGTGCCATCTCGTGATCCGCGACGGAAACATCGTGGGGCGGATCACTTCGGTCGCGCGCTCGCCGACGCTCGGCGATGTGATCGGCCTCGCCTATGTGCCGCCGGACCTCGCGAGCATCGGCAGCCGCTTCGAAGTTCGCGTCGATGGTGGGACACTGATCGAGGCCGAAGTGGCGCGGACACCATTCTACGATCCCGGCAACGCGCGACAGGAGGTGTAAGATGCGACCTCAGCTCTCGTTCCTCCGCCGCACGCCGCTCAGAGTCCGGCTGGAGCAGTCGAGCATCACGTGGACTGCGCTGGCCGACGCCGCCATCGCCGACGCACCATCGCCGGCTGCGGGCGCGCTGCCTCTCGCAATTGCCGATCTCTCGCCGCTGCCGCGCATCGGCTTCAAGGGGCGCGGCACCATCGACGCCATGAAGAAACGCGGCGTTCTATTGGATGCGACGCCCAATCGCGCTTTCCGGCAGCCAGATGGCGGGTTGTGCCTCGTGCTAGGCACTGGCGAAGTGATGCTGCTGGCCAACCTGAAAGGCGAAGGGAATCGGCTCGAAGACCTCGCCGCCACCTGGCGCATCGACGACGGCGAGCGAACCTATCCCCTGCTGCGCCGCGACAGCCATGCCTGGCTCGCGGTGATGGGTGAAGCGGCGCCCGCCCTGCTCGCCAAGCTGTGCGCCGTCGATTTCAGGCCCGCGAAATTCGCCGACCTCTCGATCGCGCAGACGCCGCTGGCCAAGATCTCGGCGATCATAGTTCGCTGCGACGCAGGACCTGCACTGCGCTTCCATATGCTTGCCGACAGCACATCGGCCTTGTACTTGTGCGATGCCCTGCTGGATGCGGCGCGCGAGTTCGGCGGACATATCGTCGGCGTCAGCTCCGTTCGGGAACGGGAAGGATCATGAGCAAGCGAACCGGCCCGAAGCCCGTTGCCCCGCGCGTGTCCCTCGTAACGGACAACCCGCCGAAACCGGACGCATCCTCCAGCGTCCGCAGGCCCGTCTCGCTCGACCCCGATTTCGGCGGCCAGGACCCGCACGCGCTCGGCGGCGCGCGCGACCATATGCTGGAAGTCGCGATCGGCCGCGAGGTGCGCGCCTTCCGCAACAAGCTCGACATCACCGCCTCTGATCTCGCGAGGGCCGCCGGCCTCTCGCTCGGCATGCTGTCGAAGATCGAGAACGGGGTGACCTCGGCCTCACTGACCACGCTGCAGAGGCTATCGAAAGCGCTCGGCGTGCCGGTGACCGCGCTCTTCCGCCGCTTCGAAGAGCGGCGCGATGCCGTGTTCGTCGCCGCCGGTCAGGGCCTCGTCATCGAGCGGCGCGGTACGCGGGCGGGGCACCAATATCAGCTGCTCGGGCACACGGGCGGTATCACCGGCGGCGTCATCGTCGAGCCGTACCTGATCACGCTGACGCACAAATCAGAGGTGTTTCCGCTGTTCCAGCACGGTGGCCTCGAGCTGATCTACATGCTCGAAGGCGAGGTCGTCTTTCGCCACGCCGACAAGCTCTATCCGCTGAAGCCGGGCGACAGCCTGTTCTTCGACGCCGACGCGCCGCACGGCCCCGACGAGCTGGTCAAGCTGCCGATCCGCTTTCTCTCCATCATCAGCTATGCGCGAGAGAGCCAGTGACGCCGGCGGCTATCCGAAAACGCGGCCGAGCAGCTCGCGGAGCGTGAGGTCGTGGCTCGCTGCCGCGATGACGAATCCGATCGTCGCCAGCGCCAGCAGCGGCACCAGATAGACCTGGATGACGTGAATGACGTGCAGCGCCGTGTCCGATGTCGCCACCGTGGTGTTCACCTCCAGCACCGAGAGTACGATCATCGCGGAAATCGCGGCATAGGCCATCAGGAAGATGATGTCGGACAGCGTCGCATCGTCGGCGCCCGGTTGGCTGAGCGCGAAGTAGAGCGCGATGGCCGAGAGCAGGGCAGTCACCTGGATGCCCATGATCGCCTCGAACTCGGTGCGCGGAATGAAAATCGCGATGTAGGCGACAATCAGGATGAAGGTGAGCGGCACGATCACCCGCAGCACGTAGTCGACGACCTGACGCTTCATCACCCAGGTGTAGTTGAAATTGTAATAAGGGATCACGCGCTCCTCGTTGGCGTTGGCGGAAACGGAACGGATGATCAGCTCGTTGGTGCCGACGTAGTGGCTTTCCACCTGCCAGCCATCGACCGTGAACCCGTGCCGGCGCACCGCCTCCGACGGCGGCTGGATGAAGAACGGCGCCGAGGTTCGCGCCGGCTGGAACGAGATGGAAAAAATCTGCTGGTCGAAGGGATACTTTCCGAGGTCCGGCTCGAAACGGAAGCGGCCGTTGACCTTGTAGACGCGCGTCACCGGCTCGCCCCTGGCCGCATCACCCTGCTGGTGCACCTCGCGCAGATTGATCAGCGGCTGGGCGGTTTCCTGGCTCAGTTCGGCATTGGTGAACTCGATGTCGCGGATCGGAACCGCGCGGCCGCTTCGCATACTGAAGAAGAACTCCGCTTCGAAGCTCTTGTCCGAGCTGTCGACGTGGAAGATGCGCACCATGTTGAGGTGCACGTAGAGCACCGGTACCCGGGTCAGCTCGGCGCCCCCCATGCGAACGTATTGGGTCGGCGCCAGCGTGGCGCCCGTCTGACCCTTCGGCCGCCAGATCAGCAGAGACCGTTCGGCCGAGGCCCGATCGCGCGTGAACGACCAGTCCTGCGCCCAGCCGCGCCAGACGCGCTCACCTTCGGAATGCGAGGCAACCTCGCTCGTCACGTGGTTGCGAACCGTCTCGACGCCAGGGGCCGGGCTCTTCGAGGCCGCCTCCGCGATCAGCGCCACCAGATCGGCATAGCGCGCCCCGTAGCCGATCGCATAGGGCGAATACTGGCGGTCTTGCGGCAGGGAATCGGGCTTGCGCATGAGCTGTTCGAGGCGCTCGTTGTTGAGATTGGCGATGCCGCCCTCGGCGATCTCATAGAGCGTACCCTCGTACTCCGCCCCGCCGCCGGTCACGATGCCATTGATGGAGCCGAGACCGATGAACACCGGGACGGCCACTCCGGCGGCAGCCATCTTCTTCAGGAAGCCCGCCCCGCGTTTCGATCCGATGGACAGAAAGACGAGATCGGCCTCGGAGTGGCGGATGTCCGAGATCGCCCGGTCAACGGCGTCGGCGTTGTCCTCGATGCTGCCGTCGAGCCAGAACGTGCTGACGAGGGAAACGTCGGGCTTCAGGTTCTCGACGCGATCGAAATAAGCGCGCGTGTAGAGGTCGTCCTTGGCGCCGACGAAGGCCAGCTTCTTGAAGCCGTCGCGGGCGAAGCTGCGAAACACCTCCTGCTCGTCGCGAACGGCGCGGGTCAGCGTGAAGATGTTGGGATAGGGCGCGAACAGGGTCTCGACCGAAAGCTCCGAGATCAGCGGCACGCCGCTCCTGCCGATCCGCTCCATGACGCCCTGGCCGCGGGTGGAATTCCAAAGTCCGACCATGGCGATGAGATTGGGGATGGCGAGCGCCGCATCGACGTTGGCCTTGGTCTTCTCGCCGTCGGACTGATCGTCGAAAAAGGCGATGTCCAGCCGATGGCCGGCGATCCCGCCTTCCGCATTGATGGTGGCCGCCCGCCGCAGCACGAAGTCGCGGATCGCCGAAACTTCCTCCGGACCCGTCGATGGCGGCTTGTCGGAGCCGAGGTGGACGGCGACGACATAGGCGTCAGATGCCGGCTCGGCGGCGGCGCCGCGCAGGCCCGCTCCGATCAGCGCGGTGGCCAGCAGGACGGTGAACCCTGCGAGGACCGGACGGACGGTCCCGAAGCAGGAACCGGCGTTCTGGATGCACGATGCGAAAAAGGCCATGCTGTTCCCCCTTTGGACGGCCGCCAACTTGCCAGTCCCGGCAGAACTTGGCGAGATCGAAGCAGTCGCTCATTTTCTGGTAATGTCGTCCCCGACGACGGGGCGGTCAAAAGTCCGGGTTAACGGAGCGTAAACCTGCTTCAGGTGACATGACCGCCGCTGCGCGCGGAAAACTGGGGGTTCGACATGTCTTCACTCGTGGTTTGGATGCTCTCGCTCGCCTTGAGCTTGAGTGCAATGGCGATCAGCGCGGCGGCCGGCAAGCCGGAAATCCACCTCGCCATGACCAGCTTCGTCAGCCTGGTGATCGCCGTGATGGCCATTCGCGAGGAGCGCGACCTGAGAGCCTCGGGTGCCTCCCGCAGCGCGGTGGCCGCCTCGACGGCCCGCTACATGGGCCTTGTTTGGGCCTGGGGGGCCATGGGCCTGCTCATGACCTACTTCTTCGTGCTCGAATACTGGCGCGAGTGGTGGCAGTTTTTTCTGGCCTTCAGCTTCGCGGCAGTCATGTGCCTGTTCTTTGCCGCGGTTCTTGGGCGCGATGCGGAAGCCGGCCGTGACGACGAGACGATGATCCGCCTCGGCCGCGCGCTGACCTGGGGACAGCTGGTCGGCATGATGGCGACGGTGATCGGGCTGCTCATCGATCCCGACAAGAAGTTCCTCGACATGAACGAGCCGGACTGGGCCGCCAACAACATCTTCTTCTTCGGCTCGCTGGCCCTTGCCGCCATCAGCGCCAGCGCCATCTGGGCGCAGCGCTCCGAGACGGCTTCGGCCGGGAAAGCCTGATCCACCGATGTCTCCGCCGCGCATCGCGACCGCCCTTGTCATTCTCGGTCTCGGTTGCGCGGCCGTCATGGTGCTCGGCGCTGCCCGCGACGACCGCCTTCTGACCTCGGCGGCGGCGGCAGCCTATGCCCTCGCCGTCTCAGGCCTGGCGCTGTGGACCAATGCCGGCGCCATCGTGGGGACGCCGCGCCCGGCGGACCAGGTCGCCGCTCTGATGCTCGGCAACGTTCGCCTTGCGGCCTTCGTCTACGCCTGGGGCGGGGCCGCGATGCTGGCCGTCTATCATTTCTCCGGACTCCACTGGCGACACGGCTGGCAATATGGACTGGCGATGATCCTGATCGCGGCCGGCCTGCTGATCTATGCCCGCCGTCGCGTTGGAGAAGCCGATCCTGTGCCCTTGTCGCTGACCCTTCTGCACGCGGCCGGCGCCATCGGCGGGCTGGCCTTCCTCATCGGTACCGGCAAGCTCGCGACACTCAAGAACGACTGGGCGGCCAACACGATTTTCCTGAATGGCGGTCTCGCCATTCTGGCCATCTGCCTTTTGTCGGTGGTCGCGCATATCCGATCGTCGCGTACAGCCGGATAGGCAACGCCGTCAGCGCTGGCATGTCGGGCAATAGAACGTCGATCGGCCCGCCTGAACGATCCGGCTCACGGTACCGCCGCAGCCCGGCCTGGGACACGGCTCGCCGGCGCGGTCGTACACTGCGAAGGATCGTTGAAAGGCGCCACGGGTGCCGTCGGTTTGGCGATAGTCCCGCAGCGTCGATCCGCCGCCCGCGATGGCCTCGCTCAGCACCGCCTTGATCTCCGGCACCAGCCGGCGTGCCCGCTCGGACGGCGCGCCACTGGCGAGCGCCAGCGATCCAGCGGCGCGGCGCGGCGACAGTCCGGCGCGGTGCAGGGCTTCCGACACGTAGATGTTGCCGAGCCCCGCGATCATCCGCTGATCGCTGAGAAACGATTTGAGGTCGCTCCTGCGGCCGCGGGCGAGATGCGCGAGGTGCCCCGCGTCGAGGGCCGCGTCGAGCGGCTCGACGCCGAGCCGGCTGAACAGAGGATGGTGCGCGAGGTCTCCGGCGGGCACCAGCAGCATGTATCCGAAGCGGCGGGGATCGTTGTAGGTGACGGTTGTGCCGTCCGACATCCGGAACGTCACGTGGTCGTGTGTGTGGCTGGCGCTGCCGCCGTACACATAATCGCCGAGCAGTCGCTGCGGCGACAATCCCGATGGGGCCGTGATGCTCAGCCGTCCGGTCATGCCGAGGTGGATGATCAGGATGTCGCCGAAGTCGAGGCGGACGAGCAGATATTTCGCGCGCCGCTCGACCCGCTCGACAGCGGCGCCCGCCAGCCGCTCGGCGAATCGCTCCGGCAGCGGAAACCGTAAATCGGCGCGCGCGAGTTCGACCGCAGCAAACGCACGTCCGGTCATCACCGGCTGCAGGCCCCGTTTGACGATCTCGACTTCGGGCAACTCAGGCATCAGGTCGGCCGATCAGGCTTCGGAATTCTGATCCCGGCTCTGGCGGATCAGGTGGCCGACGCCGATGACCAGCGCGGCACCGGTGACCTCGAACAGTCGGGCCAGAGTGGCGGGCGCTATCGACAGCACCGTGGCGGCCGCTTCGATCGACGGCTTCATGACCGGCTCGGTGGCGATCAGCTCGCCCGCAACCCAACCGAGTAGAGCCGCCCCGGCCCACACCAGGATGGGATATCGCGTGAGCAGACCCGTGATCAGTGTTGCGCCGCCGACCACCAGCGGGATGGAAACCAGCAGCCCGAAAACGACCAGCATGGAATCGCCATTGGCCGCGGCGGCGATGGCCAGCACGTTGTCGAGACTCATCACCATGTCGGCGATGGCGACGATGCGCACGGCCTCCCAGAGGCTCGCGCCGCTCTTGACGCTGTCCTCGCTCGGCTCGTCGGCGAGCAGCAGCTTGACCGCGATCCACAGCAGCGCTAGTCCACCGACGAGCTTGAGGAAGGGAATATCCAGGATCTGCTGCACGACCAGTGTGAACAGAACCCTGAGCAGTATCGCCGCCCCCGCGCCGAGCACGATGCCGATCGTCCGCTGCCTGGGTGGCAACGCACGGCAGGCGAGCGCGATGACGACGGCGTTGTCACCAGCCAGCACGATGTCGATGCCGACGATGCGCAGCACCTGCACGGCATAGGCGCCCATGGGTCCGAACAGGCTTTCGTACCAAGCGATGAAATGGTCGCCGAACCCTGCCAGTGCGACGAGCATCGAAACATCCTTGCCCAGCTTGCCCTTTTTCAGACCCAACTACAGGTGTAAGCGCGGACGGACAAGGGCTATGCGGCCCCGGCGCCGCGCGCTTTGTCGACCGTTCTCCGAACTGGCTCGCCTGTGCGGCGCCGGAGATCGGCACCATCTACGGTCACTGGGCCGATGCGCGAAGGACGGCTCTTGCGTCCCCGACGCCTTCGCACCGACGCCGCCACCAGAGAGGAATTTCCAATATGAAAGTCAGTGACAGTACCTGGGATGCGTTCTTCAAGATGCTGTCGATCGTGCTGGTGCCGCTGACGGTCGCCGGCATGGGCTGGTACTGGACGCGCTGGCAGCAGAGCGTCAACGATCTCAAAAGCATGATCGATCTGGTGACGGACAAATCGCCGGAAAAACAGAAGTACGGCATCGCGATGTTCGAATACCTCGCCAAGAACGGCAAGGTGCCGGTCGAGTTTCTCGCCGCGCAGATCGACTACGCGACCTCAGCGCAGAATCACGAGCTGCTGCCGATGCTGGAGGTCGCGATCCAGAGTGCGGCCGCCGAAAATCCGGATGTGGCCGACGCCTACCGGATCGCACTGCTGCGCCGGCCGTCGCGCGTCTTCATCCATGTCCCCAACGACGAGATGCAGAGCTGCCTCGTCACGCTGCGCGACAGCTTCAAGGATACGGACAAGGCGTCGATCCGCTTTCCGGCCGTGCGGAAGTTTCAGGGCTATGCCGACAGCAACCAGGAGCTTCGCTTTTTCCATGCGGAGGACAAGCCGCGGGCCGAACAGATCGCCGGACTGTTCGGCACGCTCGGGCTGGTGCTGGAGCTGAAGGATCTCTCGGCCAGCGAATGGGCCAGGGCCAATGCGCCGAACAGCTATGAGCTGTGGTTCAGCGGCAAGCGGCTGCCTGCGCTTTGCCAGCAGGTGGCCAAGGGCCTGTGACGATGCGAGACGCCTGACGGCAGGCGTCAGCTCGACACGACGACCGCGCAACCGGCGGCCTCGGCCAGCGCCCGCAGCGCCCGGCCGTCGGGCACGATGCGGCCGCCGAAGCGGACGACCGCGAGGCCGGCCTGATGGCGATGGAAAATCTCGCCGACGCTAGCGGCGTCATCGCACGACGCCTCGGAGCTGAGGATGGCGGGAGCCAGCGGTGCGAGGGTGGCGTTCACGTCGGTCTCGCTCGCCAGCACGAGGCTGACCTGCGCCTCGATCCAAGGTGAGGGCTCGTCCGGTCCCGGCACCACGAGATAGCGGACCGCCTCGGCTTCAGGAACGCGCAGCCGGCTGATCAGCCGCTGCATGGGAGAAACGTCGTCCAGACTTTCGATCAGGCCGACGATGGCGCCGCTGGTCCGCCGCGCCGATCGTCCGGCGATCACAAGGCCCGGGGCGGATCGCACTGAAGCGAGGATTGCGTCGAGACCGGCAGCGCGCGGCTCGGTCACGACGTTGCCGAGAACGATGAATGTCTCCGGCCCCTTCTCCGCGCAGACGGACGCGAGCGCGCTGTCGATCTCGCCACGAACCCGATGGTCGCGCAGCGCTGGTCCCTGACCACCTATTGCAGCGGCGATCTCGCGCAATGTGATCCGCTCCGCAAGCCGCCAGTCGCGTTCGAGACGTGCAATGGACGCTGCCGGTTGCGATGGACCTGCAAGTGACGCCCCATTGGCAGCCGGATAGCGCAGACTTTCGATGATGCCGGCATCCTCGACGAACAGCGCTTCGATGTCCCCGTTGCACGACTTCGCGATCCGCAGCGCCGCGGCCATTGTGACAGGGCAGAGCGGCTCGGCGGGAACGAGGTTCAGCACGACGCGGCCGCTGCCATCGCTCAGTTCGTCGCCGTGAGCGATCACAGCGCGGCCCGTACGGCTGCCGGTGCAGCGAGTTTCACCACCGATGCCGGCGCGCTCCGACGCGACGCTGCCGCCCACTTCGTGAGCCGGTCGTTGATCAGACGCTCGATCGAGCCATCGGGAAATGCTCCCGCGTCATCGCGCGATCCGGACGTACGCCCCGAAAGGATGTGTAGCGCGTCGAAAACGCTGTCCACGGCATAGACGTGGAAGCGTCCTTCGGCCGCCGCCACGACGATCTCCTCGCGCAGCATGAGGCATTTTACAGAAGCCCGCGGAATGACGACGCCGAACGGGTCGTCATTCCCGTCGTCCCGACGGCCGCCGTCGAAATGGCCTTCGATGCGCTCGTTGACGTGCGAGACGGTGAGGAGCGCGCCGTGTGGATCGACATCGCCTGCAACTGCGATACCTTGCGGCAGCACCACGCCTGACAGCGCCGACAAGACTGCGAGCAGCTCGGCGGCACCCGTCCCGGTCCGATCAGACGACGGCGCGAGGACCGTGGCCGCGAACCCGAGAGGAGCGGCGGACGCAAAGTGTTCCGCCAGTGCTGCGCCGATGACCGCCGCGCGGCCGGGGTCAGGTTTGTCCTCGCGTCCACGCCGCACGTCGACAACAAGATCGGTGCTGCTGCGCACGATGGCCGTGACCGACTGAGAATGCCCGATCCACCGACCGTCGCCCGCGGTGCAGCCGAGCGCCTGGACGCAACCGGCTCCCTCACCGGCTGCTGTTGCCACTGCGCCGTGCCGTGCAACCGAATGGCGGGCGCAACCCGCAATCGCCTCCACCACGTCGCTGCGCGTGATCGCCTTTCGGCCTGCTGCCCGCGCGATGCGGTCCGCGACGGCGGCAACATTGAGCAAGCTGTCGAGCGCGGCGGACAGCGCGGCACGGGAGCCGGACCGCCGGCAGCTCTCCTCGAGCAGCCGGGCCACACCTCCGGCCTCGATGTCCAGCAGACCGCGGTCTCGCGCCAGCCGGACGACTTGACGGGCCTGCCGATGATCCGCGGCTTCGTTTCGGGCGACAGTGGAGGCAACGCCCCCCCGCACCTGAAACGCCGCCGAGAACCGCGCATCTGTGTTTTCAAGTTTTTCGAACGCCTCGGAAAGCCCGAGCAGAACAACTTTACCGGAAAACGGCAGCGCGTCGGCTTCGCTTTCAGTGCCTTGGCATGCGCCTCCAAGGTCATTTGGTCGATGAAGGGGAACGGAGCCGCGCGTCACCGCCCGGCACAGGGCAGCGCCGGCCTCGCCGGCAGCGATCAGCTCATCTGCATCGAGAAGCAATACTCCGCCATGAGCGCGATGCAGCGCTCCGGACCTGATCGACAAATTGCCGCCGGACCCGCGACGCGTGCTGCCGGTGAGTGTTTCGATGGAACAATCGGCGACGGACACGACAGGTACGCCGCTCGTCGAAGACTTGCCGGCGGCGAGAACTTGGATGCGATAGCGGTCGAGGCATGCGGCCAATCGTGATGGACTGCCGGCAGACTCGGCAAGGGCATCCGCCTGCTGCGCGAGATCGACCAGTGCGGCTGCCAGCCATCCCTCCGCAGCGCCCCCACCCGTCCATGGCCCGGCACATGCGGCCAATGCCTCCTCGGCGACCATCCGCAAGAGACCGGCATTCAATGTGGCGATCTCCCGGCGGGTGCTGCGGGCAGCCGCCGGAGCCTTGCTCAACGCGGTCTCCAGCTCACGCTGAAGGCTTTCGATCCGCGCCTCCACCTGCCGCCGCATGGCCTCTGGCAGTTGATTGAAAACTTCGAGCTTGACCGCGCGCCCTTCGTGCATCGGAGCCAGGGTGTAGCCGGTCGGCGTGCGCAGCAGCGCGATGCTCTGGGCGGCGGCCTTCTGGTCGAGCGAGGCCAGCGCGTCGTCCTGCCCGGCCCTCAGTGCCTCGTCGAGAAGCTGCCGGCGCGTGCGATAGTCGTCCGTCGAAAAGGCCACCGGCAGCGTGGCGGCAAGCTCGGCGATCCAGAGAGATACGCCCTGCGTGAAGCCGTGCGCGCCTCCGGCTGGCATCTCGATCGCACGCAGCCGCGCCCCATCCGCGAAGTCGGTCGCATAAAGCCAGTCGGAAGGTGTCGTGCGTTTGGCTGCCCGCCGCCTGATGCTGTTTTCGAGGGCCTTGCGCAGCGTGCCGTCGGCGGGGCAATCGATGAATACGTGATGGTGGCCGGGCGCAGTGTCCCAGGCGAATTCAATCGCTTCCAGTGCGTTCTCGAGGCCCACCTCTTCGTCGATTGCCGCGTCTCCATCAGCGGCCGTGAGGTCGAGCGCCTCTGCATCGATGCTGACGCGCAGCGCATCGGCTGGCAGGGCATCGACACCACCGCCGGTCAGCACTTCCGATGCAGACCGAGCGGAATCGGCCTCGACCGGCTTGTCTTTGCGTAACCGTTTGAAGAACATGCGATCAGCCTTTCCATCTGCCGGAAAAACGGGGAGGGACGGCGACGCGAAACAGCGGGTGGCGGCAGTGCCGCGATCCATGACAACGGACCCGTGACTGAGCCGGTGATTGCGGACAAATGACGGCAGCCGACGAGCCCTTGAACAGACGATCCGATACGGCCGCCGTCGCGGCCCGTGACCTCGCGACCGCGCTCGACATCCGGCGCGGTGTGATGCGCGTTCTGGCCCAGCATGGACTGGCCGGCGTTGCCGAATTGCCGCTCGCCAACGGCCGCCGCGCCGATGTCGCCGCTCTGACGGCGGGCGGAGAAGTGTGGATCGTCGAGATCAAGTCCTCGGTTGCCGATTTCCGGGCGGATCAGAAATGGCCGGAGTATCGGGACTATGCGGACCGGCTGTTCTTTGCCGTGCAGCCGGATTTTCCGATCAATCTGCTTCCGTCTGAGGCCGGTCTCATCCTGGCTGACCGATTCGGCGGCGAGGTGGTGCGGAGCGCGCCCGAGCACCGGATAACGGCCGCCCGACGGAAGGCAATGGCGCTGCGATTCGCGCGCGCCGCAGCCCTGCGGCTGGCACTCATCGCCGATCCGTCCCTGCCCCTGCACGACGACGAGGCCGGCAATTTCTGATCTGCGTTCGTATAGGCGGTGGCGTGCGGGAGATTATTTAGGCGCCCGCTTGGCCAGGATGCGCTGCAGCGTGCGCCGGTGCATGTTCAGCCGGCGCGCGGTCTCGGAGACGTTGCGGTTACACAGCTCGTAGACACGCTGGATGTGCTCCCAGCGGACACGATCGGCCGACATCGGATTTTCCGGCGGCGCGGCCTTCGAATTCGGCGGCGCCAAGAGTGCGTCCGTCACCTCGTCGGCATCGGCCGGCTTGGCGAGGTAATCGACGGCCCCGAGCTTGACCGCGGAAACGGCGGTCGCCAGATTGCCGTAGCCCGTCAGCACGATGGTCCGCGCATTCGGCCTGACCCGCGCCAGCTCGGCAACGACATCGAGCCCATTTCCGTCTTCGAGACGGAGGTCCACGATAGCGAAGGCGGGCGCCTTCTGGCGGATGAGGTCGAGCCCTTCCGCGATCGAGTGGCCGAACCGCACCTCGAAGCCGCGCGTTTCCATGGCGCGCACCAGCCGCTGGAGGAAGGCGCGATCGTCGTCCACGATGATCAGGGTTCGATCCTCGGGCAACTCGTCTTTTTGAAATGAAAGGTCTTCGCTCACGATCCCGCTCCTCTTGCAACCGGGAGTATAGCGCCCGTTTGCCGCACGCCAAGCCCTGATAATGCAGCCTGATCGCCAAGGGAAGCGTCGCTCGGCGTTCGACCGGACTATTTCACCAGCGCCGGCTTGCCAAGTCGCGTGGTTACCACACGGGCGGCACCGCAGCGGTCGATCGCGCGGCGGAGGCGTCGCGACCACCTGGAGGTTCGGCACGGTCGGGACGCTCGACCTCGGCTTCGAACGCCGCACGCGGCCACGTGATTCGTACCACCGCGCCGTGCTGAGGCGGCGGCAGGTTTTCGAGAGCGAGGCGGGCGCCGGAGCGTTCGAGCAAAGTCTTGGCGATGAAGAACCCGAGCCCCAGGCCCGTCGCTTCTCCATCCCGTTTGCGGTGACTTGCGGGCCGCGTGGTGACGTAGGGCTCGCCCAGATTGTCGATCACTTCCGGGCGGAAACCAGGTCCGTCGTCGGTGACGCTGACGACCACGGCGCCATTGCCCCATTCCGCGGTGACGCGCACCTCGTTCCTGGCGAAGTGGGCAGCATTCTCGATCAGATTGCCGAGACCGTAGATGACGCCTGGACGACGGGCGCCGACCGGCTCTCGCTGCTCGGCGATGCCCGCTTCCGGCGCGGGCCGCGCGCCGATGACGATCTCGACCCCCGGCCGGCGATACGGTGCCGCGGCGTCCTTCAGCATCTCCTCGACCGTCAGCCGGGCGATCAGCGGATCCTGCTCAGCCGGGCGTTGGGTCAGTTTCTGAAGGATCTGCCGACAGCGCTGCGCCTGGCTCTTGAGCAGCGCGATGTCCTCCGCGTAGGGGCTGTCCTTCGGCATCTGCTTCTGAAGCTCGGACGTGACGACAGTGATCGTCGACAACGGCGTGCCGAGCTCGTGCGCCGCTGCCGCCGCGAGCCCGTCGAGCGCGTGCAGCTTCTGCTCGCGGGCGAGCACCAGCTCAGTGGCGCCGAGCGCCGCCGACATCAGCCGCCCCTCTTTCGAGATGCGCCAGGCGTAGAGGGCGAGGAAGGTCATGCAGGCGGCGGTGGCGGCCAGCATGCCGAGCTTGTAGAGCAGCGGCATTTCCAGCACGCCGGGCTGCCAGGGCAGTGGCCAGGCGGTGAACGAGATGACAATGGTGGCCGTCGTGGCCAGCAGGCCGAGCGCGATGGTGTTGCGCAGCGGCAGCGTCGCCGCCGACACCGTGACCGGCGCAACAATCAGCATGGTGAAAGGGTTCTCGATCCCACCGGTTAGATAGAGCAGCGCTGCCAGCTGCAGGATGTCGTAGGCGAGGGTGACGGTCGCAAAGCCGATCGAGAGGCGGTGACGTGCGGGATAGCGGATCGATAGGAACACGTTCAGCCACGCCGAGACGGCGATGAAGATCAGGCACGGCCCGACCGGCACCGGGAAACCGAGAACGAGCGACACGACTCCGATGGCGATGATCTGTCC
Source organism: Hyphomicrobium sp. (assembly GCA_052388455.1). GTDB lineage: Bacteria > Pseudomonadota > Alphaproteobacteria > Rhizobiales > Hyphomicrobiaceae > CAZSNH01. Next base: position 37,812 of record JBQTIA010000128.1, read on the forward strand.
GAAGACGGCGAGCCAGCGCAGCCGGACGATCGTCTGCAGCCGCAGCCGGCTTTCCGCCATCATCGGCGAGCGGCTGTCGCTCAGGACGGTGGTCGATAGGCTCACGAAATTCTTCTCAGCACCGCGCGCCGCATCATTCAGCTGCTAGACGGGAGACTAGTGTTCTGGATCGAACGCTTGATTCCGGGCGAAGGTCGGCAAGCGTTCGTGAATCCAGAACACAAACAAAGACTCTGGCTAGGTTCCGGGCTGACGCTTGGAAACCAAGCGCCAGAGTCGGAACACTAGCACGCCGCGCTGGCGCGCAAGGACCTCTTCGTCTCGATCCGGCATTTCCCTGACAGGGGGACCGTCCGCACAAGCCCCGATGAACCGGTGCCGCCGCGCTGTTGTGGTGGATGGACAACTCGGGGCCGGGCTGATGATCTCCGCCAGCCGGCGGCAACCGCGCGGCCCGCAAGGCCTGCAACGACAGGCAACACCACGCAGAGGACGAAATATCGATGCGATCGAAACTCCTGCTCATCGTGCTGCTCGGCCTCGGTCTCGGCGGACTGGCAGCGCTGGTGTCGACCGATGGCGGCCCAGGCACCGCGACCGCCGTGCAGTCCACCGGAAAGGCCCTGATCGGCGGACCCTTCAGCCTCGTCGACCAGACCGGCAAACGCGTCACCGACCAGGATTTCAAGGGGCGCAAGACGCTCGTCTTCTTCGGCTTTACCTCCTGCCCCGACATCTGCCCAACCGGGCTCGCGGCCATGGCGGCGGCGCTCGATGCGCTCGGCGAGAAAGCGGAGTCGCTGACACCCATCTTCATCACCGTCGATCCCGAGCGCGACACGCCGGCGAAAATGGCCGAGTACGTGAAGAGTTTTCATCCCCGACTGATCGGTCTCACCGGCACGCCCGAGGAGGTTGCTGCCGCTACAAGGACCTATCGCGTCTACGCCCGCAAGGTTCCCGATCCGGCGACGCCCGGCAGCTACAGCGTCGATCACTCGTCTTTCTTTTATCTGATGGACGAGAGCGGAGCCTATATCCGCCACTTCACGCATTCGACGGATGGCGCGAAGCTGGCCGCGGAGCTTGCCAAGTCCCTGTAGTTTCGATCACACTGCCTGTGAGGAAACGAATCACTAGTCATGTTCGGAATTGCTGCGGCACTCGCGGGGAGACAATCGCGAGGCCACGACGATGTTCGGGGGAGAGACATCCGGTCGCCGCCGAGACGCGGAGCCGGACCAGGTTAAACGGGGGAGACTGCGTGCTCTACCATTGGTTCGAACTTGGCCACGTCGCGATGCGACCGGCCAGGGTGGCCGCTGATTCCATGCGGCTGTTCTTCAACAATCCGCTGAACCCGCTGACCCATACCATGGCCGGCCGTCATGCGGCGGCGGCCGCCGAGGTCTTCGAGCGCACCACGCGCCGCTACCTCAAGCCAGAGTTCGGGCTCCGGTCCACCGTCGTGAACGGCACCGAGGTCACGGTGCGCGAGGAGGTGGTGTGGGAGGCCCCCTTCTGCCGTCTGATCCACTTCCGGCGCGACGTCGGACCCGGGCGATCAGCCCTCGATCCGCGCATCCTGCTGGTGGCGCCCATGTCGGGCCACTTCGCCACCCTGCTGCGCGGCACGGTCGAGGCGCTTCTTCCCGATCACGAGGTCTACATCACCGACTGGCAGGACGCACGCGACCTGCCGCTGGCGGCGGGACGCTTCGATCTCGACGATTATATCGACTACATGCGCCACATGCTGCGGTTCCTCGGCGGGGACGCGCACGTGTTCGCGGTGTGCCAGTCGGCCGTTCCCGCGCTGGCGGCCATCGCGCTGATGGAGGAGGACGGCGAGCCCGACGTACCGGGAACGCTGATCATGGCCGGCGGACCGATCGACACCCGCGTCAGCCCGACGGTCATCAATCAGGTGGCCGAACGGCGCGGTCTCGATTGGTTCAATCACAACGTCGTCACGACGGTGCCGTGGCCCAACCTCGGTGTCGCGCGCTCGGTCTACCCGGGCTTTCTGCAGCTCTCGGGGTTCATGAGCATGAATCTCGACCGCCACGCCAAGGCGCACAAGGACCTGTTCAGCCACCTCGTGCACGGGGATGGCGACTCGGCGGAAAAGCATCGCCAGTTCTATGACGAGTATCTGGCGGTGATGGACCTCACGGCGGAATTTTATCTTCAGACCATCGATACCGTGTTCATTCGACATGCCATGGCGAAGGGCGAAATGGTCCACCGCGGCCGCAGGATCGATCTCGATCGCATCCGCCGAGTCGCTCTGATGACCATCGAAGGCGAGAACGACGACATCACCGGGCTGGGCCAATGCCGGGCCGCGCTCGATCTCTGCTCGGGCGTGCCTGAGCACATGAAGCTGCATCACGAGTGTGCCGGCGTCGGCCATTACGGCATCTTCAACGGATCGCGCTTCCGGGCCGACATCGTTCCCCGCATCGCGCAGTTCGTCCGCCAGCACGATCACCGCGCCGATCTCGTTGCCTCACAGCCGTCGATACGCACTTCCGTGTCTGGCCGCGCAGCGGCGTCGCGAGCGGATGTGTCCTCGGTGGCCTTTACCTTCGGACCGGACTGTCACGCGTTCGGCTGAACACACCGAAGGAACCTACGAGACATCGGCGCCGGAGACGTCCGTCTCTCGGCGCCGCACTTTTTTAGCCACCGACTTCGCATGTGCATCATGGCACCCGAACGCAACACCGCTCGCTCGCAAATCACGTCGATGAGCCGCGGGGACTGGCGCAACGCGACCCGAACACGCTAGTGCAGATTCAGTGGCGTGCGTCATCGCCTCACGCAGGGTCTCTCTTCAACACCGTGTCCTGCTTCGCATTCGTGGTGCTGTCGCATCGCGATATCGGGATCGTACACAGTCATCAGTCGCGTAGCCGGAACCATTCGATGCTGCATGCCGGAGCCAGCCAGCACATGCCGCTCCTCGCCAATGGACTGAGCGAGATCGACGCGCCCGTCGAAGTGCGACGGCACCCCGGCGCCCGCCGGATGACGCTCCGCGTGAGCCGCACGCGACGCGCGGTCATCGTCACCGTGCCTCCGCAGTGCGATCTCGGCGACGCCGGAACCTTTCTCCATCGCAACATCGGCTGGGTGCGCGAGCGCCTTGCCGCCATGCCCGAGCCGGTCCCGTTCGAGGACGGCGCCATCATCCCGCTGCGCAACCATCGGTATCGGATCGTGTGCCGGGGACGTCGACGCGGAGAGTCCGTCGTCACCGAGGTTCCTGCCGGACCCTGTTCCTCTTTTGCGGAGTTGCACGTGGCAGGCGACCGCGAACATGCCCCACGCCGTCTCGCGGACTGGCTGATCGGAGAGGCACGGCGCGACCTGGATGCAGCCGTGTCGCGACATGCCCGCTTCCTCGGATTCCGGCCGGTGCGAATTGCCGTCAAGGATCAGGCGAGCCGCTGGGGGTCCTGCTCGACGACGGGGGTATTGTCGTTCTCGTGGCGGCTCATTCTGGCGCCATCCGCCGTGCTCGACTACGTCGCGGCCCACGAGGTCGCTCATCTCGGCGAGATGAACCACGGGCCGCGCTTCTGGGCTCTCGTCAAGCGCACCTATCCGCAACTGGACGAGGCGCGGCGCTGGCTGCACGTGCACGGTATGGAGCTGCACCGCTACGGCGGGATGCCGGGCCGCGATTGACCCCGCTGATCAGCAGCCGGTGACGTGCTTCCACCAGCCGCAATCCGCCTCACGGCCGGTCTGGCTTTCGATCTCGGCCCCGAATTCCGACAGCGGCCGGCCAAGCGACATCATGCCCGGCGGCGGGCGAACGACGATTCTGCCGTTGGGCCCCAGCTCTCCGCTGCTCGAAGGACGTGAGGGCGTCTCCGCGGCCGGCACCCGTGACCGGCCGTAGGCGGCTCTAGCGGCGTGCGGGCGATTGCGAGCTGGTCCTGCGCCTGACGATCCCTTTCCATCGAGAGCGCGGGTGATAAATTCGTTGCCGATGCGCTCGTCCGGGTGCGGTTTCGAGGTCGTCGCGGCCGGCAGCGGTCCGATGGCGGATGCCGGCGAGCCAGACACGTCGCCGATCAGCCAGGGGAGCATTTCGGCTTCTCCTCTCGCGAGATGGGGCGGTGACTTCTGGGCGACCGGCACCGCCGCCGTCGCGGTGACCTGACGGGAGCGCGGCGAGGCCACCGGCGCTGCGACCGCTGGCAGCGGCACCTCCACCGGCATCACGGCACGCCGCTGGGCCGTGCCGGCGAGAGCGAGCGGCGTCTTCGAGGCATGGGCCGACTGCATGACCTGCCGCCATATGTCGGCCGGCAACTGCCCGCCGCGCACGGTCTTGTTCATGATCGCACCGTTGTCGTTTCCGACCCAGACGCCGGCCGTCAGATGTGCGGTGTAGCCGATGAACCAGGCATCGCGGCTGTCCTGGCTGGTTCCGGTCTTGCCGGCGGCCGGGTGGTCGGCGAGCGCCGCACGCTTTCCCGATCCGCTGCGCAGGACTTCGCTCAGCATGTCGTTCATCGCACCGACATGCCTGGAATCGATGACCGGCTCGTCGTTGGCCGCGACGCGGGCATAGAGCACGCGGCCCGAACCCATGCGCACCCGGCGGATGGCATGCGGTTCGATCATTCGGCCGCCATTGGCGAAGGCGGCATAAGCTCCCGTCAGCTCAAGCAGCGAGACTTCCGATGTTCCGAGCGCCAGGGACGGCTCCTCGCGCAGCGTGGATTTGATTCCGAGCCGCCGACCGACCGCCGCCACGCGGTCCGGGCCGAGGTCGAGCGTCAGGCGCACGGCGACGGTGTTGATGGATTGGGCCAGCGCGTGCCGCAGCGTGACGGCTCCTGCGTAGCGGCCGCTGACGTTCTGGGGCGACCAGCCCTGGTAGCTGAGCGGCAGATCGTAGGCGACCGTCTCGGGCGTGAACCCGGCTTCGAGTGCCGCCAGATAGATGAAGGGTTTGATCGTCGAGCCCGGCTGGCGGCGGGCCTTGGTCGCCCGGTTGAACTGGCTTTCGGCGTAGGAGCGGCCACCGACCATGGCCCGGATGGCGCCGTCGGCGTCGAGGACGACGACGGCCGCCTGCTCGGCCGCCAAGACCGAGCCCTGCAGCACCAGTTCCTTGCGGACGATGTCGTTGGCGCGCCGCTGCAGCTCGGGATCGAGCGTGGTCTCGACGATCACCTCTGAGTGACTGGCGCCGATCAAAGCCGGCAGCCGTTCGAGCACGTAGTCGACCACATAGTCGGCGCCCGGGGTGTGGCCGGTCTGCCGGGCGCTGGAAAATTGTACGATCTCGGCGCGGGACTTTTTCTCCTGCTCGGCCGTGATGACGCCGGCGTCGCGCATTTTCGCCAGCACCGCACGGCCGCGGACACGGGCCGAGGCGGGGCTGGCGGTGGGAGAATATTTTGACGGAGCCTTGAGCACGCCGGCGATGACGGCTGCCTCGGCGATGGAGAGTTCGCGGGCGCTCTTGTCGAAAAACCGCTGGGCCGCCGCCTCGATGCCGTAGGCGCCGCCACCGAAATAGACGCGGTTGAGATAAAGCTCGAGGATCTCGGATTTGGACAGCCTCAGCTCCAGCCAGAAGGCCAGCAGCAGCTCTTCGAGCTTGCGGCCCATCGTCCGCTCGGAGGTGAGAAACAGGTTCTTGGCCAGCTGCTGCGTCAGCGTCGAGCCACCCTGGGCGAAGCGGCCGGCCCGGAGGTTGGCGAAGGCCGCGCGCACCAGCCCGGCCGGATCGAGGCCCCAGTGCTCGTTGAAGCGCCGGTCCTCGGTGGCGACCACGGCATCGATCACCATCGGCGGCAGCAGATCGAGCGGCATGAAGTCGTGGGCGCCGCCGCGCTCGGCCATCGTCTGGCCGTCGCGGGCCAGGATGCGGACGGTCGGCGCGCGCTCGCGGGCGCGGAGCACGAGCGGATCGGGAAACGTGACCGTGAAATAGACCATCATCCCGCCGACGCCGATAACGGCAGCACCGGCGGCGGCGAGCGGCATCAGCACGAGCAGGCGAACGCGCCAGGGCAATCGAGCAAGCAGCCGCCGGACGAGCGTCGGCTTCGCTCCGGTCGCCGCCATCGAATGGCCGACGCCTCGCGCACGACTGCGGCGATCTGAACTCATAACAACCGTGCCGCCCCTCACGCACACCTATGCCTGACCGCTATCGCAGCCAGAGTTGGTACGACTGTATGCGGAGTAATGCTAACGCGAAGTTAACCAACACGCTGGCTCGACTTTGCGCGCCATTTTGCTCCGTCACCCGGCCGGTGCGACAGGAGCGTCGACGGCTGTCAGGCGGTGGAGAACAGCAGGCCGATGACGCCGGTGATCAGCGAAAGCACGATGCGGGCGACGATGGTGAAGCCCATGAACAGAAGTTGCCGCTCCTCGAGCAGCAGCTCAACCCAGATGTTATACTTCGGCTCGAGGCCGAGCCCGGTAATGAAGAGCTTCAGCTCGCGCGCCCAGCCGAGCAGCACGGACAGCGTTTCCGGGTAGTGGATGCCAACCATGGCGATGGCCACGGCGCCGAGGATCAGCGACAGAAAGACGTTGCCTGTGGACATCAGGATTCGGAGCCACATCGGTCAATCCCCCGGGCGGGCGTCGGACCATGGACCTGCCGACCGCATCGGCCCTCGACTGGATTAATCTTCCTTGCCGCCGTGGGCAAGCTACGTAGTCCAAGGCAGACTTCATCCGCGCTGCGGCTTGAATCGGCGTCCGGCTGACCTAAATCTCCGCGCTCGGGTGCAACCCCCTGCCGCCGGAAGCGTTCCAAACCGGGATCGGCAGGCAGACGGAGTTACGAACGTGATCGGCAAGGCAGATACGGTCGGGCGGCTGTCCGAGGCGGACCTCGACGCCACTCTTGCCCGGCTGGAAGCGCTGGCGCGGGTGATGGATACCGCCTTCGTCCTGCCGGGCTCGAATGTGCGTTTGGGGCTGGATGCGGTGCTCGGCCTGGTGCCGGTGATCGGCGACCTGATCAGTCAGGCTATTGGCAGCTATTTGATTTTCGAAGCCCGCCGGCTCGGCGTCTCGCGCCTGACCCTGTGGCGTATGGTCGGCAACTCGGCCATCGATACGGTGATCGGTGCCGTGCCCCTGGCGGGCGATGCGTTCGATCTGGCCTTCCGCTCCAACACGCGCAATCTGGCGCTGCTGCGAACCCACCTAGAGCGGCAGGGCTATCGGTCCGTGCGGGGCCGGGGCTCTCCGGCCGGATACGCGATGGGCTCCGGACCGGTCATCGAAGGCACAGCCACCCGGATAAGCTGACGGCTCAGTTGCCGGACTTGCGGGCGACGTTGGTCTTGCCGGCTTCACCGGAAGCCACGAGAGCGTTCTTGCAGCCCTGCGAGAGACGGCTGGCATTCGACATCATGCACTTGCGGAGCGCCGGGCTGCCGACAGCGTGCGCCGAGCAGAAGGCGAAGTAGTCGGAGCGGCAAGCCACGCGAACCTGGGGGCTGACGGCCATCGCGTTGAGGGTGGAGCCGGCGAGAGCGGCGAAGGCGAGGGCGATCCTGAGGCTTGTCTTGGTCATTTCGAAGGGTCCACTTCCAGAGCTGAGCTGTTTGTTTTTTGCCGTTGTTGTTCGAGAGGCTTAGGCATCACTGCGCCTCATGTCCTAAAATCTACTGAACTCAGCCGCTTGGCGCTGTTCCATGCGGAACCCCCGACAGAATCGATTTCGGCGCCGAGGAAAATAAGGTAAAGATTTGCCAAAGCTCAGAAATCAGCATCATTCCGGCCGGCCGGGATCGAACCGGTTCGGCGAGATTGTCAGCCGTCGCTGGAATTTCGAAACGGACGCGCTGTCACCATTGCCCGCCATCGAAGCACGCCGGCCAGCCAGCAGCCATGGCGGTGCAGCCCCATGACCGACTCCATCGGAAACCCGACACGCTGGCAGCGGTTCGTCTCCTGGGCCAAGAGCATCAAGCGCGATGCCGTCGCGCTCATGCTGGCGGCGCGGGACCCCCGCGTGGCGTGGCCGGTCAAGCTGCTGGCGGCCCTGATCGCCGCCTATGCCCTGTCGCCCATCGATCTGATCCCGGATTTCATCCCGGTGATCGGTTACCTCGACGAGCTGATCCTGCTGCCGTTCGCCATCCTGCTGGCCGTGCGGCTGATCCCGTCCGATCTCATGGTCGAGTTCCGCGCCTCGGCCGCCCGGATTGCCGAGCGGCCCGTCAGCCGCCTGGGCGCCGCCCTGATTATCGCCGTGTGGGCGGTGTCGGCCACGATCCTGGCCGACTGGCTCTACTTCAGAACCATGTTCTGAGGCCGGCGGCGGACGGACGGTCGGCGCTGTCAGACCGTCTCGAACAGGGCCGCGAGCCCCATGCCACCGATGGCGCCGAGGGTCGCGACTCCGTGCCGGGGGGCCTTGGCGTCCTTGGTTCGCACCATGCGCGTGAACAGCCGGACGACCAGAACGGCGCCTGCCGCCCCGAGCGGATGCCCGCGCACGAGGGCACCGCCGTCGGGGTTGAGCTGGTCGTCGTCGAAGCCGAACGTCTCGGCCAGCGCCAGCGCCTGGGCGGCCGATGCCTCACTCATTTCGACGATGCCGATGTCCTTGGGATTGAAGCCGTTGAGCCGCTGATAGAGCTTCTTCAGCGCCTGCATGGGCGCCACGGCCTCCTCGTCCGGCGACACGCCCTCGATGGCCCCGGCCACCAGCCGCAGCGCCCGGGGCTTGCCGAGCGCCACCCACTTCTCTTCCGAGACGACGACGACGATGGCCGCTCCGTCGTGCATGGAGCTGGTGTTGCCCGGAGTCAGCGTGCCGCCTGGCGAAACGAAGGGCGTCAGCCGCTCCAGATCCTGCGGACCCGGCTCGCCAGCGCTCTGGTCGCGCGCTTCCTCGGCGTTGCCGCGTAAGGGCACGATCTCGCCGACGAACCGCTTGGCCGTGCGGGCGGCCTCGGCCTTGAGATGGGCGCGGACCGCGTAGGCATCCTGGCGCACCCGGCCGATGCCGAGCCGCTGTGACAGAAGCTCGGAGGCTTCGAAAAACTGCGGCTCATCTGAGGAATCCGAGGTCGCCGGCTCGAGCCGCATGAAGTGGGGAAGCTGGTAGAGGCTCTTCGGCTTGGCGATGCGCCAGGGCGCCATGGACAGGGCCTCCGCCCCGCCCGCGACGATGACGCTGGCTTCGCCCGACGCCACCAGCCGCGACGCTGTGAGGATCGCGTCCAACCCCGAGCCGCACTGCCGGTCGATGGTCGCCGCCGCAACCCGCTCCGGCAGCCCGGCCGCCAGCGCGATCAGTCGGGCGGGATTGCCGCCCTCGCTGGCGTTGCCGATGATGATCTCGTCGACATCCCCCGGCGCGACCCGGCAGTCGTCGAGCACCGCCTGCACCACGGGCGCGGCGAGGTCGTCGACTCGCCGGTTGCGATGCAGGCCGCCGACCCTGCCGAGCGCAGTGCGCCGGGCGGCCACGATATAGCTCTTGGTCACGCTGATCCGTCTGCCACGTCAAACTGCTGCCGCCGCACGGCGCCGGCCACCGTCGCACGGGCGTGCGAGAAGATCCCGTCACCCCCGGGAACATCATAGAAAATTGGCGAAATCCAGGAGCAGTCGCGGCCGGCGGCCAGAGATCGCCCGTCGGGCAAAATCCCCGGCCGTAGTTAGGCGAACCTGTGGCACAGCCTGGCCGAAATGGTATACAGTTGGGCATTCTGGAACCGAAAAAAACGCTGATGTCAGAAGAAACCGCGAAAACCTACTTCCCGGCACCGGGACAGCAGACCGTGCGCCGCCTCGCGCAGGCCGTAGAAAAGGCGACCGAGGCGTTCGACAGCAAAAAGCTGCGCTTCACCACGCTCCGCCAGAAGGTTTTCGAGGAAATCGCAGCGACGAATACCTCGATCGGCGCCTACGAAATTCTCGACCGGCTGGCCACCAAGGGTACGCGCCTGGCCCCTATTTCGGTCTATCGGGCCATCGACGCCCTGATGGAAGCCGGCGTCATTCATCGGCTCGAAAGCAAGAATGCATTCTTTGCCTGCCGCCGCCTGCATCACGATTTCGAGAAGGGTAAGCGACCGCTGATCCTGGCCTGCGAAAAATGCGGCGCCGTGGCGGAAGTCGAGAGCGAAGGTATTTTCGACACCATCGACAAGGTGGCGCGCGGCGCCAGCTTCAAGCCGAGGGTGAAGTTCGTCGAGGTTTCCGGCACCTGCCCGCGCTGCGCCGGCAAGGAGTAGCCGCGCCATCCGTCCACGCGGCCTCGTCACGCGGCCCGCATCCGTGTTATTCAGCGGCGTATGCATTCACTCGCCCACGCGCACGATCATGCCGGCTGTTGCCATGCCCACACCGGTGCGCCCTTCGACGCTGCCGCACTGATCAGCGCCCGCGGCCTCAGCCTTTCCCGCGACCGCCGCCCGGTGCTACTCGACATCGACATCGACGTGCGCCCGCGCGAGATCGTGACGCTGATCGGACCCAACGGCTCCGGCAAGACGACGCTCGTGCGCGTGCTGCTCGGCCTCGTCGTGCCGGACGGCGGACGGGTGCAGCGGCGGGCAGGGCTCGCCATCGGCTATGTGCCGCAGCGCTTCGACATCGACCGCGCCATCCCGATGACCGTCTCCCGCTTCCTGGCCCTCGGCACCCGCGGTGGCGCTCAGCAAACCGCTGCGGTGCTGGCCGAAGTGGGCGCGGCGCAGGTGGCGGGTCGCCAGCTCGCCGAGCTGTCAGGCGGGGAATTGCAGCGCGTGGTGCTCGCCCGCGCGCTCCTGCGCGACCCCGAGCTGCTGGTGCTCGACGAGCCTGTGCGCGGCGTCGACTACGTCGGCGAAGCTGAGCTTTATACGCTGATAGGCCGCCTCCGGGATGCGCGCGGCCTCGGTGTTCTGCTGGTTTCCCACGACCTGCACGTCGTCATGGCGCAAAGCGACCGGGTGGTCTGCCTCAACAGGCACGTCTGCTGCTCGGGTGTGCCGGAAGCCGTCGCGCAGCATCCAGAATACTTGCGGCTGTTCGGGCCTGAGACGGCGCGAGCCTTCGCCGTCTACCAGCATCACCACGACCACCGGCACGACCTCGCCGGCGAGCCTGCGGCAAGCGCGGGCGGCGGAGACCTCCGCCGTGCTTGAGCCGTTTCTGCTCAGGGCGCTGGCCGCCGCTATCGGCGTCGCCCTCATCGCCGCTCCCCTCGGCGCCCTGGTCGTGTGGAACCGCATGGCCTACTTCGGCGAAACGGTGGCGCAAGCCAGCCTGCTCGGCGTCGCGCTCGGCCTGGCGCTGAACGTCGATCTCACCGTCAGCGTCGTCGCCATCGCCCTCTTCGTCGCGGCGCTGCTCATGCTTCTTTCACGGCAGAAGGCGGTGCCGCTCGATTCGATCCTCGGACTGACCCACCACGGCACGCTGGCGCTCGGCGTCGTGGCCACGGCGATGCTCGAGGGACCGGCCGTCGATCTCATGGGCTATCTGTTCGGCGACATTTTCGCGGTGTCGACGGGGGATCTCGTCTGGATCTACGGCGGCGGCGCGCTGGTGCTCGCCCTCGTGGCGTGGCTCTGGCAACCGCTGCTGCGGCTCGCCGTGCACGACGAGCTTGCGGCAGCAGAAGGCGTCGATCCGGCCTGGGTCAAGGGGCTGTTCATGGCCCTTCTGGCGGTCGCCATCGCTCTGACCATGAAAGTCGTCGGCATCCTGCTCGCCATCGCCTTTCTCATCGTGCCGGTGGTGGCGGCCCGTCCCCTGTCGGCGACGCCCGAACGCATGGTTCTGCTGACCGCCGTTGTCAGCCTTGTCAGCGTCGTCATCGGGCTCGGCCTTTCGACCTCACTCGACGTTCCCGGCGGGCCGGCCATCGTGCTGGTGATGGCGGCGCTGGCCGGCGCCTCCGTTGCGGTTGCCGCGCTGCGTCGAAAAGGGTAGGTCGGTGTAGGCTGGATCGAGCTTCGGCCCGGCGCGCGGAGCGTCGGACTTCGCAGCAGAAGCGGCTTCACGGCGCTCTGGCTTCGCGAGGCCGCCACGTTGGCATCAACCCAGACGGGCAAGGCACGGATGTCTGCGACAATCCTCCATTCGGCTGAAGCCCGGCGCGCATCCGTCCCCGTCGACGTCGCGGGAACGCTGGTCGGCGGTGGCCATCCCGTCGTCGTGCAGTCGATGACCAACACCGACACCGCCGACATCGAGAAGACCGTCGCCCAGGTGGCGGCTCTCGCACGGGCCGGCTCCGAGCTGGTGCGCATCACCGTCGACCGCGACGAGGCGGCGAAGGCAGTTCCCCACATTCGCGACCAGCTCCGCAAGCGCGGCGTGAAAGTGCCGCTGGTCGGCGACTTCCACTATATCGGCCACAAGCTGCTGACCGAAAACCCCGCCTGCGCGGAAGCGCTCGACAAGTATCGGATCAATCCCGGCAACGTCGGATTCAAGGACAAGAAGGACCGTCAATTCTCGTCCATCATCGAGCTGGCTCTCAAGCACGCCAAGCCGGTGCGCATCGGTGTCAACTGGGGCTCGCTCGATCAGGAGCTGCTCACCCACCTGATGGACGAGAACGCGACATCATCCGTTCCGAAGGACGCGCGCTCCGTGATGCACGAGGCGATCGTGCAGTCGGCGCTGCTGTCGGCGGCCCGCGCCGAGGAGCTGGGTCTCGGGGCGGACCGCATCATCATCTCGGCCAAGGTCTCGGCGGTTCAAGATCTCATCGCGGTCTATTCGCAGCTCGGCCAGCGCTGCCGCTACGCGCTGCACGTCGGCCTGACGGAAGCCGGCATGGGCTCGAAGGGAATCGTCGCGTCGTCCGCAGCGATGGGCATTCTTATGCAGCGGGGCATCGGCGATACCATCCGCTTCTCGCTGACGCCGGAGCCGGGTGGGGACCGCACGCTGGAAGTCCGCGCCGCGCAGGAGCTGCTCCAGACCATGGGACTCAGATCCTTCGTGCCGATCGTCGCCGCATGTCCGGGTTGCGGCCGCACGACCTCGACGGTGTTCCAGGAGCTGGCGCGGGACATCCAGAACATGATCCGCGACCGCATGCCGGACTGGAAAACCCGCTATCCGGGCGTGGAGAGCCTGAACCTCGCGGTCATGGGCTGCATCGTCAACGGACCGGGCGAATCCAAGCACGCCGACATTGGAATCTCACTGCCCGGCACCGGCGAGAGCCCGGCCGCGCCCGTCTTCATCGACGGCAAGAAGGCGATGACGCTGCGAGGAGCCAATATCGCCGGTGAGTTCCACACCATCGTCGAGGACTACATCGAAAAGCGGTTCGGTGCGGGCGCAAAGCGAGAGCCGGCCGAAGCCGGCGAGTAGGCGCTGTCACCACGAATACTCGTGCCGTGCTGCTTACGGTTCAACCCTCTCCCTGCTCGTCATCCAGGCGAAGGGTGGGATCCATGCTAGGGCGATACCGCATGACCGCGACGTTGGACGGTAAGTTTCCTCGCAGGATACAACTCGGGCAGTATCGTGTCGCCTGGTACTCGGCGCATCAGGCCGATAGGATGAAGCCGGAGCGTGTGGTGAAGGAACGCGTGCCCAATCCCGGGCGCGGCGACACAGGTCGCGGCAAGAAGTGAGATGAGCAAGACGAATTCAAACATGACCCCTGGCGCAGCTACCCGGGGCTAATTTTTTCTCAATCGCAGCGCTCGCGTTGCAGACCGACAGAGGTCTTGTAGGATGCAGGTGGACGATGCTGATCGTCGTAACCCTCGGAGCCGTTGGGCTCCTGACGGGGCGCGGCGGTCTCCCGTGACACGGGAGAAAGACATGGTTGATCTGTCAGTTCTGAAACGCGAGCGGGACGAGGCCTTCATCGCCAAGGCTGGTCCTGCGCTTTATGCCGAACTCTTGCCGAAGCTTCGCAAGGTGAAGTTGGCGCGCTACGTGGTGATCGCGGTCGAGACCGGCGGCTACGAAACAGGTGGGACGATGGCCGAGGCCGCGGATGCGTTCGAGCGCAAGCATGGCGATGCGCTCGGCTACATTCGCCGGATCGAGTAGCTTCATGACACAAATTGTCGGGGTGGTCTCGGACCGCCTGTGGCCGCTGCTTCCCCTCGCGGTGAGCGGGATGCGTGGCACATTGTGGGCACTCGTCGACACTGGCTTCGAGGGCAGCTTGATGGTTCCGGAAAGCGAGCGTCAACGATTGCGCTTGGTACGCACGAGCCTGATGGCGAGCGGTGTCAATGCGGATGGTACGAGCTCACTCGTATCGGTCGGGCGCGTGACACTCGATTGGCTCGGCGCAACAATCACCGTGCGCACGCATGTTCCCTCAACAACGATGATCGATGGTGAGATGCACTATCGCTCACCTATCGTCGGCATGATCGGATTGCATTTGCTGCAAGGATTACGATTGAGCTTCGACCTCTATCCAGGACGGCCCGTGATCGTCGAGCAGGCTCGCTAAAAAAACGCCGGCTGATTGGCCGTAAGCGTCGATGCTTACCTCTACCCAATCCTGGAAGAGTTTGCGAGTCGCAGGCCACGGACACTCCCTCATCCGCCGTCCATCTCCACGCCTTCCTGCAAGGCGAGCACATGGCCGGCGAGATACAGCGAGCCGCAGATCAGGATGCGCTTCGGCCCCGCCTCCAGCGCGTCGATCCTCTTGAGCGCGGCCTCGACGCCTGATGCGGATTCCGATTCCAGCGAGACGCCGCGCGCGACCTCCGCCAGCGCGTCGGGCGCGAACGGCGCCTCGTGTGCGCCGGGAATGGGAACCGTGACGACGCGGCGCACGAGGCCCCGGAACGGCGCCAGGAATCCCGCCGCATCCTTGATGCCGAGCATTCCCGTTACGAGGTAAAGCGGCTTCGGCGCCCGTTCTTCGAGGTCTGCGATGGTCTGCGCCAGCGCGTGACCGGCCGCCGGATTGTGCCCGCCGTCGAGCCACAGCTCGGCGCCGCGCCGGAGCAGGTCGGGCAGCGGGCCGGCGTCGAGCCGCTGCATCCGGGCCGGCCAGCGGACGGTCACCAGTCCTCGCTCGATGGCGCGTTCTTCGATGACCGGCTTTTTCAATTCCAGCGCTGCGGCCACGGCCGTGCCGGCGTTGACGATCTGGTGTCGGCCCATGAGCGCCGGCAGCGGCAGATCGAGCAGGTGATCCTCCTTCTGCACCACCAGCCGGCCGCGCTGCTCGTAGGCGTCGAAGTCGCGGCCGAACACGACCAGCCGTGATCCGACGCGATCCGCTTCCACCTCGATGACTTCGAGCGCCTCGGGCTCCTGCGCTGCCACCACGCAGGTCACGCCGCGCTTGAGAATGCCGGCCTTTTCAGCGGCGATCTTTCCCAGCGTCGCGCCGAGCTTCTCGGCATGATCCATCGAGACGGGCGTGATGACGGTCAGCACCGGATGGCGAACGACGTTGGTCGCATCGAGCCGCCCGCCGAGACCGACCTCCAGCAGCAGCGCATCGGCCGGGTTCTCGGCAAAAGCGAGAAACGCGGCTGCTGTGGTGATTTCGAATTGCGTGATGTCGTCGCCGTCGTTCACCGCCTGCGTGCGGGTCAGCACGTCGACGAGGGCGTCCTCGCCGATCGGCCGGCCGCCACGCTCGCTGCCACCCAATTCGATCCGCTCGTGGAAGCGCACCAGATGCGGCGAGGTGTAGACGTGCACCCGCTTGTCGGCGGCTTCGAGCATGGACTTGAGATAGGCCGTCACCGAGCCCTTGCCGTTGGTGCCGGCGATATGCACGACCGGCGGCAGACGAGTGTGCGGATCACCGAGCTTGGCGAGCAGACGCTCGATGCGTCCGAGCGAAAGGTCGATCAGCTTGGGATGCAGCAGCTTCAGATCGGCGAGCAGCCGGTCGCTCTTCGGCATGGCGTGATGTCCGCGTCAGGATGGTCCGAAAGAGCCTGTTCCCGCACCCCGGTCAACAGCCGGGACCCGTCGAACCGCCAACCTCCGATACGATCCCGCTTTCAATCCGATCAGCCACGCGAGACATCTTTGGCAGCCGACCGCGCCGTCATGCTGTCGCCATCGCGTTTGGTGCGGTCGCGCGGCTCGGGGCGGGCGATCTCGAAGCGCTCGCCGACAGCCACGGCTTCGGCATCGATGACGCCGCCACCGGACTGGCGCACAGCAGTCTCGATCAATTTGCCGTCGAGCGCCGAATTCTTGCCGGCTGCTCCGGCGCCGTTCAGACGCTTGGTCTTGGACGCCGACTTCTGCGCCTCGGCGCTGTGCATCAGCATGCGGCACAGCCGCGACAGCGTTTCGCGTAGCTTGTGACGATGGACGACCATGTCGATCATGCCGTGCGCCAGCAGGTATTCCGAGCGCTGGAAGCCTTCCGGCAACTGCTCGCGGATCGTCTGTTGGATGACGCGCGGACCGGCGAAGCAGATCAGTGCGCCGGGCTCCGCGATGTGCACATCGCCGAGCATGGCGTAGGAGGCGGTGACGCCGCCGGTGGTCGGATCGGTGAGCACCACGAGATACGGCAGCTTGGCTTCCCGCAGGCGCTGCACGGCGATCGTCGTGCGCGGCATCTGCATCAGGCTCATGATGCCTTCCTGCATGCGTGCGCCGCCCGAGGCGGCGAACAGGATGAAGGGCGTCTTCTTTTCCGCGGCGCGCAGCATGCCGGCGATCACCGCTTCGCCCGCCGCCATGCCGAGAGACCCGGCCATGAAGCGGAAATCCTGCGCCGCGGCGACGATGTCCTGGCCGTCGAGCTTGCCCTCTCCGATCAGTACGGCGTCGTCGAGACCCGTATCGGCCTTCGCATCCTTGATGCGGTCGGTGTAGCGGCGGCCATCGCGGAACTTGAGCGGGTCTGCCGGCACGGCAGCCACGGGCACGCGCTCGTAAATGCTGTCGTCGAACAGGTGGGCGAGGCGCATCGGAGCGCCCATGCGCATGTGATAGTCGGACCCGGGCACCACGAACTGGTTGGCCTCGAGGTCCTTGTAGAACACCATCTGTCCGGTTTCCGGACACTTCACCCATAGGTTTTCGGGCACCTCGCGCTTCGTAGTGAGGAAGCTGCGGATCTTCGGGCGGACGACGTTGTTGATCCAGTTCACAGGTGCAGGCTCCTTATCGGCCGGCGGTGTTCACGGCCACCCTGAGGGCTGAACCGCCGGTCTGCGGCGGATATGGATCGCTTTACGCGCTCCGCAAGGCTTTTGCGAGGCCGCCGACCAAGTCCAGCACGGCCGGAACAGTCTTTTTCGTCGCCTCGGACTTGGTTCCGAGGCTGTCGGCAATGGCGTTGACGAGAGCGGACCCGACCACGACGCCGTCGGCGCCCTTGGCAATCGCGCGCGCCTGCTCAGGTGTCTTTACTCCGAAACCGACCACGACAGGAAGCGCCGTCGCCTGCTTGATCCGTGTCACTTGTTTGTGAACGTCGTTTATAACAGGCGCGGCCGAGCCGGTGATTCCGGTGATTGAAACGTAGTAAACGAAGCCGGAGGTGTTCTTGAGCACCGCCGGCAGCCGCCGGGCATCGGTCGTCGGTGTAGCGAGGCGGATGAAGTTCAACCCCCGCTCGACCGCCGGCAGGCACAGCTCGTCGTCGGCCTCGGGCGGCGCATCGACGATGATCAGACCATCGACGCCGGCCGCCCGCGCGTCGTCGAGGAAGGCGTCGCCCGGATAGACGTAGACCGGATTGTAGTAGCCCATCAGCACGATCGGCGTCTCGTTGTCCGCCTTGCGGAAGCCGGCGACCAGATCGAGCGTCTTCTTCATCGTCTGGCCGGCCTTGAGCGCCCTGAGCGATGACGCCTGGATCGCCGGGCCGTCGGCCATCGGGTCGGAAAACGGCATGCCCAGCTCGATGATGTCGGCGCCGGCCTTCGGCAGCCCGTGCAGCACTTTGCGCGAGGTTTCGAGATCCGGATCGCCGGCCGTGATGAACGTCACCAGCGCCGCACGCCCCTCGGACTTCAGGGCGGCGAAGCGGTGATCGATGCGGGTTGGCTTCGGCATGGCGGGTGGGACATCCTGGGTACTTCGAGGGCGATCGAGTAAGCGCCGGTCGTAGGACGCGGGAACGGCGACGGTCAAGCTCAGACGCGGCGGCCCGACCCCGAGCCTGCCCAGAGCCTGTCCAGAGCCCGTCTCAGTGCCTGCCTTGCGGCTCGCCGCGGCGGCGGCTACAGGTTTCCGGCCTAGTGTCCCGATCGCGAAGTCCCTCGCAATCCTCCGCACGCTCCGTGGGGACTTCGCGATCGAAAGGACGCTAGAAAGTCAATGATTCTAGTGTGATTCAGATTTCGAAGTCCGCCTCTAAGCCTGCCGCAAAGTATGCAGCGGACTTCGAAATCATCAAACTAGAACGTGCGGGACAGGGACACATGATCGAACTGCTCGGATTTCTCAGATATCTCATCGACCTCTACATGTGGGTGGTCATTGCCTCGGTCATTCTGAGCTGGCTCGTGAACTTCGGCGTCGTCAACGCCTACAACCCGTTCGTGCGGAGCCTCGGGCAGCTGTTCAGCGCCGTCACCGAGCCGCTGCTCGGACCCATCCGGCGGGCGCTGCCGAGCCTCGGCGCCATCGACATCTCGCCGATCGTACTGCTCGTCGGCCTGGTCGGCGTCCGCGATTTCCTGATCCCGTTCCTCATGCGCATGTTGGCTGGGACGCCCGCCTGACCTCGACGCCATCGACGGCCTTGGGCAAACTGCAGACGGTCCGGCGCTCGAGGCGCGCGTTCGTGCGGCGCCGTCCGGCTTCTGGCCGAATGGATCGGCGTTCCCCGATCGACAGTCAGGCTCGCGTCGGGCGCCAAATCGCGCGTCAAGTTGCTCACTGTCGCCGGCGACCGGCATGTGCTCGAAAGGGCGCTCACCGAAAAATCTGCCCGCCTCGGCGGGCCAAGCAAAAGCTGAGGGAGCGAGACGGACATGCATCAGGCCAAGGTCATCGACGGCAAGGCCATCGCCGCGGACGTGCGCAAGACGGTGGCCAAGGACGTCGCCGATCTGAAGGCCAACCATGGCCTGACGCCGGGCCTCGCCGTGGTGCTGGTCGGCGAAGACCCGGCCAGCAAGGTGTATGTCAAGAACAAGGCTCAGCAGACGGTCGAAGTCGGCATGAATTCGTGGGAGCACAAGCTCCCCGTCGAAACCAGCGAAGCCGACATCCTGGCCCTGGTGCAGAAGCTCAACAACGATCCGGCCGTCAACGGCATCCTGGTGCAGCTGCCTCTGCCCAAGCACGTCAATTCCAACAAGGTGCTGAACACCATCAGTCCCGACAAGGACGTCGACGGCTTTCATCCCGTCAACGTCGGCCGCCTGTCGATCGGCGAGCGCGCACTCGTCCCCTGCACGCCGGTCGGGTCGGTGATCCTGGCCAAGTCCGTCGCGCCCGATCTCACCGGCATGGAGGCCGTCGTCGTCGGCCGCTCGAACATCGTCGGCAAGCCCGTCGCCCAGCTCCTGCTCAAGGAGAACTGCACGGTCACTCTGGCGCATTCCAAGACGCGCAATCTCGCCGCCGTGGTCAATCGCGCCGACCTGCTGATCGCCGCCGTCGGCATCCCCGAGATGATCCGCGGCTCGTGGGTGCGCTCCGGCGCCATCGTCATCGACGTCGGCATCAACCGCATCACCGGACCGGACGGCAAGGGCAAGCTGGTCGGCGATTGCAATTACGCCGAATGTGCCCGCGTCGCCGATTACATCACGCCGGTCCCTGGCGGCGTCGGTCCGATGACCATCGCTTGCCTGCTTCAGAACACGGTGCTGGCGGCAAAGATTCAAAAGGGCATCAAGTAGGCGTCGAGCGACGGCAGCACCGGCTGGTTCGTCCGCGCGTACGAAATATAAGCGCGCAGGTGGAAAGTGTCAGCGCGTTTCGATCTGGTAGTCTGTCAGGAACGCCTGCACCGCGGCTGTGATTTCCGTCTTTGCGTCACCACAGGCGGCGGGCGCCGGCCCGATCGTGCGCAACCGGTCGATCCGGTCACGCATCTCGGCGAACAGCTGATTCTGCACGGCGCGGCATTGCTTTCTTTCTTCCGGCGCCGACGGCAGTGCCGGCCGCTTGATGGCATCGAACAGCGCATCCATCACGATCTTCTGCTGTAGCGCCGAGCGGTCGGCAAGCCGGCACGCATCCTTGCGGACCTGATCGGCAAGCTCGTTGAACGCACTGAGCATGAAGACATTGGTATCGCTGCCGTCGGTGCCGCCGCAGGCCGCCAGCGCGCAGAGGTGCTGCGGCAGATCGGTCAGCGCGCCGGCATCCTTCGGAACGTCCTTGCTGCGACAGGGCAGAGCCGCGGGCGGTACGGCTGAGGTGATAACGGGCATTGGAATTTGGTGAGGCATCGGAACTGGAGTCCCGGCTGCAGGTGGCTGCTGAGGTATATTTTCAGGCGACGTGGCAACAACTGCAGTCGGCTTGGGCACGTTCGTTGCCGGTTCGGACGCGCGGCTCTCCTTCGGTCTTGCAGGCGCGGCGTCCGGCGGTGACAGACTCGGGGCTAATCCATAGTCCTTGAGGATTGGATATGCCCCAAAAATAATGGGCAGTACGACACCGATCGCTGCTAACTTTGATTTCTTTTCCATGCCCACACCGATTTAGTGCAACGAATTGACACTGCCATTGGCGCCGATTTGCGCTCGCAGCGGCCGGCACTTCTGTCGCGCGGCGCATTGATCGAACACGAGATCGCGGATCGCTTGCGCCGTGCTGCCGATCAGCGCCACTTCGAATTTGCCCTTCTCACCTGCCGGCGCTGATTCTCCCCCACAGAACGGACAGCTCAGATAGACCGCCCCCTTCCATTCCTCGCCGCCCGCTATCTTTCCCCATCCGTTCGTCGCGCGCGCCATGCGCTCGCCGCCCTCGGTTCGGAACACGATCCGGCCACCATCGGGGAGGCGGTTGTTTTCAAAAGCAATTTCGTACACATCCTTTTCACTCGTCAAGATCATCATGACCATGAGCAACATCAGAAGATCCATAAGGATCACGAGCGGGGGATGCGAGCGGCGCTTCATTCGGCGTTGAGATCTCGCGCCAGCGCCGCTAACAGCAGCAGGTTGACGACGTAGATCAGTCCGCCGACGACCGTGGTCGCCGCCGCGTCGAAGAATGCCTTGCCGAACAGCTCCGGGCTGATGACCGAGCTGCCTGACGACGAAATGAATCCGGCGAAAGCGATGATGGTGCCGACGACGCCGAGGATGGGCGGCGCGTTGATCGCCCAGTCGCACAGCGCCGCGATGGCCGGGATGCGGAGTGGGAGGGACGCGATGCCGACCGTCGCATGGATCATGAAAAACATCAGAACGACCCACTGACAGATCGTCAGCGCGAGATAATTCCACCACTGATCGCTGGCGGCGGCCGGGCGCACGCCATCGGCCAGCCAGGCGCCAAACCGCGACAGCATCGAAACTCCAGCGGGCGGCGTCTCAGTCTGAGGCGATGGGGCCGCAGAACTTGGCGGCGGAGCGCCCCGCTCGAGCCGCTGCAGGAGTTCCTCCGTCTCGCCCTGCGCACGCTCCAGCTCGCCGACCCGGCTCTCGAAGGTCTCTGCCGTGCCGTCGCCCGGAAGCTGTGCCTCTTTCGAATCGGCGGCGCCGGCTGCCGCGGGTGGCGCTGCCGTCCCGACCAGCCGCGGATTTGTACTCTGGCCCTGCTTCATGCCGGCGCTGACGAGGTCCATCATGGCGAGCACCATGATCACCGCAAAGAAGCCGCTCAGCAGCGCCGAGGCACCGAAGGAAAGCCATCGCATCATTGGTTCTTGTATCTTTCGAGGCCCTCTGTCACGGCAGCGATCCGATCGGTGAACTCGCGGGCGCGCTTATCGGTGACTTCCTTCAGCCGCCGCCTGTCGCAGACCGCGGTCACGCCGTTGCGCCAGCTTGCGAGCAGGCTGTGCGTCTCCTCGATGGAGGTGAAGACATCGAAGGCCGCGGCCTGACAGGCGGAGCCGGATTCGACGTTCTTCTGTGACCGCTCGAGGATGAATATCAGGTTGGAGCGCATCTCGGGGCTGGAGAGCACACCGAGCGCCCAGTCGTCGCATCGGTCGAGGCTGCTCGAAGCGGCGAACCAGTCCCGCACCCACTGCGAAGCGATCTGTTCCTCGCGGCCGGATACGCAGGACGAATAGCGCGCGAGTTTCTCGTTCGGAATTTCGGTGTTCGGGACCGGTTCGGGCTTGAGGTTGCGATAGCCATAAGCCGCGAAGGGGCTGTCCTTGCCCGGGGCCTCGCGGATCGCGGTCGCCGTCTGTTCGCACGCGCCGAGAGCTGTGGCAGCCATGAGCAGACCGACCGCCGCCAGTGGTGTTCCGATGCATGGCCCGAAGAACGTCATGATCAATTTCTGAACCTACTCCGGACTGCGGCGCGGCTGCTCGACTTCTCGCTTGAAGGACGGCCGCGCGGTGTCCGAGGATGCTGCCTCTGGCTTGGGTTGCGCGGCGAGAGCGTTTTCCGCGATCCAGCCAAAACGGTCTTCCAGTTGGACGAAGGCCCAGCGGTTCTTGCCGTCGGCATCCGCCTGGGTGTGCAGCACCTTGAGATCCGACCCGCCGGCGATGTTGATCAGAGTCTCGGCGAGCGCGCTCGGCATGGCGAGCAGACGGGCGCCCGATCGCCGGACCTGACGCGGCTCAGCGTCGGTCGCGGTTTCAAAGAACTTCGACAGCGAGATGCCCTGCGCCGGACGCAGCGAGTCCGGAAATTCGACATACGGTCCGACCGCATCCATCGGCAGCCAGACAATGTCCTTCTGGCCATAAACGCTGAACTGGCCCCAGGGACCCATCGCCGAGACAGGCTGCAGGGCGTAATGGCGCGTCAACGCCTGCACCTTATCGCTGTCGACGAGCGCCGCCTTACGGTCCTCCATCACGGCTTTGTAGGCCGTGGGCACGCCTTCGCGCGCCGTTATGACCATCGGCCGGTCGAGAAGGGCGCCGATGTCGAGGGGCTGCGGCGGCGGAAGACCAAGGTCGGCCGAGACCTCTGCGGTGGCGGCGCGCGCTGCCGCGACGATGTCGGCGACCGATTTATCCGCCGCACTCCACTCGCGGAGCCGGCTGTTGGTCGCCTGATAGATCAGAACGGCGCTTGCGGGCGGCATGTCCTTGCCGGCCGCGGGCAAGGCGGGCATCAGCGTCAGGGGTCTGTGGCTGACCGGCGAGGGCGATGCGGCCAGCAAGATGCCTTCGCCGCCGAGTTCGGATGCCGTCACGGCCATCGCCTGCTCGTCGCGCAGCGTCGTCGGCGCCTGGGATGGCGGCAGGATCAGTGCGAAGACCGGGAGGTTCGACTTTGCTGCCGCAGCGCGTTTGGTCAACGAGGCTATGGACTGCGCCAGCCCCGGCGAGGTCGGAGCAAATGGTGTTTCCCGCCATTCGACTTTAGGGAGCTTGGGATCGCCGGCCAGCTCGAACGCCGTGAGCTTGGTGCCGTCGGCGAACAGCGAGCGGTAGATCAACTGTTCGCCAGCCTTGAGACCGAGAGGCGGCAGTGCGTTGCGATCAGATGTCCCGATCCGTTCGACTCGGGCGTAGAGCGCCTTCGTCATGCGGTCGAGCGGCTGCGGAGCGGAGGACCCGCGCGGCCGATCGAGATCGGCCAGACTGGCGCTGAGGTTCATGACGCGCGCCAGCATGCGCAGCGCTTCAATGGTGTTGCCCGCCGTTTCGAACTCGACGCCCTTTTCCAGGGCTTCGGCAAGACGGATTCGACCGGAGATGCCGCCCGCAACTTCTTCCGAACCGGCATCCGATGTAGAAGCCATGTTCTGCAATTTCTGCCTTATCAACCCGATTTTCGCAGTTACATCTGCTGGAGTCGCTGCACTTACAGCGCCAGCGAGAGCCGCATCGTCATCATCGAACGCCCCCGCTTGAACACTCTCAGGCTCTGTCATCTGAGCGAGTGCGACTATAAAAGCCAATACCATGCGACGCATGTCTCAGTTCGTCCTTAGAAAATTTAATCGATCTGACGTGTTGCCTGCTACTGCGCCTGATATGTCGCTACTTCCCCTCCTAGCACGTCTAGGCTCTGCACAATGGCTTTCTCAGCTTCAGCTTTTTTAATGGCCTTTGCTGTCTCATCAGTTATTTGACCAATACTCACAAGATCACCTTCAATACGTTCGATTTCAACTTTGGCATCGTTAAATTTTCCGGCCAGAACGGTTTCCACTTCAGCGTTCCGCGTTGTCTCCTTTTCGCAAAAAACCAACTGCTCCTTCAGAGCTTTGATCACAAATTCTGTAGCATGCCGTTCTTCTTCTCTGCCCAATCGCTCCCTTTGCACTT
>JBQTIA010000129.1:0-13622 GCA_052388455.1 Hyphomicrobium sp.
GGCCCGTCGCGCGTCTGAGCACGCGGCCCACTTACGCGGCGACGGCCGGGCCGGGCGGGCCCGGCCTTCTCTTTGTTCGGTGATGCCGTCATCGCAGAAATTCAGCGCGCGATGCGCAGCGGCGAGAGATCGGCGCCGATGTCGGCGAAGGCGCTCTGCAGTTGCGCAGGCTCGGGCGCATCGAAGAACTTGCCTTCGTCGCTGGCACAGCTGCGCAGAATGTCCTTGATGGTCAGATCGGTGACATCGAAGGCGACCGTATAAAGCGTGATACCGCTGGCCTTGATGTTGGTGCAGATGTCCGCCGTGAGGGTGTTGGCCTGGGTCGAGTCGGAGCCGGTGTGGGACGGATTGACCGGATCAACAGACGGATAGACGGGCGACTTGGTGTTGACGCCGTCGGTCATCAGCACCAGCGCCTTGCGGACCTTGGCGCCGTCGACCTGCTCGTCATATCCGGCAGCCTCCTCGAAGGGCGCGGCCTTCGACAGGGTCCGCCAGCCCCACATCAGTCCGGTCGGAATGTAGGTCTCGCCGGTGGCGACCATGGCCTCGATGTTGTCGGACAGCTGGCTCTGATCGTTGCTGAGCGGCATCACCTCGCTGCCGCAGGTAACGTTCATGACGCCGGGAATGCGCGTGCCGTATTGCTCGTCGAGCGTGTCGAGCGGCGAATTGCGCGGGCCGGCGCAACCGTTCCAGGTACGGGTCTCGTCATAGGGCGTGCAGACGTGCACCGGCGGGCCGTACTGATAGTCGCAGACCTCGCTCTGATAGGTGGTGGGAACGCCGTCGTTGCTTGAGGATTGTGTCTCCATGCGGCAGTTGCTGGTGCCGATGACCGGGCTTTCGTCACGGCAATATTCGGTCGGTGTCGCGCTGTCGGCCTCGACGCTCATCCAGGGCGCATGGCGGTTGCTCATGCCGACGTTCACGTATTGCGCGAACGGAACCAGAGCGATTTTCACGTGGTCGGTGGCGTCGGGCTTTTCGAATGCCTTGTCGATCAGCGCCTTAGACGCGTCCTGCAAGGCCTCCAGCTTGGTGCCGGACATCGAGCCGGTGGTGTCGAGGACCAGTGCGACCTCGACATTCTGATTGGCCAGTTCGACCTCGCTCGTGGCCGTGATCTCCAGGGAATCGAAGCCGCCGAGTTTCATGATGGTGGTCGGCAGTGTGGTCCGCGCGGTGGCAGTGAAGCGGCGCTCGACGACTGGTGACACCGTGACCGTCACCGTTCCCACCTGATATTTCTGCTTCCAGTTGGTGGCGAAGTACTTCTGTGCCAGCACCTCGATCGACTCCATGTCAGGGGCCTGCGCGGCGGCGCCGAGAATGGCGGTGTCAAGATCGTTCTGGATGGCCGTTTGAATGTTGGCGGTACGCGAATAATCGACGGCGACACCCATCATTACGAACAGCAGCGTGGCGGAGAGGCCGAAGACGATGGCGATGGCGCCATCGTCGCTCCCGGAGAAACCGGTCAAAAAGCGCCGAACGCCCACAGCTCACCTCCGATTGTCCCGTCGTCAGATCAATCGGATTTTTTGCAGATAAGTCTGAACGCTCCGTGAAGTGATTTGGTCAACGAAAGGTAAAAGGAGGCGTCGCCAAACCGCAGGGCGGCTCCGGCGAACTCGCGTCACATCGGCAATTGAGCGAGCTGATTGGAGAAGTAGTTGTCGATGGCCGTCATAATCGAGTCCGAGACATGGTCGCGCCATTTGTCTGACATCAGCAGCTCGGCGTCTTCCTTGTTGGTGACATAGGCCAGCTCGATCAGGACTGAGGGAAACTGCGCCGTCTTGAGAACGCGGAACCCCGCACTCTTGTCGGGATCGTCGCGCATGGCCGTCGTCTCGCTCATGTTGGCGACGATCGCGCGGGAGAAGATGCTCGTCCGCTCCTTGGTGGCGTTGACCTCGCGCTGAGCGAAATCGGCGAGGAAACTCTGCACCGCGCTCACATCGCTGGCTTCACCGGCCTTTTTGACCGTCTCCAGTTCGGTGCTCGACAGCAGGTTCTGGGAGACTTCGCGTGTCGCCGATTTCTTGAGGCTCTCGGCCGTGCCCTCGCGAAGCGAATAGATGGTCGCCCCGCGCGCTGAGGACCGGGTGGTGTAGTCGGCGTGGATCGCGATGAACAACTGCGCCTTGTTGCGCTCGGCGTAGTCGACCCGCTCCGAAAGCTCGATGAAGCGATCGTCATCGCGCGTCATGAGAATGTTGTAGCGGCCGGTTTTGTTGAGCTTTTCGCGAAGCACCTTGGCAAAAGCCAGAACGACCTCTTTCTCGACCGCGCCGTTTTTCTGCGCGCCGGTGTCGTGGCCCCCGTGACCGGGGTCCAGCACGATGATCGGTTTGTAGGAATTCTTCAGCTTGAGGTCGGGACGCTTCGCAGGTCGGGCCATCGGAGGTTGCACCAGCCCGGCGCCGCCGAGCGCAAACGGCGGCTGGCCTTTCAACGGCTTGCGTTCGGCACTGTTGGCCTGTCCCGAACCGGTATCGACGGGCACGATCTGCAGCGCCAGCATCGGAGGCTTGCCGTCTTTTGCCTTTTCAACCGTTGCCGTTTCGACCACGACGGGCTGCGTGACCTCGATGACGATGCGGGTCTTGCCGGGGGCTGCGAGACCGCTCTGGATGCTCTTGACCAGACCGACCGCATGACCCTCCGGAATTTGCGGGAGTTGCAGGCGGATTTCCGGCAGCTCGACCACGACCCGGTTGGGGTTGGAAAGCGAAAAGACCTGGAAGGTGACGGACTTTTCCAGCCCGATCACGAAGCGTGTCCGCACGCCATCGCCGACGAGCGGCTGAACCCCGGTGGCGCGCGCAGGCTTAGGTGCCGCAACCACGGCGGCCACGAGGCCCGTTTCGGCCTGGCTCATCTCGGCCTGCACGGAGGCAGGCACAACAAGGCATCCTGCGACTGCAAGCCAGCCCATCGGCTGCCTGCGTCGCCAAAACCCGAGAACCATTCGTTCGACCCCCGTCTACGCAGCACGGTTCAACACAAATCGGGAAAGTCTGACGTTCACCGGTAAACGTGGCAATTTCCGGTTCGCGTTGGGGCATTGTTATGAAGTGCGAAAGGTTACCACAGGGTTAACCAACGGGGTTTACCCGATCCGGCGCGAAGGTTGCGTCGGCGGAGCCGCCTGCCAGCGGGCCTCGGCGGAACGGTCGCAGTCTCGGGCATCGACCCAGCGGCCTTCGCCGTCCGCCGTCGCTTCCTTCTTCCAAAACGGCGCGCGGGATTTGAGATAGTCCATCAGGAACATGGCCGCGTCGAAGGCGGCCTGCCGGTGCGCGCTGGCCGTGGCGACGAGCACGATCATCTCGCCGGGCTGCAACTCGCCGTAACGATGGATCACCAGCGAGGCCGAGAGCGGCCAGCGGGCGTTCGCCTCCGCTTCGATGCGCTCCAGCTCGGCTTCCGTCATGCCGGGATAGTGCTCGAGGGTCATCGCCGTGATCGCGCCGTCCGGCCCGATCGCGCGCACGACACCGGTGAAGGTGACCACGGCGCCGATCTCCGACCCGGCGGAGAGCATCCGCCGCACCTCGTCACTGACGTCGAACACCTCGGCCTGCACGCGGACGGCCATGGCTCAGCCTCCGGTCACCGGCGGAAAAAACGCGATCTCGCGGGCACCCGCGAGCGGCTGGTCGGAGCGGACGTGGGCGCGGTCGATGGCCGCCCGGATGATCTCCGGCCGCTTGAAGGCATCGGCGTATTCCGGCGACCTCGCCGCCAGCCAGGCCATCAGCTGCGCAACGTCGGCGATGCCCGGTGGGATGACGAGCGTTTCCTCAGCCCGCCCGATCCGCTCACGGACCCAGGCGAAATAGACGAGCCGGACGGACCGCGCCGCTGCGCCGGCATCGAGGGCGGCTTGCTGCATGGCTCAGCGCTCCATGGCGTGACGAATGCTGGCCTTGAGATAGTCATAGCCGGTCCACAGCGTGAGAATGGCCGCCAGCCACAGGAACACCGTGCCGACCGTCGTGATGCCGGGCACTATCTTGTCCGCCGCCGGACCGGCCAGCAGCACGGCCAGCGCCACCATTTGCACCGTGGTCTTCCATTTCGCCAGTTCGGTCACGTGGATGCGCACATTCAGCTCGGCCAGGAACTCGCGCAGCCCCGAGACCAGAATTTCGCGGCAGAGGATGATGATCGCCGCCCAGATCGAGGGACCATTGATGGTCTTGTCGTGAACCAGCATGAGCAGCGCGGCGCCGACGATCAGCTTGTCGGCGATCGGGTCCAGCATCCGGCCGAGCGTCGACTGCTGTGCCCAGGCCCGCGCCAGATAGCCGTCCAGCCAGTCGGTGAAGGCGGCAACGACGAAGACAGCGAAGGCCGACCAGCGGGCCATGTCGCCGTCGAGGAAGTAGAGGCAGGCCACCAGCCCGGGCACGGCGGCAATACGCGCGTAGGTCAGGACATTCGGCAGGCTGGTCAGCAGCGGACGGGGGGCTGTTTGCTCCATGCGGACAGTGTAACACCATTCGTGCCCCGAGCCGTCAATGGGTCCGGCCAACGCATGCCGGCAACTCGGTCGACTTCGATCGCCAGTTCGGCGAGGGTAGGCGGTGAAGGCCCCGCAGGGCCACGAGCGAGAAAAGGCATATCATCGGAAAGCCCCGATCGGCAGCGAGACCACAGCGTCACACGATCCCAGTCCACCTTCCCCCCTCAGCAGCCGCCCCAAGGTAACGTTATGAGCGATGGCTTCCGGACACTCCTCAACGTCGTTGCCTTCTATATTGGCTGGTTCGCCATCGTGCTGGCCGCCGCCCGGGAGCAGGGATGGCTGGCGCTCGCGGCCGGTCTGGCGGTGGTCGCGCTGCACCTCGCCGTCACCCGGCAACCCGCCGTCGAGCTGAAACTCATCGTCGCGGCGGCCCTGGTCGGACTGGCGCTCGAAACGACACTGATTGGCCTGGACCTGGCGCGCTATGCGGCCGCCGGGCCGATCGCCGCCTTGCCGCCAGCTTGGCTGATCGGACTCTGGATGGCATTCGCGACGACCTTCACCGTGAGCTTGCGGCCGCTGCAGAACCGGCCGCTGCTGGCTGCCATGCTCGGTGTGGTGGCGGCGCCGCTCTCCTATCTGGCCGGCGACAGGCTCGGCGGGATGCAGCTTTCCGAGCCTCTGCTGCTCAGCCTCGGCGCCATCGGCCTGCTGTGGGCGGTTGCCTTTCCCATGCTGTTGCGGCTGGCGCGACACTGGGAGCCGGCGCGCGCCGCCGCCTGAGCACGTGTTCGCTTGAAATCCTTTGGGAACCGAATTCCGGTCTCGAGTCCGGTGCTTATCGGCCCCGATGAGGCGAAATTTGCCGAAACCCGATCAGTTATCCACAGGTGTCGGCAATAGCACGCGGTCCGGATCGGGCCGCCGCACGTTCGTGTCATTGCTTTGTCGAAAGACTTCGGCAACAGTCAGATGCAAGAGAGCATCAGGTTCGCCTCTTGGTCGCCGCGTGCGTGTACTGTGTTTTGGCAAAGAGGTCACACGGGGCGGTGCGGGAGCCAAGTCTCTTGCGCCGCCCCTCATCGTTTGGGTCCCCGGTAAGACCTGCCGCCTCATCCCGCCTGCTCATGGAAAAACTCGTAGATCTTGCGCGCCATTTCGGCGGAGACGCCTTCGACCGCCTTCAGATCCTCGATGCCGGCCCGCGACACGGCTTTTGCCGAGCCGAAGTGGCGCAACAGAGCGCGCCGCCGCGACGGCCCGATCCCCGCGATCTCGTCCAGCGGATTGGCGCCGAGCGCCTTCGACCGTTTGGCGCGATGAGTCAGAATCGCGAACCGGTGCGCCTCGTCACGCAGCCGCTGGATGAAATAGAGCACCGGATCGCGCGGCTCCAGCATGAACGGCTGGCCGGCACCCGGCCGGTGGAAATGCTCGCGCCCGGCATCACGGTCCGGCCCCTTGGCGACCCCGACGACAGGAATATCCGAGAGGCCGAGTTCGGCCATCACCTCGACCGCCACGGCGAGCTGCCCCTCTCCGCCGTCGATCAGCCCCAGATCGGGCCGTGCCGGAAACTCGGCCTCGCCAGGTGTCGGACCCTTCGAGTCTGACACCATGATCGGTGGCTGGCTCGAGTCTGCGTCATCAGCGGTGGCGGGATCGGCATCCGAGGACCCGATCCCAGTGTCAGACCCGGAGGGTCGGACACCGTCCAGTTTGACGCCATCCAGCCGGCGGAAACGCCGCGTCAGCACCTCGCGCATCATGGCGTAATCGTCGCCGGGGGTCAGCTCGGCCGACTTGATGTTGAACTTCCGGTACTGGTTTTTGACGAAACCGTCCGGGCCGGCGACGATCATCGCGCCGACGGCGTGCGTTCCCGAGATGTGGCTGTTGTCGAACACCTCGATGCGCTGAGGCGGCAGGGGAAGCGCGAACCGCTCCCCGAGCGCCGCCAGCAGCCGGGCCTGCGACGAGCTTTCGGCCAGCCGCCGGCCGTGCGCCTCGCGGGCATTGGTCAGAGCGTGATCGACGAGCGCCGATTTGGTGCCCCGCTCGGGCACGCGGATCTCTATGCGGCGCTCGGACTTCGAGGTCAGAGCCTCGGCCAGTACGGCCCGGTCCGGCACGTCGTGCGAGAGCAGGATCAGCCGCGGCGCCGGCTTGTCGTCGTAGAATTGCGCGATGAAGCTGTCGAGCACGTCCTCGACGGCGAGCGACCGATCCGCCTTGGGAAAATAAGCGCGGTTGCCCCAGTTCTGCCCGGTGCGGAAGAAGAACACCTGAATGCAGGTCATCCCGCCTTCCTGGAAGGCCGCGAAAATATCGGCCTCCTCGACACCTTCGGGATTGATCGCCTGATCGGCGGTGACGTGGGCCAGCGCCCACAGCCGGTTGCGGAAGCGGGCGGCGCGCTCGTATTCCTGCGCGTCGGCCGCCTGCTGCATCAGCCGCTGGTACATTTCGCGCACGTTCTGGCTTTCGCCGCGCAGAAAGCGCACCGCCTCGTCGACGAGCTGACCGTAGTCCTCGCGGCCGATCTCGCCGGTGCACGGCGCCGAGCAGCGCTTGATCTGGTGCAGAAGGCAGGGCCGCGTGCGGCTCTCGAACACGCTGTCGGAGCACGAGCGCAGCAGGAACGCGCGCTCCAGCATGTTGATCGTGCGATTGACCGCGCCGGCCGAAGCGAACGGCCCGAAGTAGTCGCCTTTCACGTTGCGCGCGCCGCGGTGCTTGCGGATCTGCGGCGTGGCGTGATCGCGGGCGATGAGGATGTAGGGAAACGACTTGTCGTCGCGCATCAGCACATTGAACCGCGGCCGGAAGCGCTTGATCAGGTTCGCTTCGAGCAGCAGGGCTTCCGCCTCGGTGCGAACGGTGACGAACTCCATCGCCGCCGTCGCCGAGATCATGCGGGCGATGCGGCTGGTGTGACCGGCGAGGCGGGCATAGTTCGAGACGCGCGCCTTGAGGTTGCGCGCCTTGCCGACGTAGATCACGGCGCCGTCGCCATCGAGCATCCGGTAGACGCCCGGCGCGGCGGACAGGGTTTTCAGATACCCCTCGATCACGCGCGGACCCGTCGCCCGCGCGGCGTCCCCACCGCTCGCCGCGACGTCCGCCGGCTGCTCTCTCTCTTCGCCTTCGATCATGCCGGAGAGGTAGGTCAACGGCGCCGGCAAATCCAGCGCCGGCGCAAGGCGTTAACAGGCAAACGCCACAAATCCGCCATGCCGCGGGAGCCCCAGTTCGCCTGCTCGACCCTCGGACCGCGTGGCGCCACCCTTCCGCCGGGCCGCACGAGCAAGGTGGTGCCGAGGCTGTCATGCGTACTCTGTTCGGTCTGTTGCTGGCTTTGATTGTTGCGCTCGGCCCGGCCGCTGCCGCCAAGCCGGCAGCGAAGGAAAAGACGCCGCCTGCGGCGCAATTCCAGAAGCCGGAGCAGATCCTGAAATGGATCAACGGCTATCGCGAGACCCCGGAGCCTCAGCGACTGCCGGATGCGGTCAAGGCCATGGGCGACCTCGGCCTGCTGCGCGAGATCGACAGCGCCGGCGTCTACATCGGCTTCATCGCCGGCGTGCTCGGCTCCAATCCCGAGACGGCCGACAAGCTCGTCGCCCGCATGTTCCCCATGCCGCCCGAGGATCAGGTCGTGCTCGTGCGCGCCATCGCCTATTCCGGCCTCGACGACTGGAAGGACATGCTCGGCCGCTTCGCCGAGCGGATGCCGGCGCGGCTGGTGCTGATCCGCAAATACATGTACGGCGACGGCAAGCCGCTCGCCGCGCTGCCGATGGACGAGGGTTCGCACGTGATTGACGCCCACTGGGGCTATTTCTTCGCGACCGGATCGGCGCAGCCCGTGCGCCGTATCCTCGAAGCGGTCGCGTGGTCGGCTGAGAAGAACAACCTCGAACGGCTGACGATCGGCTCCATGGCCAAGTGGACGCTGGCATCCAACGCCACCCGCGACAAAGACCTGCTCGACATCATGAAGTCGGAACTCAACACGCAGCCGGAGAACGTCAGGGCGCCGCTGCGCGACTGCATCGAGGCGGCCGAGACGTTCGAGACGTCACGCATCCGCAAGCAGGCGCTGGCCAACATCGAGGAATTGAAGCTCAAGGGTCCGCAGGACAACCGCAGCGTCGCGTGGTGGGGTCAAGCGGGGCAGACGGCTCTCGCGCTCGGGTGCGTGGCGGCCGGCGTGCTCGGTCAGTTCGAAGTCGGCATCCCCTGCGTGCTCGGTGGCGCCGTCTCCTCCGCCGCCCTCAAGTTCCTGACGCCGCAGTAGCGGGCTAAAATTCGCTCACTGACGTTAAGCCCATAAATATCTACCGACCTTGAGCAACCCACATGCGTTGCGAGTCGATTCGTAGATAAACTTCACCCCTGCGGACAGAGGCTCCGGGCTTGGCCTAGGGCGGCGTCGCGACTGTCGAAGTGGCCAATGGCCATGCCGCGCGGCGCACGCGCCTTTATGAAGCTGTCGGTCATCGATGCCTCGAAACCTTCGAGCACCGT
Source organism: Hyphomicrobium sp. (assembly GCA_052388455.1). Classification (GTDB taxonomy): domain Bacteria; phylum Pseudomonadota; class Alphaproteobacteria; order Rhizobiales; family Hyphomicrobiaceae; genus CAZSNH01. Next base: position 9,014 of record JBQTIA010000129.1, read on the forward strand.
CAGCGCCGTATAGCGAATGGCGTCGCCTTCCTGGGACTTGATCAGCACGCTCTTGCTGCCGCCGTAGCTGGCGGTGCCGATGCTGCACGACAATTCGCCGGCGCCGAGCCTGGAGGGAGGTGTTTTGCCGGGGTCGAAGGTCGAGCCAAAAGATGGAGACGCCTGCGGGGCCATGGCGAGGACGGCAGGCTCGGCCGACGCGGGCCCGGCCAGCGGCTCAGCCGCCGGACTTTCGGCGGCGTCCGGTTCGGACGCATTCACCACGGGTGCGAATTGGTCGGCTGTGGGTACGAGCGCGGCCTGTGTGGCCACGTGCTCGGGGCGTTTCGCAGTCTTCTGTTCAGCAGGCGGCGGGACGTCACCGGCGAGAACGGCAGGCTTTTTCGGCGCCGGGACTGGAGCCGCCTTCGGCACGGTAGCAGCGACGGGCTTGCCGGGCTCCGATCGCACCCAGACTGTCCGCACGGCCGGGTGGCGCGGCGGCGTGGCCGGTTTCGGAGCGGCGGTCAGCTTCGGTGCTGGATTCGGTGCTGGAGCAGTGATCGCTCCGGGCGCGGCGGCGGCCTCGCGGCCGCGGCAATAGCGGCTGCGATAGCTGTCGGCGACCCACTCGATCGATTTGTCGTAGTTGCGATCGACCGCCCAGCGACGGGCGAGATCGCCGAAGCGCACCGGCCGCTCCAGCTTCAGGCTCTCGACCAGAATGTGGTCTTGCTTCAACTGCGTCCGGGGGGCGATGGGGGCGGCGAGACGTTCGCCCGAGTAGACGACGAGATGCTGGATCTGCGCGTGGACACCCGTCTTCACGTCGGGGAAGCGATCACCCGGCACGCCGCCGCCGGTCGTACCGATACCGGCGAAATTGTTCTGCCTGGGATCGACATCCCCCATACGGCCGCTGGGAGCACGATAGGTGAGAAAGTTGGTTTCGATCGCCATCTGGAAGAAGGCGTAGTCCCAGCGGACGCGCCACGCCTCGCCGAAGGTCTTGTAGTGGGTGGCGATGTCGGCGAAACGCGGATCGAGCCGGCCGTTGCGAGACTTGAGAAACGCCATCAGCCGATCGGGCGTGACGCAGGCCGGCACTGGATTTCGCTCGGAGGTGCGGATTTCCGGCGCCGGGGCGGCATGGCTCGGCCCGGCGACAGGCAGCAACAGAATCGCCATCGCCAGAGCGAGCGGCGCCGACCCGCCGACGAACGCCTTCTTGCCGGGCACGCTCAGCGTGTCGGTCACGTCGTCGAACTCCCGCTCACTGATACTGATACCGATGCTGGCGCCATGTCATGCCGTGCGGCTGATCCTCGAGGGATGAGGATCAGCCCTCCGGGCACAGCTCGAATGCCTTCTCGAGAGCCTTGTCCTGTGCCAGCGGATCGCCCAGCGCCTCGCCACCCTTGGCATAGGCGCCGATGTACGCCTCGGCCTCGCGCTTCTCCGCGCCTTCGTTGACGTCGAGCACGGTATAATTGGTGACCTGCTCGGCAACCGCCTTGATGATGATCGACTTGGAGCCGCCGTAGCTGGCCGTGAACACGCGGCACTTGGCGACGGCCGAGGGCGTGTCCGAGGCGCCGGCCGGCTTGTTGGAGGTGTCGAGGGCGGGCACGTTCAGCGCCGCCGTCTCCATCTTCTCCGCTTCAGCAGGCTGCTCGGCTGACGGCTTGTCTGAAGCAGACTTGGTCGCGGCAGCAGCGGTTTCTTTTGCAGCCGTGTCTATTGCCGAAGTCGACTTGTCATTAGTCGATTTGTCGTTGGTCGATTTGTCTTTCGACACTTTATCAGTGGCAGCCGCTGTCTCCGGCTTCGAGACGTCGGCCTTGGCTTCGTCGGGCTGAACGACATCGGTTGCTTCGGCCGGGGAAACCGCCTTCGCGTTGATGATCTTCACCGGCGGCGAATTTCCGGCCGTGATGCTGGCCGCCGTCGGCTCCGAAGCGCTCTCGCCCGCGCTTCCGGCACCGAGCGCAGACCGCGGAGCACCTTCCTCACGCGCCTCGGCGATCGTCTGCCTGGCGATTTCGGCGCCCTTGCCGGCGGCCGCGACCTTGCCATCCGTCTCGACGCCGCGGCCCTTGCGTGCTTCGGCCACCTGCTCGGGATGCGGATCGGCATCCTTGCAGGCCCCGTTGAAGAACAGCCCGGCCAGCGTCGCGACGTCCTTAGGGTAGCCGCGGCTGGTCGGAGCCCACTTCTTGGCGAGCTGCGAATAGGTCATCGGACCGCTGATCGTGGCCTGCCACTTGGTGAGGACACCCCACTCCTGGATGTCGCGGGTCCGCTGGGCGACCGGGCTCTCGATCTTCTCGCCGGCATACATCAGCAGGTGCTGCAGGTGCGCCCTGACGCCATCGGATACGGTCTTGAAGCTCTCGCCCCGTGCGCCGCGACCGGTGGCCCCGAGGCCGGCGAAGTTGTTCTGCGTGATCTTGACGTCGCCCGTATATTTGAGCGTGTTGGTCTCGAGCATCATCTGGAAGAAGGCGTAATCCCAGCGGATACCGAGTTCCTCGCCGTTGCGCATGTAGTCGATGGCGACGGAATCGAACTTCGGATCGAGCTTCTCGTTGCGCGAACGCACGTAGCTCATCAGCCGGCCCGGCGTCACGCATTCAGGGACAGCGTTGCTTGCCGACACCTTGACCTGGGGCAGTTCTTCGGAAAGCGCCGGAGTTGCCGGAGCGAGCGCGACCAGCAGAGCGGCAGAAAGGAGAGGGATGTCGAGACGGCAGGACATGGGTCACCCAACCTTGAACGCGGCGCCCCGTCGGCGCCAAACAATGCCAACAAACGTTCCTAGGGCCTTAACGTTAACGGCTGGTTTACGCACCACCGTCATCGAGCCGCACATTCGAGTGGTCGCTGATGTTTTGGGCGCTTCTTGGGCGCGGCCGGCGCAAATTGTGGCGGCGCAGCGATTGTCCGTCCCCCTCCCGGCACGACGATGCCAACGCTCCCAGCCGGCGCCCGCCGCTCCGGGGCCGACGTGCCGCAGCGCGTGCCGCGAGCGTCGGGCTTGACGCCCCTCGGCTTTCAAACCTAATAGGGTCCGCTTTCGCCATTGACCAAAAAGCAGGCTGTTCCGGGCGGGCGCTGCGCAATCTTCAGCGCCGCGACCGGCGGGAACGCGAGGCTCTCGAACGGGCCCAACGGGGGGAATTCCATGTCCAACGATGCACGCCGCGCGGGCCGCCATTTCCTCCAGATTCCGGGCCCGACGCCGGTTCCCGAGCGCATCCTCAACGCGATGTCGCAGCAAATCCTCGATCACCGGGGACCGACCTTCCAGCAGCTCGGCAAGCGCGTGCTGGCCAGCGTCAAGACGATTTTCAAGACTGAGAACCCGGTCGTCATCTTCCCCTCGTCCGGCACCGGCGCCTGGGAAGCAGCCCTCGTCAACACCTTGTCTCCAGGCGATCACGTGCTGATGGTCGAGACCGGGCAGTTCGCGCTGCTCTGGAAGGTGATGGCGGAGAAGCTCGGCCTCGTGCCGGAGTTCCTGGCCACCGACTGGCGCATCGGCGCCGACGCCAACCTGATCGAGGCCCGCCTGAAGCAGGACAAGGGTCATGCGATCAAAGCGGTTTGCGTGGTTCACAACGAGACCTCGACCGGCTGCCGCTCGTGGCTGGAGGACATCCGCAAGGCGATGGACGCCCAGCGCCACCCGGCCCTGCTGATGGTCGACACCATTTCCTCTCTCGGCGTACTCGATCTCCGGCACGACGAATGGGGCATCGACGTCACCGTTGCCGGCTCGCAGAAGGGCCTGATGCTTCCGCCCGCGCTGTCGTTCAATGCGATCAGCCAGAAGGCGCTCGCGGCGTCGAAGACCGCCAGGCTGGCGAAGTCCTACTTCGCCTGGGACGACATGCTGTCCAACAACGCCAACGGCTTCTTCCCCTACACGCCGGCGACCGGACTGCTGTACGGGCTCGTCGAAGCCATCGACATGCTGAACGAAGAAGGCCTCGACAACGTGTTCGCCCGCCACGCCCGCCTCGCCGAGGCGACGCGCCGGGCGGTCAGGGCCTGGGGCTTCGAGCTGTGGTGCCGCGACGCCAAGTACTACTCGCCTGCGGTGACCACGGTGACCATGCCGGACGGGCACAACGCCGACGCCTTCCGCAAGATCGTGCTCGACACCTTCAACATGTCGCTCGGTACCGGCCTCAACAAGCTGGCCGGAAAGGCGTTCCGGATCGGCCACCTCGGCGACACCAACGAGCTGACCATCATGGGCGCGCTCGCCGGTGTCGAGATGGGGCTGGAGATCGCCGGGGTGCCGCACAAGAAGGGCGGCGTCGACGCGGCGATGGCGTATTTCGCCGAGACCGCGAAGCCGGCGGCGGCCGCCAAGGCGGCCTGAGACGGGCATGCCTTCGCAACACCCGGCACTTACGGCCGCGCGCTCACCACTTGGGCGCGATGCGGGTGCCGGGAAATAGATCGTAGGGGTGCTTCCGTCGTCCGTGAAGAACCCGGAACGTGCTGATCTGCCTTGAAGAATGGTCAGGAGCGTTGGCGCCGAGTTGCAGGATGTCCGCGGTGGTGTGTGGATTTCCTTGCAAATCGCGATGGTGGATTCCCTCCCGCTGCGAACCATGAT
>JBQTIA010000130.1:0-10332 GCA_052388455.1 Hyphomicrobium sp.
CTTGCTGTTCGGCTAGCGGTTCCCATCACCAGGGTCCGCAGAGGACTTCCACCTCCAAGTCATCGGCCGGATACCACCCCGGCCAAACAGTGCCTTGCGGCACCACGCGCCATGCCTGGCGCACCAGGAAAAAGCCCCGGAGCGGGGGCTCCGGGGCAAGGCTTTGGGAGGGGAGGAAGTAGGAAGCGGACGTGGAGGATCGAATGCGGATCGGGGGAAAATCTCAGTAGCAGTGCTGGAACAGCTCGTAGCCGACCACTTTGCAGCGGCCGTTGGCGTCGCACTTGCGGATCGGGGTGTTGCGGTAGCTGCAGTAGTGATCGCCCTGGCGGCCTTCGACGCCCTTCATGGCCTGATTGAAGCGATAGGTCTGCGAGAAGTATTCCTTGCCGCCCTTGGCCTCGGCGACGGTGCCTGTGAAAGCGACGGAGGTGGAGAGAACAGCCACGAGTGCGGTCGACTTCAGGAGGGCGTTGAGCATCGGAGTCTCCATCGGTTTTGGCCGTCCCCGGCCGTGATCTGATGCTGCCACTCTGCTCCCCTCAGACCTCCGGCGCTGTTCCCGCTGGAACAGGTGGCCGCCCGGCTGTCGGATTTTTTAGCCGCCCGCCGACCGAACCCGTCGCGCGAGGCTCCCCTTTTTCGGCTTGCCCGGTGAAGCCACCCCGCGCAGGTTGCGGCTCTCTCGGACCCAACAGGAGCAATCGCGAGCATGACGGCGGCAGACCTCGGCGACCTCAAACCCGGACTGACCGGCCGCGCGGCGCTCGTCGTCTCGGAAGCGACCTCGGCGCGCGGCGTCGGCAGCGGCTCGCTCGCCGTCCTCGCCTCGCCGATGATGGTCGCCCTGATGGAGGCGGCGGCGGTCGATTGCGTGGAGCACCTGCTGCCCGCCGGCACCACCAGCGTCGGCATCCACCTCGACGTATTTCACGACGGCCCGACGCCGATCGGCGAGGAGGTGCAAGCCACTGCCGTGCTGGAGCAGATCGAGGACCGTCTGCTGGTCTTCCGGGTCGAGGCGCGCGACCGCTTCGAGATCGTCGGGCACGGCCAGCACCGGCGCATGGTCGTCGGCATCGACCGGTTCCTCCGCAAATTGGCCGCCAAGTCGGGATAGGAGCGCTGCCGACGTCGCGCGCCGATGGCTTGGCCCAAGGGTTGGGCGCCAAAGGTTGAGCGACGGCTCGGAGACGACGGTTTCGCGGCGGCGGAAATTGCCGCTATAGTCCGAATCGGGAGCCCAGAAAGAAGAGATCGCCACCATGCGCATTGCCCTGTCGATTGCCGTTTCGATCGCCCTCGCCTCCGCCGCCGCTGCCGGCGCGCCGCCGAAGAATTCGAAGGGGACGGCCGCCGCGACGCCGCCGCCCCCCGCCGCCGCTGCGCCCGCAGCACCCGCCTGCGCCAATCCGAACGCGCTCGGCATCGGCCGCACAGTGGAGATCGACACCACCGGCGGTCCCGGCTTCGGCCTCGAACAGTACAAGGCGTACGACTTCCTGGAGGCCAAGGAGATCGTGCTCACCTTCGACGATGGACCGCAGGTGATCACCACCCCGGCCGTGCTCGACGCACTCGCCCATCACTGCACCAAGGCGACATTCTTCTCGATCGGCAAGATGGCCGTCGGCCTGCCGGAGATCATCCGCGAGGTCGCCAAGCGCGGTCACACCATCGGCACCCACACCTGGTCGCACGCCGATTTGCGCGCCAAGAAAACGCCCAAGGAAGGCATTGACGAGATCGAGCGCGGCATCAGCGCCGTGCGCCGCGCCGTCGGCGTGCCGATCGCGCCGTTCTTCCGCTTCCCCTTCCTCAAGGACAGCCCTGAGATGATCGCCCATCTCGGCAGCCGCAACATCGCCGTCTTCTCGATGGACGCCGACAGCTTCGACTTCAAGTTCCGCGATCCCGAGAAGATCGTAAAAATCGTCATGGATAAGCTCGAAAAAAAGGGCAAGGGCATCGTTCTGATGCACGACATCAATCCCTTCACCGCCAAGGCGGTGCCCAAGCTGCTCGACGAACTGAAGGCGAAGGACTATCGCGTGGTTCACGTCAAGGCCGCCGCCGAGGCCACCACCCTCGCCGAGTACGACCAGCTGATCGAAAAGGACGTTAAGGGACTGCCCGGCGCCGGCTCCGAAAAGCCGCTGACCAGCATCGTCAAGACGGTGCCGACGGCGCCTTGATCGGGCCCTTCGCCCCTTTGTCGCCACGTCGATGGGCAGAACAGTCGGCCATGCTGAGACCGCACCCTGCCCATCGTCGTTCCCGCTCGCTACTCGTGGCGCTCGTCAGTGCTGGGCTAGCGCTTGCGCTGCCGGCCACCGCCTTCGCCCAGTCCTGCAGCAAAGAGGATTTCGCCGCCGCGGTCGATCAGGCGGGGGCCGGGATGCGCGCCTTCAATGCCGAGGCCAATCCGCGGCTCAAGCGCAAGCTCAAGCAGCTCCAGGAAAAGAAGCGCTGGCCCGAGGCCGGCTACGAGGAAAAGGGCTTCGACTATCTGCAGGACGGCCGCATCGCCGACCTCGACACGGAAGCCAACGAGCTGTTGACCCGCATCGACGACCTTGGCCGGGCTGGAGAGAGCGGAACGGCGGGCTGTGAAAAGCTGGCCGAACTCAAAACGGCCGGCGCTGCCCTCCTCGCGGTGATGAAATCGAAGTCGGACTACACGCTCGCCAAGCTCGACGGCGAACTCGGCACCAAGTCGGCAGAATCGAAGCCAACCGAAGAAAAACCGCCTGTTGCGAAGCCGGCCTCACCCGGGCCGGCGACGGCCGCCGCTCCAAAGCCCAGTCCGCCGACCAGCGGCGAGCGACGCGAGAATTGGGATACCACCGCTGCCGCAACGCCGAGCGACCCTCCGCCGCCCGCCTCACCCGAGGCGTCCTCACCCTACATGATCCCGCCGGACGCCTTCGTCACCGACGAGCAGGGGTACACCATCGACGAAATCCGCGAGGCGAGCCGCGGCTTCTTCGGCACCATCTCGACCAGCCTCGCCAGCGTCATCGAGCACGCCTTCTCGCTCTCGGGCCGTCCCACGGCCTACGTGCTCGGCAGCGAAGGCGGCGGCGCGTTCCTGGCCGGTCTGCGCTACGGCAAGGGTACGCTCTACCTGCGGTCGGGCGGTACGCAGGAAATCTACTGGCATGGACCCTCGATCGGCGGCGACATCGGCGCCGACGGTGGCCGCACGCTCTACCTCATCTATCGCCTGAAGAACCCTGAAGGGCTCTACCGCCGCTTCATCGGCGTCGACGGCTCGGCCTATTTCGTCGGCGGCGTCGGCATCACCTTCCTCAAGGGCGGCGAGGTGATCATGGCCCCGATCCGCTCCGGCATCGGCTTCCGGCTCGGCGCCAATGTCGGCTACGTCCGCTTCACCTCCAAGCCCACCTGGAACCCGTTCTGAACCCGCGTGGAACCCAATCAACCGAGCGAGGACCCCATGGCCAACTCAGCACCTGAAAACGATGCACCGCTGACTTCGTCCCGCGCCGCTCTTTCGCGACGGGGGCTGCTCGAAGCGTCGATCGGCACCGCGCTGGCGGCGGGCGCCCTGACGGCACCCGCCCTTGCCGGTGCCGGAGCCGACGACCATGCCGGCCACGGCGCGAGCACGGGCGGCGCGGCCAAGCATCAGGCACTGATCGATTCGGCCCTCGCCTGCGTCAACCGGGGCGAGGTGTGTACGGCCCACTGCATCGAGCTGCTCGCCAAGGGTGACACATCGATCGCGGAATGCCTGCGCCGCGTGTCGGCCATGCTGCCTATGTGCCGCGCGCTGTCGCAGTTCGCGGCGCTCGACGCGGCGCGGCTAAAGGATCTCGCCAGGCTCTGCATCGACGTCTGCGACGACTGCGAGAAAGAGTGCCGCCGGCACGAGACGCATCACGCGGTTTGCAAGGCCTGCGCCGAAAGCTGCGCCCGCTGCATCAAGGATTGCAAGGCGCTGCTCTGAGCGTGAGGGCCGCTCACCGTCGAGGACATGACAGCAACCGAAAAAGTCGGACGCGGTCCGTAAGGGCTGCATCCTTTGCTTTTTTCCCCTCAACCGAACGCGGCGACGGCGGTGGGCTTGGCGCGCGCTTCACGTTCGAGCTTCATGCGCTCCGCGACCAGGAAGGCCAGCTCCAGGCTCTGGTCCGCATTGAGGCGCGGATCGCAGTGCGTGTGATAGCGGTCCGAAAGATCGGTCTCGGAAATTGCCGTCGCGCCGCCGGTGCATTCCGTGACGTTCTGGCCGGTCATCTCGACGTGGATGCCGCCGGCGTGCGTACCCTCCGCACGATGCACGTCGAAGAACACTTCGACCTCGTGCAGGATGCGGTCGAAGGGGCGGGTCTTGTAGCCGGTCGCCGCCGAGATCGTGTTGCCGTGCATCGGATCGCACGACCACACCACCGGGCGACCCGATTTCTTCACCGCCCGGATCAGCTTCGGCAGATGCGCCGCCGCCTTGTCATGCCCGAAGCGGCAGATCAGCGTGATGCGCCCCGGCTCGGCCTTGGGGTCGAGCAGATCGAGCAGCTTCAGCAGGCCGTCGGGCTCCAGGCTCGGCCCGCACTTGAGCCCGATCGGATTGCGGATGCCGCGGCAGAACTCGACGTGCGCGTGATCGGGCTGGCGGGTGCGGTCGCCGATCCAGATCATGTGCCCGCTGGTCGCGTACCAGTCGCCGCTGGTCGAATCGAGCCGCGTCAGCGCCTGCTCGTAGCCGAGCAGCAGCGCCTCGTGGCTGGTGTAGAAGTGCGTGGCGCGCAGCTGGTGTGTGTTCTCGGACGTGATCCCGCAGGCGCGCATGAAGCCGAGCGTCTCGGCGATGCGATCGGCCAGCTCCTGGTAGCGGTGCCCCTGGGGTGAGTCCTTGACGAAGCCCATGTTCCACTGATGCACGCGCTCGAGATCGGCGTAACCGCCGGTCGCGAACGCGCGGATCAGGTTCAGCGTCGCCGCCGATTGCCGGTAGGCTTCGAGCTGCCGGTTCGGATCGGGAATGCGCGCCTCGGGCGTGAACTCCGGACCGTTGATGATGTCGCCGCGATAGCTCGGCAGCTCGATCCCGCCCTTCTTCTCGCTCGGCGAGGAGCGCGGCTTGGCGAACTGCCCGGCGATGCGGCCGACCTTCACCACCGGTGAGCCGCCGGCATAGGTCAGCACAACCGCCATCTGCAGAAACACGCGGAAGAAGTCGCGGATGTTGTCGGCCCGATGCTCGAGGAAGCTCTCGGCGCAATCCCCGCCCTGCAGCAGAAATCCGTTGCCAGCGGCAACGTTGCCCAGCGTCTTTTTCAGCTCGCGCGCCTCGCCGGCGAACACCAGCGGCGGGAAATTCGCGAGCCGTGCTTCGACGTCCTCCAGTGCAGCGGCGCTCGGATAATCCGGCACCTGAAGAATGGGCTTTTTTCTCCAGCTCTCGGGGGACCAGGCGGCCGGCATGTGAAATACTCCTACGACGGGAAGCTCTTAGCGCCCCCTCAATGTCGCATGTCCCGCCCCGGCGCAAGACCTTGGTTTCCCGGCCGTCCGTGTTGCCGGCACGCCCACCGGACCGCAAATCGCACACATCGTCCCTCCTTCGGCCGCCCGCCTCAGTTTTGCCTTTACCCGGTTCTGATATGAGTTTTCATCGGGCCGCGGGCCGTGCCCCCGGGGGCAGGCATCGCGGCGGGATTTGGGTTCGACATGCGGCTGGGCGGCAGACGATTTCTCCTGAGCCTCGCCATCATCGGGGCGGCCGTCTGCCTGGCGCTCGGCCTGTCGCTGCCGATCATCAAGCTGACCAAGTTCGTGTTCTGGACCACCGAGCACAGCCTCATCTCGGCGGTCATGGTGCTGCTGAAGGACGGGCAGACCTTCCTCGGCATGACGGTGCTGATCTTCTCGATCCTGCTCCCCGTCCTGAAGCTGCTCTACCTGCTCCTCGTCTCGACGCTGCCGGTCGCCGAGATCACCCGCCAGCATCGCCGCCTGAAGGCGCTCGAATGGCTCGGCAAGTGGTCGATGCACGACGTGCTGGTGCTGGCGCTGACCATCTTCTTCATCAAGAGCCAGGGCGTGTGGGACGCCGCCAGCCTCAACGGCGTTTATTTCTTCACCGCCGCGGTCGTGTTGATGATCCTGTCCTACGCGTGGCTGAGGACCGAAGGTCTGACCGCCGCCGGCCTCGATCCGGCCGCCAGCGACGATCCCGGCCTCGTCAAACCGCTTTCGGCCTACCGGAATTTCGTGCTGTCGTTCCTGATCATCGTCGCGACGGTGTTCTTTGCGCTCGGCATCATCCTGCCGGTGATCCGCTTCACGACGGTGTACGTGTGGACCAAGGAGCATTCGATCGCGACCATCATCTGGGCGCTGTTCGAGAACCAGGAATACTTTCTCTCGGTGGTACTGTTCCTGTTTTCGATCTTTTTTCCGTTCCTCAAGCTGTTCTACCTGCTGACTCTGGTCACCTCGCCGGACATCCCGGCCGAGTTCCGCCGCAAGTCGATCTCGACCATGGAATGGCTCGGCCGCTACTCGATGACCGACGTCATGGTGCTGGCGCTTATGATCTTCTACGTGAACTCCTCCGGCTATACGGAGGCGGCCGTGCAGCCGGGCGTCTACTTCTTCGCCGCCAGCGCACTCATCACCATGCTGGCCTACGGCTGGGCCAATACGGTGCCGGGCCGTCCGGCGCGTCCGGTGGCGCCGATCAAGATCGCCGCGAGCGCCCGCCCGGCGAAAGCCGCCTGACGAATTTTACGCCCCATGCCGACGCGCCGAACTATTGTTTCATGGTTTGACGGCCGGCGTGCTGGTATTTGCTTTGCATTGCGCGCGGCCGCCTCACCAGCCCCGCGCGCCGATACCGTCGAGCGGAAGCCAGAACTTCCGCTCGACGGTATCATAGCGACTTCTGCATCTCGCGCACGAAGGCCGAAAGCCCGAGAAGCCGCTCGCGTTTCAGCCGCTCCGCCTGCAGGATGGCCTTCAGCCCCTCGATGCTCTGCGCGAGATCGGCGTTGACGATGACGTAATCGTACTCCGCCCAATGGCTGATCTCGGCTGACGCCTCGGCCATGCGGCGGGCCACCACGTCCGGCGGATCCTGGGCGCGTGTTCTCAGCCGCGCTTCGAGCGTCGTGCCGGACGGCGGGAGAATGAACACGCGCACCAGATCGTGCGGCAGCTTCTCGGCGAGTTGCTGCGTTCCCTGCCAGTCGATGTCGAACAGCACGTCCCTGCCGGCGGCGATGGCGCCTTCCACCGCCGCGCGCGGCGTCCCGTAGTGATTGTCGAACACGCGCGCCCATTCGAGCAGCTCTCCCGCATCGCGCATGTAGGCGAAGCGTGCGCCATCGACGAAAAAGTAGTCCCTCCCTTCGACCTCGCCGGGCCGCGGCTTTCGCGTTGTGACCGACACCGAAAGCCGGATGTTGTCGTCACCCTCGAGCAGCGCGCGGGCCAGCGTCGTCTTTCCCGCCCCCGATGGCGACGAGAGCACGAGCAGCAGCCCGCGCCGCGCGATCTTCGGGATGCCGCCGTGAGTCACAGCAGCCTGCGCCACGCCGGTCTCAGACTCGCTGCGCGTCGAGACCTTGCCCTTGCCCTTGCTTTTGCCGGACTTACTCAATGTTCTGCACCTGCTCGCGCAATTGATCGATCACCACCTTCAGCGCCAGCCCGTGGCGCGAGGTTTCCGCGTCCGCCGCCTTCGAGGTCAGCGTGTTGGCCTCGCGGTTGAATTCCTGGGCGAGGAAGTCGAGCTTTCGGCCGATGGCGTTGTCCTCGGCCAGCAGCTCGCGCGCCGCCGCGACGTGGGAATGCAGCCGCTTCAATTCTTCCTCGACATCGCTGCGTGTGGCGAGCATCACCGCCTCCTGATGCAGCCGCGCGGGATCGAACCCGACATGCGACTCGCACAGGCGGCCCACCAGCTCGGCCAATCGCTGGCGGATCGCTCCGGGCTGGCGTCCGGGCGCCGTCTCGACCTGTCCGACGAGGCGCTCGATCTCGTCGACACCCGATGAGAGCACCGCACCGAGCCGCCGCCCCTCGGCCTCGCGCGCGGCGATCATGCCGTCGAGCGTCGCCGACAGTCCTTTGAGCATCGACGCGTGAATCCGCGCGGTCTCCGCCTCGTCCTCTCCGATTTCGATAACCTCCAGAACCCCCTTCAGGGCGAGCAGCCCGTCGACGCGCGGCGGTTCTCCGCCGATCAACTGCCGGACGCGCTCGGCCGCCTGCAGAGCCGCCGCCAGCGCCTTCTCGTTCAAGCGGACCTCCGGCTCACCGGATTTGCGCTCTGCCCGGAGGCTGACGGTAACGCTGCCGCGCGTGACGCGCTTGGCCACCAGATCGCGCACCTGCGGCTCCAGCGCCTCGTATCCGGGCGGCAGCCGCAGCCTGAGGTCGAGGCCGCGATTGTTGACGCTGCGCGCCTCCCAATGCCACGTGGCACCGTCGAGCGCACCGTCGTCGCGGGCAAATCCGGTCATGCTCCTGATCGGCATCGATAGGTCTCGGGAGGAAGGTTGCAGAGGCGGAATCGCCCGATGGCCACAAATTAGCCGAACGAAGCCCAAGACGCCAAGGTGAGCCCGCCAGGCGAGCGCGCCGCCTGTCGAAATCCAAGCTGCGCCCCACCCCATCGTCCCCGGCCACGTCCGACCCAATTTCGGCGACTCGCCGGTCCGCTCCACCCGCCGACGCTCGCTCCCAGCCGAAAGGGTTACCTCCAAAAACCCCAATCGCGTCCGTTATCCTCAACGCACGAGGGCACTCGAACCCCAGCGCGTTGGGATCCAGCGCAAGACTCGTCCGCAGGACACAGAATTTTTCGCCGGCTTCGCCGAGCTTTACGCTGGATCCCCGCCTTGCTCGGCCTGAAGTGGCCTCACGCGGCGAGGATGACTGCCGCCAAGCTGTCAGACCCTCCGGGTCTGACACCATCGCTCCAACCATGCTTGTTGCTCCGGCCGCGGTGTCAGACCCATGCCGCATGCGTGTCTCCGACATGAAGCGTCTGACACCAAACAAATCGCGTCCGTCATCCTCAACGCGCGAGGGCACTCAAAGCCCGAGCGCGTTGGGGATCCAGCGCGAGGCAAGTCCGCAGGACGCAATCTATCGATCGATGATCCGGCGCCACAGCCGGCGCGACTCGACCCGGGCCCGCCCCACGACCTCGGCCGTTCGCAGCCGCAGCGCCGTCCACGCCGCACGGCCCGCCGAAAGCCAGCGCGGCAGCGCCTCTCGAACCCATGCGCGCCACTCGCTCCACTCGGTCGCCAGCCACGGCTGCCAGCGCGACCACGCCTGCCGCATCGCCTGCTTGATCCTCCATTTGATCACCCGCCCCTGCCGCCATATCCAAGACTGGCGGATCTCGGCGAAGATCGCCTCCTTCCACGGCATGAACCAGTGGTAGGCGCGGGCGAACCAGCCGATCTGCATCAGCGCCGGCTTGGTCAGCGTGAAAATGCGCGCGACGAAGGCCGTCGAGGCGACCTTGGCGGCAACGAACAGCAGGCTGGCGGTGGTGTAGTAGGCGTTCGCCAGCAGCCACAGGGCCACGAACTTCAGCGGCAACAGGATCGCGGACGGAAGGGCGAACACGGCCAGCGCGCCATAAGGCGGCAGCCCGGCGATCCACAGCTCCATCCGCGCCCAAGGCCGGAAGCGGGCCAGATAGGCGAGCGCCGCCGACAGCGGCCGCCAGCCCCACTCCTCGAAGAGAACGATGAGCGCCGCCACGAGTTGGAGCAGCGCCAGCAGCGGCGGCTTTACCACGCGCCACGCGAGGCGACCCAGCGCGGCGAGCGCCGTGGCCACCTGCCGGATAGCGGGGGCCAGGGTGCGTCCGACCGCCTTCAACGCTTCGAGCAGGGCTTCCAGCATCGCGTCGTCGCTTCATCCGGTGAGCTTCGGGAGCCTGTGCCGACGCCAGAACCTGCAAGGCATGGGCTGCAAGGCATGGGGCTGCAAGGCGGGCAGCAAAGCCCGTGCGCCGCAGCTCCCTGCCTTGGCAGGGCGAGGCGGGTTCGCGCTCGTGCGATCCCGCGAGTGACCAGTGCAGCGTCACCTTATCGCCCAACCAATGACGCCGGCTTAATCACGAGCCCCGACGTTCAGGCCATGTGCTGCCTCGAACGGCATGGCCGCCTGTATGGGCGAACGCCGGACCTGCCTCGCTCGGCGGCGAGACCCCCGTTTCTTGACATCCCAAAAGGCCGCCGCCTAAATGACCACCAATTCGGGGCCGTAGCTCAGCTGGGAGAGCGCGTCGTTCGCAATGACGAGGTCAGGGGTTCGATCCCCCTCGGCTCCACCAAA
>JBQTIA010000131.1:0-9077 GCA_052388455.1 Hyphomicrobium sp.
ATCGCGGTCGCGTTCTGGTGCATAGGTCGGGCTAGTGTGATGATACCGAAGTTCGCATACATGCCGCTGCCAAAACGAGTTGCGAACTTCGGAATCTGAATCACACTAGAAACATATATTTTACTAGTGTCCATATCGTTCGCGAAGTTCGTCCAGAGCCTACTGCAGGCGGTTGCGAACTTCGCGAACGGGACACTAGAACCTTCTTCCACTAAATCGTAAGACCTGGACGAATGGCCAGTCACGGCGCATACCGGCCAGTACGGGGATCGGGGCATTTGAGGCCAGGGACCGGCACCATGACGGAGATGACACGACGGGGCTTTGGGGCGGGTCTCGCGGGACTGACGCTCGGATTGGCGGCGGAGCGCCTGTCGCTGCCGGCCGTTGCGCTCGGCGAGGCGAAAGTCCTTATCGTCGGCGGCGGGGCCGGCGGGGCGAGCGTGGCCGTCACGGTCAAGCGGGCCGCGCCACAGCTCGACGTGACGCTGATCGAGGCGAAGAGCGAATACACGACCTGCTTCTTCTCCAACCATTACATTGCCGGCCTGCGCTCGCTGGCCAGCATCACACATGGATACGAGGGGTTGAGAGCGCTCGGCATCCGGGTGATCCACGACACCGCGACGGCCATCGATACGTCCCGGAAATCGGTCAAGGTCAAGCGCGGCAAGGAGCTGACCTACGACCGCCTCGTTGTCGCGCCGGGCATCGATCTGAAGTTCGATGGCATCGAAGGGTATTCCGAAGCGGCGGCCGAGATCATGCCGCACGCCTGGAAGGGCGGCGCCCAGACCAAATTGCTGAAGCGTCGGCTGGATGCGCTCGACGACGGTGATACTGTCGTGCTGACCGCCCCGCGTGCGCCCTATCGCTGCCCGCCAGGTCCCTACGAGCGGGCCTGCGTGATCGCCCACCATCTGAAAACCAAACTGCCGAAATCCAAGCTCGTCATCCTCGATCCCAAGCTGGCGTTTTCCAAGCAGGCGGTGTTCGAGGAGGCGTTTCGCACGATCTACAAGGACATCGTCGAACTCGATCTCTCCAACGACATCGACAGCTTCGCGGTGACACGCGTCGATACCCGCACGGGAGAGGTGTTGACCAAGGCCGGCAAGACCGTGAAGGGCGCGCTCGTCAATCTCATCCCCGATCAGAAGGCAGGTGCGATCGCCCATCTGTCCGGGCTGACCGTCGGCGACTGGTGCCCGGTCCACTTCGAAAATTTCACCTCGACCAAGGCCGAGCACGTCTACGTCATCGGAGATGCGGCCATTGCCGACGGGATGCCGAAGTCGGCGTTTTCGGCACACAGTCAGGCGACGGCGGTGGCGGGCCACATGCTCGCCGATCTCGCCGGCAAGGAGCGCCCCGACGCCAAGTACCGCAACACCTGCTGGTCGTGGCTCGCTCCGAACGACAGCGTCAAGATCGGCGCCGACTACGCGCCGGGCGAGGTCGGCGGCAAGGCGGCGCTGGCGCCGAGCGGCAGCTTCGTCTCCAAGACCGGGGAGAGTACGGACATTCGCAAGTCCAACTACGACGACAGCCTCGCCTGGTACGACACCCTCGTCGGCAGCATCTATCCAAGCCGCAGCGGCGCACCGAAGACCGGCAGCTCGAAATCCCGCTCGCCGGGCTGAGGGTGTGTGACCAGGTATTTGTTCCGAAACGACGTTGGAAACGCTATGCCGTGGGCGAGGCTTGGGGTTTGAGCACGGCGTGAATGACGAGAATGCCTGCAAGCAGAGCGCCGGCGATCGCCGGGGCGACCCAGTTTCCGCTCGACAGCCTGACGACGATCAGGATGGCACAGCAGAGAGCGCCGGTCAGCGGCACCCACAGCGGCAGCTCGAAAGCGCCGGGCGGCTCCCCGGGACGACGCTTCAGCATGTAGAGAGCGCCGTTGACGATGCAGAACACCGTCAGCAGCAGCAGCACCGTCGCGGCGGCCAGATCCTTGATGTCGCCGATGAGGATCAGCGGCACCAGCACGCCGAGCAGAACGAGCGTCGCCACATGCGGCGTATGGCGGGTCGGATGCACCTCGCCGACGCTCGCGGGTAGCAGCCCCTGGCTGGACATCCCGTAGATCAGGCGCGTCGAGGTGATGTAGTTGACCAGCGCCGTATTGGCGACGGCGAACAGCGTGATGAGAGTCATGACGATGGACGGAAACGCCGGCGCGGCCGTTTGCATCACGGTCGCCAGCGGGGCCGGCGCTGTTGCCAGATCCTGGTATGGCACGACCGAGACCGCAGTGATGGCGACGGAGATGTAGAGCACGGCCGCGATCAGCATGGCCGAAATGAGCGCGATCGGAATGGTGCGCTGGGGATCCCTGCATTCCTCGGCGACGTTGATCGTGTCCTCGAAGCCGATGAAGGCGAAGAAGGTCAGGATGGAGCCCTGCAGAATCAGCAGCGGCAGGCCGGTATCGGCGGTTGCCGGCGGGGTCTCGAAATAATCGACGCTGCCCCAGTACGACATGCCCGCGCCGATCACGATCAGAAGCCCGGTCGCCTCGACCAGCGTGCAGACGACATTGACCCACATCGATTCGCGGATGCCGCGCAGCACGATCCCGGTCAGGATCAGCAGGAAGCCGAGCGCCAGCGACCATATGGGCATGCTCGTCATGCCGGTCAGGTCCACGATGTTGGCGGCGAACACCCTCGACTGGGTGGCGACAGAGGTGAGGCCCGAGCAGACCACCGC
Source organism: Hyphomicrobium sp. (assembly GCA_052388455.1). Classification (GTDB taxonomy): domain Bacteria; phylum Pseudomonadota; class Alphaproteobacteria; order Rhizobiales; family Hyphomicrobiaceae; genus CAZSNH01. The sequence continues at coordinate 2,719 of JBQTIA010000131.1, forward strand.
CAGCCCGACGACGAAGCTCAAGAGCGACCACCCGTAGGCGCGCTGTGTGACGTAGGCGGCACCACCCGCGCGCGGGTAGCGCGAGCCGAGCGAGGCGTAGGAGAGCGCGGTGAGCAAAGCGGCGACCAGGGCCGCCACGAAGGAGAGCCAGACGGCATTGCCGATCTGGCCGGCCGCCTTGCCGACGAGACCGTAGATGCCCGCGCCAAGCATACTGCCGAGCGCATAAAGCGCCAGCTGGAAGGGTCCGATCGTCCGTTGCAGTTTGGCAGGTTCAGGGCCGGATGTCTGCGAGTGTGTCATCGGCCTGAACTCCTGTTGGAAGGGAAGCATGCCTTACGACGGGGCCGTGCCGGCTGCCAAGCGCCACGGAAGGTGTGCTAGAGTTATCGGCTCTCGCCTGTTCTCAAAGGTGGCAGCGTGATCCGCGATCGACGAGCTTCGCTTGCACGGTGTATCGCAGTGCTGGCCCTGTCGGCGGCGATTGCGCTGGGGGTTTTGCTCGCCGAGGGCGTGGAAACGGCAGAGGCGCGTGTGCAGGACGAGGATGCCGGACAATGCTGGGATCCCGACATCGAGTTCCCCGTCCCCTGCGATGAGGACGAAGAGTAGCGGCTTGGCCATGGGTCGCCGCGGTCGCTGGCGAGGCCCATCGCCGCGCCGCACCTCGGGTTTTCCACTGCAACCTTGCTCAACCCGATCGAGGCCAGAGGAGACTCGGCCTATCCGTTCCAGAGGCGGAACGGAGAAACGGCCATGGGCAGGCGAACGGGGCTGGAGCAGATCCTCGGTTGGACGGACCGGCTCACCAGCGGACTGACGGCCGCGCGGACCGATCATGCGGCTTCCGAAACGCTGCTGGCCAGCATCGAATACGAGCTGCAGCAGATGCGCCGGCAATTGTCGACCGTGGTCTTGCCGCCCCTGGCCGACGCGCCGCCGGCACCTGTTGCGCCGCCGCCATGCGGCGAAGGCGGCGCGGGGCACGCCTTCAATGTGCGGCTGCGCCACCCGGAAAGCATCCGGCTCAGGTCATGGTGGGCGGTATAGGGATTGAACCTATGACCCCACGCGTGTGAAGCGTGTGCTCTACCGCTGAGCTAACCGCCCGCATCCCCGTAGTCGGGGCGCCCCTTATGAGAGTGCGCCACGCGGCCTGTCAAGTCGCGGCTTACCAACCGTTTCAACGCAACTCAGCCTAATCAACCGTGCGCTTTCAGGCCGCCACGCGCCGGATGAGAAAGCGGAAGGCACCGTCTGAGGCGCTGCTTTCGACCAGCTCGTGTCCCATCGCCTGGCACAGGGCCTCGAAATCGGCGACCGAGCCCGGGTCCGTCGCCAGAACCTCCAGGGTTCCGCCCTTCGGTACGTCGAGCAGGGCCTTCTTGGCCTTGAGCACCGGCATTGGGCAGCTCAGTCCTTTGACGTCGAGGGTCTTGTCCGCCATGTCCGCCGGTTCGTGCCTTGATGTCACTGTTCTGCAATAGCCATAGAGCAGCGTTCGGCCGCGCTCAAGCCGGCCGCCCTTGCATCGGGCGGGCGGCGATGCAACCATCCGGAGCATTGAAGCGATTCCGCTCGGGGCAACGGCGTCGCAGCCGCTGAACGCTTTCGCGTTTCAAGGGAACCAGGCCGACAGGGTGTGCCCGGGGGGAAGCAAGCCATGGCCAGCACGGACGATCAGCCGCGCCGATCGTTTCTCTTCTCCTTCGGGCTCGATCGGCTGGGCCTGCTGGCGCTGAAGGCGCCCTATGTCTCCGCCGCGCTGATCGTCGCGCTGACCGCGCTGGCCATCGTCGGCGTCTCGCGAATGAAGGTCGACGATAGCCTTTCGGAGCTGTTCCGAACCGATACCAAGGAATTCGCGCAGTACGAGGAGATCGACCGGCGCTTTCCGTCGAGCGAGTACGATGTTCTGGTCGTGGTCGAAGGTCCCGACCTGCTGAAAAAGACGCAGATCGAAGCCTTCCGCAACGTCGCCGTAGAGTTGCAATTGACCGACGGCGTTGGCGGCATCGTGTCGATGATGAGTGCCCGCGGCAAGCCCGAAGAGAGCGGATATGCGCCGCCCGTGGTGCCGGACGATTTGCCTGATGCAGGCCCCGAGTACGATTCGATCATCGCGGCGCTGCGCTCGAATGACATCGTCAAAGGAAAGTTCCTCTCCGACGACGGAACTCTGGCGCTCATCGTCATCGCCCTCGACCGGGCCATGGTCGCCGAGCGGTCGGCGCGGACGATCATCGGCGGCATCGAGGAAGCCGTCGATAAGGAGCTGGCCGGCAGCGGCCTCACGGCCAAGCTCACCGGCGCGCCGGTGATGCCGCTCGAAATCCGCAATGCCGTCGAGCGCGACAGGCTGGTCTATAACGGCCTCGGGTGTCTGGTCGGCGTCGGCGTCGCCTACATGTTTTTCCGCCGGCTCTCGCTCACCATCATCACCGTGCTCGGCCCGGCAATCGCGATCCTGTGGACGCTCGGCGCCATCGGTGGCCTCGACTATCGTCTCAATCTGTTCGTGAACGTGATTACTCCGCTGATCCTCGTCTCAGGGTTTTCGGACTCCATGCATCTGGTGTTCGCCATCCGTCGCGACATCCTGCGCGGTGTCGATCGGCTGGAGGCAGCTCGCAACGCGGTGCGCGACGTAGCCCCCGCCTGCCTGCTGACGGCGATGAACGCAGCCCTCGCCATCCTCTCCTTCCAGTTCGCGGACTCGGCGCTGATCCGCACCTTCGGCAAGGCTGCGCTGATGGCCGTCGGCATTTCCTACATCGCGGTCGCGATCGTCGTGCCGACTCTGGCGGTGCTGCTCATCCAGAAGGAGCCCGAGGCGCGCGACAATTCGGCGGGCGATGAGACGGGCGGCGTGGGCCTGCTCCAGTCGATCACCGATGCGATCGTGTCCTTCGTGTCCCGCTGGCCGTCGCCCTTCCTCGCGTTCGGGATCGTGGCGGCGATCTTGACCGGATGGGCCTACGTGCAACTCGTACCGCAGTACCGGCTGGCCGATCAGGTGCCGGACAAGGAGCAGGCGCTGGCCGCCACCGGTAGTCTCGACCAGAAGCTGACCGGCGCAAATCCGGTGCACGTCATGATCTCGTGGAAGAGCGAGGCGCCCGCCGAGGGATGCGAAAAGCAGCCGGCGGCCAGCGGTGGTGAGACGGGCGCGGCCGAGGGCGTTCCCAATGCCCCAGTCGTCGACGGCGGAATCGAGGCAGTGCCGCCCGACGCAGGGGGGGCAGGTGCGGCGGTACCGGACACACCCCCACCCGCGGTGGCGCCACCCGCCGCCGCGCCGCCAGCGCCCGCCGGTACGGCCAGCCCCCCATCGCCGGCCGGCATCACGCTGTATGACGTCGCTACTCTGTCGGTGATCGCCCGCGCGCATGAGGTTCTGGAGAAGGAAGCCGGCCTCGGCAACGTCTGGTCGCTCGAAAGCCTGCGCAAGTGGCTGGCAGAGGCGGGTGACGCGAGCGTCGCCACCATCAAGCGCTACGTGTGCGTGCTGCCCGATCACTTGGTTCGCCGCTTCATCGCGGAGGACGAAAAGGCGGTGCTGGTGACCGCCCGCCTGCCCGACATCGACGCCAGCGAAATCCTGCCCAAGGTCGAGTTGATCGACCGCGCCCTCGATCCCGTACGCTTGGCCCATCCGGGCTACGAAATCGCCGTGACGGGTCTCCCGGCCATCGCGGCGCGCAACTCGGCGAAGCTGATCGGCGATCTCAACTGGGGTCTGGTCGGCGACATGTTCGTCATTTTCATCTTCCTCGGCATGGCGCTGCGCTCTGTGCTGGCGGGAGTGGCCAGCATCCTGCCTTCGCTGCTGCCGATCTTCGCGACCGGTGCGCTGCTCTGGGCGACGGGGCAGGGGCTTCAGTTCGCCTCTATCATTGCGATCACCGTGGCCTTCTCACTCGCCATCGACTCGACAATCCACTTCCTCAACCGATTCCGGCTGGAGGAGGAAAAGCTCGGCGGCGGTGCGGGAAGCGAGATCCTGGCGCTGAAGCACACGGCCCATCACATCGGACCGGCGGTCGTTCTGACGACCATCGTTCTGGCGCTGGGGCTCGGCGTCACCATGCTCTCTCACCTGCCCTCCCTGCGGCTTTTCGGTCAGCTGACCGCTGTCTGCCTCTTCACCTCGCTGGTGGCCCAGCTCGTGGTGCTGCCGGCGACCATCGCCGTCTACCGCCGGTATTTCCCGCGCAAGGTCTGACGCGAACCGGGCGTGGAGGCTCATGACGTGGAGGCTCAGGGCGTGGCGTGGCCCATCAGCTCGCGATCCTCGGGTCGCAGGACCGGCTTGGAGAACGGCCACTCGAGGCTGTAGAGGGCGTCGCTCGCAGCGCACCGGGCGAAAATCAGCGGCGGTATCGGCCGGGACGCGACTGCATTGGCCGTGAGGACCCCGCGCTCGCACTCGTCGGCCTCAGCCCTAAGAGACTGCCAGCAGGCGCGTGCAAAGACCCCCATCTCGTTGGCGTGTGTGGCGAGTGCGACGAAGGCTGCAACCGCGAAGGCCATCGCCGCCGCGGGTGCACGCGCCTCGGGGCGCCGGCGGTGCATCACGCCGGCGAGCCAGCAGGAGAGGATCACCGTCGGCATGATCGCCCCTCGCATGGCATAGTTGTTCCAGACCGCGAACGAGACGACGGCGGTGCTGACGAGATAGGCGAACGAGGCCAGGGCGAGACGCCCGAGCAGGGTGTGGCGCTCGGCCGGCGTCGAGTTCCATCGCGCAAGCACGAACAGCCACCCGGTCTCGGCCGTCATGAACAGCAGGGCTGCGATGATGCCCAGCAGACCGGCTGCGGAGCTGGCGAAGTTTGCTTTCCAGCGCTCGAAGGTCTCCAGGAGCAGGAAGCCACCCGAGGCGCCGCTGTCGAGATAGATGTAGGCCAGCGGCAGCGACGTCAGTGCCGCGAGAGCCGCGAGAGCGGCCAGCCGGGGGGCGCCGAGCACGCGGATGATGAGCGGAGAAAGCGCCACCACCCCTCCGATGACGGCGAAGATCGAGGAGAAGGCCGCAAACCCGACCAGCAGTCCGGCGGCGACGAACGCACGAGGATCGTTTCGAAGTTCGAGGCTCTGCGGCTTTGAAATGACGACGACCGCGAGCAGCAGCGCCGCCGCTGCCGCGAGATGATGTGGCACCCAGATCAGAGTCGTGGTCAACGTCGAGAACTGGCTGTGGACGTAGAAGCGATCCTGCCACCACTCGGCGTGATCCAGTGTCCCCGACGTCCAGTTGTTCACGGCCGCGATGCCGTCGGGGATAGCGCCCGCGAGCAGTAGCGCAGACAACGCTAACGTGCGTGCGCCGGCATCGACAGCGTGGCGGACGAAGGCGATGAGGACGGCGGCCGAGAGCACGTTCAGAAGCAGCACGCCAAGCGCGTAGCTGAGCTTCAGCCATGCGGCACCCGTCGCCATCAGCAGGAGGTGCGACAGGGCAGCGGCCGGCATCCACGGCAGGTAGTAGAAGTGCAGGTGGTGTTGCGGCGCGAAGTTGAGTCGTGGGGGGAAGCGCTCACTCGTGACGAGGCTCGCCAGCTCCTGGAAATGCCAGTTGTCGTCGAAGGTGACTGCAGTGGCCAAGTGTCCGTCGAATCCGTCCGGCGCGTAGGCGGCAAGGCGGAGCAGGGCTGTGAAAACGGCTAGACCGAATACCGCCCATTCCGCGGGTTGCAGCCGGGTCGTGACGCCGACGAGGTGGAGCGGCCGGAAGGCGAGAAGTGCAACTGCAAAGCTGGCGGGCAGGATCAGCGGCAGCAGAGCTGACGGCGCCCCAACGGCAGTCATCGCCGAAGCCGTGACAAGGCAGGCGACGAACAGCGCCAGGGCATGACGGCAGAGAGTTCCGAGAGGGAGCACGGGACACCATACTTATTTCGCGCTGATTGACATGCCGGACGGCCGGTTCCGGTGCACGCGAAATACGAAAGCTGTCCCCAGTGTCGTCGCGATTCAGGTTGTCAGGCCCGTGCGCGGATAAAGCCGCTCCAACGGCAACTCCAGCTCAATGGAGTTGAGGACGAGCGCACCGCCCCCAGGTATCAATTCGCGAGCTTATCCATGGGCGCGCCGATAGACCTCGATCTGTGCCACGTCCTGTTCGGCAATGACGTATTCCTGCAAGAACGATATGCGCCGATAGGCCTCCAGCTTCTCGGTGCGATCCGTGCGCTCTGTCGTCGGCGATAAAACCTCCACCAGAAGGATGCAGGGGAATCGCATTTGGACGTAGGTTGGGTCGAGGCACGAGACCCAACAACTTTGGTCGCTCGAGTTTGTTGGGTCTCCTTCGTCGACCCAACCTACATTTCGCGCCATATGCGATTGCCCTGCAG
>JBQTIA010000132.1:0-5181 GCA_052388455.1 Hyphomicrobium sp.
CCGGTGAACGCGATCTTGGCGATGCGCTTGTTCTGCGCGAGCGGCTTGCCGGCCTCGATGCCGAAGCCGTTGACGACGTTGATGACGCCGGCTGGCACGATGTCGGCGATGAGATCCATGAGCACCATGATGCTCATCGGCGTCTGCTCGGCCGGCTTCAGCACGACGCAGTTGCCGGCGGCGATGGCCGGCGCGAGCTTCCACACGGCCATCAGCAGCGGGAAGTTCCACGGGATGATCTGGCCGACGACGCCCAGCGGCTCATGGAAGTGATAGGCGACGGTGTCTTGGTCGATCTCGGCGATCGAACCTTCTTGCGCGCGGACACAGCCGGCGAAATAGCGGAAGTGATCGACGGCGAGCGGCAGGTCGGCGTGCGTCGTCTCGCGGATCGGCTTGCCGTTGTCGAGCGTCTCGACGAGGGCGAGCAGCGGAAGGTTGCTCTCCATCTTGTCGGCGATCTTGTTGAGAATCTGCGCGCGGGCGGCCGGAGAGGTGCGGCCCCAGGCGTCCTTGGCCTTGTGGGCGGCATCGAGGGCGAGTTCGATGTCTTCCGCAGTCGAGCGCGAAACCTCGCACAGCGGCTTGCCGGTCACCGGCGTCAGATTCATGAAGTACTGGCCCTTGACCGGCGGAACCCAGTTGCCGCCGATGAAATTCTCGTAGCGCGGGCGGATACGGATCTGCTGTGCGACCTGATTGAGTGCTTGTTGAAGCATGGATTCCTCCTGAGGTTCGTTTCTTGTGCGATGCGGGTCTTACGAGACGCGGGTCTCGCCGTTTGAGGACTGTTGAATATCAATATTTGATCAGATATAGCTATGTCGATCTGATGGCTGGTCTTGTCCATTGGTCGAAGGTGGGATGCGGCTTTCTGCAGCCACTCCCCCCATCTCAGAGCTGCAATTATCCGCTCCGGTTGCCAAGGCGGCCGGCCAGTGGGGTTTTGGCTTGCAGCCATTTCGGCACTCATCTCGTGAAGAGTGGCGATCCTGGTGAGCGGTCGAGTGTCGGCTCGTCGTTCCGCGGTCATAGCGAGGGGTGCTCGCCGCCAGGATCGGCCAGCGAGATTGAAAGCAGCATTTTCACGAGGCGCGCGAGCATCAAGTCCGAAAGATTGGCTAGGTTCGTCAGCCCCTCGGTGAGAGGCGTCAGCGTCTCGAAATGCTCGGTAATGTCCGGATCAGCGCCACCTGCCTGTCCACACGCCGGACCGTCTATGACGGTCGGCACGACAGCGCCGCATGACACGAACCACGTCAGCATGACAGGATCCTCCCTAATGCAGGGTCGCATGGTACGGGCGGTGTTCGTCGGACGGCTCCACTGCGACCGCCGACCGTTCGAACGCCTTGTGAAGCGCGGCGACATCCTGACCCTTGGCGGCGATCGCCGCCGCGTCGGGCGTGCCTGCGAAGCGAGTCGCGGCCTCGTCGAGAACGGCCGAAGCACCAAAGCGCCCGAAACGGATGATCGCCAACAGCGAGAGTTCGTCCTCGCACACCAGCGGGCAACCCGCGTCCATGAAGTGAAACGGTCGCTTCCGCTCGGCCTTCACGGCCGCCATGAGTGCCGAAAGGCTCGAAACCAGCATGGCCCCCTTGTCGCTGCCGAGGTGGGCAGCAGCGAAACGGCACCCCGCTCCGGCGCAGCATTCGCTAGGTGTCCTCATTGCGATACAGATATGGCGCAGCGTGTCGAGAGTGATTTCCTCGATATGGCGCAAACCGAAATGACCGCGGCATCGCACGCTCTGGCTTTCGTCCTGATCGTCATCCAAAACCGGCTGGTGGGAGGGTTCGACGGGTTGCCGATTGGACTTGCGACGGGTCATGGCTGGCCTGTGAAAGGGGAGTTGTGGCTGAAGCGCCCGAGACCGAGGTGAGAGCCGGCGCCATCTGGCGATCGGAGGCTCGTGCGGCGGACAGTGGGGCTGTTGCAATTCGCCGGCTGCAGGTGAGCGGAGCTATGCGCGTCGATCGACGATGCACTCTCAGTTCGAATGGCGCGGCTTTTGGCGCGGATCGTATCGACGGTTACGGGACGCGTGCTGTTCCGAAAATTGCCCGCTCAGACGGTATTGAAGGCCGGCGGGCGAGAAATCCCATACGCAGCACATGAAGCAGCACATGGGCCGCGAGCCCCGCGGCCGAGAAATTTTCTGTCGTCATTTCCATCCTCCAATTCGCGGGAGTCAAAGTCCCGCAATCGGCAAATTGAAACTGAAGCCGCGCCATTAGTGCGAAATGACGAGGCTATCGTCAATCGATTTCTTCAAATGAAATCATTGAATTAGAACAATTAAAATGTGCCGGCGCGAGAACGCTGAAGCGCTTGGGCCCGGGGTGTCCGATGGTCCTGTTGACCGCTCGCGTGGCCCCGTCGTAGGGTCTGGAGAACTATATCTAAACAAACATAGAGACGCGCGCTCGCGTCGGGGGAGAGACGGGGTCATGGCCGGCAGGACCATTCGGGAGATTGCAGGGCTGAACAACACACCGGCGGCGGTCTCGCAATCCGCGCTGGTGCTCATCGACTGCCAGAACACCTACCGGCAGGGCATCATGCAGCTCGACGGCGTCGAGCCGGCGCTCGAACAGTGCCGGATATTGCTCGATCGCTTTCGCGCCGCGGGGCGGCCCGTGATCCACATTCAGCACGATGCCGGACCTGGGTCGCCTTACGACGTGCGCGCCCCCATCGGGGCCATCGCGGACATCGTTGCGCCGGCCGGCGACGAACAGACTGTCGTCAAGGCCTATCCCAGTTCATTCGAGCGCACCGGTCTCGACATGATGCTGAAGCAGCTCGGCGTCAGCGACATCGTGCTGGCCGGTTTCATGACGCATGTGTGTGTGAACTCGACCGCCCGGGCGGCCTTCAATCTCGGATACCGGCCGACGGTCGTCGCCTCGGCCGCGGCGACGCGCACCCTCCCGCTGCCCGGCGGCTCCGACGTGCCGGCCAAGGCACTGCATGATGCGAGTCTCGCGGCACTCAACGACATGTTCGCGGTGGTGGTGCCGGATCAATCCTACGTGTTTGCATGATCGCGTACGCGCGCAGAATGGGGACTTGACCGGGGTGATGTGCCCGCCCCGGCTGATCCACAGGGTGCAGGCAGAGGAGTGCGGCACGCGCCGGAACAGATGGACAGCGGCCGAATGCCAGCAGGCGGCCGGCCAGAGTTTTGATGAGACGGACGATCCCAGCTTCTGAAAGATAAGGTTAGAGGGGATCGTTGTCTAAAACCTCGATGAGCTCGAATATGCTCGACCAGCTCGAATTTTTGGATCCGGACCGGGTTCCCTTCATCGGCCTGGGGGGCCTCGCGGTGGTCCTTATCGCTGTCGTCATGCTGCGCCGTCGCCACCGTCGATCCCATGAAAGGAGACTTCCCGTGTCGATTGACGTTCAGAACAGCGCGCAACCCGAAGGTTCGACCACTGTTTCGACCTATACGATGTCCGCCGCTGCCTCAGCCGGAACGTCTCCGCCGCCGCCGTGGGCCGCGCAAGCGATCCGTCTGCCCGTCGCGGACTTCGTTCTCGACGACACGTCACCCGCGGCCAAGACCTATTCGGCCGCGGCGATCCTGGCGGCCGGGGAAGCGGCGGGCTACCGCGTGCAGCGTGCGGGAAGCGCGAACGCCGGCTCTCAGCAGGCTCAGAGGGTAAGTGCTCCCCAGGTGGAGCCATCGCTCACCGCATCGGCCGCCGCGACCTATGCCGCCATCGCCGCATCGTCTGGTCGCCCCCTCTCGGCGTGAAATCGGACTGAAGTGGCCTGTCACGACTCGTGTCTCAGAGCCGTGCCGATCTGGTGCGCAGCATACGCGCATGTCGGTAGCCCATGGCGCGGTGGCGGTAGCATTCGGAGCGGCGGGCGCCAAAGCAAGCAGCCGATCCCTAGCCCGAATTATGCACCAGAACACGGCCGCGACGGAGGTGAATTTGGCGGTACGCCAGGAGAAGCGCGCGGTTCGATGCCGTCGCATCGGACAAGCGTTTCGACGCCGCGTGGCGTCAAATTCGCCCCGCCCGTCTTGGCGAAGCCAAGCTTCGCTTGGACAGGGTCGCACGCCCGTGGCCGCCGACGGCGACGAATGGCTCAACCGTAGGCAAAGCTACGCTGTTCGCCATTCGTCGCCGTGGATCGACTCACGTTCATGCGATCGCGGTCGTGTTCTGGTGCATAGGTCGGGCTAGGCAAATTCGGCTCGGACAAATTCTAGAATGGCGTGCAGTAGAGGATAAACGTGCGAACACCTATGTGATTGAGGTTGCCTTATGATGTGACCCACGTCGTCATGCCAGCTCCAGCCTTAGCCGCTTGCCGAGTGCCTTGGCGGCGCGCTTCAAGGTGGCAAGCGTGACGCTATCGTTGTCGGGGTCGAGCAGGCGGTCGAGCTGCGCCCGCGTCGTCTCCATCTCGGCGGCCATGGCGGATTTGGTGAGCCCCTTGTTTCTCATCGCAGCGGCGATCTGCGCGGCAATGACTTTCTTGGTGGCGACGAGCGACGCCTCCTCGAGCAGACCATCGTCGGCGAGAAAAGAGTCGAAGCTCGAGCCATGGTGCCTTTTCCGGGTCACGACGTCATCTCCTTGAGACGCTTGAGCGCGATGGCGATCTCGGTCGGCGGCGTCTTTCGAGTCTTCTTGACGAACCCGTTGAGCAATACGATCGTCCCGTCATCGAACGCAAAAATGACGCGAGCGATACGCCCGCCTGACAGCGACGAGCGCACTTCCCACAACCCTTTGCCGAGTGAGCGGCAGAGTGGGAGCCCGAGTGGCCAACCCTGCTGCACCGCAAGGATGTCTGAGCCGATCTCACGCCGATCGTCCCTGTCGAGATCCTTCAGCCATTCGCGCACGGGCTCGGCGCCGGCGCTGTTGGCATAGAAGACGACGGGTAGTCGATTCACTCGCTGCGGCATTCATCATCGTCGTGTATCAAAATTAATACAAGACCGCAAGCCAGGAATGGCGTGGTGTGCTATGCACCGGTCTGCCGGCGTTTTCATGGAGTTGCAAGCTATCAACTTGCTCGCAAATGGCGCACCCGGCAGGATTCGAACCTGCGACCTTTGGATTCGGAATCCAACGCTCTATCCAGCTGAGCTACGGGTGCCGCGATGCCGCCGGCCGGCACTCGGGCGCGGTCAGGGGCTGATGGTGT
>JBQTIA010000133.1:0-2052 GCA_052388455.1 Hyphomicrobium sp.
TGGAGATGGACAAAGCCCCCAGAATGAGCGCCGTAAGGCCGAGGCGGAATGACCGGGCGGAAGCGCCCGCGGCGGTGGCGGCAAGGGCAGACATTTCGACCCGGTGATAGGATGCCCGCCGCCCGGGCGCCACTGGGACAGCCCGACGAGCGCCCTCAGCGCTCCGCGGCGGGGAGTATCACAGTTTGACCGATTCCGTTGAAAAAGTGCCCCCGTTGGGACTGGCGATGGCGGATCGTAGCTGACTGAGACTGGGTTGAGGGAGGCGCTGCGCCGTGCTGCGGCTCAGGTGGCGGGCATGGTCGTTGGCGCCGGGATCAGTTTGGCCAGCCTGCGGAGGTTTTGAGCGGTCGCGGCAAGGAGGAACTCGTCGCGGGCACCGCATGGTCCTCGCAATCGCAGGCGGTCGAGGCGCAAGATGCGTTTGAGGTGCGCGAACAGCATCTCGACCTTCTTCCGCTGCCGCCGCGAGGTGCGATAGGCCTCGGTCTTGGCGATGGTGCGCGCCATGTCGCGGGCGCCTTCGTGGATGCTGCGCGGGACCTTCCGGGCTGGTTCCTTGGGGCAGCAGCGCGGCTTGAGGCCGCAGGCGTCGCAGTCATACTTGCTGGCGCGGTATAGCAGGGTCGTTCCATCGTTCACGACCGTGCCCCTGCAGGTCAGCATGTTGCCGACCGGGCAGAAGTAGACGTCGCCCTGGTGGTCGTAGGTGAAGTCCTCGCGGGAGAACGTGCCGTCGCGCCGCTGCGACCTGTCGAACACCGGCACATGGGGCTCGATCCCGCGCGCGTGGACCAGCCAGGCGAGCATCTCAGCCGATCCATAGGCCGCGTCGCCGGCGAGCCGTTCCGGGTAGAGGTCGAGGCGCTCCTCGGCGCGATCGATCATCGTCTTGGCCGCCGTCACCTCGGCCTGACGCACCGCCGTCGAGGCTTCGACATCGACGATGACGGCGTGATCGAGATCGATCAGGTAGTTGGCGGAATAGGCGAAGAAGGCCTGCCCGCCATGGGCGCCCGTCCAGCGCGCCGCCGGATCGGCCGGCGAGAGGAACTTCGGCGTCACCTCAGTCGCGGCGCCGAACGCCGCGTCATCGAGAACCGCAAGATACTCGTCAATCGCCCGGCTCGACAGGTCCGCCGCCAAGCCCTGTGATCCCTCGACGCCCTTCTGCCGGCTGGCGTCGGCCTTGATCAGGCTGGCGTCGACCGCGAAGCCGTCGCCGCCCACCAACCCCTCGGCCATGCAGCGGCGCACCACCGTCTCGAAGACATGGCGCAACAGGTCGCTGTCGCGGAAGCGGCCGTGGCGGTTCTTCGAGAAGGTGGAGTGGTCGGGGACTTCCCCCTCCAGCCCGAGCCGGCAGAACCACCGGTAGGCCAGGTTCAGATGGACCTCCTCACACAGCCGCCGTTCCGAGCGGATGCCGTAGCAGTAGCCGACGATCAGCATGCGGATCAGCAACTCGGGATCGACCGACGGCCGCCCAGTCGAGCTGTAGAAGGGAGCCAGGCGCGACCGCAGGTCACCAAGCTCGACGAAGCGGTCGATGGATCGGAGCATGTGCTCGGCTGGCACGTGTCGCTCCAGCGAAAACTTGTAGAACAGAGACCCCTGATCGACTTGTCGCTCACCCATCATCGCTTGCACTCCCGTTTCGATAACGGGAGTGAATCAGTCAAGCAGCGCCGCCGCAACCTCGGAGTTTTTCAACAGAATCGACCCAACTCGGACATTCGGCCGCATTTAACCCTGAACAATTCTCGGCCGCCAGGCCGATAGTCGGCGTCTGAGGCCGCTTTAAGCCCTTCCCGAATGTCACGGCGGGCCTGTACGATCCTGTGACGCGAGGCTTGGGGTGAATATGAAGCGGCGCGGCCCGATAGGTGGCAAGACGAGCGGAGCGCAGCGCGGCAAAGCCGCGAAGCCGGAGCGCCGAATTGAGCGTGCGGTGACGCATCGCGGCCATTCATCCGATGCTGACTTGCGGAGGCAGCTCGCCGACGCGCGCGAGCAATTGACGGCGACCTCGGAGGTGCTGAAGGTCATCTC
>JBQTIA010000134.1:0-18775 GCA_052388455.1 Hyphomicrobium sp.
ATTACCAGTGCCTAAATAGAAATGCTGGCAGGTACGGAACCATGATGTGGAGGAGGGCTTGCAGCATATCAACCCTTCATCGCAGCCTTTAAATTAGCGTCGACCTTGTCGAGGAAGCCGGTGGTCGAGAGCCATTTCTGATCGGGGCCGACGAGAAGCGCCAAATCCTTGGTCATGAAGCCGGCCTCGACGGTATCGACGCAGACTTTCTCCAGCGTCGAAGCAAACCGCGCCAGTTCCTTGTTGCCGTCGAGCTTGGCGCGATGGGCGAGACCGCGCGTCCAGGCGAAGATCGAGGCGATGGCGTTGGTCGAGGTCTCCTTGCCCTTCTGATGCTCGCGGTAGTGGCGCGTGACGGTGCCGTGCGCGGCCTCTGCTTCGACCGTCTTGCCGTCGGGCGTCATCAGCACGCTGGTCATGAGCCCGAGCGAGCCGAAGCCCTGCGCGACCGTATCCGACTGCACGTCCCCGTCGTAGTTCTTGCAAGCCCACACATAGCCGCCCGACCACTTCATGGCGGAGGCCACCATGTCGTCGATCAGGCGATGCTCGTAGACGAGCTTGCGCTTGTCGAACTCGCCCTTGAACTCGGCGACGAACACCTCCTGAAAAAGGTCCTTGAAGCGCCCGTCGTAGGCTTTCAGAATCGTGTTCTTGGTCGAGAGGTAGACGGGATAGTTGCGCGCGAGGCCGTAATTGAAGGACGCCCGCGCGAACTCGCGAATACTCTCGTCGAGATTGTACATGGCCATGGCGACGCCTCCGCCGGGCGACTTGAAGACCTCCCGTTCGATGACCTTGCCGTCGTCGCCGACGAAGCGGATCGTCAGCGTGCCCTTGCCCGGAAACTTGAAATCGGTGGCGCGATACTGATCGCCGTAGGCATGGCGACCGATGATGATCGGTTCGGTCCAGCCCGGCACCAGACGCGGCACATTCTTGCAGATGATCGGCTCGCGGAAGATGACGCCGCCGAGGATGTTGCGGATCGTGCCGTTGGGCGACTTCCACATCTCCTTCAGATCGAACTCTTTGACGCGCGCCTCGTCGGGCGTGATGGTCGCGCACTTGACGGCGACGCCGTGCTTCTTGGTCGCGTTGGCAGCGTCTATGGTGACCTGATCCTTGGTCCTGTCGCGGCTCTCGATGCCGAGGTCGTAGTAGTCGAGCGTCAGGTCGAGATAAGGATGAACCAGCTTGTCCTTGATGAACTGCCAGATGATGCGGGTCATCTCGTCGCCATCCATTTCGACGACCGTACCGGCAACTTTGATTTTTTTCATCTGCCCCTGGCCCTTGCTTGCGCAGCGTCCTACCCGTGATCGGCGCGGACCTTAGCGGCGGGCTGCAAGCCAAACAAGGCGACCGAATGGCGGAGGATCAGGCCGCGCGCGTAACGAGATCGCTCGAGGTGCTGTTGGCAGGCACGCGATGTGCTGCGCCGAGGCGTCGCACGATGAGTGCGATCAGCAGCACCGCTGCAAGGGGCGCCGTCGGAAAGCCGATTCCCGGCGACACGGCGATGATCGCATTGGCCAGAACTATGCCGTCGATCTCCCGCTCGTCGGTCTCAGCCGTCATGACCGAGCGCAACAGGAATGCCTGCGCAACCATCAGAATGCTGAAATCGTAGACAAACTGATAGGGGCTGAGGAACAGCGTCGCCGCGGCGAGCGCCGCAGCCTTGCAGTCGAACGCGACATCGTCACGGCGCCACAGCCACGCGATTCCCGCTGCGGCTGCGAGTGCGACGCCGACCTGCACCGTCATCGCGATGCCGGCACCCGCGCCGCTGGTCACCAGCATCCCGTAAGCGCTCTGCAGGATCTCCGGCCGCCGGTGCAGCACGAGGTCGGCGACCAGCGGCATCTGCGAGAAAAAAGCCAGCCACGCCGATGATCCGAAAACGAGCGCTGAGGCCATCATCAGCACGACGACCGTTGCAGCAGCCGACGCAAACGTGCGCCAGTAGCCGGCGGCGGCGAGCGCGATCGGGATCAGCACGCCGATATGCGGCTTGTAGGAGAGAAGTCCGAGGCAGACGCCGGCGAGGATCGGACGGGTCGGCAGCATCACCAGTCCGGCGCCGAGCAGCGCCGCGCTCACGGCGCCGTTCTGACCGACCATCGCATTGTAGAGCGCGGGAATGGAGATCGCCATCCAGATGGCCCCGCGCGGCGTACCAATGATGCGAGCCGCCACGGCGGCGAATACCGCATAAGAGGCGATCACCCACATCAGCATCGATACGCCGTAGGGCATCAGCGCGAACAGCGCGGCAACGGCGAGATAGATCGGCGGGTACGGCCAGGGCTGATAGTCGCTGCGCTCGCGCTCCAGCAATTCGAACGAGCGCCGGCCATGCTCGGCCCAATCGTAAGCGCCGAGCGCGTCGCCATCGATCACTTGCTTGCCGGCCGTCCAGATTGCCACGTAATCGACGTAGGCCGTCGACTGGGCCACCGTCGTTCCCGTTCCGGGCCAGCCCTGCATCCGTCCGGCCGTCGCATAGAGAGCGGCGGCGTAGAGCAGGAAGATCGCGGCGCAGATGCGCGTGGTGGTGGTCTGGCTCATCATGGCGCGAGGGCTCCAGTCTTGACTGACGGAACTGCGGAGGGCTGCGGGTTGGAGGCCGACCCAAGTTTCAGCCGCCGGATCGCGGCATCGAGCGTAGTGAAGGCGAGGTCTGACACCGCCAGCACCCGCCGGAGGACCAGCGCCAGTACGATGAGGCAGGCGACGAAACCGAGCGGGATGCCCGCGGCGGAAAAGAAGAGAATGGCGATGTTCGCCGCGACGAGGCCGGCGATCTCGATGGTGTCCAGTCCATCGGGCGCGGAGGCGCGATAGAGGAAGGCCTGGGCGAGTGTCAGGATGGTGAGGTCGTAGACGAAGAGGTAGGGGCTGACGAGCAGGGACGCGACTGAGAGCAGTGCGGCCTTGAGATCGAAGCCGATGCGTGGGTCACGCCAGACCAGCCCCACCACGAGCGCGGCCATCAATGCCAGCACGGACTGCAGGGCATAGGCGGTTGTGATGCCGAGTCCGAGGCAGCGTGAGAGTCCGAACAGCGTCTGCAGCTTCTCGGGGGCCGACATGGCTGCCGTTTGGGCGGAGACCTTCGCCAGGCCCGGCAGGAAGGCCGCCCAGGTTTCCCAGCCGAAGGCGACGACGGACACCAGCGCCAATCCGATGGCGGTTGCGGCTGCGGCGGCGATCGTCCGCCAATGGCCGCTGAACGCCAGCGCGATGGGGATCAGCAACCCGAGGTGCGGCTTGTAGGATAGGAGGCCGATGCAAATGCCAGCCAACACAGGCCGCGAGTTCAGGCTTATCAGGCCGAGCCCGAGCAGCGCTGCGCTCAAAGCCCCGTTCTGGCCGACGTGGGCGTTGAACGCGAGTGCAATCGGCACCGACAGCCAGAGCGCGCCCGCCGCCGTTCCCATGATCCGTGCCGCGGCAACCGCGTAAGCCGCCGAGGTCGCCGCCACCCACAGCATCATCGACAGGCCGTAGGGCAGAAAGGCGAAGAGAGCGGCAATGGCCAGAAACGTCGGCGGATAGGGCCAGGGCAGCAGACCGGCGGGGTCTTTGCCGAGCAGTTCCTCGGCCGCATCGCGATGCCGGTCCCAATCGTAGGCATCGAGCGGGCGGCCTTCGAGCGCCAGCCGTCCCCCGGTCCAGATGGCGACGTAGTCGGTGGTCACCTGCTGCCGCTCGCCGAGACCCGGCCAGCCCTGCGCCGGTCCCGTGAGCGTCACGAGCAGCATCAGGTAGCCGCCGACGATGAGAACCGAGACGGCGGTGAGGAGCGTACGTGTCATGCGCTGGCCTCGCCGAAGGAGCGCTCCAATGACGGCAGCCAACGGGCCGGCAGAAGAAGCTTGATCGTCGAACGTGCGCCGCCCAGCCGGCGAACGACCAGGGTCAGCAGAAGGAGTGTCGCCGCCAGTCCCATAGGCAGGCCCGCTGCCGGGAAAATCGCGATCAGCGCATTCGCTAGGAGGATGCCGTCGACCTCGCGCTCGTCGAAGCGGCCCTCGACGACGGCCCTAAGCAGGAACGCCTGCGCCACGATCAGCACGACCAGATCGTAGACGAAAACATAGGGGCTGATCAGCAGGGCGCTGGCCGCGAGAGCGGCCGCCTTTGCTTCGTAGGGTACATCGCGGTGCCGCCAGAGCAGCGTCACGCCCGCCGCGACGGCTGCCGCGAAGAGGGCGTGCATGGCGAGCGCGGCTTGCGGCGCCGCGCCGAGGCAGCGCATCAGGCCGTAGACGCTCTGCAGCTTTTCCGGATTGGGCACAGCGGCGATGTGGGCCGACATGCGGCCCATCTGCTCGATGAAAGCCGGCCAGGTTTCGGGCCCGAATGCGATCGCCGACCCCGCGACGAGCGCAACGACCGTTATCGCCGCCGAGGCGAACGCGCGCCATTGGCCGGACGCGACCAGCACCAGCGGCACCAGCACGCCGAGATGCGGCTTATAGGAGAGCAGTCCTAAGGCCAGCCCGGCGAGCACGGGCCGGGTCGGCAGCAGCAGCAGCCCGCAACCCAGCAGCGCCGCACTCAACGCCCCGTTCTGGCCAACATGAGCGTTGTAGAGGATCGCGACGGAGACGGTCATCCACAGCGCGCCCCGGGCAGCGCCCGTGATGCGCGCCGCCACGAGCGCGGCAGCGCCCGTCGTCGCTGCAACCCAAAGCAGCATCGACCATCCGTAGGGGAGCAGCGCGAAAACCGCGGCCATCGCCAGGAAAGTCGGGGGATAGGGCCACGGCAGGAAACCCGGCGGCTCGGCTCCGAGCACGGCCGTCGCCTCGCCCTTGTGCTGGTCCCAGTCGTAGGCGGCGAGTGCACGGCCTTCGAGGGCCAGCTTGCCGCCGGTCCAGATGGCGACGTAGTCCGTCGTCTCCTTCGGCCGGTCGCCGAGCCCCGGCCAGCCCTGGCTCGGTCCGGTAAAGGCCAGCAGCATCAGGATGTAGACGGTGAGAAGGCCGGCGCAGAGCTTGGTGGCGAGGGATTGCGTCAGGGCTGGCATGGGCACTCGATACGCAGATGCAACGAATGCGCGTCAGCGTATCAACGAGCCCTTAGGGAAGACTTAGCGATGACGAGCGCGATTTGGTGAATGGCGACGCTTGCCGGATCGGGGACGTTTGCTAAGGGGAGGCTGGCGCCGCGCGTCCGCGGTGGCCCCGAGTTCTAGCGAGCACCAGACCGGTGACCACTGCCAGTGATAGCCTCGTCGAGCTCGCCGTGATCGATGGACGGCCGGTCCCGACGCTGGCCGGCTCAGAGCGCCCGATCGGCGAGATCGTGCACGCCTGTCACCAGAAGACCATCGACGATGGGCTCGCCGAGCTGGCGGTCCCCGGCCTCACGCGCGAGACGCTCGACGGCGTGCTGACCTATTGTGCCGAGGTGCGCTGCGAATGGGCCGGCGCCACCTGCCCCGGGTGCAAGAAGCGAACGGAGGCGCTCGGCATCCACACCCTCGACGACTTCATCGCCCGCCACGGGGAAATCGTGGTCGGCGATGGCGCGGTCCGCCTGCTCGGTCAGGGCGAGGGCACCCTCAAAACGCCGGCGCTGGCCGCCCTGGAGCGGACGTGGAGCGGGGAGAACTACTGGTTCTGGGCGCGGCGCGTGCTGCGGAAACTGCGCCATGGAGTGCGCCGGGCTCACATTCGCGGCGAAGCCGTCGCCGGAGAGGGCGAGACGCCAGCTGTCATCCTGATGGAGCCGCAGCTACCCGACAACATCGGCATGGTGGCGCGCGCCTGCGCCAATTTCGGGCTCGACGACCTGCGCCTCGTCAATCCGCGTGACGGCTGGCCGAACGAAAAGGCGCGCATCGCCGCCTCGGGCGCCAACTACATCGTCGACGACGCCAAAGCCTATCCCACCCTGGCAGCGGCGACCGGCGACCTCAACTGGGTGGCGGCGACCACAGCCCGCCAGCGCGACCTGCGCAAGCCGGTACTGACCCCCGAAGCGCTGGCCGAGGAAATGCGCACACGGATCGCGCGGGGCGAGCGCTGCGGCCTGCTCTTCGGCCGGGAGCGCAGCGGCCTGGAAACCGGGGAAGTGGCGGACGCCGACGCCATCGTCATGATCCCGGTCAATTCCCGCTTCGCCTCGCTCAATCTGGCGCAGGCGGTGCTGCTCGTCGGCTATGCCTGGATGCGCGCCAGTCCGTCCGCCACGCTCGGTCGCGTCACCACGTACGAGACCCCGGTGGCTGAGGGCATGAACCTCGGCCGCGAGCGCCCGGCGACACGCGAAGACCTCAATGGTTTCTTCGAGCATCTCGAAGGAGAGCTCGACCGGCTCGGCTTTTTCAACCCGTCACACAAACGCCCCAGCGTGGTGCAAAACCTCCGCAGCCTGTTCTTGCGCATGGGTGCCACCGAACAGGAAGTACGCACCTTGCGTGGCATAGTTGCCACGCTGGCGCACGGCAAGGGACGGGGCCGAAAGCCGTCCACATAGGTCGCCTTTTTCTGGCCAAGTTTTGAGCCGAGCGATGCCTGCGATTGGTTCAGGTCAGGGATACAACGCGGGCCTGTTCCGCCAGTGCCGTTGCCTGTGTGCCACTCCCGGCCGCGCGGCGGCGTCAGAGCTAGACGGGGTGGCGCTCAGCGCTGCCGAGGACCGACCGGGCACGACAAACCGGCAGATGCAAAAAAAGATCGATAGGGGCAGTCTGGACATGCGGAAGACCATCACAGCGGGGAAGATTTTGCTGGGCGCGATCGTCGCCATCGCGGCGCAGTTCGGTCTCGCGACCGAGCGGGCCGTGGCTCAGGAATTGAGCGACCAGTCAGTCGCAAAGCTGATGGAGTATGCTTGGTCGCTGGTGCCGGCGCAGTTCTCGCAACCGGATGGCAAGGTCATCATCACCGATAAAAAGAAAAAGGAAGATTCGCTGGTTCCTCTCGACGTCGCCAAGGAAGTGATCCGCGTCGGCCGCGTCTCGGCGCACGCGCAGGTCTGCGAGCTCCCCGACGACCAGCTCGCCAACCACCGCACCATGATGCGGCGGGAAACCGAGAAAAAGAAATGGACGCCGCAGCAGATGCTGTACATCAACCAGCTTCATCTGGTGACGGTCATGCTGCTGACCGGCAAGGTCAAAGTCACCGATAAGGACGGCAACAAGGAAGTTTCGATCGATCAGGACAAGGCCGCCGCCCAGACCTGCTCCGAGGAGGAGAAATCGAAGGTCAAAAGCATGGTCGAAGCCTACGTCAAACAGCCGGTCGCTTCCGCCGCCCCGGCCGAACAGCCCAAATGAGCCGTAAGCGCGTCGCGAGACGCGACCCGAGGCGGGAGTTGACGCGCCGGGAATTCTCGAATAACTGACATTCGCGCGCGGGTCCGAGAGGGCCCGCGACGCATTTTGCGCGCCCGTGACCGGTCCGTCCTTGGATCGTTGTCTGTCGGCTGCGAGGTTCCCGGCCGGTTCGGGGATGTCGCGGCAGAGGAGGGGGCGCTCCACGAGCCCGGCGCAGCACCATTTTCATCGATTGGGCCTGCCGGATTCGCAACCTATTGGAGTGCAAAGCCATGACCAAGCGCCTTCGCGCCAAGTACAAGATCGACCGCCGCCTCAGCGAGAACATCTGGGGCCGCCCGAAGAGCCCGCTCAACAAGCGCGAGAGCCGCCCCGGCCAGCACGGTGAGCGGCGCACCTCGAAGCTCTCCGACTTCGGCCAGCAGCTCAAGGCCAAGCAAAAGCTGAAGGGCTATTACGCCAACATCTCCGAGAGGCAGTTCAGCCGCGTCTACAAGGAAGCCGCCCGTCTGAAGGGCTCGACCAGCGAGCATCTGATCGGCCTACTGGAGCGTCGTCTCGACGCGCTGGTCTACCGCGCCAAGTTCGTGCCGACGGTGTTTTCCGCGCGACAGTTCGTCTCGCACGGGCACATCACCGTCAACGGCCGCCGCGTGACAATCCCGAGCTATCGCTGCCGCGTCGGCGACGTGGTCGAGGTCAAGGAAAAGTCGCGCCAGATGACGCTGCTTCTTGAAGCCATCAAGAGCGCCGAGCGCGACGTTCCTGATTACATCGAGGTCGATCACTCGAAGATGACGGCCAAGCTGAACCGCATTCCTGCACTCTCGGATGTGCCCTATCCGGTGACGATGGAACCCAATCTGGTGGTCGAGTTCTATTCGCGCTGATCGGTCCCCGTCGCGGATTGCAGCGACGGACATCTGCTACGGACGCACCAAATGACAGGGGCTGGCCTTCGGGCCGACCCTTTATGTTTGATCAGGAGGCTTGGCGCTCGCGCGATCATGGATAGCCGCGAGCCGGGCAAAGTCGGCGACGGTCAACTGCTCGGCGCGCAGCTCGGGGGCTATGCCGGCCTCGGCCAGCAGCAGCTCGGGCATTGGCGTCAATTGCTTCAGGCTGGACCGCAGCATTTTCCGGCGCTGCCCGAACGCCGCTGCCGTCACGCGGCCCAGCGCCGCGACACGGCAGGCCGGCTCCGGAGCCGGTATGGGAACGAACTCCACCACGGCGGATTCGACCTTGGGCGGCGGCGTGAAGGCCTTGGGGCTCAGCGTCATCAGCATCCGAGGCGCGGTCCGCCACTGCGAAATGACCGCAAGACGCCCATAGGCTTTGCTGCCCGGAGCGGCGACGATGCGCTCGGCGACCTCACGCTGGAACATCAGCACCATGCGGGAGAACCAGGGTGGCCAGGGATCGGTCTCCAACCAGCCGATCAGCAGCTTGGTGGCGATTGCATAGGGCAGGTTGGCGGCGATGATCGCCTCGCGCGTGCCGGCCCCGAGCAAGGCCGGCCAGTCCGCTTCGAGGGCGTCACCTTCGTGCACCGTCAACCGACCGGGATAGCGCGCGGCGATGTCGCCAAGCGCTTCGAGGCAGCGCCGGTCGCGCTCGATGGCCACGACGCGGGCAGCCCCTTCGATGAGGAGGGCGCGGGTGAGGCCGCCCGGCCCCGGCCCGACCTCGACCACCGTTCGTCCTTCGAGCGGACCGGCGGCGCGCGCGATGCGTCGCGTCAGGTTGAGATCGAGAATGAAATTCTGGCCGAGGCTCTTCTTGGCTTCGAGACCGTGAGTACGGATCACCTCGCGCAGCGGCGGCAGACCATCGGGTGAGGGGCCGGCATCGCGGCCGGCGACATCGTCTCCGCTCATGGTGATGCAACCGGACTGATCGCGCGCGATTGGCGGCAGTCGGCCATGCGCCGTGCGGCAAGCAGCGCCTGCATCAGGCTTTCCGGATTGGCGATACCCTTCCCGGCAATGTCGAAGGCCGTGCCGTGGTCGGGAGAGGTGCGCACGAAGGGCAGTCCGAGCGTGATGTTGACGCCGCGATCGAAAGCCAGAGTCTTCAGCGGGATCAGGGCCTGATCGTGGTACATGGCGACGACGGCATCGTAGCGGCGGCGCGCGGCGGAGTGAAAGAGCGTGTCGGCCGGAAACGGTCCGCTGACCGACAGGCCCTCCGACGCGAGCCGCGCAATCGTGGGCGCGATCACCTCGGTTTCCTCGCGCCCCATGGTGCCGCTTTCACCGGCGTGGGGATTGAGACCAGCGATCGCAATGCGGGGCGAAGGGATGCCGAAGTCTTCGTTCAGGCCCCGCCACGTGATCCGTACCGTTTCCGCAATCAGCGCCGGCGTCACCGCGCGAGGAACGTCGGCGAGCGGGATGTGGATCGTCAGCGGCACGACTTTCAATTCGTCGCTGGCCAGCATCATGACGGCGCGGAAGGTTTTGCCGGGATGATGCCGGGCGGCGAGGTGGGCCAGGAATTCGGTGTGACCCGGAAACGCGAATCCAGCCGACTTCAATACCGCCTTCGAGATGGGATTGGTGACGATGCCGGCGATGCGCCCGTGGTGCGCCAGCTCGACCGCCATCTCGATCGCCCCGATCACAGACGACGCATTGCTCGCGTCGGGGATACCGGGCTCGGCCTGTCGCCCCAGCGCAACCGGAAACACTGGAAGGCTCGCGTGGAACAGGTCTGGTACGTGTCGCAGGTCCGTCACCACCTCGACCGGCACCACGGCGCCCACGCGGACCGCTGCCGCTGTCACGCTGTCCGGGCCGGCGATGAGGACAAACGGCGGCAACCCGCGGGTCTGCCGCTGGAGCCACGACTTGATCGAGATTTCGAGGCCGATCCCTGCCGGGTCACCCATAGTGAGCGCCAGCGGCGCGGATGTGACGGACCGTTCCATGGGCGGACGCTGTTCGGCCGCGTCGGCCCGCATCACCGGTACTCGATGGGGGTGTCTTTGCGCAGATCCTTGAGGTGCCGGTTGGCAATCAGGCTGAACTGCTCGCGGCGCAACTCGTTCTCGGCTGCCTCGCGGGCCGAGTCGTTGGCTTTCACGACGCTGCGGCCGCATACGACCCACAGCTCCATGCCGCCGCTGCCGACGCTCGGCGGCAGCATGCTGCCATCCGCAGCGCTGACCAGCAGTCCGCGGGTCGGCTCGGACACCGTCGAAGGCCGCTGCGGCCCGAGATTTTCCAGTTTCGCACCGGCCACTCCAGAGGCCAGCGACGGCAGCGATTTGCAGCCGTCGAACTTGCGCCAGATGGTCTCGGCTTCCTGGAAACGCTTGGCCATGACCTTCTGGTCGAGCTTGTCGGCGAGCGGCAGCGTAATGCGCTGGAGCTGCAGCTCGACGTCGTCCTCCTGATCCTTGGGACGCGCAGAGACGACGCGCTCGACCTCGCGTTCCGTCACCTGGATCTGCGAGCCGAAGCGGCGGCGGATCACATCGAGCCACGACATCTGCGCGCGGAACGTGGAGCGCATCGTATCCATGTCGACGCCCAGTTCCTTGAACTGGGCCGCATACTGCTCGCGGCTCATGCTGGCGCGCTTGGCGCGGTCGTCGAGCGATCTCTGCACATCCTCGTCGCTTGCGAGGACGCCGACCCGTTTGGCTTCCTGAACCATCAGCCGTTCATCGATGAGCTGTTCGAGCGCCTTCTGACGCGTCCCCGGGGCCTGGCTCGACCGTACGCTCGAGATGGCCTGCTGCTGCAGCACCTTGGCATAGGATTGAATGCGGCCCTTGATCATGGCGACGAGTTGATCGCGCGATTTGCCGGGATTATTTTGAATAATCTCCTTCTGCATCGCCTCCATTTTCTGCTTCACCGCGTCGGATCGGATCAGCGCCTGAAAGCGCTCCTTGACCTCGCTACCGCTTCCCGAACTCTGCGACAGGAGCCGCTGGCGCTGCTCGATCTCGTAGCCGGTAATCGGATCGTCTCCGACCAGCACGACGATCGACTGACCGGATTTCCTGGGTTGGGTCTTGTCAGTGGCGCTACCGGCCGGAACATCGCGGGCGGCGGCCTTCGTGGGCATTGATTTCTCTGCGCCCGCTTTGGTTGCGGCCGGCTTGTCGGGAGCGGTCTCGGCAACCGACGGCTTGAGGGCGACGCCCTGGGCGGGAGGGGCCGTCTGGCCCACGGCGACCCGGCTCATACCAACGAAGCAAGTGACGGCACCCGCGGCCAGCAGGAAGCCGCCGGCGTACAGAGTTGCAGAGCGAGATCTGGAGGCGCTCGTCATGGGGCGTCTCATTCGAAAATGACAAGATTCGGCCAAGGCATCCTAGCCCGGCCGCGCCGCATTGGGATCGGCTTATCCACATGAACCATGGCGCCGAGAAGGCGGCACAACCTGATCAAATGGCGCCGACACCGCCGACCATGCCTCAAGGCGCGACGGAGCGCGGGCTCTGATCGTCGCCGAAGACGTGATCGAGTACGTCGGTCTTGTAGCCGTAGCTGCCGAGGTTCTTCAGCTCGACGCGGAACATCAGGCTGCGGTCGGGATCGACGTCGCGCAGCGGATCGTCGATCAGGCTTTCCTGGTAGATGGCGCTGATGGCGAAGCACTCGTCGCCGTAGCGGAGCTGGATCGAGTCCGTGAGCCGCTTGCCCTCGTCGAGGTCGTAGCGCATCGAGCCGAAGAGCGTCCAGCGCTCGGTCAGCCGAAGGCCGAGCGTGCCGACGATGTCCTGCTCTTCCTTCTCGAACCCGGCCTCCGGATCGGCGGCGATATAGGTATAGGTGGCCTGGGCCGAGATCGGTCCGTAGACGAAGGCGGCCGACAGGTCTTCGCGCCTCAGCTCCAGGTCCTCGTCGTCGAAGCGGCTCTGAGAGACGAAGCGGAACACGTCGTTGGGTGCGAAATACAAGCCGGCGACGTAGTCGGATTCGTCGGTTTCCAGGCCGCTGCGCGGATTGAAGACGTTCTCGCCATCGCCGTCGATGCCGGGATTGCGGAAGGCGTTGTCGCCTTTGAGATGGAAGCTCTGGCCGGCCAGCACGCGGACGAAGCCGCCGGAGTTGGCCTGGAAGGTGTACTGCACGCCGACGTTGGCGCGGGTGCCGGTCTCGATACGATCGAGACCCGAGAATTTGTTGGTGTCGAACAGGCTCGTATCGTCGAACACGAGGCTCTTGGCGTCTTCGTTAGGCAGCTCGCGCTGGGGAAGCGAGTTCTGCCGGGTCACGATCTGCCCGATCGGCTCGATGATGTGGCTGGCGGACGCCGTGTTGGCGACCCAGGGATAGCTTACCGTAACGCCGCCCGTCGCAAGGCCGCGCGCCACCGTGTCGTCCTCGACCAGTGCACCGGTTTCCGGGTCAACGTAGTTGTTGAGCTGGTAGAGGTCGCCTCTGAGTTCGGCGAAGGGCGTATAGGTGATTCCGATCTGGTCGGTCAGCCTCCGGCGCCACTTGAGTTCCGTCACCACTCGATTGACGTCCTGGTCGCGGGTGCGGTCGTCTAGCGGGGTGAGGCCCGACACCTCGGTACGCTTGAAGCTCAGCGCATTCGATTTCCACGACAGCTCGCCGCCGAACAGCGGCTGCTCGAAGATGTAGTTGTGATCGACGATCGGGTGAACGCGGGATTCGGACTCCGCCGTATCGTTCACCAGCAGACCGCCGAAGTGATAGGCCTTGATGCCGAGGTAATTGCGGTCGGAAATGCCTTCCAGGTAAACCTTGTTCTCGCGGTCGGTCAGCAGCACGTTGTCGAACTTGTAGAAGCGGCGGAACGTGTCATCGCTCTCTATGGTGGCGTCCCAGCCGAGCTTCCACCAGCTCGCCACCGAGAACTCACCCTTCGATTCCAACGTCCCGCGGAACCCGTCTAGATCCTCGCGATTGATCGTGTCGCCCGGTAGCTCGTCGCCGTCCTGGTCAATCCCGGCGACCTTGACGAAGTACTGCCCGTCGGCAAGCCGGTGTCGCCAGTCGGCCTGATAGAGCACGCCCTGCTTCGAGAGGTACATCGGCCGGAAGGTCAGGTCGTAGTTGGGCGCCAGCGCGAAATAGTAGGGAACCTCGAAGAAGCTGCCGAGGTCGTCCGAGTTGCCGTAGGTCGGCAGCAGGAAGCCGCTCTTGCGCTTCACCGACGGATCGGCGTGCTGGAAGTAGGGCAGATAGAAGATCGGCACGCCCAGGATTTCGAACTGCGCGTCCTGGTAGGAGATCGTCGCGTTGGCCTGATCGTGTATGACCTTACGGGCGCTGATGCACCACACGGGTGCTTCGCCGGGCGCACTTTTGCAAGGCGTGTACTTGGCGCCGAAGAATTCTGTGACGTTGCCCTCGCGGCGCGTGCCGCGCTCGGCCGAGATTCGGTCATCGTCCTTGGTGACGACCGAGAGCGACTGCACGAAGCCGTCGCGGAAGTCGTCGGTGATGTCGTAGCGCTCGGCGCGGATGATGTTGCCGCCGGCCTCGCGCAGTTCGACGTTGCCGATGGCCGAGAGCGTGTTGGCGCTCTGGTCGTAGATCACCTCGTCGGCGCGCAGAACGTTGTTGTTGTAATAAATCTCGACGTTGCCCTTGGCGATGACCCGGCTGCCCTTCGAGTCGTAGATCAGCTGGTCGCCCTGCAGGTAGAGCGGCTGGGTCTTGTCGAGCTTGGGTGCGGAGTTGAAGACGGTCGGCGGCTTGGGGACGGCGAAACTCGAGTCATCCTGCGCAACGGCGACCGAAAGCGTCGCACCGATACAGAGTGCAGGGCCGAGGAGCGATGCCAGAGCGCGTCGCGCGAGAACTGATCCGAGTTGCGCGAGACCCAGCGTTCGAGACGCACGGACGCGAGCCGAGGCGCATGCCCGCCCGAACGCCGCAAGCGGCAGGGCGAGAGCATGTCGCTCGACGTCTTTCATCCGCGGTGTCTCGGCACCACGCATCACTCAGCCGTCCTCCTGGTGCAACAGCACCGTCGTCGTCGCTAGAATGGCGAGCAGGACAGGAAGCCAGACCGCTGCCCAGGGCGGCGCTATTCCAGCAACCCCCAACTGTCGTGAAACTTCAGCCAGCAGAAAGAAGCTAAATCCCCCAACCATTCCGGTCACGACCATAGTCTGGATACCCCCCGAGCGGAATGACCGAAGCGACACAGTGGCGGCCAAAAGAACCATCGCCACGCAGAGCAGCGGCCGGCACAGCAGAAGAGCAAACTGAACACGAAAAGCGGCTGAAGAAAGTTTAGCTTTTTCAGCAACTTCTATAAGGCCTGGGAGCTCCCAGATCGAGAGCGAGATGACGCTGCCGAGGGCGTCCGCCACGCGCTCCGGGGTGAGATAGGTCGAGAGCAAATAAACGCTGAATTTTTCCGGCTCGTGGCCGACTCGGGAAACGACCGCGTCGCGCAGCAGCCAGTACCCCTCTTTGAGCTCCGCCTGAGGCGAATCGAGCCGCTCCAGAAAGTGCCCCTGGCGGTCGAAGACGAAGGCCGACACGCCGGTCAGGATGGAGCCACGCTTCGAGACGTGGCCGGCGTTGATGATGGATTCCCCGTCGATCCCGTCCTGGCGCAGCCACGACCCCGAATTGCGAAGCCTCAAAGCATTGTTTTCACGCCCGAAAGCTTCGGCCGTCAACTTCTCGGCTACGCCGCGTGAGTAAGCCGCCAGGGGGTTGTAGGCCACGACTGCGAACACGCCCAGCGCGAACGCGACAATGAGGCCCGGACGCAGGAACTGCCACACCGACATGCCGCCAGAACGCATGACGGCGAGTTCGCTCTTGCGCGCCAGCATGAGAAACGCGGCGATGGAGCCGACGAGGACCGCGAACGAAAGCAGCAGTTCGGTGTAGGCCGGCAGCCGCAGAAGCGTAATCCAGCCGAGCTTCCAGGCCGGCACGGCGCCGTACTTGCCCGACTGGCGGAGCATCTCCACGAAATCGATCATGAAAATCAGGACCGAGCAGAGCAGGAACGTGCCCAGAATCCCGGTCAGGAACCGGCGTGCGAGATAGAGCTGCAGTGTCGGCTGGGACAGCATCGCTCAACCCCGTCCGCGCCAGGAGAGCGAGCGGCCGGCCAGCGCCCTCACGCGGCCGACGACGGGTGCCAGGAGGTCCGCCAGCCGATCGGAGAGCGAAATCGTTGCGTGCGGACGGGCCAGCCGGACCATCATCAGGATTGCGATGGCACCGGCACCGAGTGGAATGGCGTAGAGCAGGGGGGTCGCGGCGGCGTTGAGCACCACGATGTTGTTGGAGGCCAGACCGGCGAAGCGGCTGCCGGTCGCGAGAAGGAAGCCGGCGACGACTTTCTCGACCCGGTTCTGCCGGGTGCTCTGCGCCTGCCCGACCGCCGCCAGCGCGATGAGCACGAACACGATCGGATAGAGCGGATTGGCGAAGCGCTCGTGCAGCTCGGCCCGAAACTGACCGGGATTCGATATGAACGCCGAGCTGGTCGCTTCCGGCCTGACCAGCTCTGAGTAGAAGCGCTCACGCGGCTTCAGATCGAGCGCCTCCTCGGTCTTTTGCTCGAACTGATCGAGATCGATGGCGTATTTGTCGAAGGCGATGATCTGCGAGGCATCGCCCTGGGCGCCGCGCCGCAGGATATGACCCTCGCTCATGATCACGTAAGCATCGAGGTCACGCTTGACGACCACCGCCCGCTCGGCGAGGTAGGACTGTGTTTCCCCGCCCTTGCGGGCATCGTGCATGACGACGCCGACCAGATCGCCGTTGCTCGCCCGGTCGCGGATATGGAAGGTCAACCCCTGCTCGGGACTGGAAAACCGGCCCGGCTGGATCACCTGGGTCAGCAGGTCGGTGCGCAGCTCGACGATCAGCGCGCGAAGCTGCCGGAGGCTCGCCGGCTGGCCATAGTGATTGACGAAGGCCACCGCCAGAGAGACCAGCGCGGCGAGCAGCAGCATCGGCCGGGCCACCTGCCAGATCGTCGCCCCCGATGCCGTCAGCACGATCAGTTCGCTGTCGCTGTTCAGGCGGTTGAGCGTGTGGATGACCGCGATCAGAAGAGCGAACGGCGCGATGATCGCCATGAGGTTGGGGAGCGCGAGGGTCGTCATCTGCAGCAGCACGAAGGCGCCCTGACCCTTGCCCGTCACCACGCTCAGCTCGCGCAGGGCGAGGGCGATCCACACGATTCCAGATAGAGACAACACGATCAGGAGGAAGGCGCCGCTGACCTGCCGGAAGACGTAGCGGCCGAGAATGGACATCGGTGACGGCCTGGCTCTGTTCGTGTTGCGGGGCAATATGAGAGCGGCGGATGCTGTAGGACATCGGCGACCGACGACCGACGAGCTTATCTGTTTTCCTATGTTTTTCAGGCCGGACACACACGATCCCGGGTCCCATAGCACGGTGGCGGAATTTCGGCTCGCCACTCGCGGGAGACGCCGGAAACCATTCCCTGAAGGCCCTTCAGCCGGCGCTTGCGCTTGGCGTGCGAGCGTCTAAGCTCGGCATCCGTCGTTTCCAACCCCTTTTGCCCCCGCGGCACACCGCTGGTGTATCCGATCGGCGTCGGATGGCCGGCACCGGTTCGCTCCGAACGTACCGAACGTTCGGAGCGCCGACCGCTCGCTTGCGATTGCCGCCCGGCAGCAGAATGCCAATTCAAGGAGCCCCCACGTCGTGACCGACCGCCTCGAAATAACCTTCGTCCCGCTTACCGCCCAGCCGGAACCGACGGCCCTAGTCTTCGCCGGCAACGACCTCGCACTCGGCACCAGTGCACAAGGGCTGAACAGCAAGTCCGGTGGCGTCATTCTCAAGGCGGCGGAGGCGGGCGAGTTCAAGGGCAAGTCGAAGAGCGCCGTCGAGATCCTGGCGCCGCAGAAGCTCGACGTGGCGCGCCTGGTGGTGGTCGGAACCGGCAAGACCGACGACATGACCGACAACGACTGGACCATGCTCGGAGGTTATGCGCTCGGCCAGATCACGGCGCGCAAGACAAAAAGCGCGAGCCTGTTCGCTGATGTCTCAGGTGTCGGTGACAAGCGTGCGGACGCGGTTGCCGCCGACCTCGCCTTCGGCGCGCTGCTGCGCCACTACAGCTTTCAGAAATATCTCACGCGCAAGTCCGGCAATGGCGATGAACCGGGCGCGGGTGGCAACGGTACAGCGCCGCCGTCGCGCGACGGCCTGCAGAAACTGGTCGTCCACTGTGCCGATCCGGACAAGGTCCGCGCCCTGTTCAACCGCCAGAAAGCGCTGGCCAACGGCATCTATCTGGCGCGCGATCTGGTCAACGAGCCGGCCAATGCCCTGGGTCCGGTCGAGTTCGCGGACCGGGTTCGCGAGCTCGAATCCGTCGGCGTCGATGTCGAGATCCTCGACGTCGAGGCGCTGACCGCACTGAACATGAACACGCTGCTTGCGGTCGGGCAGGGGAGTACACGGCCCTCGCGCGTCGCCATCATGCAGTGGCAGGGTGCCAAGTCCAAGCGCGGCAAGCCGGTCTGCTTCATCGGCAAGGGCGTGGTGTTCGACACCGGCGGAATCTCCATCAAGCCGGCAGCCGGCATGGAGGACATGAAAGGCGACATGGGCGGCGCGGCCGCCGTCACCGGCGTCATGCGCGCGCTCGCCGAGCGCAAAGCCAACGTCAATGTGGTCGGGATCATCGGGCTGGTGGAGAACATGCCGTCCGGCAACGCCATGCGTCCGGGCGATATCGTCACCTCCATGTCGGGTCAGACGGTCGAAATCCTCAACACCGATGCGGAAGGCCGGCTCGTGCTGGCCGATCTCATCTGGTATGCGCAGGAGCGGTTCAAGCCGAAGCTGATCATCGACCTCGCCACTCTGACCGGCGCCATCATGGTCGCGCTCGGCAAGGAGTACGCCGGCCTGTTCTGCAACGACGACAAGCTGGCGGGCGAGTTGCTCGACGCGGCCGGCGCCACCACCGAGAAGCTCTGGCGGATGCCGCTCGACAAAGCCTACGACAAGATGATCGAGAGTCGGAATGCCGATATGAAAAACATCGGCGGACGCTGGGCCGGCTCGTGCACGGCGGCGGCGTTCCTGCAGCGCTTCGTCAAGGACACGCCCTGGGCGCACATCGACCTCGCCGGTACGGCGATGGACGCGCCGAAGAATGAGATCAACACGAGTTGGGGCGCCGGATGGGGTGTTCGGCTGCTCGACCGCTTCGTGTCGGAGAAACACGAGAAGGCGGAGCGTTGATCGGTTGGATGCCGGGGCCAGATCGCTGAATTGGTCGGGTCTCGGCAGCCAAAAATTACACTGGTAAACAAGTATTATAAAACAATATTTTCCATAATACTTATTATGCGAACGGCATTCGTGATTTAGCCGCCGGGCTGACCGCAGGGCAATCGCATATGGCGCGAAATGTAGGTTGGGTCGACGAAGGAGACCCAACAAACTCGAGCGACCAAAGTTGTTGGGTCTCGTGCCTCGACCCAACCTACGTCCAAATGCGATTCCCCTG
>JBQTIA010000135.1:0-38956 GCA_052388455.1 Hyphomicrobium sp.
AGCCAGCTGGCTCGTGGCCGTGAGAAACGGCGGGCCGAAATGGTGATAATCCCGGTCAGACCCGTCAGAGTTCTTGAGCAACCATGTGATGCGAGGATCGATCGGCGAAAGAAAGTGTGCAGATTCAGGCTTCCCAAGTAGCAGGAGGGCTGTGCGCGTGATTGCCCCTGCACGCGTGACCTTGGCCTTGTTTAGAAAGACCTCATCGGACCAGCCGTCGACTTCATGAGCCAGCACCTGATGTTTGACTTTGAAGTTTGCCCGCGCCACCCGAATAGCCTCATCATCGAGGTCTGTAAGCGATGCCCCGGCTACTACTTCGGCCGACCAGTCGTTGTTTTGCGATCGTATGCGATCGAGTTCCGCTAGGCTCAATGAACCAAGGGAACTTCCTTCACGGCCGTAGAGGTGTCCCTTCCAGGTCATCGGAACGCCAGCAGGTGCCGCCGGGATCTCAAGCATAAGGACACGCTTCCCGTGGATGATCAGCTCGTGAATTTCACGATAGGTCGCTCGATACGGTGTGTGGTCGGCTATCAGCTTCTTCAATTCATTCAGCGCAGTCCCACCTTGGCGGAACAGGCTGCCGACGATGATCCGCAGTCCCGTTGCCGGATCGCGTGTCTTGTCGTGAACTCCAAGAACCATCCAGGCTTCAGATCGACCACAGAGGTTTGCTTCGTTGGCGAGTGCCGAGAAATATTGGCCGAGCTTCTCGACATCATAGGTCGTCTTCGCCTCCTTGAACTCCAGCCATTCGACTTCGTCCGCCATTCCGCGGAGCTGGTCGAGAAGGTTTGTCAGGTCGCGTTGGCTCATGTCGGTGATGTTCGAGGAACCAGCGAGTCGGCGCAAGGCGAATGCCTTCGCACGCGGCACCTGATCGTAGGGTCCGGCCACAAGGCAGTCGGCTACATGAAAACGGTACGCCCGGGGTACGCCGGATGATTTTGAGGCGATTTCGAATGCCGCTAAGTTGTTGATTTTGTTGGCTGGGGGACTAGGATTCGAACCTAGACAGGCAGAGTCAGAGTCTGCAGTCCTACCATTAGACGATCCCCCAGTGGCTGCGCGACCCGAAGGACGAGCGGCAGCGGAACCGAGCGGCGGCTTGTAACAGCTAGATACCTGTATCGCAAGGCCGTCAGACCCGTATGCCAGGGCCATTCAAAGAAACCGGCCTGTCACAGTCTTGATGGCCTCTGCGCGGTCCTCGCGGAAGTTCTCTCGGGCTTCTCGCAGGAGCAGGCCGATACGGCGGATGATGGCGAGGGCGGTGTTGCGGACGCCGGCCAGGGCGCGGGCGCCCGCTCGCACTCGGCAACGATCCTCGTCCATGGAGACGTCGCGGACGTAGTGAAGCCGGTTTTCGTTGCCCCAATGGGCCCGCGAGAGCGCGAGCAGGCGTTCCGGACCCGCCTCGACCGCCGGCAGGCTGGTGGTCAGATAGACCGTCTCGCAGCTGATCTTGTCACCCGCCTTGCGTATGCGGGTGAGCCGCGCGATCTGGGCGAGGGCTGGCCATTCGAGGTGCGCCACCGCCTCGGCGCTGACGGCGATGCGGCGCGTTTCAAGGCGTCCGTGACCCTTGTCGTTGGTCTCGGCGCTGGCCAGGTCAGGCGGCGGTCCGTTGTCGACGCGCGTCGGGTCCGAGGGGGGAATGGTCGCCGAAGGCCTCGGCGATGCCGGCTTTCAGCGCGGGCTGGTTGTCCTTGACGACGAAGAGATAATGCCCTCGTGCGTCGCGGATGTGCCGGCAGATCTCGCGTTGGGTGAAGATGGCGTCACCGGTGACGACGGCGCCCTCGAGCGGCAGGCCCTTGAGAAGGACCATGGCGGCCGTGATCTCGTTCTGGTCGGGGGCCACCACGGCGAGATCGCCGACGACGGCACCGAGGCCGGTCGAGAAGGCGGAGAGCACGTGGATGGCCTTGTCGTCGAGGCGCCGGCTGCCCTTCAGGGTCTTGCCGTCGATGGCGATGTGACCGGGCCCCGCGCCAGCGATCGCGTACGAGCCAAGCACGCGGGCCAGGGCATTGCCATCGAGCGACTGGAAGAAGTAGTGGTAGGTCGCATGGCAGGGGGCCTTGCCGCTTGAAATGTCGAACAGCTTCAGCGCCTCCGGTCGCAGGTGGCGGCCCCAGCGGTAGATGGCTCTCAGATCATTGGCGCCAGCCAGCATCGCCGCAATGGCGATCCCGAGGACGGATCGCAGTTGATACTGCCGTCCCTTCCGCCCCCTGCCATCCTCAATCTCGCCAAGCGCGTCCCACAGCGTCCGAGCCATCGTCACCTCCATCCTGGTGACTGCCCGATAGAATCCTGTTCGCGCCCGTTGTCATCAGATCGGAACTGCGGTTCTTTGAATGGCCCTGACCCGTATTGTCAGCCCTGCGCCGCCGGCCCTGACCTCATCGGACGCGGCGTCATCGGCTCAGTCTCATCGGCTCAGTCCTCGAAAGCACTGTCTCGTGGCGTTCGCTACCGGCGCTGTCGCCGCCGGCTCGTCGCACGGGCGAAATCCGGGTGGCGACACGACGCGCTGTCGCACGACATTGAATACGACAGGCTGGTTTGCGGAGCCCCCCGAGGCCTCGCCTGCGGCAGCGCGCTCAGGGAAGCTGCTCGATCTGGCCCTCGATGAGTTCGAGGCGAAACCGCTGGCCGAATGGGCTTTTCGAGTTGCCCCACCAGCTACTGGTTTCCCGATGGACCTCGAGCAGCGCTTTCTCAGCTCATTGTTGCGGCTCCAGACTGGCGAGGGAGCGGAGCGCGGATGCAGCCAGGGGCTCGTCAGGTGCCTCCGTCCTCCTCGACTTGGGGACGCTGGAGCGGCCGCCGACAGGGCTGCTCCAGCAGGCTTTTCGATACGGGCGTATGCGATGTCGCAATTGATTGAAGCCGGTCAGCGCGTCAACCGCGACGGCAAGGAGAGTCTCGGTTGCCGGGACCGGACATTCGGGTACGGATTGGATGTAGCTGGATTTTCGATCAGGCCGAAGCGTGTCGCCGCTGGCCTGGCATCGTCCATACCCTCGGCTTTCGCTGTCGATCAGCAGCCCGAACCAGCCTCAACCCCTCGAGTCGCCAACCCGCCGACTGCGCTTGCACTTTGAACAGAACTCCGAACGGGACAGGGGCTGAAGCGACGCTCCCGCAATCCGGTTCGGAACTCCGCGTTGGACTCGACCCCGCCTCGCATGTCGCCGGCGCAGCCGCCATCGTCACCATCCGCACGCCGTTCTGGCCTGCATTTTGCCCGGAGCGGGCCTGTTTAGTTCTTTACCCCCGGGCGCAAGCTGATAGATTAATGTCAAGACCAACCAGACGGACGTCTGACGAAAAGGCCGTGCGGAACTTGCTATCGTCCGCTTCGCCTTGCTCCAGACGCTGGGGATGAGCCGTGAACGCTGAGTGCCACGACGAGGGGGACGAGATTCCGCCCGAACCCTCGGCAGCCCGGCCGGCACATCGTCAATCGACTTCCGGCACCCCTGTATCCCGTGACGAGACTGGTAGCGACGCCATTGGCCGTGACGGCGGGCCGCGACAGCCCACATCCGCATGTTCCGGACAGCGCGCCCCTACGACCCCGGCCACGTCCCCCGATCCCGGACCCCGGCAATCCGGTTTTCGAGATCATGAACCCCGCCATCCGGCGCCGCGAAGCTCTGAGCCGCCCGCCATCCGCAGCTCCGAGGCGGCTCTGATCAATGACCAATCCGGACGGGATTTGGGCGGCGAGCGGGAGCCGATGGCGCGCGGCCCGGCTCCGATCCGCACCACCATCTACGGCGCCCTCGACCTCGGAACCAACAATTGCCGCCTGCTGCTGGCCCGGCCCTCGCGGCGCGGTTTCCGCGTGGTCGATGCGTTTTCGCGCATCATTCGCCTGGGCGAGGGCATGGCGAAATCGGGACGGTTGTCCCAGGCCGCGATCGAGAGGACCTTGGATGCGCTGCGCGTGTGCGCATCCAAGCTCGAGCGGAACAGCGTGGCCCGCCGCCGGCTGGTCGCAACGGAAGCGTGCCGCGTGGCGGAGAACGGGCCGGCGTTTCTCGACAGGGTGCGCCGCGAGCTGGGCCTCGACATCGAGGTGCTGACGCCCGAGACGGAGGCCAGCCTCGCGGTCTCCGGCTGCGCCTCGCTCATCGATCCGGGCGCCGACTACGTGATGGTGTTCGACATCGGCGGCGGCTCGTCGGAGATCATCTGGCTGGATTTCTCAGGCAGCGCACAGCGACAGCGCGGCCGCCTCGTCGGCCAGCACGAGGCGCAGGCCAGCATGGTGGCCTGGGCTTCGCTGCCGATCGGCGTCGTGACCCTGGCCGAGCGTTACGGCGGCCGCAACGTCACGCCGGACGGCTTCGCCCGCATGGTCGGGCATGTGACGGACCTCATCCGGCCGTTCGAGGAGCGTCATCGCTTTCGCAATCGCATGGCCGGACACTCGATGCACATGCTCGGAACGTCGGGCACGGTCACCACCATCGCCGGCATTCAGCTCGGCCTGCCGCGCTACGACCGCAATAAGGTCGACGGCTGCTGGCTCGGAGTCGAGGACGTGCGCACCGTCACCGACAACCTGCTGCGTCAGAGCTATGATGAGCGCGTCGCCGAGCCCTGCATCGGCCAGGAGCGCGCCGATCTGGTGCTGGCGGGCTGCGCCATTCTCGACTCCTTCCTCGGCGTATGGCCGTGCCAGCGCCTGAGAGTCGCCGACCGCGGACTGCGCGAAGGTATCCTGGCGCAGCTCATGAACGAGGACGGCGTCTTTCGCGCGGGGCGCCGGCGACGGAGCGGCACCGACGACGCGCCACAGGACGGCTGATCGCCATGGCCACCAAATCAACCAAGAGTGGGCGCGCCGGCAGCGGTCGCGGCGAGGGGCCGGGTGGTGGTCAGCGCCTGCTACATCGGCGCGTCAAGAGCAAGGCCAGCCGCTCGGAATCGTCGCGCGCCTGGCTCGAACGTCAGCTCAACGATCCCTACGTGGCCGCCGCACGGCAGCAGGGTTTTCGCTCTCGCGCGGCATTCAAGCTGCAGGAAATCGACGACAAGCACAGGGTTCTGAAACCGGGCATGGCGGTCATCGATCTCGGGGCGGCACCCGGAGGATGGAGTCAGATCGCGGCACAGCGCGTCCGCGCGCTCGATGGTGCCGCCGGTCAGCGAGGGCAGGTCGTCGCCATCGATTATCTCGGCATGGAGCCGCTGCCGGGCGTCGACATCCTGGAGCTGGATTTCCTCGATCCGAGCGCCGAAGCGGAGTTGAAGTCGCGCCTGAAAAGCGGATCGGCCGACGTGGTGCTCTCCGACATGGCTGCGCCGACGACGGGTCACACCAAGACGGATCACCTGCGGATCATGGGATTGGCCGAGACGGCGGCACACTTCGCCTGCGATGTGCTGAAGCCCGGCGGCACGTTCCTGTGCAAGGTGTTCCAGGGCGGCACCGAGCGCGAACTGCTCGAACTCCTGAAGCGATCGTTTGCCAGCGTGCGCCATATAAAGCCGCCGGCGAGCCGCGCCGAGTCGGCGGAACTCTACGTCCTCGCGTCCGGCTTTCGCGGCACGCCCGCATTGCCCGATTGAGCGATCGCCTCGCCGAGCTACTCCAAAAAAGCAACGGCGACCGGTGGTCCGGTCGCCGTGCCATCGCATGTCGGCGCGGAGCGCCGACCTGATCGACGAAGCGTTAGATCACGTCGATTTCGGCGGGGAGGTACGAGGTGACCTCGAGGCCGACTTCCTGCTCGCGCACGGCGGGTTTGGTCCAGATCTTCATGGGTAGCTTCCTCCTTAAGGATTTTATTGTCCACGTTGTGGACGTTCGAACACGTAGACCGATGGCGAAATAAGTTCCAATAGAATCTTCCTAAAGTCTGATCAGATTGTCTAATTTTCGGTCAGCCGCAGTCCCGCCGCAAGGTGGCCTCGCGCATGTTGCATTGCGGTGCCGGCCGGTGTCAGGGAAACCACTGAGGTGGCGCGCAACTATTCCCGCACGCGGTCCCTGAAAGCCGTTCCCTCCCGAACAAAATTCACGTTACTCTCCGACCGCGGGTCCGAGGACGGAGAGGGCGCGGGTCCGCAGTGACGGTCGGCTTCAGTCGGGCGGCGCGATGCGGGTGCGCTGCGAGTTGGGGGTTGTCATGCGTCGGTCCGTTCAGGACTTCGGCCTTTCCATTGCGGCTTTTGCGGCTTTGTTTTTGACATTGCTATCGACCGGTCCGCTGCGGGCCGAGACGACTGCCGGTGAACTGAGGATTGCCGCTGTCGAGGCGATCGACAGTCGCGCGGCGGTCGACCTCGAAGCTCTGGTGGTGGCGGAGCTTCTCGCGAGGAAATTCGCGCTCAAGTCCGAGCCGGTCGAAGCCGCCTGGGTGCAGCAGCTCCTCGGTTTCTACTCAGCCGCGGGCGCATCGACCGTCTGGGTCGAGCCGGGCGGGGTCAGTCCTCGCGGGCGGCAGGCGATCGACGAGTTGCGCCGGGCGGACGAGTACGCGCTCGAGCCCGCGCGGCTCAACATTCCGCCCGCCCTCTCGACGCCGAGCGACGAACGTGCGCTGGCCCGCTTCGAGGTGGCGATGTCGCTGGCGGTCGCACGCTATGCCTGGCATGCCCGCGGCGGCCGGATGGAACCGACGTCGCTCAGTCTCTGGCTCGACTACACCCCGCGGCCGGGCAATGCGGCCGAAGTGATTGGCGCCATTCAGCGGGCAGGTGACATCGAGAAGGCATTCGGCGCGCTGCATCCGCAGCATCGCCAGTTTGATGCCCTGCGGCGCGCTCTGCTGCTCGAAACCTCGGGCAGCGCGAGCGCCACCGAGTTGCAGCCGATGATCCCGATGGGCGTGCGCATCCGCCCCAATCGCCGCCACCCGGACGTGGCGCTCGCGCGGCTCAGGCTGTCGGCGCCGGCCAGGGACGGCGATCACGAGCTGCTCGACAGCGATTTCCAGAAGACGCTGTTCGAGTTCATGAACGAGACCGCGCGCATCCACTATGGCCGCAAACGCGGCATCGACGACGACGTGCGCGTGGCGCTCAACGGCGGCAGCGCCGCGAGCCCGGTCGGCGGAAGCCTCGGCGGTGATCGCGCCAAAATCGACCTCATCCGCGCCAACATGGAGCGCTGGCGCTGGCTGCCCCGCGACCTCGGCGATCTCTACGTCTGGAACAACCTGCCCGAGTTCCAGACCCGCGTCGTCAAGGCCGGTGAGGTCATCCATCAGGAACGCATCATCATCGGTCAGCCCGACACCCAGACGCCGGTGTTCTCCGACAGCATCCTGCGCGTGATCTTCAATCCCGACTGGAACGTGCCCGAGTCGATCAAGCTGTCGAGCCTGTGGGGCAATCTGCGCGGCGGCGATTTCGGCGTGCTCAAGCGGCGCAACATGAAGATCATGCACGACGGCCGGGAGGTCAATCCGGCAAAGCTGAAATTCGACGTGCTGAATGCCCGCGAGGTGCCAATCGTGATGGCACCGGGACCCGGCAATCCGCTCGGCAAGTTCAAGTTCGTCTTCCCCAACAAGCACGACGTCTACATGCACGACACGACTTCGAAGGGGCTGTTCAACAGCAACGTGCGGACCTTCAGCCACGGCTGCATCCGCGTGCGCGATCCCCAGCGCTTCGCAGAGGTGCTGCTAGCGGAGGGGAGAGGCTGGAACAAGGCCGACGTACGCTGGCAGATGCGAACCAAGGCCATGACGCGGCTGGAGCTGGACCGCGCCATCCCGATCCACAACACCTATTTCACGCTGGTGGCAGACGCCTCGGGGAAGTTACAGAAGCTCAACGATGTCTATGGGCACGACAAGCGCATCATCGACGCGCTGAACGGGGTCGACCCCAAGCGGATCGCCGCCAGCGATCCGGCCATGGCGCAGAAGCGCAAGAACGAGCAACTCGCCAACGCGCCGCCGGTCGTCGTTCCCGCGAAGATCGCATCGAAGCGGTTGCGCGCGCCGGCCGTCGACCAGCGGCTTCCGCCACCTTCGCTGTTCTTCAAGCCCCCGCCCCCTGCACGGCCCTACGTCGCGGTTCGCTCAGGGCTGACGCGGGCGGTGCGGCCCCGCGGTTTACTTTACTGGTGACGCACGAAATTGACGGATGACGTCCCCATGCAGCGGCTTTGGAAAGTTTGTCCTTCGTTTGTGCGTCGGCCCGTTCATGACCGGCGGTGGATGGCGCGGCCGAAAGACTTGGCGGGCAGAATGAACGTGGCATTCGTTTTTGCTGCCTGTGTCCTGCTGCTGCCCGTCCCCGACGCCGCAGCCCAGATGGTGCGCGAGCACGATGCGGCGGGTCTGCGCGGCTTCCACGGCGGTGCCTCGACGATCCGACGCAGCTTCCAGTCCGACAATGCGGCGCAGAAAGTCCTCAAACGCATTCTCGGCGCGGCCGGGCTGGCCGGATTGGAAGATCGCATCGTGCTCAGGGCCAGTGCCGAGACGCCCGATGCCGCAGCCTTCATCGACAATGGCGAGCGCATCATTTTCTACAACGCCGAGTTCATGCAGAGCCTTGCCGGACAGTCGGTCAACAACTGGCCGATGATCGCCGTGCTCGCGCACGAGATCGGCCATCACATCCGCTTCCATACCGAGGTTGCCGGGCGAGCCCACGAGTTCGAGCTGGAAGCCGATTATCAGGCCGGGTTCATTCTGCGTCGAATGGGCGCGAACCTCACGGAAGCACAGAGCGCGTTCCGCACCATCGGCGCAGACGCGGGTACGGTCTCGCATCCGCCCCGCGCTCAACGGTTGCAGGCGGTCACGCTCGGCTGGACCGATGGCGAGCCGCAAGCGGCTCCGAAGGTCGCGGCGACGGAGACGGCGGCAGCGACGCCGCGGGCTGGCGATCCGGCAGAACGACCCTCGGCCGGCCCCGTCAAGCGCATCGTGCTGCGCGGCGACTTCGGAGCAGGCGTCGTGCTGGCCGACGTGGTTCGGGACGCGAGCGGTCAATGGACGTGGGTCGAGAACAACGTCACGTTCAAGTTCCGGCTGGTCTCGGAGCACGGAAATGCCGTGGTGCTCTACGATCCGAGCCGGGACATGTACCACCACCTCAATCTCAAGAGTCGCGAGACTTACTGGCGGCTCGGCACGTCGCAGACCTGGAACCGCCACATGTCCATCGTGGCGCTGGATTGAGCACCGAAGGCGCACAGCGTCACGCCGAACTCCGCATTGAATCGCCCGCAGGCAGGAGCCTGCGGGCGATTTTTTTCAACCGTGGGCGGTCGATCGATTACATGTCGCCGTGATCGTGGCCGGCGTGGCCGCCCTTGTCCTTCTTCGGCGCTTCGGCGACGGCCGCTTCCGTGGTGATCAGCAGGCCCGCGATCGAGGCGGCGTCCTGCAAGGCGGTGCGCACGACCTTGGCCGGATCGATGATTCCCTTGTCGATCATATCGACATACTCATCGTTCTGAGCGTCGTAGCCGAAGTTGGCACCCTTGGCTTCGAGCACGCGGCCGACGACGATGGATCCTTCGGTGCCAGCGTTCTCGGCGATCTGGCGGATCGGCGCCTGCAGCGCGCGCTTGACGATGGCGATGCCGGCTTCCTGATCCTCGTTGGCGCCCTTGGCGGTAATCGCCAGCGACGCCTTGAGCAACATCACGCCGCCGCCCGGAACCACGCCTTCCTCGACGGCCGCGCGGGTGGCGTTCAACGCGTCGTCGACGCGATCCTTGCGCTCTTTCACCTCGACTTCCGTGGCGCCGCCGACCTTGATCACGGCCACGCCGCCGGCCAGCTTCGCCAGTCGCTCCTGCAGCTTTTCCTTGTCGTAGTCGGACGTCGTCTCTTCGATCTGCGCCTTGATCTGGCTGACGCGGGCCTCGATGTCCTTGCGCTTGCCGGCGCCGTCGACGATCGTCGTGTCGTCCTTGGTGATGGTGATGCGCTTTGCGCGGCCGAGTTCTTTCAGCGTCACGTTCTCGAGCTTGATGCCGAGATCCTCGCTGATCGTCTGTCCGTTGGTCAGCACGGCGATGTCTTCCAGCATCGCCTTGCGTCGGTCGCCGAAGCCCGGCGCCTTCACGGCAGCCACCTTGAGGCCGCCGCGCAGCTTGTTGACGACCAGGGTCGCGAGCGCTTCGCCTTCGACTTCTTCCGCGATGATGACGAGGGGCTTGCCCGTCTGCACGACGGCTTCGAGCACGGGCAGCAGGGATTGCAGGCCAGCGAGCTTCTTTTCGTGGATGAGGATGTAGGGCTCGTCCAGCTCGGCGATCATCTTCTCGGCGTTGGTGATGAAATAGGGCGAGAGGTAGCCGCGATCGAACTGCATCCCCTCGACGACGTCGAGTTCGCTGGCGAGGCCCTTGGCCTCCTCGACGGTGATGACGCCTTCGTTGCCGACTTTCTGCATCGCCTCGGCGATCATGTCGCCGATCGCCTTCTCGCCATTGGCCGAGATGGTGCCGACCTGGGCGATCTCGCCCGAATTCTTGACCTTCTTGGATCGCTTGCCGATCTCCTCGACCACCTGGGCGACGGCCTTGTCAATGCCGCGGCGCAGATCCATCGGGCTCATGCCGGCAGCCACCGACTTCAAGCCCTCGCGCACGAGGGCCTGGGCCAGCACGCACGCCGTGGTCGTGCCATCGCCGGCGACGTCGTTGGTTTTCTGGGCCGCCTCGCGCACCATCTGCGCGCCCATGTTTTCGAATTTGTCCTCGAGTTCGATCTCCTTGGCGACGGTGACGCCGTCCTTGGTGGTGCGCGGCGCGCCGAAGGATTTGTCGATGACGACGTTGCGGCCCTTGGGGCCCAGCGTCACCTTCACGGCGTTGGCGAGAATATCGACACCACGCAGAATCCTGTCGCGCGCATCGGCGGAAAAGCGAACGTCTTTGGCGGCCATTTGGCAGGCTCCTTTTGGGTGAGGTCGTGAGATCGTGAGGTGGTGAGGTCGCCAAGGAGCAGGTCGCGAACGATGAGCCAAACGAGGTCTACGACCTCACGATCTCACCATCTCACGACCTCACGCCTTACTTCTCGAGCACACCCATGATGTCGCTTTCTTTCATGATCAGAAGCTCCTGACCGTCGACCTTGACCTCGGTACCGCTCCACTTGCCAAACAGCACCTTGTCGCCCTTCTTGATGTCGAGCGGCACCAGCTTCCCGGTCTCGTCACGGGCGCCAGGTCCGACCGCCACGAC
Source organism: Hyphomicrobium sp. (assembly GCA_052388455.1). Taxonomy (GTDB): domain Bacteria; phylum Pseudomonadota; class Alphaproteobacteria; order Rhizobiales; family Hyphomicrobiaceae; genus CAZSNH01. The sequence goes on from JBQTIA010000135.1 coordinate 11,192, forward strand.
TTCTCCCTGCTGCGGCTTCTCGCCGGCCGTGTCGGGAATGATGATGCCGCCGGCGGACTTGGTCTCGCTTTCGGCGCGCTTGACGACAACGCGGTCATGGAGCGGACGGAACTTCATGGGTTCTCCTGCGATTGGGCTCGGATGTGTCGAGTGGGCTGGGATTCGTTTCCTGGCAGTCAAAAGGCAAGAGTGCCAGAGCGCCTGCTTCTAGGGGCGCATCGCTTCCGGTGTCAAGCGGTTGGCGCGGAGCGGGATGCGGGAGCCAGGTCGGCCGCAGCCTTGAGATGCGACGCCGCCAGCGTAAGCTGCGAAATGGTGATCGCGCCGGTGTCCGCGATCTCGTCGAGGATGGCGCGGCCTTCCTTAAGCCCGGCGATCCGGATGGTGGCCCACGCAGCGACGTCGGCGATGGCCTTCTCCTCGGCGAGCGCCTTGGTGAGTATCGCTTTTTTGGCAGCCTGCAGCGTCTTGAGCGCGTCGTCGATCGCCAGCTTGTCGTATCGGTCGGCGATTTTGAGGTTCGCGGCCCGCGCCTCGACTTTGTCCAGCTTGAACAGCTCCTGAGTCGCGAACAGAATGTGAGCCGTCGTGTCGATGGGCCGGCCGTGCTGACGGGCCATGGCATCGATGCGGAACACATCCCGGGTCACCGCAAAGCCGGCAATCCGGTCGGCCGCCAGTTTCGGAACGCCGAGCCGGGCCAGCTCCCGCGAGACGCTGGCGAGGTCCGCAGCCTGTCTCGACGTTACGATCGCCGCAAGTCCCGTGGTCAGGCTCAGAACCGCCGGATGATAGCAGGCGACGATGCCGTCGAGATCGCGGTGACGCTGCTGATCGAGAACGCGGCTCGCCGCCTCGAATAGTACATCCTGAAGCGCCGACAGCACATCGAGCTGGGCGCCGCCGGCCATCCGCCCGTCGAGCGCATCGACCTCGCGCCAGGTCTCGGAGATGGAAAAAATCTGCAAGGCGCCGAGGATCGCAACCGCGATGTCCTCCAGCGAGCGGCCGGTGGAGGCGGCCAGCCGGGCGACGATGGCCGGACCGCCGAAATCGGTCAGCAAATTGGCAAGCCGCGACGCGATGATCTCGCGACGATGCCGGTGCTTGCGGATTTCGGCCGCGCAGGCGTCGCGGATCGCAGGCGGAAAGTAATCGACGAGCAGCGGCTCGAGGGCCGGCGCGTCGAGCATCGAGGTCGCCAGTAGATCGCCCCGGAGCTGAATTCGGCTGGCGGCAGTTAGCACGGCGAGTTCCGGACGCGTCAGCCCGGTGCCGGACGTGCTCCGCCGGCCCAGCTCGGATTCGGTCGGCAAGGCGTCACGGCTCCGGTCGATGGCGCCACGCTGTTCGAGATCGCGGGCGAGCAGCGTGACCGGGCCGAGGTCGCGCCGGCTGGCATGGACCGCGAGACTGAGTGTCAAAAACTGCGCCCGGTGGTCGGCCAGCCCCAGAGCCGCGCCCTCACCGGTGATGGCGGACAGAACGCCCTGCTGCGTAGCCGGCAGGATGCGTCCGGACGCCGCCGCATCGGTGAGCGCCAATCGGGCGTTGAACTCCAGATCGGCCATCGCCGCACCGATCGCGCCGTCGACAAAGCTGGTGTTGAGCGCAACACCCTGTAGGGCTGCCTCGATCCGCGCCCGCTGGGTCAGTCCGGGGACCGCTTCGACGATGGCACGGGCGCGAAGATCCGGGGCGACGATGCGGGCGGCGGAGCTGGCGGGATCGCCCATCTCGGCATCGGTTTCGAAGCCGGCGCGCACGTTGGTTGCGCTTCCCGCCAGCCACAGCACGTCGACGGGGCTGCAAAGAATGGCTCGGAGCAGGGCATCCGGCGAGAGACAGGGTGCTTCGACGCAGAGCAAAGTGCGCATTTCCGGCGACGGCACGATTGTTTCGGCGGCGCGCGGGAAAACACCCCCGCCGGCCGAGATTTTGGCGCGATCGTAGTCGTCCCAGGTCGGACGCGGCAGGCCGATCAGGCGCTCGCGCTCGGACCGCGACACGGCCGGATCGGGATCGGGATCGATGAAGATGAACCGATCGTCGAAGGCGGCCACGAGGCGGATATTCGCCTCGGTCTGCATCCCAGCCGCGAACGCGCCGTCGGCCATGTCACCGGCGGCGGCGATCCTGAGTGGACCGTTGCCGACCTCGGCCGAAGCCTCGGTGAAGTGACGGTGAACACTCTGCCAGAGGCCGCGGGCGACGACGGTGCGGACGTTCGATCCGCCGACGACGAAGGCATCCCCGAGCCAGAAGCCGCGGGCAGACCCGATCTCGCGCGCCGTATCGGTAAAAGGTGTCGAGACCGCGTCGGGCACCAGGCTCAGGATCGCATCCCCAGCATCGTAGGCGACCACCCGCGGTGGACGGGCAAGGCCGCCCTTGCCGACACTATCGGTCAGTGACAGCACCGCTTCGATGAAGCCGCGGCAGGCGGCGAGGTCCGCCTCGCGCCCGTCCTTGACGGCGGCGCTCGCCGGAGTGCGCCGAATGAACGCCCCCTGGGCACCGCTCGCCGTCGTCCCTGCGTTCTCCGCCTGCCGCGCCCGGCAAAGAGCGACGGCTTCACTGCGCAGCTCCAGCGGTCGCGAGGATTTTCGGATCGAGCCGCGGGCGATCGGACCTCCTCTGAGAAAGAGGCCGTCCATGCGCGGCCCATGCACCCAGGTTTCCCTGAACGCGCCCGAGCCCGGCAGGCCATCGAGGTGGTGCCCTTCGAGTTTGAAAGCCAGCACGTCCGGCGGCCCTCCGCTGGCGTCCTTCAGATAGTAGTTGGTGCGGGCGATGGACACAACGAGGGCCAGCGAGGCGGCGAGAATGCGACGTTCGTCCGGCTTCTCGACCCCGCGCAGCGTCGCGTCGATCTTCAAGCGCAGCGCATGTGCCGGCGAACGGCGGGCTTCGAGATCCGGCGCGGAGTCGGGGTCGAGGCGCGTATGGAAGAGCGCGATCAGATCACGCGTGAAGCCCGCATTGCGCGCCAGAGCGACGGCGATCTCATGCGTCCCGAACGACGCGCAGACCTGATGCAGGTAGGCGCCGCAGGCCCTGAGCAGCGCCGCCTCGCGCCAAGTTGCACCGGCCGCGTGCACGAGGGCGTTGAACGGATCGCCTTCGATCTCTCCACGCAATATGGCCCTTATGCCGTCCTGCATGCGCGGGCCATCGCGGCCGAGATCGATCGGCAGCCCGTTGGCCGACTTGAGCACCATGTCGTGCAACGTGACGAGGCGGACGGAATTATCGATCTGCGGCGTTAAGCGGAAACTCTGCTCGTCCACCACCTGCAGTCCGACGCTCTCGCACAGCGGCAGCCGCTCGGTGAGCGGAGACGGCTCGCCCAGCCGGCAGTAGGCCAAGCGCACGGTGGTCTCGGCGTCCTCCGGCCGGCGGTAGAACTCGATCGAGACGGGCCGCTGCGGTTGCAGCTTTTCCAGCCGCGTCACGTCCTGCAGCGCGCGCGTCACGTCGAAATTGCCGCGGTAGGCGGGGGGAAAGGCGTGCAGATAGGCCGCGCGGAGAAGATTGCTCTGCTCCGGCTTGTGGCTGTTGGAGATGGCGGCAGCCAGCCGGTCCTCCCAGCCCTGCACCAGACTGTCGATGCTGCGTTCGAGCTCTGCTGTCTCGACGATCGAATTGCGCCCGCCGCCGCTCGGGATGTTGAAGCTGATGCGCGCCAGAGACGATCCGGCCAGACCGGACTGCGACCACGCGACCGGGCTGGCGTAGCTTTCGGCGAGCAGGCTCTCGATGCGCTTGTGCGCGTCGGCGGTGTAACGATCGCGGGCGAGAAATACGAGAACCGAGACGAAGGACTCGAAAACGTCGCGGCGGGCCAGCACGGCCGTCCGCGGACGGGTCTCCATGTCGAGAATGGCCGGCATCCATTCGAGGAGCTGCTTGCGGGACGCCTGCAGAAGCTCGTCGCGGGGGAACGACTCGAGCGCATCGAGAAGCGTGCGCGCGCGGTGACCCTGCGCCGGGCCGGCCTCCGTAAGCATGGCATAGACGTTGCGGCGGACGATCGGCACCGCCTTGACGGACTGGAGATAGGCGGCCGGCGTGAAGAGGCCGATGACGCGCAATTCTCCGACCAGCCGTCCGTCGGTGTTGTAACGCTTCATGCCGACATAATCGAACGGCTGCCGCTTGTGCACGCGCGAGACGGCGGAGGTCTTGGAGATGGTGAGCGGCGCCGGCCCGAAATAATGCTGGTGCATCCGGGGACCGAGTTCCTTTCCGGGAACCGGCACCGCGAAGTCCGCATTGCGCAGGAGACCGAGCGCGCCTTTGCTGGACGGCCACAGGTCGACCTTCTGATCGACCCCGACCATGTCGTAGTCGCGGGTGCCGAGAATGATGAAGTTCTCCGGCGCCAGCCATTTGATGAAGGCGATCGCCTCGAGGATTTCGGCCGGCGTCGTCTGCATCACCGTCTTGGAGACGTCCGGCACGCGCGGCAGCGCCTGATAGCCTTCGACCGCCTGCGAGAGCCGGCTGCGCATGGCGCGCTCGTCGGCCACGGCGACGTACACATCGGTGAGCACGCCGTCGAGCGCCGCGGCAAGCTCCTGCATCCGGCCCGGCTCCATCGGCTCGACGAGGATCGCGAGATAGCATTCCTGATGACCGTCGGCCCAGTTGTCGTCGCCGACGGCATAGACCTCGCGCAGCCGCTCAGAGGCATAGCGGTGGGTCTTGAAGATCGGCCGCAGCACCTGCGCCACGGTCCATCCGCGGGCCTGGATTTCGCCCATCGCGCTGTCGACCACGAACGGCGTGTCGCCGGTCAGGATTTCGATCAGCGTGGCCGGGGCGCCCGCCGTGTTCTGCACCGCCTGAAAGGGCGTGACGCGGAGCTTGTGGCGGCCGGTGGGGCGGGTGGTGAGGAAATCGAACGCATTGCCGGCGAACTCGGCGAGGCGCTTGTTGTCGAGGTCGCCCAGCCGCGTGCCGGAAATTCCGGCGAGCAGGAGCTTTGAAAAGACGTCGATACCCTTCGCGGCAGGACTGCTGCGCAGCAAGAGATTGAGCACATTACTGATCAAGCTCTCCCCCAACGGCTACACGGAGTGCCGGAACTCCGCGGTCACCAAGTTCGCTGGCCAGTTCGTCTCGATACGTTGAAAAGTAGCAATCCGGTCACAGCCCTGCAACGAAGTCCAGAGGTTGCAACACTGCGCCTGCCGATCTCGGAGTCGAGGTGCTGCGCACTGTCTCGAGCGTCGCATCAATCTCTCACGGGGCCGCGCCTGCGACTGCAAATGAAGTCGTGAGGGGAACCGATTGGCCGGCAACGCAGACATCGACGCTCAGCATCGGCGTCGAGGCGCGGCGGCTGTCAAGGAGCAGGCGGTCGCGCGGGGGGCATGACGGCGGACGCGGGCATGTCCGGCTTGGCGGCGGGTGCCAGGGGATCGTCCACGCGCTGCGACTTTCCTTCGAAATGGGCGCCGGACATCAGGCCCAACAGCTTGTAATAGACGTCGCCTTCAAAGCGCGCGGTCGACAGCAGCTTCACGTGCTGACCGCGAATGGAGCCCTGCACCGTTCCCCCGACGGTGACCTCCTCGGCCACGATGCCGCCCGACACCAGCGCCTTTTCGCCGACCGTCACGTCGCGCCCCCGCACGTCGCCCTGCACTTCGCCTTCGACCTGCACCTTGCCGCTGGAGACGAGATTGCCTGAGATGGTCAGGTCCAAACCGATGAATGTCGACATCGCAACATACTCCTCATTGAGCCGGTGCCGCCGCCCGGTCAATTTTTACGCCAGATACACACTCGATGCTGCGAAGGATTCGGGGATCGCCAGCCACGGCTCCGGCGCGACCACGGCCGGCCGCGTCGGAACTCACTTCACCCTCAAGTCATGATCGACGAACGAATACCCGCATCTGCATACATCGCGCGGCACAGTGCAGCCGGCACGTGGGTCTTGTCATGGGCAATCCGGCGGCCGGCAGGATCGCCGTCGCCGGCCGATGCCAGTTTACCACACGCCTTTGGAGAATCGTTCGGTTTGGCGGGAGACACCACCCACGGAACCGAGCGGATCAATATTTTTTCAGCGCCAGTTTATTGCGCTCTGGACGGTATCCGATCCGCGAACGCACGATTATTCCGGTTTGATAAATCTCGCCCCTTCATTCTGGCCCGATCATCTTCTCCGGACGGACGATGTCGTCGAACTCCCTGTCGGTCACGTAGCCGCCGCCGACGGCCTCCTCGCGCAGCGTCGTCCCCTTCTTGTGCGCCGTCTTAGCGATCTTGGCCGCGTTGTCGTAGCCGATCTTGGGCGCCAGCGCGGTGACCAGCATGAGGCTGCGATCGAGACCCGCCCGGATGTTGTCCTCGCGCGGCTCGATGCCACTGACGCAGTTGTCGGTGAAGGAGACGGCCGCGTCGCTGACCAGCCGTACCGACTGGAGGAAGTTGTAGGCCATCACCGGATTGAAGACATTCAGCTCGAAGTGGCCCTGTGAGCCGGCGAACGTCAGCGCCGCTTGATTGCCGAAGACGTGCGCGCAGACCATCGTCAGCGCCTCGCACTGCGTCGGGTTGACCTTGCCCGGCATGATCGAGGAACCCGGCTCATTCTCGGGCAGCGACAATTCTCCGAGCCCCGAGCGCGGCCCCGATCCGAGGAAGCGGATGTCGTTGGCGATCTTGAACAGCGACGCGGCAACCGTGTTGATGGCGCCGTGTGTCATCACCATCGCGTCGTGGGCGGCGAGCGCCTCGAACTTGTTCGGCGCCGTGGTGAACGGCAGCCCTGTGATGGCCGCGATGCGCTCGGCGACCTTCTCGGCGAAGCCCTTCGGTGCATTGAGCCCGGTTCCCACCGCCGTGCCGCCCTGGGCAAGCTGCATCAGCATCGGCATGGTCATCTCGATGCGGGCGATGCCGTTCTCGACCTGCTGGGCGTAGCCGGAAAATTCCTGGCCGAGGGTCAGCGGCGTCGCGTCCTGTGTGTGCGTGCGGCCGATCTTGATGATGCGCTCCCACGCCTTGGCCTTCTTCGCCAGGGCCGCGTGAAGATGGCGCAGCGCCGGCAGCAGGCGCCGGTTGATCTCCTCCGCGCAGGCGATGTGCATGGCTGTCGGATAAGTATCGTTCGAGGATTGCGCCATCTTGACGTGATCGTTCGGGTGCACGGGCTTCTTCGAGCCCATTTCGCCGCCGAGCATCTCGATGGCGCGGTTGGAAATCACCTCGTTGGCATTCATGTTCGACTGCGTGCCGGAGCCGGTCTGCCAGACGACGAGCGGGAAATGGTCGTCGAGCTTGCCGGCGATCACCTCGTCGGCCGCCTTCACGATGGCGTCGCCGATTTTCCGGTCGAGCTTGCCGAGCGCCATGTTGGTCTCGGCTGCGGCCCGCTTGACGATGCCGAGCGCGCGGATGACGGACGGCGGCTGACGCTCGGTGCCGATCTTGAAATTGCCGAGGCTGCGCTCCGCCTGCGCGCCCCAGTATCGGCTGGCATCGACCTCGATCGGTCCGAAAGTGTCGGTCTCGGTGCGGGTCTTCTTCTCGGACTTCGCCATGGTGTCTCGACTCGCGTGCGGGTGGTTGATCTCGCCGCTGCCGATAGCACATGCCGATCGGTCGAGCGAGCGAGCGAGCCGTGTAACGTGCGGAACATCGCGGATCGCGCGCTTCTGTCACGTTGGGAACATGACAACGAGCGGCGACCGGAATGCGCGTGCCGCCATTTCTTTTCGTCCGGCCCTGGTTTCGGACGATCGACAACAACTTTGAAGGTGATCATGGCGCTCATCGGCTACCAGACCCCCTGGGGCATTAGATTTCTCAATGGATTGACGTCCGCAAACGACTACTGGCAGGCGTGGCTCGGCCTCGACGCGTTCATGTTCGGAGGGGCCGGAAACGACACCATGATCGCTAACACCGGCGACGACACGCTGGCGGGCGGCGAGGGCAACGACGCGATCTACGGCGGCGGCGGCGACGACGATGTCTTCGGAGATTCCGGCAACGACACGCTCGTCGGCAACTCCGGCAGAGATCATCTCTATGGCGGCGGAGGGCGCGATGTCCTCTGGTCGTACCAGCCAGATGTCGCATTCACTATCGAAAATGAGTCCGATGCAGGCTTCGACCTTGGCGGCATGCTCAGTGGCGGCGACGGCAACGACGACCTCAACGTCGAGGTCTTTCTCGACGGCTCGCTCAGCCTCGACGGGGGCGAACATGCGGACTGGGTGAAATTCGTCTCGGCCTACACTTGGATCGGCGGCGTACCCGCGAGCCTGCCGACCAATCTTCTCGATCTCGAATCCGGTGTCGGCGAGACGGCCTTGGGCGGAATTCTGACTGTCGCCCGCGTGGAGAACATTGCCGGCAACGACTACCGCGACGAATTCTACGGCGACGTCTTCGCGAATATTCTGCGTGGCTACGGCAACGACGATGTGCTCGAAGGCCGCGGCGGCGCCGACACCCTCGACGGCGGCTACGGCCACGACGTGGCCCAGTACACCAGCGCTTTGAGCGCGGTCGAAGTCGACCTCTCACTCACCACTCAATCCCTTTCGACGGTCAGGGCCGCCGGCACGTTCTCGAACGGCGATGCGGCCGGCGACCGGCTGATTTCCATCGAGGAGCTACGGGGATCGAACTACGACGACATTTTCCGCGGCAAGGTCGGCAACTTCGCAGAAACGCTGGCGGGCGATGCCGGCAATGATGTCCTCGAGGGCCGCGGCGGCGGCGACACGCTGAGGGGCGGTCCTGGATTCGACGTCGCGAGCTACGAAAGCTCCAACGGCCGCGTCAGCGTCGCCCTGGCTCGTCCGGGCCTTGACAGCAACGCGCAGTTCAACGACGCGGCCGGCGACACCCTATTTGACATCGACGGGCTCATCGGCTCGCGCTTCAACGACACGCTGATCGGTAACGACGACGACAACGAACTCAGCGGCGGCAGCGGCAACGACACGCTGTCCGGCCTGGGCGGGCGCGACACGATCCTCGGCGGCGCTGGCGTGGACACGATTTCGGGCGGCCGCGGTCGAGATGTCATGACCGGCGAGGCCGGCGCCGACGTCTTCAAATTCTTCAGTGCACTTGACTCGCGCGGCAACTCCGGTCAGCGCGACATCATCACGGATTTCCAGCGCGATCCGGTGGTCAATGGCGTCATCATCGGCGCCGGCGACACCATTGATCTCTCCGCCATCGACGCGGACCAGCGGGCTCAAAGCACCGGCAATCAGGAGTTCATCCTCGTCGGCAGCGACGCCGTCGCTGGCCCAGGACAAATGCGCGTGATCGCATCCGTCGACGACGCCGGCCGCGCCTATACGCTGCTTCGGGCGGACGTCAATGGCGATAGCATCTCCGATTTCGATCTCAGCGTGTACACGACCAACAACACGCTGCTCACGAGTTCCGACTTCATTCTGTAGCGGTTGGTTGCACGGCAGCGTCCTTCGCGGCGGCACGCTCCTCCCTGGCCCGGCGGCGCTCGGCAGCGGTACGGCGGATGTGGGCGGCAATCGCCGCGTTGGCCGTCTCGAGACGGTGGAAATCCTCCTTGTGCAGCTTCAGGAGCCGGCACTTCGCTGCGGTGACGAACGAGCCCGCGTGCAGGTCGTTGTCGAGCATGGCGATGATGCCGAAGACCTCGCCGGTGGAGAACACCTGCTCGCCGTCGGCGCGCTTGAACTTCACGCGGCCCGAGGCGATGAAATAAATGGCGGTCGCCTCGCTGCCTTCAGCCAGCACCTCGACGTTCGGAGGCAGGTTGTGCGCGTGCAGCAGCGGCATCACTTCGCCGACCTCGCGCGCGTCGAGCTGCGAGAGCATGGGGATGCGCGACATGAGCGACCAGTTGACCACGAAGTCGCGCCGCGCCACCTCCTGCGCGAACCCGGCCGCGATGATCGCCACCGGCAGCGCCAGGATGCAAAGCCCGGTGATCATCACGAACCCGCCGAACAGCCGGCCGAGCGGCGTCACCGGATAGATGTCGCCGTAGCCGACGGTGGTCAGCGTCGCCATCGCCCACCAGGCCGATTCGGGCACCGAGCCGAATTTGTCGGGCTGCGCCGCGCTTTCGAGATAGTAGATGCCGGTCGAGGCGAACAGCAGGGCGGCCACCAGCAGCAGCGCGGCGCCCATCAGCGAGCGGCGTTCGTTCTGGAGCACGCGCAGCAGCGAGTGCATGGCCGGCGAATAGCGCGACAGCTTCAGGAAGCGCAGCAGCCGCAAGGCGCGCAGCACCCTGAGATCGATGTTGAAGAACTGCGCCAGATAGAACGGCAGGATGGCGAGGAGGTCGATGACCTGCGACCCGCGACGGGCAAAACGGAACCGTGCCTGCGCCGGCGGCAGCCGCTTGAGGAAGGGAACCTCGACGGCGGCCCACATGCGCAGCAGATACTCGATGGTGAAAATCGCAACCGAGACGAGTTCGAACGCCTGCAGCTGAGAACCATACGCCTCCGCGATCGACGGCACCGTTTCGGCGATGAAGGCCGCGATATTGAGCAGGATGAGGGTGACGAGAGCGCCGTCGAACAGCTTGCTCGCCGCGTCGTCGCCGTGGCCCGCTTCGAGGATTTCATAGACGCGCCGCCGCACGGGATTGGGCCGAGCGCCGCCGGCTGCCGTGTCGCGCGCGAAGTATCGCACCATCCGCTCGAACAGGGCACCGGGCGAGATGGCACTGATCCTGCGCGGCTCGGCGCGCGAGTGCGGGGGCTCTTCGGACGGGCGGCCGTTCGGATTGTTCACAAGGCAGGTCCTCAGCACCGTCGCTCGACTTTACGTGCCTGCCGGCGCTACTGAATGTCCGTAAGACGCCGGACCGCAGAGCGGCAACGGACACCTGCGATTAGCGTTGACGTGGGTGGGAATTGCGGCTGCTGCTGCGGCGACCAAACCGAACCAAGGGAGGCGGACCATGGCCGAGGCGACCCCGCTCTGCAATTTCGGCTGGAAGGCGCCCGCGTTCCGCCTGCAGGGGACCGACGGCCGCCTGCACGCGCTCAACGACCTCAAGGGCCCGCGCGGCACGCTGATCATGTTCATCTGCAACCATTGCCCCTACGTCCAGGCGGTCGTCGACCGCTTGGTGAGGGACGCCCGCGAACTGGCCGGGCTCGGAGTTTCGTCGGTCGCCATCTCCTCGAACGATGCCGAAGCCTATCCCGAGGACGACTATGCCCATATGCAGGCCGAGGCGCGGCGGCACGGCTTTCCATTTCCCTACCTCTACGACGAGACCCAGGAGGTCGCACGCGCCTACCTGGCGGTGTGCACGCCGGACTTTTTCGGCTTCAACGCCCGCATGGAGCTGCAATACCGGGGCCGGATCGATGCCAGCGGGCGCAACCCGGCGCCGCCCTCGGCCCGGCGTGAGCTGTTCGAGGCGATGAAGGGCGTCGCCGAGACGGGCCGGGGACCGCGCGAGCAGCACCCCTCGATGGGCTGCTCGATCAAGTGGAAGGTCTGACGGCTTCCGCCGTCGCAAGCCAGCCCCTGCTGGTGTCGTACGTCGCGTTGACTTGGGCGAAAGCGGCCCCTATAAAGCGCTCAAATTCCAGAACATGGGTCGTCTCCGAAGCCGCCGAGCGGACGTCGGGCGGCCCGATTTGTCTTTGACGGAGCAGTCTCGTGAAGCGGACCTACCAGCCCAGCAAACTCGTGCGCAAGCGCCGGCACGGCTTCAGAAAACGCTCGGAAACGGCCGGCGGACTCAAAGTTCTCGCCCGCCGTCGCGCCAAGGGCCGCAAGCGTCTCTCCGCTTAAGATGTTGCGACCGGTCGGGGGCTGGTCGTCGGGCGCAAGGCCGAATGCTCCAGTGCCTTATATTCCAGGGCCTGGCACTCTCGGGTGGGTCGTGTGGCGCTCGTCACGCTCAAGAAGCGCTCGGAATTTCTCAGGCTGCGCGGCGGTTCACGCTGCGCGAAGGACACCTTCGTTCTCGAATCGAAGCCGCGGACGGCCGAGCCGGGTCCGCCCGGACCGCGGGTCGGATTCACGGTCACCAAGGCGCTCGGCGGCGCGGTCGACAGAAACCGCATCCGGCGTCGCCTCAAGGCTGCCGTCGTCGCCGTCCTAGATCATGCCCGGTCCGATCGGGATTACGTGATCATCGCGCGCAGCGCGGCCCGCGAGTGCGCGTTCGACATCCTCAAAAAAGACCTTGAACAGGCGTTTCATCGCGTGCATCACGCTCCGGGCCGCCAGCAGGATCGCAAGGCCGGACGCTAGTGTCCCGGTCGCGAAGTCCGTCATAGTCTTCCGCACTCTCCGAACGGCCTTCGCGATCGAAAGGACACTAGCAAGTCTATGATTCTAGTGTGATTCAAATTTCGAAGTCCGCTACTCAGCCAGCCGCAAAGTGTGAAGCGGACTTCGAAATCATCACACTAGCCGGACTGATTCCCGCCGGGGTTCCCGACCCACCTGCCTGTCGGACGGCTCGTCGTTTCGAACAGCGGCTCCCATCCGGTCTATCGCGTGGCGAGCCGATCTGGCCGAATGGACCGCCACCAGTGACCCGTTGTCCTCTTTTGTTTGCCGTTCCACTCGTGGATTGAGTGTCGACCGAGGCGCGCGCGCCGCACGCTGCCGAACCCGAGGCCCCCATGCAGTCGCAAGACCCTGAATCGCAAAAGAATCTGCTGATTGCCGTCGTGCTCTCCATGATGGTGATGCTCGGGTGGCAGTATTTCTACGCAGCACCACAGTTGCGCGATCAGCAGGATCGGCTGGCCAAGGTCAAGCTGGAGCAGGAGCAGGCCGCCAAGGGCACGGCGCCGGTCACGCCGCAGGCCACCGTGGTCGCCCCGGTGAGCGGCGCGGCCCCATCGGCGACCAGCGCGGCGCAGGTGGCCACGCGCGACGACGCTTTGAAGCAGAGCCCGCGCATCGCCGTCGACACGCCTTCGCTCAAGGGATCGATCGCGCTGAAGGGCGGCCTGATCGACGATCTGGTGATGGTCAAGTACCGCGAGACCGTCGATCCGGCCAGTCCGGCCGTGGTTCTCTTCTCACCGCCGTCAGCCCCGCAGGCCTACTTCGCCAAGTACGGCTGGCTGAACACCGCCGATGGACGCCTGAAGCTGCCCGACGGGGAGACGCTATGGACCGCGGAAGGCTCCGGCAGCCTCACGCCGACGACGCCGGTCAAGCTGGTGTGGGACAACGGCGAGGGCCTGACGTTCCGGCGCACGATCGCCATCGATGAGCACTACATGCTCAAAATCACCGAGGAGGTCGACAACAAGTCGACCGGCGCGGTGACGCTGCGCCCGTTCGCGCTGCTCTACCGGCTCGGCACTCCGGTGACGTCCGGCATCGGTGTGTTGCACGAGGGCCTGATCGGTGTGCCGGGCGATGCCGGCCTGAAGGAGATCAGCTACAGCGATGCGCTGGAGGACGGCGGCAACAAGTCGTTCGACAACAAGGTCGGCGGCTGGCTCGGCATCACCGACAAATACTGGGCGTCCGCGCTCATTCCCAATCAGAAGTCGCCCTACATGGCGAGCTTCCAGGGCCGCAGCGGACTCAACGGCGCCAAGGAGTTCTACACCACCGACTATGCGCTGCCCCCGCTCACCGTCGCACCCGGACAATCGCAGACGGTCGAAGGCAATCTCTACGCCGGCGCCAAGCAGGTGAAACTCGTCGAGGGCTACGAGGTTTCGCATGCCATCGACAAGTTCGAGCTGCTGATCGACTGGGGCTGGTTCTACTTCTTCACCAAGCCGCTCTATCACGTGATCGACTGGCTTTACGGAATCCTCGGCAACTTCGGCTTCGCCATTCTCGCCGTCACCGTGCTCGTCAAGCTGGCGTTCTTCCCGCTGGCCAACAAGAGCTACGAATCGATGGCCAAGATGAAAAAGCTGCAGCCGCAGATGGAAGCGCTGCGCGAGCGATTCAAAGACAACAAGGAGCAGCAGCAGCGGGAGCTGATGGCGCTCTATCAGAAGGAAAAGATCAATCCGCTCGCCGGCTGCCTGCCGATCCTGGTGCAGATCCCGGTCTTCTTTGCGCTCTACAAGGTGCTGTTCGTCTCGATCGACATGCGCCATGCGCCGTTCGTGGGCTGGATCAGGGATCTCTCGGCCGCCGATCCGACATCGATGTTCAATCTGTTCGGACTTCTGCCCTTCGGCGTGCCGGAGTTCCTGCAAATCGGCGCGTGGCCGCTGATCATGGGCATCACGATGTGGGTCCAGATGCAGCTGAACCCGCCACAGCCGGACCCCATCCAGCAGGCGATGTTCGCCTGGATGCCGGTGCTCTTCACCTTCCTTCTCGCCTCGTTTCCGGCGGGCCTCGTCATCTACTGGGCGTGGAACAACATCCTGTCGATCGCCCAGCAGTGGTACATCACGAAGAAGGCCGGCGCCGAAATCCACCTGATGGACAACGTCAAAAAGACGTTCGGGCCGATTTTCGGGCTGCTAAGGCGATCCGAACCGGCCACGGCGACAGCGGGTGCGGTGGCGGCGCCTTCCCCGGCACCGGCAATCGGTGCGGCGACCACTGGTGATCACGGCGAACCCTTGAGCCGGACGCCGAAAACGAAGGGCGACGCGCTGCAGATTCTCGGCTTGAAGTCTGGTGCGAGCGACAAGCAGATCAACGACGCCTACAACCGGCTGAGAAAGGTCCTCAACTCCGGCAATGGCGAGGCTGGCGACGACGCCAAAGCCAATCTCAATCTCGCCAAGCAGCTCGCGCTCGGCAAAACGGATCGGCCGGGCAAGTCGTGACCGAGGCAGGGAGCGACGCGGTGCAGGTCGAATGGTCGCCCGAGGAGCTGGATGCCGGCGACAAGCTGTTTGCGGGACCGACGCAGTTCCTGAAGAGCGTGCCGGCGCTCGAATTCCTGCCGCCGGCCGACCGGCCGGAGATCGCCTTTGCCGGCCGCTCGAACGTCGGCAAGTCCAGCCTCATCAATGCCATCACCCGCCGCAGCGGGCTGGCGCGGGCCTCCAACACGCCGGGGCGCACGCAGGAGCTGAACTTTTTCATGCCGGCACTGGTGCGCGCCTACCTCGTCGACATGCCGGGCTATGGCTTTGCCGAAGCTCCGAAGGCCAAGGTCGAAGCGTGGACCGAGCTGATCAAGGATTATCTCAAGGGCCGGCCGACACTCGCGCGCGTGCTGCTGCTGATCGATGCCCGCCACGGACTTAAGGCCGTCGATCGCACCATCATGGAGCTGCTCGATCAGGCCGCGGTGACCTATCAGGTGGTGCTGACCAAGGCCGACAAGATTTCCGCGCCGGCCCTCGACGCCGTCCGCGACGCCACCGCGAAGGCGATCGTCAAACACGCCGCGGCGTTTCCTATTGTCCTCGCGACGTCCTCGGAGGAAGGCGCCGGACTGGCCGAGGTGCGAGCGACCATCGCCGGCATCATCGACGCCCACACGACCACGGACTGGCGCTGACGCGATTCTCAGGCCTTGAAGCGCGGACGTCCCGGCCCGTGGCGTTGCGAGCGGCGCAGGCGGGTGAGGACGAGATCGAGATTGCCGATCTCGCCCTGTACCGCTTCGACAGACCCGTCGTCGCCGACGGCGGCATAGCGCTCGCGGGCGGCGACCAGCGTCTCACGTGCCACGTCCAGCCGAACCCGGTCGCCGGCGGCTTCGCCTAGCGCCCAGAGCGCCGTTCCGAGCGCCCGCAGAAGCGGGGCGGTGTCGTCCGTTCGTGCGGCGTGAGTTTCCTGGCTGAGCGCCCGCGAGAAGCACACAACGGCCTCGCTCAGGACGGCTACATCGTCCTTCTCGCCGGCCAGCACGACATAGGCGCGTCCGAGCGCCGCTTCGATCGGCCGTGCCGCGGCCTCCGAGAGCCCGGAGCGCACCAGTTTGAGGGCGGCGATGGCGTCTTCGACCAGGCCCGTCTCGCCGGTCTCCTCCGCCAGCCGCACGAGGGTGAGACCGAGGCCGGTCTTCGCCGCGGCCCAATCGGCAGGCGAGCGGCCGGCGTGCAGGATCCCGAGCGCGGCGCGAAAGGCGAACGCCGCATCGGCGAGGGTCACGGGGTCGCCCTGGAATTCTCCCTGTCCACGCTGCGCGCGGGCGAGGCCGAGCTGCGCCAGGGCCCAGTCGTCCATGGCGCCGAGCCGCGAGAAGACGTCGACGGCCGGCTTGAAGTGCAGGGCGGCGGCGAGGTAGCGCTCCGGGCGGCCTTCGCGCTCGGCCAGATTGAGCAGCAGGTTGCCGAGCTCGACATGCGCCAGCGCCCAGTCGAGCGGGGCATCGTGCTCCTGCAGCAGACCACCCGCCTCGGCATGAATCTGCGCCGCCTCGAACAGCGACCTCACGTCGTCGACCAGCAGCCCGTGGCGGTTGAGGGCCGCGGCCTGGCGCATCATCAGCGACCAGCGGCCGCGCACATCCATGCTCGGACAGTAGCGCCGGGCGACCGCGTAGTGGCGGGCCGCGCTCTGCCAGTTGCCGCGCAGCTCGTCGAGGCGGGCGCGCAGGGTGCGGAACGCGACGGCCGGACGTTGACCGCCCGCCGTGTCCTCGCCATCGCCGTCGAGAGTTGCCTGCTCGGCACTTTCCGCCCTGGCCAGCTCGGCATCGACCTCGGGAAGGCGGCCGAAGGCGAGCGCCGTGCGCAGCGCTTCGAACGTCCCGGCGACTTCTGTCTCTGCGGTTTCCCCCTGCAGCGTCCGCAGCTCGCACAGCAGGTCCTGGCAGGCGACGGCCTTGCTTTCGAGCGCCGCTTCGATGGCCGACGTGGCCAATCCGCGTCCGAGTTCGTGGGCCACGAGGGCGGCCAGCATCGGCTCCGGGCAGATCGCAGGCGCGCAGTGGCCGATGGCGATCTCCAGCCGGTCGATGGCCGACAGGTCGTCGGAGGGGCCGGCGTCATCCTTGGAAGGTTCGGCATGGTGACCACCGGCGCTGCGCAGCGACTCGACGAGGTCGGCGTTGACGATCAGCGCCTCCAGCAGCCGGTGAACGAGGATGAGGCTGACGTGCACCAGCAGTCCGGAGCGCTGCAATTCGCCCGATGCGGACGCGGCGCTCACGATCTCGGCGGCAGCCGTGCGGGCCAGCTCGTCGGCGAGCGGACGATCGATGCCGTGGGAAGGCCGCTCCAGCAGCGCTCGGATCCATGCCGGCTGCGGGCCCGAGGCGGTGGGCAGGATGGTGGACAGCGCCAGCAGATGCTGGGCGACGACGGGGGCCGGTACGCGGGCCTCGGACCAGCCCCGGCAAAGGTTCCGGCTGCAGTCTTCGATCAGCGATCTGAGTTCGGTCGGACGTTCGACGGAGAGAGTGGCGATCAAACGGTAGCCGTCGGTTTCCGCGAGGCTCGAAGGCCGTTGCGACAGACCCGCAAAGGTGACGGCCAGACCGGCGCCGACGAACCGCACCAATTCGACTTCCATTGCCGGCGTCCTTCCACAGGGCGATGCCGTTGCCAAAGGCGGCGTGCGCGGCGGCCGCCCAACGCGGCCGAGGTTCGGGCTCTGGCACAATAGGTCGACATGGTTCCCAATTCGTTAGCGCGATCCCGTTTCGAGACAGCCTTTTCGTGCTAGAGCCTTTCCGACTGAAATTTAAGCATTCTGCCGAGGGGGCTCGGCACGACACCGCCGGCCAAGACAACCCGGCGAGGCGCATGAGAGGGACAACGGCCGTGCACAGTCCAGCAGTTGCGACCGAGGGAGCGGTGCGCGAGGCGGCGCCGCTCAGAGCGCGGACCTCGTGGGTGATGTTCGACTGGTCAGCGCAGCCCTATTACACGCTGGTGCTGACCTTCCTGTTCGCCCCCTACTTCGCCAACATCGTTGTAGGCGATGGCGGCACGGCCGCGTCTGCCGTGCAGGCGGCCGGAGAGTGCGGCGAGCAGCAGAAGGCGTGGGGACAGGCGCTGTGGGGCTACGCGGCGGCGGCGGCCGGCGTGCTGATCGCCATCGGCAGTCCGCTGCTCGGCGCCCTCGCCGACGGGCGCGGCCGGCGCAAACCGTGGATCGCGCTGTTCTCGCTGGTGTTTGTTGCCAGCCTCTCGGTGCTGTGGCTGGCCGTGCCGGCGGCCTCGCAGGCCACCATCTGGCTGGTGCTGGCGGCTTTCGTTGTCGCCACGGCGGCCATCGAGTTCACCACCGTGTTCACCAATGCGATGATGCCGACGCTCGTCCCGCAGGATCAGATGGGACGCCTCTCGGGCCTCGGCTATGCCGTCGGCTACGCCGGCGGCCTCGTCAGTCTCGCGATCATGGCCGGGCTGATCGTCGCCGATCCGGCGACCGGAAAGACAATCATAGGCCTCGACCCGCTGCTGGCGCTCAATACGGCGAGCCGCGAGGGCGACCGCTTCGTCGGTCCATTCGCAGCCGGCTGGTTCCTCGTCTTCATGCTCCCGTTTTTTCTTTTCGTACCGGATGTGCGGCCCGTCGCGCGTCCGCTCGGCGTCAACAGCCATAGCGCCGGCAGGGAACTCTGGGCCACCGTCAAAGCGCTGCCGCAGGATCGCGACATGCTGCTCTTCCTCGTGGCGCGCATGATCTACGCGGACGGGCTTTCGGCGATCTTCGCCTTCGGCGGCATCTACGGCGCGGCGGTGTTCGGCTGGGGACCGCTGGAACTCGGCATCTTTGGAATCATCCTCTCGATCACCGGCATGTTCGGCGCACTGATCGGCGGCCCGCTCGACGACCGGCTCGGCTCCAAGACGGTGATCATCGGTTCTCTGCTGCTGCTGACCGCGGGCGCGATCGGCATCCTGTCGATCGACAAGACACACATCCTGTTCACGACCGAGGTGGAGCCGAAGGCGCCGGGGTCCTCTCCCTTCTCCTCGATCGGAGAGCGGATGTTCCTCGCCTTCGCGATCCTGCTCGGCGTCGTCGCAGCGCCGGTGCAGGCCGCAAGCCGCACGCTGCTCGCCCGCCTCGCGCCGCCCGACAAGATCACACAGTATTTCGGGCTCTTCGCCTTCTCGGGAAAGGTGACCGCCTTCGCTGCCCCCTTCGCGGTCGCGACCGTTACCGCGCTGACGTGCAGCCAGCGCTACGGCATGGCGGCGATCCTCGCCTTCCTGGTGCTCGGCATCCTGCTGATGATCCCGGTCCGGGAGAACCGGAAGCTCAGCAATCCGACCGCTCGGCAATCATGAACCACTGCGGGCCGACCGAGGGTTCGTGCCAGATGCGCTGCCAGCGGAAGCCGGCCCTCTCGTAGGCGCGCACCGCGCCTTCGTTCTTCACGGAAGCGAAAATACAGACGGCAACGGCCAGCGTGGTCGAAAACACCTCGTCCTTGAGCAGGGAGAGGGCCGCCGCGCCCGCGCCGACACCGCGATGCGACGGCGAGGCGATGAAGAGATCGAGATCCCAGGTGCCGGGCGTCAATTCCGCAGGAAGGGCATCGCCCCACACCGCCGCGTCGATGGCGTGGGCGTATCCGACCGGCATCCCTTCGCATTCTATGATGCGGCAGATCGCGTGCGGGCTGTCGAGCGCGATCGAGACTTCCGCCTCGGTCTGCGCAACGGGACCCCACCATTCCTGGATGTCGGGCCGGGCCAGCCAGTGCCGGATCACGTCGCGATCGCTTCTTTCGGCAGGGCGCAGCGTTGTGATCATGGTCGATTACCAATGCCTCAATGCCGGAAATGCCGCAACCCGGTGAATACCATTGCCAGACCGCGCGCATCGGCGGCGGCGATCACCTCGTCGTCGCGCATGGAGCCGCCCGGCTGGATGATGGCCGTGGCGCCAGCGTCGGCCGCCGCGATCAGCCCGTCGGCGAAGGGAAAGAAGGCGTCGGAAGCGACCACCGACCCCGACTTCAGCGGTTCGGTGAGGCCCGCGGCTTTCGCCGCCTCGCCCGCCTTCCAGGCCGCGATGCGGGTCGAATCGATGCGGCTCATCTGTCCGGCGCCGATGCCGACCGTCGCGCCGCCGAGAGCATAGACGATGGCGTTGGATTTGACGTGCTTGGCGACGCGGAAGGCGAACTTCAGATCGGCAAGCTCGGTGCTGGTCGGCGCACGCTTTGTGACGACTTTCAGTTCGAGATCGCCGACCACGCCGTTGTCGCGGGATTGAACGAGAAGTCCGCCGGCCAGCGAGCGCACGATCGTCCCCGGCGCCCGCGGGTCGGGCAGTCCCCCCGTCGTAAGCAGGCGCAGGTTCTTCTTGGCCGCGAAGATGGCCTTCGCTTCGGGCGTCGCGTCCGGCGCGATCACGACCTCGGTGAAGATGCGCGTCATCTCCTCGGCCGCCTCGGCGTCGAGCGGCCGGTTGGCGGCGATGATGCCACCGAAGGCGCTGACCGAGTCGCAGCGGAGCGCCTTGCGATAGGCGTCCGCAAGCGAGATGCCGACGGCCACACCGCACGGATTGGCGTGCTTGATGATGGCCACTGCCGGCCCGATCGACGCATCGAACTCCGCGATCAGCTCGAAGGCCGCATCGGTATCGTTGAGGTTGTTGTAGGAAAGCTCCTTGCCCTGGTGCTGAACGGCCGTCGCGACGCCGGGTCGACGAGTTCCAGAGACGTAGAACGCCGCCGACTGGTGCGGATTCTCGCCATAGCGCAGCGCCTGCGCGAGCCGGCCTCCGAAGCTGCGCCATTCGGGAGCGGGGTCGTGCAGCGTTTCGGCGAACCATCCGCCGATCGCCGCATCGTAGGCGGCGGTGCGCGCATACGCCTTGGCGGCGAGCTTCTGACGCAGGGCGAAGGTCGTCGCTCCTCCGTTCGCCCGCATCTCGTCGAGGACGGCGGCGTAGTCGGCCGCGTCGACGACGACGGCCACGCCGGCGTGGTTCTTGGCCGCCGCACGGATCATCGCCGGGCCGCCGATGTCGATGTTCTCGACGCAGTCCTCGTAGGGAGCCCCCTTCGCGACGGTCGCCTCGAAGGGATAGAGATTGACCACCAGCAGGTCGATCGGCGCGATGGCGTGGTCTCGGGCGGCGCTCTCGTGGCCGGCATCACCGCGGATCGCCAGCAGTCCGCCATGCACTTTGGGATGCAGTGTCTTCAAGCGGCCGTCCATCATCTCGGGAAAGCCGGTGTGGGCGGAAACGTCCTTGACCGCCAGCCCGGCTGCCGCGAGGGCCGCCGCGGTGCCCCCCGTGCTGACCAGCTCGACGCCGTGCTCTGCGAGCGCCCGACCAAGCTCCACGAGACCGCTCTTGTCAGACACCGAGATCAGCGCGCGGCGGATCGTCTGCAGACCTGCTGTCATGTGTGCTCCGCTGCTTCTTTACCGATGATCGGCCGCGTACCATGGCCGGCGGCACGAGAAAACCCGGCCCGACCGGCCGCTGCGGGTTGTCCCCGTCTCAACGGACCGCCTCGACGCGCCAGGCCACCTCGGTTTCGCCGAAAGTCGAGCCGCGCAGCACGATCTGCAGAGCGTTCCTCGCGCCGGAGCTATCGGCGAAGTAGGTGCCGTCCTCGATGGACGGAATCAGGTCGTCGGCCGAGAAGCGCCACACCTTGCCGCCGCGCAGCAGGATGTCGGCAGAGCGGCCGCCCGCCGCCAGCCGGCAATCGATCTCCGGGTGCAGGTGGAAATGAATGGCGAAAGGCAGGTCCTCGCGCAACCGAACGCTCACGCGCGCGCCGGCCAGCCGGTCGAGCCCCGACAGCCGCTCTCCATCCGCCGACAGCACCAGCCGGCGGGTGTGAATGAGGCCGAACCGCTCGCGATAGCCGTCGTGGGAAGCCACCGCCTCGATGGCGCCGGCCTGATCGACCACGTGTACGTCGAGCGCATGCGGACCCTTGATCACCGCTCCGCCGATCAAGGCCTCGAGACGCCTGTTGATGACCAGCTCCGCAGATGACTTTTCGGCGAGGCAGAGCGTGTTGTGACTGGCCGTGGCTCGGGCCGCAGCTCGCCAGGACGATTCGGCCGCGCCCGGCGCGCCGCCGTTGACGAACACCGCCTGTGTGCCGGTGCTCATTTCGAACGACAGGCATCCGGACTGTGCCTCGGCTGCGGCCTCCAGCGGCGGTGACCCTCCCGCATCCATGAGCACGACGGTGGTATGGCGCGAGAGCCGCGCATAACGCGCATTGGGCGCCAGTCCCGGCTGCACGTCGTGGCGGTCGTCGTAGGCGAGCACGGTCGCGAGGCCGGCCGGCAGCGCGACCGAAACGCCATTGAATCGCGCCAGCATGCCGTCGCCGAGGCGCAGGAAGCGCAGCATGACGGGAATGCGGCGCAGACAGTTGAGAAGCGCCTCGGGCGGCTGCCGGTTGCGAGCGGCAAAGCACTGACGCAGCGGCAGGAGATCGAGCATCAGTTCGACCAGCACGGCCGGATTGCGCGAGACGTGACCGCCATCGGCCAGGATCTGCCGCGAAAGCTCCTGGGCGAAGTGTCGCTCTGCGTCCATCAAATGCTGATCGTGACCGGCGACGCACAGGTCGGCCAGCACCAGCGCGATCAGAGCAAGCAGTCGCGGATACCCGTCGGCGCCCTGCCGCCAGTTGGCGGCCAGCCAGACCAGTTCGGCTCCGAGGCTCTTGGTGATCGCCTCGTAGGTCGCCACGTCCGCGCGATCGAGCAGCAGCGACGAGTTCGACAGCCAAGAGATGAGCCGGCGTCCGGTCACCGCGGGATCGGTGGCGAGCGGTGGATGGCTGCGCCGGCGCACGATCCATTCGACCGCCAGCCGCCGCGCGGCGGCACGCGCCTCCTCCTGGTCGGCGGCATCGAGGTGCCGCAGCCAGCCGAAGCCGTGCAGGGACCGGGTCCAGGCGGCGTTGGGCGGCCGGATTTCGAACGGCGAGCGTCCCTTGAGTTCCGCGATGGTGCCGGCCAGCCCGAACTGGCCGAGCTGGATTTCGTGCCAGAAGCTCGGATCGGCGGTGCGCAACTCCTGCGGAACGATCAGGAGCTGATCGGCGGCCGGCGCACCGAACCGCCAGCGGAGCAGCGGCGAATAGAGCAGCCGCGACACCGCCGCGCGGCGCGACCGGTCGGCTGTCAGTCGGACAATGCGAATTCGCTCGGTGACACTCATGCCGGATCCACCCTCCCACGGGTGGGGTTAGCGTCGGCAGGGGGCCAAAACAAGGGCAGGCACCGAGCCAGCTGGTGGGCGACCACAGACCGTAACAAGCGCCGTCAGCGCAAGCGCCTCAGTCGGCAGGCGAAAAAGCCGTCGAGCCCGGCCGCAGCGGGATCGGGTAACGGCTGATGAAACGGCAAAGTCCTCAGATCGCCGAGCGGTGAAATCCACTCCGCGGCGATCCCCCGCTCCCCGGCCGCCAGAGGAACGCGCTCGAAACCAGGCTGCGCCGCAAGAAAGGCCGCGATGCCTTGCTCACCCTCTTCCGGTTCGAGCGAGCACGAGCAGTAGACCAGCAGCCCGCCCGTTGCGACCAGCGTCGCGGCATTCGCCAGCAGCCGCGACTGCACCTCGACGAGGGGCGCGAGATCGCTCGCGCGCTTCAGGTGGAGAATGTCCGGATGGCGGCGGATGGTGCCGGTCGAGGTGCAGGGTGCATCGAGCAGCACCGCGTCGAAGGTTCGCCCGGGCGACCAGGTGCCGACATCGGCGACCGCGACCTCGGCATGCAGCTTCAATCGCGCGAGATTGTCCTCGAGGCGCGCGGCACGCTCCGGTGCCTGCTCGACGGAAACAACCGTCGCGCCGGCGGCGGCGAGCTGAGCCGTTTTACCACCGGGTGCGGCGCAAAGGTCGGCGACCGTCCGACCCTTCACATCGCCGAGCAGCAGCACAGGCAGCGCCGCGGCCGCGTCCTGCACCCACCATTCGCCCTCGGCATAGCCCGGCAGGTCGGCGATGCGCCCGCCGCCCGAGAGACGGATCGACCCCGTGGGCAACAGGCTCCCTGACAACCGCTCCGTCCAGCTCACGGCGTCACCTTTCACGCCGAGGTCGAGCGGCGCTTCGGCGAGCGAGGCGGCACCGATGCTACGGGCCGTGGCTTCGCCGTAATGGCGCGTCCAGCGGTCGAGCATCCAGCTCGGAATGTTGAGAGTGACGGCATCGGCGCTTGCGAGCAGGGCCGGTCCTTCGGTGGCCACCCGGCGGAGCACGGCGTTGGCGAGGCCGGCAAAATGGCGGGCGTTCTGATCGGCGCGGCACTGGTCGACAGCCAGGCTGATGGCGGCATGGGCCGGCGTTTCGAGAGCGAGAAGCTGTGCGGTCCCCGACAGGAGGATCGGCCAGAGCCGACCGGTCCGATCCGGCAGCGGCCTGGTCAGGAAGGTTTTGAGGACCGCGGCCAGCTCGCCGTGCCGGCGCAGCACGGTCGCGGCGATGAGGCGGGCGAAGGCGCGGTCGCGCGGCTCGAGCCCGTCGCGGCTGTCATCCACGTCCTCGAACGGCCGCCGCTGCTCCAGAACGCCGGCAATGGCGCGCACCGCAGCCTGCCGGGCCTCGAAGCCGGGCGGCATCTTTCGCCGCGACGTCGGCGGTGGATCGGCTGACGGACCGCGCGGCGGCTTCCGGTTGCGGTCTTTTCGATCGCGCTTCCCGGCGCCCGGCGATGCCACGTGGTTCGGTCCCTGAAGGTGGAGGAGGTTTCCAGACCACGATCGCTTCAGACCTTATCAGTCCGAAGCGTGAATCGTCGGTCTCAACAAAGGTCTAGCGCATGCGGACCCAGCCGCCGTCAACCCCTACCGTCAGCCCCAGGGTGAGCGCGGGCGGCGCGGCGCGGCCTGCTCCGACCACGGGCCGCCACCTGCCGAGCTGCCCGGCAGAGCGGCGCCGTCGGCGAACGTGCCGTCTCCGCGAATGCCAAGCTGGTCGGCCAGCTCCTTCAGCGCCGCAATCCGGTTGTCGGTGTTGGGGTGGGTCGAGAACCAGTTGTCGACGCCCTGGCCGGTGAGCGGATTGATGATGAACACGTGCGCCGCCGCCGGCACGCGCTCGGCGGCCGGATTGGGAATGCGCCGCACCGCAGCGTTGATCTTCTGCAGGGCCGAGGCAAGCCAGTAGGGATTGCCGGCGATCATGGCGCCGAGGCGGTCCGCCTGATACTCGCGCGAGCGGCTGATGGCCATCTGCACCAGCATGGCCGCGAACGGCGCGACGAGCATGGCGACGATGGCGCCGATCCAGCCGAGGCCGCCCTGGCTGTCTCGACGGCCCCCGAACAGCATCCCGAATTGCAGATACTGCGCCAGCATCGAGATCGCGCCGCCGATCGTCGCCGCCACGGCCATGGTCAGCGTATCGCGGTTTTTGATATGCGCCAGCTCGTGAGCGATGACGCCCGCCACCTCTTCCTTCGACAGAAGCTGCAGCAGCCCGGTCGATGCGGCGACGGCGGCGTTGGCCGGATTGCGGCCGGTTGCGAAGGCGTTCGGCTGCGGATTGTCGATCACGTAGACGCGCGGCATCGGCAGCTCCGCCCGCTCGGCCAGCGCGCGGACCAGCTCGTAGTATTCCGGTTCGCTCTCGGCGGTGACCTCGCGCGCCTTGAACATCCTGAGCACCACGCTGTCTGACTTCCAGAGCGCCAGCATGTTCATGATCAGCGCGGCGATGAAGGCCACGATCAGGCCCCCCTGACCGCCGACCGCCGCCCCCATGGCGACGAAAATGGCGGTCAGCGCCGCCAGCAGCAGCGCCGTCTTGGCATAATTCATAGGCATCGGGTCACTCCCACGGGACGGGTCGCAGACAACGCGGCGGGCCCCATTTGGGTTCCCATGCCGCAGGGCCGACCGGGGCTCGCCTGATCCCGGTCGGACGATATATATGGTGGAAATGGCCAGCGACCAGACCGAGACGGACATCTTGAAAGCGGCGACCCCCGCACGGCCGCTCTCGCCGGCGGCGGAGCGGGCGCTGGCCGAAGCGGCTCAGCGCCGCGCAGAAGCGAAGACCGCGGCCGAGGCCCTTGCCGCCACGGCACCCGCGACCGAAATCGGCGGCCGCGCCGGACCCGATCCCGTCCGCTACGGCGACTGGGAAAAAGGCGGTATCGTCTCCGATTTCTAGGCGCTGAAGAGAGACTTCGGCGGAACGATCCGCTGTTCCATCGCGGGACAGCCGTTGGCCGGCCCTTCGCGCCTGTCCCAGAATGACCAGCGCAAGTTAATGCCGATCGCGCTTCGCAGCGGCCTCGGCAGCGCCGAACCTGCGTCTAAGAACGGTCGAAACCCCTGCATTTGCGGGCTTCGGAACGCTTGTTCACCGAAAATTAGTGTTTTGCATCGGGTTGCCGTCGACCGTGCCTCGAGGCGCCGCGACGGGCACCCGTATTGCACCCCCTCCCTCCATCGCCAGTCGGCAGGAACAGGGAGTTACCACGATGTCAGGTGCGACCACGATCAAGCGCAGCTTCGCTTCCGACGAGAGCGGCGCCATCGCGATCCTCTTCGGCCTCATGTTCATCGCTTTGACGTTCATCGCCGGCGTGGCCATCGATTACGGCCGCATCCGCCACATCGAAAGCAAGTTTGCCGCCGCGGTCGACGCCGCGGCACTGGCCGGCGGCCGCGCGCTGCTCAACGGCAGCACCGAGACCGAGGCCGAGGCCGTCGCTCTGCAATATTTCCTCTCGAATGTCGGCACGGCAGAGGAGCATCACGTCACCTTCCAGACGCCGGATATCGACGTCGACACGGCGACCGGCGGCGTCAGCATCTCGGTCACCCCAGTCGTGCCGATGACTCTGACCAGCGTCATGGGCTTCAACACCGTCGACGTGCCCGTCTACGCCTCGACGCGGTTCGAGCAGAAGGACATCGAGCTGTCCATGCAGCTCGACCTCACCGGCTCCATGTGCGATCCCTGCTCCAAGATCGTCGCGCTGAAGGACGCGACCCTCAACCTGATCGACATCCTGCTCCCCGACGCCGGCACCCCCAACAAGGTGCGGATTGCGCTCGCTCCTTATGCCTCCGGCGTCAATGTCGGCAGCTATGCCGCCGATGTGACCGACGGCCGCAACGGCTCGACCAGCTGCGCCTATGACCGCAGCGGACCCAATGCCGACACCGACGCCGCTCCCGGCACCGGAGACTTCTTCAAGGGCAAGCTCGACCTGCCCTCCGCCAACAACTGCCCGGCGCACAAAATCGTGCCGCTGACCGCCGAGAAGCAGACGCTCATCGACACCGTCACCGCCTTCACCACCAGCACCACGACGGCCGGCCAGCTCGGCACCAACTGGGCCTGGAACCTGATCTCGCCGAACTGGGGCACCATCTGGCCCTCGGACAGCAAGCCGGTCGCCTACAACGACAGCAAGACTTTGAAGGCGGTGATCCTGATGACCGACGGCGAATACAACACCTTCGAAGGCCGGTGCGACTCGAGCGGCTGCAATCCCTACGGCACGCGCGGCAAGAAATCGAACGCCCATGCCAAGGACATGTGCGCCAACATGAAAGCCCAGGGCATCGTCGTCTACACGGTCGGCTTCAAGGTCACCCATCCGGCCGCCGTCGATACGCTGAGCACCTGCGCCTCGTCTGTCGACCACTATTTCCTGGCCGAAAGCGACGGCGCCCTGAAGGCCGCCTTCCAGAACATCGCCAACCAGCTCAACAACCTGCGCCTGACCAACTGACCCGCGCCGAGCTTCGCAAACGAACGGATGTCGAGCGCGGTCCGCGGGTGCGGGTCGCGCTCGATGCCTTTCGGCCGACCGGACCCTGTGACCCTGAAGACATTTTCCGATCGGGCTCGCCTCATGTAGCCTGTCTTACCGGCGCGCCGAAATGTCGACTCTTGGTTTGACGGTCGGCGCGCCGGCATGTGATTTGTATCGCGCGCGGCCGCCCCGCC
>JBQTIA010000136.1:0-47432 GCA_052388455.1 Hyphomicrobium sp.
AACTTGGGTTGGGTTTGTTTTTTGGTCGTGCGCGACGTTCGCCGGGAGCGTGTTGCCGTTAAAGGCTAACTGCGCCAACGGGACACTAGCCGATGGCTGAGCGGGAACGAGACCAGGTGAAACGTCGACCGGCCCGTCCGGCAGAAACGGCCGCGGGGCTCGCCGATGCGGTGCAACGGCTCGAAGCCCGGGCCAAGACGCTGGAGCGCGAGCGCGACGACCTGAAGAGCGAGCTGGAGCAGGCCCGCGCCCGCATCGCCGCCCTTGAGCAGAGCCGCGCCGAGGCGGCGAATCGCATTGCGTGGGTGATCGACTCACTGCAAAACCTGGACAATTGATTGTCTCGGCGGTCTGGTCCCTGATCGGACGTCGGTGCGGTCGTTGGTGCGTGTCCAGGAAAGCCCCAGTGATGGCGCACGTCACCCTCAACCTGAATGGCCGCTCCTACACCATCGGCTGCGACGCCGACGAGGAGCAGCGCCTGCAGGAGCTCGGCCAGATCCTGCGCTCCAAGCTCGATGGCGTGGTCCGCGAGTTCGGTCAGGTCGGCGAGGCCCGCGCGCTGCTGCTGGCGGCGCTGATGATCGCCGACGAATTGATCGACACGCGAGCCGAGCGGGACACCGCCGCGAGCACAGCCGCCGCGGCCGTTCTGCGCGAGATGGCGGAACGGGCCCGATCGTTGCAGCCGCCGGATCAGG
This sequence comes from Hyphomicrobium sp., assembly GCA_052388455.1. Taxonomy (GTDB): domain Bacteria; phylum Pseudomonadota; class Alphaproteobacteria; order Rhizobiales; family Hyphomicrobiaceae; genus CAZSNH01. The sequence goes on from JBQTIA010000136.1 coordinate 702, forward strand.
TCCGCGACGCACCAATCGAGTTCCCCCTCGCTCCTGAAGCCGATCCTGTCGCGCCGGAGGCGACTTCGGAAGAAACGGACCGTCCGACGGCTGCCGACGACCGTCCGGCGCCGGATTCGGGCGCGCTGCGCGATGCCACCGAGCCAGCTTTCAGGCGAGCAACGCCGGCCCAGTTGACCCAGCGGGCCAAAGCGCGCGGCGGCTGAGCCGCGTACGGTCGAGACCCGGAGAATAGGCGGCAATTGGCCCCTGGACCACGATCGCTTCGGACCCTATCAGTCCGAAGCGTGAATCGTCGGTCTCGTCTAAAAGCGGTACGTGATGCGATTCAAAGAAAATCGAACACGGGCTAGGTTCACAACTGCGGCGGTGCTACTGACCGCGTTTTCTCCCTACGCCCGTCGAAATGGATCGCCGCACCCATGCCCGCCTCAGCGCTGATGAACGTCATGGTCGCCGCCGCCCGAAAGGCCGGCCGGGGTCTGGCGCGTGATTTCGGCGAGGTGGAGCAACTCCAGGTCTCGGTGAAGGGACCGGCCAATTTCGTCAGTGCCGCAGACCACAAGGCCGAGGACGTCATTTTCAAGGAGCTGTCGAAGGCGCGCCCCGGCTATGGGTTCCTGATGGAGGAGCGCGGCGCAGTCGCCGGCGCCGATGCCAGCCATCGCTGGATCGTCGATCCGCTCGACGGCACAACCAATTTCCTGCACGGCATTCCGATGTTCGCCATTTCCATCGGGCTCGAACGCGAAGGGCAGCTCGTCGCCGGAGTCGTCTACAATCCCATTTCCGACGAGCTGTTCGCCGCTGAAAAAGGCAAGGGCGCGTTCCTCAACGACAAGCGTCGGCTGCGCGTGGCGGCCCGGCGATCCATCGCCGACGCCGTGGTGGCAACGGGCATTCCCCATCGCGGGCGTCCCGGCCACCCGGGGTTCCTCGGCGAAATAGAGCGCGTGATGCGCGAGGTGACGGGCATCCGCCGCACGGGCTCGGCGGCGCTCGATCTGTGCTGGACGGCGGCCGGGCGCTTCGACGGCTACTGGGAGCGCAATCTGAAGCCGTGGGATCTGGCGGCGGGTCTCGTCATCCTGCGCGAGGCCGGCGGCATCGCGACCGACTTGAGCGGCGGTGAGCAGATCCTCGAAACGGGCGATGTGCTGGCCGGCAACAGCGCCATGGTCAAAGGGATCGCTCCCCTCCTCGCGCCGGCGAAGTCCTAAAGCATCATCGCCGGACCTTGACGCCGATGCGCACCTCGTCGCCGTCCCAATCGGCGTCGGGCTCGCTCGAGCTGAAAGCGGTGTGCTGGTACTTCCCGAACAGGATAATCTCGCGATTGACGAAGTATTCGGCGTCGAGATTGAAGCGCAGCTCGCTCTCGTCGAGGTCGACGCCGCCGTAGTCGTTGGTCGAATACGATACGCCGGCCGTGCCGATGAAGTAGCGGCGGAAGGCATGCCGCGCCGCGATGCCGACTTGCTGCGTCAGCACACCGCCCGAGCCGACGGTCGTCGTATCCGTGATGTCGGTACGCCCGCTCAGCCTGAGCGCCGTCAGGTCGGTCACCCGCCACGTCACGTTGGCATCGAAGAGAAAACCGTCGACCTCGTCGAGCGCCGCCGCGTCCGGATCCTGAAGTCCGTAGCCGATGCTCAGCTCGCCGCGCAAAATTTTTCCTTCCTCGCCGAAGTCGATGCCGACGCGGTAGCGCTGACCCTCGCCGTCGCGACGCAGACCGTCGGAGAACGAGGCGAGCTTGTAGTCGCGCTGATTGAGCCCGCCCTCGACGAAGAGCGCGAAGGACGGCTTCAACTCGTAGGTCAGCCGAGCGGTTTCCTCGTAGATCAGCGTATCGCGGTCGTCGCTCGATACGAGGTTGCCGAAGCCGTCGGTCGAGTTGGAGATGTCGGTTTCGGTGATCGACGACCGAAGCTGCGCTTCGAGCCGGTTGAAGCGGTGGGTAAAGGAGACGCTGCCGCGGGTCGTATCGACGTCCGGCCTTTCGCCGACCGTGCTGGCGTCGATGGCGGAGCGGCCTTCCTGATTGTGCTCGTGCCCGATGCCGGCCTGCAGGTTGGTTCGCCGAGCGATGTCCAGCCGGCCGCGGGCCTCGAGGCCGTAATCGCGATCGTTCTCGGTGTCGAACTCGTCGTAGAAGCTGAGACCGCCGGTGCTCTTCAGCTCGACGGCATGCACCTTCCAGTTCGACACCAGCCGCGACGTGGTTTTCAGCTCGGCGGCGACGTCCTTCTCGGCCTCGGGAGACGCGAAGACGTTGGAAAAATATCCGCCCGCCAGCTCGGCCTCGGGAAAGTAGACGAAGCTGCCGAGCCGGATGCCGATCGGATCGTAGGGCTCCAAGCGAAACAGCCGGCCGGGCCGGCGATCGAGGATCGGCTCCAGCTCCTCGATCTGAAACAGCAGCGGATCGAACCCAGCCGGCGGGTTGTCGAACAGCTCACGGTCCTCCGCGTCGCGGGTGTCGATGAGCGTCGGATCGGCACCGTCGAGGGGCGCACCGGGCTCCGGCGTTTCCAGGACGCCATCGACCGGAAGCGAAGGCTCAGTCGGATAATTCGGGTCGCCGTCGAGCACGACGCCACGCTGCCCGGCGCGCGGCCTGACGAAGTCCTCGGATTGGTCGGGATCGCCTTCGGTTGCTGATTCGCCGGCCGCACCTGAGGACGACTCGTCGTCGTCGCCGGCGGCTGGCGGCTGATCGCCCCGGTTGCTGCGGGTCGAGGCTTCAGGCTGGGTCAGCCCCTCGGGAACCCCGCGGCCGGCGGCCGTCTGCGCGGCGGCCGGGCGAGGCTCCAGCCACGCTGCCGCCAGCGTCGCGGCGACGAAGCCGAGCAGGAACCAGCGCATTTCTCCAGGCCAGTACACGCCGGCGTCCTCGAAGGGCAATCGGATGCATGAACGCGCAACAGGTCGGACTGGGAGACTAGAGGCCGCTGGTTAATGGGGCTTTAAGCCGTGTCCCGAATTGGCAGCGTCCAGGCCCGCCGGCCCGGGCGTGGCACGGCACGGTGGCTGAACGATCCCTCCGGCGACGGAGATTTGGCCGCTGGCACCGGCTCTGGTAGACTGCGTTATGATATTCACCCAGAGAATCAACCGTCCCGCCAAACGCGAGGCCCGGCATTGACGGCAGATACCGTGGAAAAAACCCCCGACACCCCGGCGGACGAGCGGCCATTGCCGAAGGCCGTCATCTCCGGCTTGCGCACGCTACAGCTCGAATACGAGGGGCTGGCGGCGATGACCGCTGCGCTCGCCAACGAGCTCGCCGCGTCGTTCTCCGAGGCCGTGATGCTGCTCAAGGCGGCGCGCGGGCGGGTGATCGTGTCCGGCATCGGCAAGAGCGGCCATGTCGGGCAGAAGATCGCCGCGACATTCGCTTCGACCGGCACGCCCGCCTTCTTCGTGCATCCGAGCGAAGCCTCGCACGGCGACCTCGGCATGGTGACGCGCGACGACATCATTCTCGCCATCTCCTGGTCTGGCGAGACGGTCGAGCTGAAACCGCTGATCACCTTCTCTCGCCGCTTCTCGGTCCCGCTGATCGCCATCACCTCCCGCGCCGATAGCGCGCTCGCCCTGCAGGCCGATGTGGTGCTCGATCTGCCGCGGGCCAAGGAAGCCTGTCCGCACGGCCTCGCGCCGACCACCTCGACGACCATGCAGCTCGCTGTCGGCGATTGCCTGGCGATCGCGCTGCTCGAAGCAAAAGGCTTCACCGCCCACGACTTCAAGGTCTTCCATCCGGGCGGTTCGCTCGGCGCCAGCCTCAAGTACGTCGCCGACGTCATGCACAAGGGCGACAAGCTGCCCCTCGCCCACACCGGCGACATGATGAGCGAGGCGCTGCTGACGATGACCGCCAAGAGCTTCGGCTGCCTCGGCATCGTCGACGAGCGCAACCGTCTGGTCGGCATCATCACCGACGGCGACCTTCGCCGTCACATGGGCGCCGACCTCGTAAAGGCGACCACGGGCGACATCATGACCAAGAATCCGAAATCGGTGGAGCCGACCATGATGGCCTCGGCGGCGCTCGAGATGCTCAACGCCTCGCGCATCACGGCTCTGTTCGTGGTCGAACGCGGCAAGCCGGTCGGGATCATTCACGTCCACGACCTGCTGAGAGTCGGTGTCGTCTGACGCAGACTATGGTTTCGAGGAGACCGATGATTCACGCTTCGGACGGATAGGGTCCGAAACGAAACGTGGTCTGGCTTTCAGCCGATGGTCTCCACGACGAGCACGGTGCCGTTGACAGCCTTGACGCGCACCTTGGCGCCGGCCGGCGCATCGGCGCCCTCGGCCGGCCAGAGCGTATCTCCGACGCGCACCTTTCCGCGGCCGGACTGGATCGCGTTCTCGACCATGAACTCGCGGCCGATGTAGTGCGCACCCCTGACGTTCAGCGAAGGCTCGTCGCTCGACGTGGTGCGCTTCAGCAGGAACTTCTTCACCCCGAACAGCGTGGCGACCGATACGAGGGCATAGGCCACGAGTTGCCAGGCCGGCGTGAAGGCGGCGCCGTGTCCGGCCGCGTCGACGCCGAAGGCGACGATTCCGACGACCGCCGCGGCGAGACCGAACCAGAGGAAATGTACGCCCGGAATGACGACCTCCATGGCCAGCAGGACGCTGGCCAGGAAGAACCAGTTCCACAGACCGAAACCGGCCAGAAATTCGACGAGTGATTCCAACATGAGTTTGTCCTCGGAGTTCGGTTCACGGCCGCCGCGCGCGGCTATGACTTAGACGACGGGCACGCTGCCCGCCCTGCGCGGCGGGTTCGGCCTGCCGCCCTGATCGCCTCCGAACGCCTCGCCCGTGATCTGCGCAAGACCCGCCAGCGACCCGATGACGGAGGAGGCCTCGAGCGGCATCATGATCACCTTCTGATTGGGCGCACTGGCCAGCCTTTCCAGCGCCTTGACGTAGTTGTTGGCGACGAAATAATTGATCGCCTGCACGTTGCCGCTCGCGATCGCATCCGACACCACCCGCGTCGCCTCGGCTTCCGCTTGCGCGGCGCGCTCGCGCGCTTCGGCGTCACGGAAAGCGGCTTCCTTGCGGCCCTCGGCTTCCAGCATCACCGCCGCCTTTGCGCCTTCCGCCTTGAGAATTGCCGCCTGCCTGAGACCTTCCGATTCCAGGATCTGCGCCCGCTTCTCGCGCTCGGCTTTCATCTGCCGCGCCATGCTGTCGATGAGATCGCGCGGCGGCGCGATGTCCTTGATCTCGATGCGGGTGACTTTGACGCCCCACGATTCCGTCGCCGCGTCGACGACCTGCAGCAGGCGGGCGTTGATCTGGTCGCGGTTCGAGAGAAGTTCGTCGAGGTCCATGGAGCCCATGACCGTGCGGATGTTGGTCATCGTCAGATTGATGGTCGCATTCTCCAGATTGTCGACCTCGTAAGCCGACTTCGCGGCGTTGAGGATCTGAAAGAACGCGACGCCGTCGACGCGCACCATGGCGTTGTCGCGGGTGATCACATCCTGGCTCGGAATGTCGATGACCTGCTCCTTCATATTCACATGATGTCCGACGCGATCCATCACGGGAATGAGGATGTGCAGGCCCGGCTGCAGCGTTTTCACGTACTCGCCGAAGCGCTCGACCGTATAGGTGAAGCCCTGCGGAACGATCTTGACCGTGGACCACAACGCCGCAGCGACGAGGCCGAGCAAGAGCAGGCTGAAGATTTCGCTGGAACCAGGAAGCATTGTCGTGTCTCCCAAAGACAATCGGTCGCTACATCCAAGATGTAGGAGTGGCGTTGCCGATTTCTAGTCAGCAGGCTCAAAGATACGGTTACTAATTCGTTGATAAACAATGAACATCGATACAAACCAGCAAGAAGCGGCAAGTAACGTTCCCGCCCGGCCTGCCGCCGATCCGACTTGAGTTTGCCGCGTAGAACAGGGACAAGCGCGCAATCGAACAAAGGTGCCTCGCCCATGTCCCGCGTCCTCGCCCTCGCCGCCGCACTGCTCCTGGCCCTGCTGCCACCCACGTCGGCGGTCGCCGACGCCGGCAAGGATGCCGACGTATGGAACGGCGTCGAGATCGACTGGCGGGACATGCGCCGCGGGGTCAGGGAGGCGACCGAAACCGGCAAGCCGGTGCTGATGCTCTTCCAGGCGACGTGGTGCACGGCCTGCAAGAAGTATCGCAGCGTGTTCAAGGACCCCGGCGTCGTCGCCGCCTCGCGCGACCTGGTGATGATATTGATCGACATCGACAAGGATCCGGAGATCAACTCCGGCTTCGCGCCCGACGGCCTCTACGTGCCGCGCACGATCTTTCTCGATGCGTCCGGCGAGGTCCGGTCCGACCTCAAGGGCGCCGATCCGAAGTATCCCCACTCGCTCGACGTTAATGGACCGTCAGAACTACTCGGGCTGATGAAGAAGGCCGCGGCGCAGTCCGCACCTCCGGCCACCGGCCGCAGGGCCGACGGCGGCGATCCGGGCCGATAATCACCGGTTCAAGACCGGGCGCAGGCGATCGCGGCGGCTGACTGCTTGTTCTTTCTCATTCCCGGACGACCATCGGCTACCCGTGCATCAGAAGCCGAACACCTTGGCCTTGTCGTTTTGCGTTTCCCAGAAATCAACGGTCTCCTCGCGCAGCGTCTCTCGACAGTCGCCGCGGCAGTCGATCCGCCGGCCGCGCTTCGTCAGCATCTCGTCAGCGAGCCGGCCACGGCGGACCGAGGCGGCAACACAGCCATTACCGTAGCGGCTGCACGCGACGACGCCGGCTCGCGCCCGTGACTGGCGGGCCTCTGCGTCTGATCCGATCGCAAAGGCGAACGGCCATTGTGCGAGCAGCGCTGCCGTCACCACTCCGAGGACCATCGACCGCCGGTTCTGCATCCTGCTCATCGAACACTCTCCAGTCCGTTGACCAGTCGTGATCGTACATCGCTTCGCAAGATGCGACCAGCGATGTCGACGCGTACTGTTCCAGGGGGAACTGCGCGAAACTCATGGCTCCTGCGAGCCTGCCTGCCAAGCGTTCTGGTTGGGGAGACGCCGTGCGCATGCCACACTCATTTCAACCGAGCCTCGAGAGGAACGATGGACTGGCACGCGCAGATTTTCCGCTATTGCGAGCGAGGCACCGACGCGGGGTTCTGGGCTGAACCGCTGAACGCCGCGACCAATGCCGCCTTCATCGTCGCGGCGATTCTGGCGGCCCTCGAGCTGGCACGTAGACCGGATGCGCGGCACCGGCCCGGCGCTTGGCTGCTGGTTGCCCTGCTGTTCGCCATGGGCATCGGCAGCTTCCTCTTCCACACCTACGCCACCCGCTGGGCGGGCTACGCCGACACCCTCCCGATCGGCCTCTTCATGCTCGCCTATCTGGCATATGCGTTGCGCCGGTTCCTGCGACTGGGCTGGGCATGGGTCGCGCTCGGCATCGCCGGTTTCGTGGCAGCTCTCAAAGCCGCTGGAAGCGTCAGCTGCAGCATCACACTCATTTCAGCTGTCGATGCCGCCCGCGGGCCGTGTCTCAACGGCAGCGCCGGCTACGTGCCGGCCCTGGTGGCCCTGGTGCTCATCGCCGCGGCCCTCGTCGTGCAGCGCCATCCAGCCGCCCTCGGCCTCGCCGCCGCCAGCCTGATCTTCCTCGCCTCGATAACCTTCCGGACCCTCGACTGGGAACTCTGCCAGAGCTCCATCGTGCTCGGCCATCGCGCGGGCACGCACTTCCTGTGGCACCTGCTCAACGCCTGCCTGCTCTACGTTCTGGCGCGGACCGCCATCCGGCATGGACCGTCGCGCCCATGACGAAGGTATCTGTGCTGATTGTGCCAGTGAGCGTCGTTGCGCCCGCACGTGCCCCGTCGCATAAGGTCGCGCGGCCGTGCCGGTCGCGGTGCGAGGCGGACGTGGTGGAACGGTAGACACACAGGACTTAAAATCCTGAGACGGCAACGTCGTGTGGGTTCAAGTCCCACCGTCCGCACCAATAAAATCAATTTCTTAATGCCTATTTTATAATAGGCGCACACGAATGAGTTAGGCAGTCCAGGTAGCACATAGGTAGCAAATTCATTGCGCTTGAATGGCACAGATAGAGACCCAACAAACTCGAGCGACCAAAGTTGTTGGGTCTCGTGCCTCGACCCAACCTACGTCCAAATGCGATTCCCCTGCGCACGTGCGGGGCTGAACCGTAGCTCAGGCGCACGACGCCTTGTGCTTACAAGTGTTCCCTGCACACGCGGGGCTGAACCGTTTAAACGCGACAATCGCTGCGCCAATTGGCTGCGTTCCCCGCACACGCGGGGCTGAACCGGGGTATAGTTGCCGGGGCCATTGCTGTCCGGCGCGTTCCCCGCACACGCGGGGCTGAACCGATCAGATTTGGCATCGAGCCCTCTATTTGGTTGCGTTCCCCGCACACGCGGGCTGAACCACCATCTCAAGACCTCACGACCTCACCATCTCACGACCTCACGACACACCCCCAAATGAAAAAATCCGCGCCACACAAAACCGTCCTCATCACCGGCGCCGCCAGGCGGATCGGGCGGGCGATCGCGCTCGGGCTGGCGGCGGAGGGTTGGCGGGTCGCGGTGCACTACCGGCGATCGGAGCGCGAGGCCGAGGCACTGGCCGCAGGCATCAGATCGGCGGGCGGCGAGGCGGTCGCTATCGGCGCCGATCTCTCTGACCCACAAGACGTCGCGGCATTGATCCCGCGGGTGGCCGACGCCCTCGGCGCGCCAACCTGCCTGATCAACAACGCCTCCGAATTCCTGCTCGACAGCGTGGCGAGCCTGAACGACGCAACATGGGAGACGCACCAGACCATCAACCTCAAGGTGCCGGTGTTTCTGGCCCGCGCCATGGCGCTCGGGCTGCCGGAGGGCACGCCGGGCAACATCATCAACATCATCGATCAGCGCGTTTGGAAGCTGACCCCGGATTTCTTTTCCTACACCATCTCCAAGGCCGGCCTGTGGACCGCGACCCGGATGCTGGCGCAGGCGCTGGCGCCGCGGGTCCGCGTCAATGCCATCGGACCCGGCCCCGTGCTGAAGAGCGTGCACCAGACCGACGCGGATTTCGAAGCCGAGGCGAGATCGACGCTGATCGGCCGCGGGCCGACCCCCGAGGAGGTCGCCGCGGCGGTCGTCTTCATCCTTGCGGCGCCGGCCATGACCGGGCAGATGATCGCGCTCGACGGCGGCCAGCATCTGATGTGGACCGGCGGCAGCGCCGATGCCGCCCCGGCCGGCCGCGGACCCAAGACGGAATAAACCTATCCCCATGCGCGAACTCGAAACGTGGACGGCCAGCACGGCCGCCGCCGCCATCCGGTCGGGAGACATCACGTCGGAGGCGCTTGTGTCCGCCTTGCTGGCGCGCATCGCCGAACGCGAGCCGCACGTCGAGGCATGGGCGCACCTCGACGGCGAGTTCGCCCTCCGGCAGGCCCGCGCCGCCGATCAGGCCAAGCGCATGGTGCGCGATCTGCCGCCGCTGTTCGGAGTCCCCGTCGGCATCAAGGACATCATCGATACCGGGGAGCTGCCGACCGAGAACGGCACGGCGATTTTCACCGGCCGCCGGCCCGCGGGCGATGCCTCGGTCGTGCTGCAATTGAAGAAAGCCGGCGCCCTCATCCTCGGCAAGACGGTGACGACGGAACTGGCCTTCTTCGGACCCGGCAAGACGCGGAACCCGCGCAATCCAGCGCATACGCCGGGCGGCTCGTCGTCCGGATCGGCGGCGGCGGTGGCGGACGGTCAGGTGCCGCTGGCGCTCGGCACGCAGACCGCCGGCTCGATCCTCCGGCCGGCGTCCTATTGCGGCGTGATCGGCTTCAAGCCGACGTTCGGCCGCGTGTCGCGGACCGGCGTGCTGGCTCAGTCGCCACCGCTCGACACCGTCGGCGGCTATGCGCGCTCGGTCGAGGACATCGCCTTGCTGATCGACGCCATGAGCGGCTTCGATGCGCGTGACGCAGCTATGACAGATGGCCCACGCGCGTCGCTCGTCGAAGCTCTGCGAAGCGCCGAAACGAAACCGCCGCGGCTGGCGTTCGTCCGCTCGCCCGCATGGCCGCAGGGCGAGACTGCCATGCACGCGGCGTTCGCCCGGCTCGTTGCGCGGCTCGGACCCGACATCGTCGAGGAGGTCGAGCTTCCCGAAGCCTTCACCACGACCGGCGGCCTGCAGCGCGCGGTGCAGTTCCGCGACATCGCGCGCAATTACGGCCCCCTGCTCGACGCCCATCCCGGCCGGCTCTCGACCAAGCTCGCCGAGGTCATCGCCGAGGGTCGCACGGTCGGCGACGCCGAATATCACGCGGCCCTCGCGCGCCGCGACCCGCTTTATGAGGCTCTGGCCCCACTCCTGTCACGATACGACGCGATCCTCACTCCCGCCGCGGCCGGACCGGCCCCGCGCGGATTTTCATCGACGGGATCGCCGGCCTTCAACTTCCTGTGGACCTACCTCGGGATGCCGGCCATCAGTCTGCCTCTGCTCGAAGCCGGCGGGCTGCCGCTCGGCGTGCAACTCGTCGGTGTCCGGGGAGACGACGGAAAATTGCTGGCCACGTCGCGATCGCTGATGAAAATTGTCACCTGAAATTACCCCGGTGGAGCACTCATGAAGGGCACCGTTCTCGTCACCGGCGCCAGCGGCTTCATCGGCCGCGACCTGATCCGCAGGCTGGCGGGCGACGGCTGGCGCGTGCGCGCGGCGGCTCGCGGGGTTGCGGAAGGGCTGTCCGGCCGCGGTATCGAAGCCTGCATGCTGCCGGACCTGAAGAAGATCGTCTGGCGGCCCTTGCTGTCGGGCGTGACGCACGTCGTGCACCTCGCGGGCATCGCGCACTCCGAGGCGGCGATCTCGGAAGAGACCTACATGGAGGTCAACGCCCATTCTGTACGGCGGCTTGCGGAAGCGGCCCGCTCCGCCGGCGTAAAGCGCATCGTGCTCATGTCGTCGATCAGGGCTCAGACGGGTCCGACTTCGGACAGGATCGTCACCGAGAGCGACACGCCCGAGCCGACGGATGCCTACGGCCGCTCGAAGCTGGCGGCGGAGCGTGCGCTGGCCGAGGTGCTCGCCGGCAGCGGCACGGAATGGACCGCGCTGCGTCCGGTGCTCGTCTATGGTGCAGGCGTCAAGGGCAACATGAAAAGGCTGATCGAGCTGGCGCGCACGCCGTGGCCTTTGCCCTTCGCAAATTTCGACAATCGCCGCTCGATCGTCAGCGTCGCCAACGTGTCGGGCGCCGTCGCGCACGCGCTTGTCGAACCTCGGTGCGCGGGCGGCGTGTTTCTCGTCGCCGACGAACAGCCTGTGAGTGTCGCCGATATCGTGCGGAGCTTGCGCCAGGGTGAAGGCCGCGCGCCGCGCCTGCTGCCGATCCCCAAGGCCCCGCTCGGCGCCGCGCTCAGGCTCGCCGGCAAATCCGCCGCGTGGAAGCGATTGACCGGCGACCTCGTCGCCGACACCAGCTCACTGCGTGCGACCGGCTGGACCCCCGCGCCATCGACCTACGCGGCGCTGGCCAAGACTGCGGCATTGCCAATGCCGGCAGCCAAGCGGCCATGATAGGAAGCATGATGAGTATCGAGGACATACGCATGAACGCCCGCCCGTTCCCCTGCCGTCGCGCACGACTGAGCCGCCTCTCAGCGACCCTGCTCACGCTGGCCGGCACTCTGCTGACGCTGGCGCCCGCCGCGACCGCGGAACCGTCGACCATCACTGTCTTCGCGGCCGCGAGCCTCAAGAACGCTCTCGACGACGCCGCCGCCCACTACAAGACCGCGACCGGCACGCAGGCGATCGTCTCCTACGCCGCCTCCTCGGCGCTGGCCAAGCAGATCGAGCAGGGCGCTCCGGCCGACATCTTCATCGCCGCCGATCGCGATTGGATGGATTATCTCGCCAAAGCCGATCTGATCCGAACCGATACCCGCGCCGATCTCCTCAGCAACCGTCTCGTGCTGATCGCCCCGGCGAGCAATACTCTCTCCCTGGAAATCAAAAACGGCTTCGCGCTCGCTGCAGCGCTCGGAGACGGACGCCTCGCTGTGGCCGACGTCAGCGCCGTTCCCGCCGGCCGCTACGCGAAAGCCGCCCTCGAATCGCTCGGCGTTTGGACAACGGTGGCAGACCGGACAGCACCGGCGGAGAACGTCCGCGTCGCTCTCATGTTCGTGGCCCGCGGAGAGGCTCCGCTCGGCATCGTCTACGCGACCGATGCCCGTGCCGAGCCCAAAGTGAGGGTCGTCGGCGTTTTTCCGGAGAGCAGCCACCCGCCGATCGTCTACCCCATCGCGGTGACGGCGACCGCAAAAAATCCTGATGCCGCTGCGGCGTTTGTCGGCTACCTCAGATCGGCGGACGGGCAGGCCGTCTTCGCCGGTCACGGGTTCTCCAGCCCCGTCCCCGCGAGCCAGTAGGGGCAGACACCATCCGCCCGTCGAGTGAGTGAGGACACGTGCTGGGTCTATCGGAAGCGGAGTGGACAGCGGTCGCGCTGAGCCTGCGCGTGGCGCTGCTGGCCACCGCCGCCAGCCTGCCGTTCGCGATCCTCGCCGCCTATGTGCTGGCGCGCTGCACCTTTCCCGGAAAGATCCTGCTCGACGGATTTCTGCATCTGCCGCTGGTTCTGCCGCCCGTCGTCACCGGCTACCTGCTGCTGCTCGCCTTCGGGCGCAATGGCCCGGCCGGCGCCTTCCTCTACGACTCGTTCGGCATCACTCTGGCGTTCCGCTTGACCGGAGCGGCTCTCGCCTGTGCCGTGATGGGCTTCCCGCTGATGCTGCGGGCCATCCGTCTCGCCTTCGAAGGCATCGACCGCCGCCTAGAGGGCGCCGCCGGCACGCTCGGTGCCAACCGCGCGTGGACGTTTCTCCTCGTCACGCTGCCGCTGGCGGCGCCCGGCATCCTCGTCGGCGCGATCCTCTGCTTCGCCAAAGCGCTCGGCGAGTTCGGCGCGACGATCACCTTCGTCTCCAACATCCCCGGCGAGACGCAGACGATTCCCTCGGCCATCTACTCCTATACGCAGGTGCCGGGCGGAGAAGCCGGCGCGCTGCGGCTCGTCGGCGTCTCCATCGTGATCGCCATCCTCGCCCTCGTGCTCTCCGAAGTGCTGACACGGCGCGCCACCCGGCGCGTCGTCGGGTTCGAGTGATGAGCGCGCCCTCGACGATGTCTTTCGCGGCCATTCGGCGGTTCAGCGATTTCACGCTCGACGCCGCATTCGAGGCCGGCCCGGGGATCACGGCGCTGTTCGGACCCTCGGGCGCCGGCAAGACGACCATTCTCAACCTCATCGCCGGGCTCGAACGCCCCGAGCGTGGCCACATCGTCTGCTCCGGCGAGACCTTCGTGGATACGCAAGCGGGTGTGGATCTGCCGGCTCACAAGCGTCGCGTCGGCCTGGTGTTTCAGGATGCGCAGCTCTTCCCGCACTTGAGCGTCGCGCAGAACCTCGAGTTCGGCCGCTGGTTCCGTCCCGAGGCGGAGCGCACCGTGCCGTTCGATCCGGTCGTCCAAACGCTCGGCATCGGCGGACTGCTGAACCGCCGGCCGGCGAAACTTTCGGGCGGCGAGAGGCAGCGCGTGGGGCTCGCCCGCGCGTTGCTCGCCTCGCCGCGCATCCTGCTGATGGACGAGCCCCTCTCCGGCCTCGACGATGAACGGCGGGGCGAGATTCTGCCGCTCATCGAACGGATGCGCGACGAGTTCCGCATCCCGATCCTCTACGTCACCCACCGCCGCGAGGAAGTGGACCGGCTGGCAGAACGGGTTGTGCGCATCGCGCGCGGCCGGGTTCAGGAGACATGAGCCGACGGAACGCGACCGGCCGGTGGAAAACGAGACGGTGGACAGAGCATCGAATTCGCACAACATCTCAACACCTTAGAAGCTATGCCGTAACCTTGCTCCGGCAGGCGCCTTGCGGACGTCTCAATCCTGGAACTCTATGGGCCATTGAGCCGTTTGACCGACGAGCCTCGGGCCGTCAGCGATCGATTGGAGTGTCACGTGCGCAGCTTCATCGGCCTGTCCTGTCTGGTGGTTGGGCTCGCGGTCGCGGCGGCGTTCTATGCTCCCGCAGTCCATGGCCCCGTCATGTCGGGCCTGTCGGTCGCACCGCCGCGCACGATCGAAACCGAGAGGACGTTCGCGCCGACGTCGGGAGACTTTGTTTCGGCAGTGCGAGACTTCGAGGCGCCGATCGCTTCTGCAATTTCTGTTCCTGCAATTTCTGTTCCTGCTACTCCTCCTGCCGCTGCGCCACTGAACTCGTGGCAGCCCGCCGTCACCAGCCCGCGAGTGGCTTCACGGGCCATTCCTCGCCTGACGACGATGCAGCCGGGAGACGAGAGCGCGACGGCCGACCTCGTACGCCAGCTGCAATCCGGTCTGACGATCGCCGGTTGTTATCACGGCCCCATCGATGGGTCGTGGGGAGCGGAAACGAAGCGCTCGATGCAGGATTTTCTCGCGAGGGTGAACGCACAGCTCCCGATGTCGGAGCCGGATTACATTCTGCTGCAGCTCGTTCGCAGTCGTCAGGGCGGTGTTTGCGGAACGACATCTCCGGCCGCGCCGGTGCTCGTCGCCGCGCCTACCCCAGCTACAGCACCGCCTGCTGTTGGCCAGGCCATGGCTGAGACCAACGGGCCGGATGCGGGGTCGGTCGGCGCCGCCGATCCGGGCACAACGGAAGCCGCTGCCCTGCCCGAGCCTCTGCCCGGCCGCATGAGTGCCGGCGGTCCGATCGGTGAGCCTGCCGTCGTCAAGGCACCCCGGCGCGCGCCGTCGCGCACGCCGCACACGCGCGCCGTGCGCGATATTTTCACCAACCCCCTCGGCGGCACATGAGTGGCGTCTCGCAGTTCGACACGGCGGCGCCAGCGTGAGCTGTCGCAAATGAAACCCGCGCCGGCCCTCGACCGTTACACCGATCAGACGGCGGCCGGCATGCTGCGGAGTGGGCGCTCCGCCGCGGGGTTAATAAAGCCGGCCGCCGTCATCGGCTTCCATGAGCCACGCGGCAGCGCGCTGTGCCTTCACGACCGTTCCAGACCTGGAAGATGCCATCGGGCGGTCTTGGATCATCGATGGATCATCCGAATTAGGTCCACGGCCTAGCAATCGAACTCTTCTTGGTCGGGCACCCGGTTGAAAGCTATCTTGGTGCCGACGTACCCGGCGCTCGTCATCAGCGGAATGCCGATGGATATGGTGCCGGAGCCATAGCGCTTGTTCAGCGCATCCATGCCCTCGGAGAGCTTGAGGCAGCCGGATGATCGCTTGGGCTCCGCGCTCTCAAACAAATCGAGCGTGATCTCGCTGGCTTGATAGAGGTCGCTCAGACTGATCGAGACTTTCAGCAGGGCTGCATTCTCGAGTGCTGGCACCATTGCCTTCCACAAATCTCGCATCGCGCGCAGAAATGCGAAACTATCCTGCGCCTGCGGGAAAGCGCGTTCGCCGGTCCAGCAGAGCCGCGCAACCGATTTACAGGACAGCTGAAGACGTCGCGCGTAATAACCGCTCCGGCGCAGCCTTGCCGCCGCCTTGAGCGTCAATTGACACGCGATGTCGCAGGCGCGTTCGGGTTGACGGTGTGCCGGGTCAAGAACCCGGCTGTGGCCGATGACACTCTTTCGGGTCGGAGAATCCGGCACTTCAAAGCCCCGCAGCCGATACCAGAAACGCTCACCCCCCACGCCGCCCCAAATCATGCGGGCATGATTGGGAGCCAGATGCCAAAAATGCTCGACGGTGCGGACGCCGGCCCGATTGAGCCTTTGTTCCATGCGTAGATTGATGCCGGGCAGGTCGGTGAGGTTGAGAGCGAACAGCTTTTCTTTGAACGCCCCTGGTTCCAATACTACAAGACCATCGGGCTTTTGGAGATCGGAGGCGATCTTCGCAAGAAAAGCGTTTGGCGCGATTCCTATGGAACAGCGTATGGCAGGGCCAATTTTTTCAGCCAGTCTGGACTTGATCTTTTTTGCCAGCGCAACCGCGTTTGCAGGCCTGCATTCTGATCCCATGAGGCGGCAAGCGGCCTCGTCAATCGAGCAAATCTTAGCCACTGGTATTACGTTTTGAACCTCGCCGAATATGCGGTTGTGATACTCCACATACAGATCATGGCGGGCCAGAA
This sequence comes from Hyphomicrobium sp., assembly GCA_052388455.1. Classification (GTDB taxonomy): domain Bacteria; phylum Pseudomonadota; class Alphaproteobacteria; order Rhizobiales; family Hyphomicrobiaceae; genus CAZSNH01. The sequence goes on from JBQTIA010000136.1 coordinate 16,896, forward strand.
CACAGATAAGCTCCGGACACCGCTGTTTGGCTTCGAAAATCTTGGTGCCCGTTTTTATGCCGAAGACTTTAGCTTCGTAGCTGGCCGCGATGGCGCAAGTGGCATCCGTTAGTGCCGGAACCACGGCAACCGGCTTGCCGAGCAGACGCGGCTCTACCTGCTGCTCTACGCTTGCAAAATAAGAATTCAGGTCGACGAACAGCCAGCGAAGCTCGGCCGCAGGTGTGAATACATCGCTGTTGGTCGTCGCCATGACTGGGAAGAATGCAGGAAAATGCATCGGAAATCAAGAACAAAAAGTGAACGATTGCGCTCGCTGTTCAAAGGCCTTCCCCGGCCGTCGTCCAGAAGGTCCACACGCCCAACCCTGCTCGCGCAAAATCGGACTTATTTTTCTCGAGCGAGCTTTCGAGCCGAAGATCGCCAGCGCATTCCCTGGCGGCAGCGGTCTTTCGACAATTCCAGAGAAGTTTCGCGGTCGCGGGTTAAGTGCTTCAAATTTGTTTTTAGAGGATTGATCGATTTGAATTATCGCCTCATTCCTTATCCAGCCCATAGAGCGTGTGCAGCGTCCTGACCGCCAGCTCGGCGTAAGCGGCATCGATCAGCACGGAAATCTTGATCTCGCTCGTCGTGATGGCGAGGATGTTGATGCCCTTGTCGGAGAGCGCCTTGAACATCTGCGCGGCGACGCCGGCGTGGCTCCTCATGCCGATGCCGATGACGGAGATCTTGGCGACATCCGCCGAGCTCACGATGTCGAAATAGCCGATGTCCTTCTTGGCCGCTTTCAGCACTTCGAGCGCGCGGGGCAGCTCGGCGGCCTGCACGGTAAAGGTCATGTCGGTGTTCTTGCCGTCGGCGGCGACGTTCTGAACGATCATGTCGACGTTGATCGAGGCGTCCGCCAGGGGCCCGAAGATGCGCGCCGCGATGCCCGGCTTGTCGGCCACCTTGAGCATGGTGATCTTCGCCTCATCCTTGGCGTAGGCGATGCCGCTGACGACCTGCTGCTCCACGATTTCATCCTCGTCGCAAACGATTGTGCCGATGTCTTCCAGATTGTCCATGCGGACGGGCGCCATGCCTTCGGGCGCCACGAAACTCGAGAGCACGCGGGTGCGCACGCGGTGCACCATGGCGAGCTCGACCGAGCGGGTCTGCAGCACCTTGGAGCCGGACGACGCCATCTCCAGCATCTCCTCGTAGGAGACCTTCGGCAGGCGCCGGGCCTTGGCGACGATGCGCGGGTCGGTGGTGTAGACGCCGTCGACGTCGGTGTAGATGTCGCAGACGTCGGCCTTCAGCGCGACCGCCACGGCCACCGCGCTGGTGTCGGAGCCGCCGCGCCCCAGCGTCGCGATCCGCTGGCCCTTGGGCTCTAGCCCCTGGAAGCCGGTGATCACCGCCACCTCGCCGCTGTCGACGGAGCGCTTGAACTCGCCATCGGGAATGGCGGCGATGCGGGCGGCTCCGTGCGCCGTCGAGGTCTCGATCGGAATTTGCCAGCCCTGCCACGAGCGGGCCTTGAGGCCCATCGATTGCAGCACGATGGCCGTCAGCCCCGCCGTCACCTGCTCGCCGCTGGCGACGACGGCGTCGTATTCGCGCTTGTCGTGCAGCTGGGAGGCCTCGTTGACCCAGGCGACGAGCTGGTTGGTGGCGCCCGACATGGCCGAGACGACGACCGCCACCTTGTTGCCGGCGTCGACCTCGCGCTTGACGTGGCGGGCGACATTCTTGATGCGCTCGACGTTGGCGACCGACGTGCCGCCAAACTTCATCACGACGACTGCCATTCCCTGATCCCGCTGGCCCCCGGCCTCATCCTCGAAAAGTCGCGCCCTCTTAGCGGGATCGGAACAGATGCGCAACGGCGACATAGGGTGTGATCACGATCATCGATCCGGACCGACCAAGCGCTTGGTCCAGCGGTCTATGTTCGCGGTTCGATCGTGCTATACTCCGTCAAATCAATAAGCAGCAGGCGCTTTATGCTCCACCCACGCGTTTCGTCCGATCCCAAGGTCATGTTCGGCAAGCCGGTCATCCGCGGCACGCGCATTACTGTTGAGCACATCCTGCGCTGTCTGGCAGCGGGCGAGACGCCACAAGAGATCGTTGGCAACTATCCTCCTTTGACCGCTGAAGATATTCTTGCCGCGCAAGGCTTCGCCGCCGACCACCTCGCTCACGAGCTAGTCTTCCCGGCCGAGTGATGCTGAAGTTCCTGGCCGATGAGTGCTTCTCGGGCAAGATCATTGAAGCCCTGCGTGCTGCCGGATACGAGGTTGAGCGTCCCCCCATGATGCCCAAAATGCAGAGACCGGCCGGACAGACGGCGCCCGCACCCGGTGCCGCCAGCCCAACGCTCGATCCCGCCGAGGTCGAGCGCTTCCGGCGCATGGCGGAAGAGTGGTGGGACCCCAAGGGCAAGTTCCGGCCCCTGCATCAGATCGGCCCCGTGCGCCTCGCCTTCATCCGCGATGAGCTGACGCGGCACTTCAAGCTGCCCGCGACGGGGTTGAAGCCGTTCTCAGGACTGACCATCGCCGACATCGGCTGCGGCGGCGGTCTCATTGCGGAACCTCTGACCCGCCTCGGCGCCGGCGTCACCGGCATCGACCCCGCCACCCGCAATATCGAGATCGCCAGATTGCACGCCGAGGGCCAGGGCCTCGCCATCGATTACCGGCCAATGACGGTGGAGGAGCTGGCCGCCGAAGGCCGGCTCTACGACGCCGTGACCTGCCTCGAAGTGATCGAGCACGTGCCCGACCCGGCGGCCTTCATCAAGGAATGCGGCAAGCTCGTGAGGCCCGGCGGCATGATGATCCTGTCGACCCTCAACCGCACCTTGAAGTCCTTCGCCCTCGCCATCGTCGGTGCCGAGTATGTGCTGCGCTGGCTGCCGCGCGGAACCCACGACTGGAACCGCTTCATCACGCCTGACGAACTGGCCGCGCACGTGGCGTCTGCGGGCCTCGGATCGCCGCGCTTTTCAGGCTTCGCCTACAATCCTCTCCGCGACCTCTGGAGCCTCGATCTCGATACCGACGTCAATTATCTGGCGTCCTTCGAGAAGCCTTGACGGTCTTGATGGGGCGCTGGCCTTGCGCCGTCAAGCCAGCAGCGGCAGCGGCCGCCCGCGCACTCGATTGCGCCAGCGGCCGATCGCCTGCTCATAGGTGACGACGGCCGCGGCGGCGGCCGCGAGACTGACGGCGAGACCGGCGGAAAGCGCGAGCCATCCGCGCTCGGGGATGGCGGCGGAGACGGCCATGCACGTCGCCGTGTGCAGCAGGTAGAGCGGATAGGTGACCTCGCCGGCAAATCGGTCGACGGCCAGAAGAGAGCCGCTGGCCCACCCGCGCGGCAGGTTGAGCAGGGCGAGCCACAGCCCCGTCAGTACGACGAACACGATCGTTTGCAGCACCCGCACCCGGCCGGCACCCTCCGTCGGTTCGGCGGAGGGCATCTCAAGCACGTAGAGTGTGCTCAGCGTCATGGCCGTTCCTGCGAACGCGACGGCCAGACGGCGGCCGGCTGCGGTCACCGCCGAGACGGAAAAATGCACCGCGGCGCCGAACACGAAAAACGGCATGAAGCCGAAAAGTCCATCGCGGAACTGGTCACCGCCCGACACCCAGATGGCGAGCAGCAGGCCACCAACCACTACGGCCAGCGGCTCGAGGCGCACCCGAAGGCCGACGCTGGCGGCGAGCATCAGGAACAGCAGCCCGTAGTAGGCGAGTTCCACGCGCAAGGCCCACGCGATGTCGATCAGCGGCAGGGCACCGGCGAGATCGAGCAGGCTCTTGCCCGCCGGCAGGATCGCCGCGGCGTTGGCCGACAGCTCGACCGGCGACAGCGTCGGCAGTCCACCGACGTGGGCGACGACCGCCTCGGGCCGACCCCACGCGATTGCGGCTGCGGCTGTCGCGGCCGTCACCGCCAGCGCCAGCAGATATGAGGGATAGATGCGCAGCATCCGGTTGGCGAGGAAGGCGCCCGGACGCTCCCGATAGAAACGGCAGGCCGCCTCGGTGACGACGAAACCCGAGAGCGCGAAGAACACGAGCACCGCCATGCTGCCGAGCGCCAGCGGACCAAGGACCTGCTCGACGGCAACGGGCGCCATGGGGACGAGCGCATGTTGCAGAAAGACGAGGATCGCCAGCCCCAGCCTGAAGCACCCGAACCAGTGATAGCTGAAGGGGATCGGTATCACGCGGGCTCCCGTGCCTGACCTGCCGTCGCCTGCGGTTCGATGCAGCAATCGACGCCGTTTGTCTTTCGAACACCGGCCGCGGAGTTAATGTAGCAGGAGCAGGTCCATCAGTCGGTGATCGACATCGCGGGCGTCGAAACGGCGCTCCGCCTTGCTGCGGCTGGCGCGGGCCATGGCCGGCAGCAGATCGGGCCGCTTCAGGAAGCTCTCCATCGCCGCCGCCAGCGCCGCCCCGTTGCCGGGAGCCACGAGACAGCCGTTGACGCGCTCGTCGACCGTCTCCCGGCAGCCCGGCACGCTCGTCGTGATCACCGGCCGCCCAACCGCCAGCGCCTGCAGCACCGAGCGCGGCATTCCTTCGGCGCGCGAAGGGTAGACGTAAACGTGGGCCTGCGCGAGAGCGGGTCGCACATCGTCGAGCAGGCCGAGATATTCGATCGCAGCACCCTCTGCGGTGAAACTGTCGGGAGCGAGCCCGTCGCCGCCCGTTCCGGGCTCGCCGGCCAGAAGGAACCGAGCGCCCCGCGCCTTGGCCTTCACCAGATCGGCCGCCGCGATATATTCTGCCACTCCGCGCGAGCGACTGAGCCGCGAGAGCATCAGGAACACGAGACCCGTCCCCAGCGGTGGGAGCGGAAGCTCGGTGAAATGAGCGAGGTCGACGCCCGCGCCCGGCACTGTTTCGGTTGCTAATCCCTCGGGGATGAGCCGCAGCGATCTCAGCCGCTTCAGGTCGTCGGAATTGTGCGTGACCAGCGCATGGCAGGCCTCGAGCGCCCGGCGAAAATGCCGCGCGGAAAAGCCGTCGCCCTGCGAGAGCCCCTTCTCGGGCAGTCCGTTGACCAGGGCGACGATGCGCGGCACCGCGGCGGCACGCGCGGCAACCGCGGCCTGCACCAGGGGCCGACCGCCATAGCCGAACACCGCGTCGGGACGCCACTCGGCAAAGATCTCGGACAGCTTAGTCTCGGCCTTGCGATCGGCGAAAAGTGAAAACCCCGCCGGCCTGGACGGGAGCGCGCGGCAGTCCACACCGAGGGCTTCGAGAGCCGGCAGAGTGCCACCGCCGCCATCGGGCGCTAGGCAAAGCAGGCGATGGCCGCGCTCCAGCACGCTGCGGATGAGGGTGTCGCGATGGCGGACGAGCGACAGGGCGGACGGGCCGACGATCGCCAGACGCTTGGGTGCAGCGGGAGATGCAGCCGGGGTCGACGTCATCAGTGCAGGGTCCGTGAAGCGGGCGTCCAGGTGGCGCGCGCCGAGGCCCCCGCATCGATCTCCTCGCCGCTCGGATGATAGCCTTCGACGGTTCGCGTCAGAACAGCCTGCACCGCCTGCACGTCGCGCGAGGTCATGGCGGCTTCCAGCACGTCGAGCTCGTGCGCCAGCTCGGCCGGCGGCAGGAAGGGCTCGTCCGAGCGCAGGATGCGCGGATGCTCGGTGCCGGTGGTGTTGGCGCCGATCAGCAGCTCCTCGTAGAGTTTTTCGCCGGGCCTGAGCCCCGTGTATTTGATTTCGATGTCGCCGGCCGGGTTGTCGTCGTCGCGCACTTCGAGCCCGGACAGGTGGATCATCAGCCGCGCCAGATCGTCGATCTTCACCGCGTCGCCCATGTGCAGCACGAAGACCTCGCCGCCCGTCGCCATGGCGCCGGCCTGAATGACGAGTTCCGCCGCCTCGGGAATGGACATGAAATAGCGCTCGACCTCGGGATCGGTCACCGTCACGGGGCCGCCGGCCTTGATCTGCTTTCGGAACAGCCGCACCACCGACCCGGAGCTGTCGAGCACGTTGCCGAAGCGGACCATGGTGAAAACCGTAGTACCGCCCTCGGACGCCTTGGCCTGCAGCACCAGCTCGGACAGTCGCTTGCTGGCACCCATCACGTTGGTCGGCCGCACCGCTTTGTCGGTCGAGATCAGCACGACACGCTCGACGCCGAGCCTGCTGGCGCAATCGGCGAGGACCGCGGCGCCGAAGACGTTGTTGGTCAGGCCCACGACCGGATTGAGTTCCACGATCGGCACGTGCTTGTAGGCGGCGGCATGGTAAACGGTCTCGATGGTGTGTGTGGTGAGCGTCTCGGTCACGAGCGCCGCATCGAGCACCGAGCCGAGCACGGCATGGATGCTCGGACGATGCTGCCCGGCGCCGAGCGCCTCGGTCAGCGCACGCGCCTCCATGTCGATCTCGTAGAGTGCCGGCTCGGAGACGTCGAAAAGGACGAGGCGCTTCGGCGACAGCTTGAGAATCTGTCGGACCAGCTCCGAGCCGATGGACCCGCCGGCGCCGGTCACAAGAATGGCCTTGCCGCGTGTGTTGCGCTCCAGGAGATTGATTTTCGGCTGCACCGGCTCGCGCCCCAGGAGGTCGCCGACCTCGACCGGACGCAGATCGGCGATGCCGACCCGACCCGCGGCGATGTCCTCGAAAGCCGGCAGGATTTTCACCTCTACGGAGTAGCGCTCCAGCTCCTGGAGAATCTGACGGCGTTCGCGGCGCTGGTGCTCGGGCATGGCAAGCAGCACCTCGCGCACGCCTTCCCGCTCGATCAGTCGCTCCAGCTTGTCAGGCCGATAGACCTTGATGCCGCCGATCTTCTGCCCCCACAGCGACGGCGCCGGATCGATGAAACCGACGGCATTGCGGTCGCGCACGCGACTCAACGCCTGCAGCAGCTCGACGCCCATCTGTCCGGCCCCATAGATCACCACCGGCTTCTGCGCGGTCTCCTTGTGGAACACCGGAACGCGGATGCCGGCGCTCTTGAGGATCAGACCGGCCGCCTGCCGCGAGAGGGCGATGAGCACGGCCGCCGTCACGCCGTAGCCGATGACGACCGAGCGCGGCACACCGAGCTGTCCGGACATGAACACGAGCAGCGACCAGATCAGCACCGACAGTCCGACGAGCAGGAAAATCTGCCAGGTGCCTCGATAACCGATGTAGCGGGTCACCAGCCGGTAGACGCCGAAATTGAAGAAGATGGCGACCGTGATCAGTGGAGCCGCGGCGGCCAGCAGTCCGGCGCTGACCGTTTCGGGCACCCAGGCATAGCCGTAGCGGACCGAGATGGCGCCCCACAGCGCGACCGCCAGCAACGCGAAATCGATGGCCGCGAGCACCAGCCGCTTCTGCAGCCGCGACATGTCGAGCAGCCACGACTGCCAGGGCGGGGTCTTCCGGCGGTCCTCCGGTTGCATCGTCACGTCGACAAACTTCCCTCTGCGGTCCCGGACGGTACGCGCCGGCTGCCCGACCGGACATCTAGCTACTCTATAGCGCCAACTTCGGCCGCAACAAGAGCAGCGAAAAGGCCATGCACGGGCTTCATGGAGACCGGACGGCAACGCCCGGCGGCTGGTTGGATAGCCGGTCGATCAGCCGGTAGCACAGCCACACCCCGGCCAGACCGAACGCGATGCCGCCCAGCATGTTGCCGGCGATGACGCCCTCCGCTCCCGCCAGGGCCGATCCCGCCTCGACGAAGGGGATGGTGCCGATGGTCGCCCGCCCCCAGTTGAGGGCCGTCGAGGTGTGCGGAGCCCCGAGCGTGTTGAATGCCGCATTGGCCACGAACAGGATGCCGAGAAACAGGAACAGCGGCGCCAGCCAGCGGCAGAAGAAGACGATCAGCCGCGCGGCCTCCCCCTCCACCCGGAAGAGATCGGCCAGCGGCCAGGCGAGCAGCGCGAGAGCCGCCCAGGCGACGAGGGTGAAGGCCGCCGTGACGGCGAGCGCCTGTGTGAAGGTGGCCCGCAGCCGGTCGAACGCCCCGGCCCCCCAGTTCTGTCCGAGGATCGGGCCGATGGACCCCGACAGGGCGTATACGGCGCCGAAGGCCACCGGAATGATGCGGCCGATGATCGCCCACCCGGCCACGGCGCTGTCGCCATGTGGCGCGATGGCCATCGTCACGTAGGCGTTCGACACCGGACTGGCGATGTTGGTCAGGATCGCCGGCACGGCAACCGCGCCGAGGGCGCGGGCATCCCGGATCAGCGGCCGCCACCTGGGCCGGCCCATCAGGTTGTGCACCCGCACCACGCCGTAGAGCCCGACGAGCATCGAGACTGAGCGCGCCAGCGTCGAGGCGATGGCCGCGCCGTCGATGCCGAGGCCAAGGCCGAAAATCAGCAGCGGATCGAGCAGCGTGTTCACGACGGCGATCGACAGGGTGACGTTCATGGCCCGGCGGGCATCGCCGACGGAACGCAGCACGGCCGCCGAGGTCATGGCGAGAGCCAGCATCGGCAGCGAGGGGACAAGAATGCGCAGATAGCCCTCCGCCAGCGCCGCCGTGCGGCCCGACGCGCCGAGCAGCGCCAGCAGTTGCGGCAGCAGCAGAAAGACGAGCAGCGCGAAGAGGGCCGCGATCGCCGCCGTCACGAGGTGGGCTCCGACCGACAGTCGTCGCGCCCGGACGCGCCGTCCCGACCCGATGGCCGGAGACACCAGCGAGGTGGCAGCAATCGAGAGACCGATGCCGACCGAAATGGTGAAGAACAGGATCGAGCTGGCGTATCCGACGGCCGCCACGATCGCCTCGTCGCCGAGCCAGGACAGGAACAGGATGTTGGCGAGATCGCCGAGGAAGATCGCGACCAGACCCAGTGCGCCGGTGCCGGTCATCACCAGGATGTGGCGCAGAATGGATCCGGTGACGAATTTGGCCGGCGGTCTCGACATCCGGCTGTTGCGGACGACGCCCGCCTCGATGCCCGACGTCGTGCCGACGGCGCTGCCACTTTCCATGACTCAGGCCTTCCGCCGGGCTTTGATCGCCGCCGCGAGAGTCCCTTCGTCAAGATAATCCAGCTCGCCGCCGATCGGAACACCCTGCGCCAGCCGCGACACCGCAACGCCCGAGGCAGCAAGTTCGCTGGAGAGGTAGTGCGCCGTCGACTGCCCCTCGACCGTGGCGTTTAGCGCCAGGATGACCTCCTTGACCGTGCCGGTGGAGACCCTCTCGATCAGCTTGGCGATGTTCAGCCGGTCCGGCCCGATGCCGTCGAGCGGCGACAGGTGGCCGCCGAGCACATGGTAGGGCGCGTTGACGACCGAGGCCCGCTCCAGGGCCCAGAGGTCGCCGACTTCTTCGACGACGACGATCATTGTCGGATCGCGGCGCGGGTCGGCGCAGATGGTGCACGGCGAAAGCGTATCGACGTTGCCGCAGGTGGCACACTCGACGATCCGCTCGATGGCGGTCGTCATCGCCTCGCTGAGCGGAATCAGCAGCTCCTGCCGCCGCTTGATCAGAGCGAGTGCGGCCTTGCGCGCCGAGCGGGGTCCGAGCCCGGGCAATCGGGCCAGGAGCTGTATCAGCCGTTCGATCTCGGGTCCGGCGATCTTCTTCGACATGGTCTGCTGACACACTCGGCTGAGGAGGTGAAACCGCTTCGCGGCGGAATTGAAGCTCTGTTCACACGCCGGCCCGAAGAGGGCTCAAGTGAGAGCCATCGGGTCATGCAGCGTTGCCAGGACCAGAGGCGACGTAGCCTGGGGCGAAACTCCTATCGCGGACGGCGCGGTGTGTCATTGCGCATACGAAGCCGGTCGCTTCACGGACCTGAGCTGACGCCAGCGCGGGGCGGGCGGCGATCAGAGTACGTTGAGAATCGGCTTGTCGACCGCCTTGGCCGGTTTGGGCTTCGGCTTGGAGGGCTTTACGTTGGTCGTCTTGACCTTGGGTTTCGGCTTGGGCGCCGGTGCCGCCGAACGCTTGGTCGTACTGCGCGGCTGCAACTGCCGCTCCCACGCCCGCACCTTCACGGACGGTGCAATCTGCTTCTCGGCGGATGGGCTCTCGGCTGTCGCAGCGGACGATGTTTCGACGACAGCCGTTTCGGACCCGCCGGCCGCCCCGCTCGTGGTCGAGACACTGCCCGCCGATCCGCTCTTCTCATCGTCGGCCGGCAGTGCGGTCACCGCGGCGTTGGATGGCGCGGACTGCTCCTTAGGCGGAGCGAGGGTCGCCTGCCCCCGCATCCTCTTCATTTCCGCTTCGGCCGCCTCCCGGGCCTCAGTCTCGGCCTTGAGCTTGCCCTTAAGCTCCTCGACCGAGACTTCGGCGCTCGCGCGGGCGGCCCTCAACTCGGCGGCGGCGGCTTCGGCCTGCTGGCGGGCGGTGCGCTCGCTGTACAACACCCTCTAGTAGATGGCCAGCTCGCGGCGCACATCTTCGGCAATTTTTTCGACGGCCGCGTTGGCGCCTTCCTCGGCCCGCAGCCGGCCCGCCCGCTCACGCTCCAGCTCCAGCCGAAGGTCCGCGACCGCGGCTTCCGCCGCGGACCGGCCGCTCTCGGCTCCGTTCAGCTTCTGTCGAGTGGCATTGATGTCGGCGGTGGCGCCCAAGAGGGCGGCCTCGAGGCTGCGCAGGCGTTCGCCGTGATCAGAGGACGGCAGCGCCGGAGCCGCGGAGGCCGTCGGCCGGCCGAGCGCGGCGTTGAGCGTGTTGGACCAGCCGCCCTTGCCGAAGGTCGACACCGCGACCAGCAGCGCCGATCCACAGAGCCCCAGCATGACGAGATCGCGGACCAAACCGCGGCGACGGGGCGGCGGCGCGTCCAGTTTGACCTCCGGCTGCCGCTTGCCGCGCCAGGGATCATAGGAGCCGAAGTTCCAGATATGGCCTTCCAGATCACGGCACGAATAGCCTTGCGAGCCGAACGCGGCACCCTTCAGATCGAGAACGATTTCGGCGCCGCAGGCGCGGGCCCGCCGATAGTGCTCCTCGATGTCGTCGACCGCGAGATAGCAACTCTGAGTTGCGGCGCCGCCGACCTCGTCCGGCTGCTTGAGATGATCGTCGAGATCGGAGTCTCCGACCGGGCCGACCATGATCATGCCGCTGCCGCATGTCAGTTGCGCGAACACGACCTTGCCGTCCTCGGAGCCGAGCACGAAATGGCGTTCGAAGCCGAAGGCGCGCACCAGCCAGTCGATGGCGGTCGCACAATCGCGATATCGCATCAGCGGCACGACACTCGTCGCCGCCATGCCCGCCGTCTGCATCGAGGTCTCCCGAACCAGGTTGGATGAAAGAAGGCTGCGGGCGCCGTGCAGCCAGACATTTTGACAGGTGGTCTCGTATCGACCCGGCCGACGCCTCGGACCGCGGCATGCCGCACGCGAATCACTTTCAAGATTGTATCGCAAATCTCCGGCGCGCGACGGGTCTCGAGATCGGAAAATGGTCCTGAAGTGCCTGTTGCGACACGGCTATCCGCCGGATTGCCAGGACCGGATCGCATCGCTGGGATTGATCAACATGAGCACATTCAAGGTCAGGTTGTCCCGGATGGCCCACAGCAGCCCGAACTCGATCGCGATCGCAAGCGCGAGCGTGACGCGCACGGGTAACCGGCTCGCGGCATGAAAGCCGACCAGCATCGCCACGGCGTCGCCCAGCGAGTTGACGATCGAATCCCCGAAATAGTCGAGCGAGACCGTCGCCGACCGGTAGCGCTCGATCACCGTCTCGGTGTTTTCGACGATTTCCCACAGCCCCTCGATGGCCAGCGCAGCGACGAGGCGCGCGGCGAATGACGCCTTCGGCATCAGCAGGCGCAGGGCGCCGTAGAAGATGAAGCCGTGCAGCACGTGGGTGAAGGTGTACCAGTCGGTGAGGTGCTGGGAATTCTCCGAGCTCTGCACCACGCCATGCCAGAGTTTGACGGTGCCGCAGGCGCAGATCGGCGTGCGGCCCATGGCGGCGAGCACCGCCGCCAGGGCGACCAGCATGATGATGACCGCCGGTCCGACGGACACTGCGTCCGGCCGGGTGACAGAAGGTTGCCGGATGCGAGGGCTGCTCATGTCGCGGTGGTCGAGCCTCAGAACAATTTCAGGCCCGGCGGCAAGGGAAGGCCGCCGGTCATGTCTTTCATTTTGTCCTGCATCGCGGTTTCGACCTTGCCCTTGGCATCGGCAGCGGCCGCCACGATCAGATCCTCGACGATCTCCGCCTCATCGGGCTTCATCAACGACGGATCGATCCGCAGCCGCTTCACGTCACCCTTGCCGTTGAGCGTGACACGCACGAGACCGCCGCCCGCCTGCCCCTCGATCTCGGCCGCAGCCATTTCCTCCTGCATCTGCTGCATGCGGGCCTGAAGCTGCCCAACCTGCTTCATCATGCCCATCAGGTCTTTCATCGGTGCCTGTCCTCTGTGTTGCGGTCATACCCGCATGTCGGCGCTCGAACGGTGATGTCAACCCTCGCCGCTGAAGGACGGCCGTGCGGGAGCCGTGACTAACCCTCAACCCGTCCCCGCCTCGTCCTCGCTCACGGAGCCGGTTCGGCGGATGGTCATCCTGGCGTCGGGAAACTGCTCGATCACGGCGGCGACGGCGGGATGCGCCTTCAGCGCGGCAAGCTCGCGCGCCTCGCTCTCGCGGCGGGTCTCGCCGCGCGTCGGCTCGCCCCTGGCCTTCGACAGCACCACGACCCAGCGCCGCGCCGTCCACTTGTTGAGCTTCTCGCGCAGCTCGTTGGCGAGTTCCTTCGGCGCGCCGGGCAGCAGAAAGAGATCGATGGAGCCGGCGCCCTCGTCGAACTTCACCAGGCTGACGTGCTCTTCGAGATGAATCTTGAGCTTGGCGTCCCGCCTTCGGCCGGCGAGCGCTATCACGTCGTCGAAGGATCGGAGCAGCAGCGGAGTCGACGGCACCGCTGAGCCCGGCAGCAACGCCTCGTCGACTTCGCCGAGGCCATCCGGCTCGGTTTCGACATGGTCGGCCCCGGCCGGCTCGCCCAGTGCAAACCCTTCCTCCTCGTCCTCCCAGGGCGGACTGTCGTCGCCCACCGACGGCAGGCCGGCCGACGCGCGCGGCTTGGCCCCGCTGCCGGACTCTGACGCGACAGGCGCCCCGCCGGACCCTTCCGAGGGTCGTCGCCGGGTCTGCTGCCCGCCGAGCGTGCGGATGATGTCGTCGGGCGACGGCAGGTCGCTCGTAAAGGCAAGACGGATCAACACCATCTCGGCGGCCGCCAGCGGATCGGGAGCGCGCGGCACTTCCTCGATGCCCTTGAGCAGCATCTGCCAGGCCCGCGCGAGGATCGGCACCGACAAGCGCTCGGCCAGCGCGACCGCCCGCCGACGCTCCTCGGCCGAGAGTTCGTTGCCCGAGGCGTCAGCCCCGGCCGCCTTGGCGCGGGAGGCCGCGTGAACACAGGCTGCGAGCCCGGAAAGAATTTCGCTCGGATCGGCCCCATCGCGATGCAGAGCAGCCGTCGCGGCAAGGGCGCCGGCCGCGTCGCCGGCGAGCACGCGGTCCAGGAGATCGAAGATGCGCGCGCGGTCGGCGAGACCGAGCATGGCGCGGACATCGGCGACGGTCACCTCGGGCGCGGCATCCCGCGCGCCCGTCCCCGAAGCCCTTGCTGACCCCGGCCTGGCCGGTCCCGCTTTGCCCGGTCCCATGGCCAGCGCCTGATCGAGCAGCGAGAGCCCATCGCGCACCGATCCGCCCGCCGCCCGGGCGATGAAAGTGACCGCCTCGGCGTCGGGGTTCGCCCCCTCGTTGGCGGCGATGCGCAGCAGATGCCGGCCGAGCGTCGGCACGTCGACGCGGCGCAGATCGAACCGCTGACACCGCGACAGCACCGTGACCGGCACCTTGCGGATCTCGGTCGTCGCGAAAATGAACTTCACGTGCTCCGGCGGCTCCTCCAGCGTCTTCAGGAGCGCGTTGAACGCCCCCTTCGAGAGCATGTGAACCTCGTCGATGATGAACACCTTGGCGCGCGCCATGATCGGCCGGTATCGCGCGTTTTCGATGATCTCGCGCATATTGTCGACACCGGTGTTCGATGCCGCGTCCATCTCGAACACGTCGGGGTGGCGGCTCTCGATGATCTCCGTGCAGTGGCGGCCGAGCACCGGCATGTCGACGGTCGGCGCGGAGACGGTGTCGGTCTCGTAGTTGAGCGCGCGGGCGAGGATGCGTGCCGTCGTGGTTTTGCCGACGCCGCGCACGCCAGTCAGCATGTAGCCCTGTGCGATGCGCCCGCTGGCGAACGCATTGCGAAGCGTCTGAACCATCGCTTCCTGACCGATGAGATCATCGAAGGTCTGCGGGCGGTACTTGCGTGCCAGCACGACATAGGGCTTGGCCGGCGCCGCCGCCGCGCCGGGTTCGTCCTCGCTCACGCCTGACTTTTTTCTCGACATCGTCACGGCTTGTGCCACGGGACCTAAGACCTGTGCAACGCATGGCTGCAACCGGTCCACCCCTTGCGGCCGTCAATCGTGGTCAAAGCCCGCCGCAACGACCGACCGCGCCGCACCCGCAGTGTTGACGATCAGCTCCCGGCGGCGAAGATGGGCCGATTGATCGACGGGGACTGAGCATGGATTCAGAACCACACTAGAATCATAGACTTTCTTGTGACCTTTCGATCGCGAAGTCCGTATGGGAGCGTGCGGTAGACTATGTCGGACTTTGCGATAGGGACCCTAGCGGACTTTCGCCAGGCCATGGCGGCCTGCGATTTGAGCACGCGGGCCGGGCGCGTCCAGGCGGCCATTCTGCGATCTCGCTTGGCCGAGAGCCTGTGGCAGGCCAAACAGCTCGATACGGCCGCCTGTGCCGCACGCCGTGCGTTGGCGGTCGTGGATCGAGATCCCCGGCTCGGCGAGCACGCCGCACGGGCCCACGGGTGTCTCGGCCGCATTGCCTCCTGGCAGGGGGACGAAAGACAGCATCTCGCGCATTGCCGCACGGCGCTCGCCCGGCTGAGAGCCGTAACGGGCGAGTCTGGAATCGACGAACCATCGACGGATGGACCAACCGACGCCGGAACACGAGCGGCGGTCTCGGCAAAGGCACTTCAGACCGCACTCGACGACCTCGCGCTGGCGCTCCACAATCAGCGCGAGTTCGTCGACGCCATCGTACACTATAGGGACGCGCTGGCGATCGCCGAGCGTCGCGACGATCGGATCGACGTGGCGCGCATCACCCGCCGCCTCGCCAACTGCTGCCGTGACGCCGGTTATCTCGACACCGCCGCGCCGCTGATCGCCGCCTGCCGCCCATCGGACGAGGCCACACCGACCGATCGCTATAACTGGGCCAACACGGCGGCGATGCTGGCGGAACGACTGTCTGAGACAGCCGCAGCCGACGCCCATTATAACGCGGTCGTCCGCCTCTTCCCGTTTCTGCCGCGGCCCTACGGGCGCGCCATCTACGGCCTGTCCAACGCGGCCACCTGGTTCGCCACGAGGGGCGACCGTGTGTCGGCGGCCCGGCTCCTGCGGCGCTTCCGACAGGTCGCGGCCGAAGAGGGCCACCCGACGGCCCAATTCGAAATCGCCACCATCGAGGCAACGATTGCCGAAGCCGAGGACGATCTCGAAGCGGCGCTCTCGCACTGGAAGCGATCCGCCGACATCGCGCGCGAGACCGGCCAGCACGCCTTGCTCGCGAGCCTTGCCATCGAGCAGTCGAGCGTTCTCTCCTGGCTGGGACGTTCCTCGGAGGCGATCGACCTGCTCAGGCTTTTCGCGCCGCCGCCCGAACCGTTCGTGCCTCCGATGCCGCTGGTGCCCGTCGCCACGGTGCTCGCCGGCCTCGGCGTCGAGCACGCGGACGGTGATGCGGACGAACCGGATGCCCGTGAGGCCGCCGACCTCTTGGAACGCGCGCTTGTCGCAGAGGCCGGGCGCGGCATGCCGGAGATCGAATGGCGGATTCTGACCGCGATCGCGGAGGTCGCCGGGCGCCGAGGCGCAGGGGATGCCGCAATCCTCTTCGGCAAGGCTGCCGTAGCGATGATCGCGACCTCCTACGAGGCTCCGCTCAGCGGACGGCGCGCCGAGGAATCGCTCAAGGAGAGGCTGCGGACACACCAGCGCCTGATCACTCGGCTGGCGGCGGCGGGACGGCTCCCCGAGGCGAGCCGCACACAGACGCTGATGAAGCAGGAAATCGCCCACGACCTGATGCGGCGGAGCCGCGACTTCGATCTGCGGTCGGCACGCGTGCCGATGCGCGCCGAAGAGGAGGCGCTGTTGGCGGAACTCCACGCCTGCAGGCAGCGTCTCAGATCACTAGGGGCCGACCACGAGAAGAGTCGCGAACGCCGCCTCAAGCCAGCGCGAGGCAGCAACCCTGCGCCTGTCGAGGGCGACGATGGGGAGCGGGAAGCAACCGAGCGGGCGCAAGGCGCGCTGCGAACGTGGCTGGGCCATGCCCTCTCCGGCCACTGGTCGACGGCGGCGTTGGGAGCACATCCCGCAGCGTCCGCGACATCCGACAAGCCTGCACCCGGCGCGGGGCTGCTCAGGTTCATACCCGCCACCGACGGCTGGACCGCTGTCCTCACCACCTCCAAAGGGTCTTTCGCGCATCGCATGGCGGGCTCGGCGGCCGACCTCGCGCTGCAAGTCCATGCTTTTCGATCAGCACTTCTGCGGACCGACCCCGAATGGCAACCTCTCGCAGCGGCGCTATTCACGGCGATCTTCGGCAGCGGCGCGGCGCGGCTCGCCGGCCTCACCCAACTCGACATCGTCGCCGACGGACCCTTCGCCTACCTGCCGTTCGCGGCCCTCCACGATGGCGACGCCTGCCTCGTCGAGCGCCTGTCGCTGTCGTTCCGGACGGCGATCGCGTCGCGCGGTCGGCGAAGCGACAGACAGGGAGAGGCCCGCGTGCTGCTGCTCGGCACGGCCGAGCACGACGGCGCCCGGCTCGATCATGTCGCGGCCGAAATCGCCGCCATTCGTGCCCGCTTTCCGGCTGCGCGCGTGCCGGCGCTGGTCACTGCGGATGTGCTCGCAGAAGAACTTCAGGAGGGCGCCGAGATCGTTCACATCGCCAGCCACTTCACCCTCGAACCGGCGCGCGCCGACCGCTCGTGCCTCCACCTCGGCAACGGCGAGCGGCTCACACTCGCCGATCTGCGCTCTCCCCGTTTCGATTTCTCGGCCATCGAGCTGCTGGTGCTGTCGGCCTGCGACACCGGAGTGGCGGACAGCGGCGTGCATGGTCCGGAAAGCCTCGCCGCCCTGGCCCAGATGAAAGGGGCGCGCAACGTCGTCGCGACGCTGTGGCCGGTCGCCGATGCGAGTGCGGCCGCGCTGATGAGCGCGCTGTACGCAAAGTTTGCCGCGGCGAACCCGGACCTTGCGCCGTCTCTGGCCGACGTGCTCCGCGCTGCGCAACTCACCACGCGCTCGACTGCGGACGGCAGGGCCGCGGGGGTCTCGGCGCAGCGCGGTTTCGGTCGGACGGCCGCCGGACCCTGGGCGCATCCCTTCCACTGGGCGGGGTACGTCCATTTTAAGTCGGAAAGCTAGGTCAGAGTCGTCGAGATCAAAATTCGTCAAGCGGCGTCGGGTGACCCCGGCTGGCGATTGAGGTCCATTGTCCGGGTATCGCCGGCGCCGCAGAAACGGGGTGCCGAAACCGAGGAGCGAAACTTGATCCATCCGACCGAAACCGCCGACGACGGCGACCCGACACTCGGCGCCAAGGTGGCGCATCTCATCGGCCTGACCAGCTACAAGTTTGCGCTCGAGCATCCCCTCGACAAGAACATCGCCAGCTACATCGGCGTGGCCGATGCCACATGGTCGCGCATGAAGGTGGGCAACCCGCAGCCCGATCCGGCCAAGCTCGGACGTCTGGCGCGCTATTTCCGGCTCGATGCCGACCGGCTCGACTACGAGGTGTTCCGGGAGCCGACGCTCGGAGACTTCAAGGCAACTTTGAAACGCCACCGCGTCGGTGCGCACGGGGCCTCCGACGACGACTACGCGCGCAAGGTTCTGCGCACCGCCCGCAATGTCCGCGCCAACGGCATCGCCATCGAGAAGATCCGCGCCCAGCCGCGCGGGCTCTGTCGCACCGACACCACACGGCCGGACGTGGTGACGCTCTGCCTCGGCAGCGCCGCGACGGTGAAAATCGCGCACCCCGAGGGCGGGCATCTCTTGGTGCTCAGCGACCGGCCGGACCACGTCGTCGAATGCCTGGTGCCGTCGTGCCTCGCGCCTTCGACCGAAGTGCGCGGCCGGGCCACCCGCATTCCGACCGACGACGGCTGCCAGCCGGTTCTCGATGTGCGCCAGCCGACCGGCCGCCATCGGCTCTATTCGATCTGGACCAATACGCCGCTGCGCGCGGCGATCCTCGAAGGGATCGACGTCGAAAACCCGACGACGCAGGCGCTGACCACCAGCGGTTTCAGGCAGCTCGCCGCGCTGATCGAACGTCTCGACTCGACCGAGCCGCCGCCCGAGTTTGCGCCCGATTACGAAATCCGCATCGCCGACTATCTCGTCGTCGCCTGATTGATCGAGCCGTCGAGCGGAAGTATTGACTTCCGTCCGACGGCGTCGGCGCGCGGGGTTGGTGGGGCGGCCGCGCACCCTGAAAAGCAAATGTAAACGCGCTGGCGGCCGGAGGCGGAAGCGTGCATCGTGGCGTCCCGTCACCCTCGGCCGTTTGGGAGTTCGACTGACCATGCCCGCGCCGTTTCGTGCGCTCGAACCTGACGCCTTCGCTGCCGAGGTCGGCGCCTTCACATGGATGCGGCCCGTGTGGCGCGTCGACATGCACCACACCTTCTATCCCGCGCACGCCGACTACTGCGGTCTCGGCTCCATCGAGCGCATGTGCCGCTTCCACGTCGGCGAGCGCGGCTTCGAGGACATCGCCCAGCATGTCTCGATTGCCCCCGACGGGACCATCTGGACCGGGCGCGACTGGAACAAGACGCCGGCCTCTGTCGGCTGCAACATGAACGCCGGCGTCTTCATGTTCGAGACGATCGGCAACTTCGACCGCGGGCATGACCGTCTCGAAGGCGCGCAGCTCGCGAGCGTCGTCGCCGTCATCGCCGCGGTGCAGCTCCGCTTCCGGCTGCCTGTGCAGGCGCTGCTCTTCCACCGCGAGGTTCCGCAGACCGAGAAGACCTGTCCCGGCACCAGCATCGACAAGCTCGATATTCTGAAGCGCGTCACCGACCGGCGGCGCGCGATGATGATCGTTGCCTGAACACCCCGTGATCGCGACATTGATGCCGGCAGGCGACTACTTCCGGCTGAGAACCTTGCCGTTTTCGTATTCGATCTCGACATCGGAGTTTGAAACGCGCACGCCGAGTTCGTTGGTGGTGACGCCCTTAGATACCTTGCCGGTCTTCGGATTGCGGGCGTCGAAGTCGATCAGCACGCGCACCACGCAGAGCCGAGCGTTCTCGTTGCACTGCCACTCGGCGCTGTCCTCCTGCACGCGATAGTCGCGCACCGGCCAGCGCTCCATCCAGGCGAACTTGTCGGCGAGCACGCCCTCGCGCGAGCGCGACTTGCCGTAATAGCTAACCTCCGGCGCATAGGCCGCAGCGACGAAGCGGTAGGCGTCGGGAGTCGATTCCGTCGAGCGGCGGTAGAACTCGGTGATGAAGTCGAAGGCGCGACGCTCGCGGTTGGAGGTCGCCCGTCGCCCGCGCCCCTCACGGCCCTTGTCCCAGTCCTTGTCGTTCCAGTCGCGGCGGGATTGAACGGTGATGACCTGACCCACCGCGCCGTCGCCTGGACCGGCCGCCGGTACACTCCCCAGTCCCAGGGCCATCGCGCCCGCCACCAGCATGGCCCCTGTCGCAACCGCACCCATGACACACCTCCGATATTGAGTTGGATCTGATGAACAGCATAGCGGTGCCAGCGAACCCGCGCCATCGGCGGCAAACGGAGAAACACCTTCAGAATCCAATATTGCAGATGCGAACACTTGGAGCCGGGCGGCAGATCACGACGACGCAACCGCCTGCAGGTCGTCGAGGATCGCCGCCAGCAGCGCCTCGCCCTTCTCGCGCGTCGCCCGCGTCGGATCGCCAAAGCTGCCACTCGGAGCATAATTTGGCGAGACCGGGTCGTCGGGCGTCAAAGGTCCTGGCTCGGCGCCGGTCAGCGCCGGCGGCGAGGCTTTGGCTCGCGCCATGTCGACGACATGCGGCGCGATAGCGAGCAGCAGCGACGTTTCGATCTCGTCGGCGTGGCTGCCGTGGGCTTGCGTGCGCAGCCGGCCGGCCGTCGCCGTGAACTGCGGACCGGCGAAGATCTTGGCATGGCGAACGCGCGCCGTATCCATCGACTGGAGAATCGCGTCGGCGACCGGCCCGAGCGTGCTGATCCCGGTGTCGAGGACGAGCACTCGTCGCGCGCCGAAACCGATCAGCCCGTCGATGATTTCCTTCACCGCCGCCGTGAACGTTGCGCGAGAGAGACTGACGCTGCCGGCATATGCGACAAAAGCCGGATAGAAGCCATAGCTCAGTGTCGGCCATGAAAGCGCGTCCATGCGTTGTGCCAGTTCGGCGGAGAGATGGTCGGCCGTGATGCGGTCGGTCGCCATCGGCAGGTGCAGGCCATGCTGCTTGGCCCCGGCTCCGACCGGCAGCACCGCCATGGCTCCGCCTTCGAGACGGCGGCCAACCTCGTCCCACGTCAGGTCCGCGACGCGATGGCTTTTGTCCATCAATCATTGACCCCACAGCGCTTTGACACACGAGCCTGCCACAGGCACAAGGCCGGCGTCACGATCATCTCCATCGCGAGCGCTGCAAGCATCGTCCTCGACGGTACGCCGGCCACGATCAGGCTGGCGAGCCGCGCCACCCCGCCGCCAACGACGAGAAATGTCAGACGGCGAACGAAGAACCCGACGCGCTCGATGCGCGGGATGAAACTCCAGAAGACGAGCCCGATGCCGAGCAGCAGGCCGGAGAGATAGCGGATGTGGCTGTCGGCACTGATCGCCTCGACGGTGCCAGCGGCAATTGCGCCGTCGAACATCTCCGCGCCGAGCACGACGCCGGACAGTCCGCCGAACACCGGCACGAGACCGGCGACGGCGACTGCGATCTGCAACAGGCGGCGCTCGAACTGAGGATTGAGCATCTTCCCTCCGAAAGGCTCCTCGGCACACCATGCCGCCTGCTGCAGCCGGCGACCAGTGGGTGACCAAAGGAAGCGAGCGGCATTGAAGTCGCCGCCGTGTGCATCTGCATGCGCTTTGCCTCACTCACCCCCTCGCGTCGTCATCCTCGATCGAGCGCGCGCCTTCCTGCGCGCGAAGATCGGGGATCCAGCGTGAGCCATGTCCAAAGGACTCCAATATTCTGTCGGCGGCGCCGAGCTTCACGCTGGATCCCCGCCTCGCTCGGCCACGAGGGGCCTCACGCGGCGAGGATGACGGAAAATTGGGATGGACTGCGGTGCGCGAATAACAAGCCTGAGAGGCCGTGCGTTTCCCGGCGGGCTCACAAATCGCGAACGCCCGGATCAATGCACGCCGCTTCGCGTCGTCGACAGCATGCGCGTCACCGTCTCCGCGAGATCGGCGGGCTCGAAGACCGGCAGCGAGCAGATGCGATTGGTGCAGGCGAAGGCGGCCGGCTGCTCCAGCTCAGGATACTGAACGTCCGGATTGGGCAGCGCGCCTTCGCGCTTGTCCCACCAGTCGAGGCGCTTGTCGGTGGCTGGAAACGCACGCGCCGCAGCATGGAGGGCGGCGGAGCGCGCATCGTCCCGCCGCCCGACGATGGTGATGTGCGTCGGCTCGCTGGCGAGCTCCGCATCGACGAGAAGCACGCCGGGAAGAGTGCGCGGGAGATCGAGGATCGCCGGCGAGGTGACGAAGCGCGCGGCGTGCTCGGCGAGATCGCGATAGGCCGGCCGTCCGAAATGGCGATGCAGGCGATTGGCGAAACGCGCGACCGCGATCTGCTCGTCGATCGGCTTGGCGGGTTTGGCCAGCACGCCGACGCTCGCCTCCGGCGTCGCCGTCGTCATCACGCCGCCGGCGGGATCGCGGAAGCGCAGCGCGATGAAGTCGCCAGCCTCGCCCGCGATGCGCAGCCACTCGCGCTTTCCCGTTGCCGCATAGAGATCGAGGGCGGCCTGCCCCATGGCGAGCGTGTCGCCGAGATAGGGGCCGGCGCGGTCCTTTTCGCCGTGCCGGAATCCGCCGCCGTCGAGCCGCCGGTTGGCGACGACCCAGTGTGCGGCCGTCTCGGCGGCGGAGAGCGCCTCCTCGTTGCCGGTTGCGGCGAAATAGGCCGCGAGCCCACTGATGGCCCACCCGTTCTCGCGCGCATAGATGCTGGTGTCGATGCGCGGTGCGCGTGCGAGCGCCGAGCGTTCGGCAGCCGAGAGAGCGTAGTACGCCTTGCCGGGTAGGGCGGCGTCGACGTCCGCGTCCTGGCTGGTGAAGAAGGCCCCTTCGGGACTGCGCAGTGTGGTCAGCAGATAGCGCGCGATGTCGTCGGCTGCGCGCCGATACGCCGGTGCTTTCCAGAGGGCGTAGGCGGCCGCGTACTGCCTCAGCCCATTCGACTGGAAGGCCATGATCTTCTCGTAATGCGGGCTTTTCCAGTCGGCCGCGTCGGAATATTGAAACAGACCGCCGCCTACCGGATCGATGAGTAGCAGCGCGGCGTCGAAGGTCTGGCGAGCACGTTTGGCGGCCGACGCATCACCGGCCTCGGCCTGTCGCAGTTCCCAGTCCATGCTGTCGGCGTCGATGAACTTGTGGATGCTGCCCCAGCCGCCGTTCTCCCTGTCGTAGGATTCGAGACCTCGCGCGGCGAGCTCGTCGCGCTGCGCCCTGGTCAGCAGCGGATGCTCGGCGGGCACGATCTCCGTCTCGGCCTCGACCGAAGGTCCCGGCGTCGGATCCTCGATGATCGCCTGCAGCAGCGAGGCCATCGCCGCCGGCGCGATGTAGCCGCGCCGCTTGACGATCTCGGTTCCGTCCGGCGCGAAGACGATGGTCGCCGGCCAGCCCCAGTCGCCATAGCGGCTGGAGAGGTCCGGGTGGGCATCCTGGTCGACACGCACCGCGAGATATTTGGACTGCAGCAGCGCGACGACCTTCGGATCGCGATAGGTCGTCTGCTCCATGACATGGCACCAGTGGCACCACACGGCCTCAAGATCGAGGATTACGAACCGCTGCTCGGCCCTGGCGCGGTCGAAGAGATCGGTCGACCAGGGATGCCAAGCAACATCCGCGCGCGCGGCCGACGCCATCACCGCCAGTCTCGCGAGCCCCGCGGCCAGCACTGATCTCTTCGTCCGCATGTCGACCTCACCGGCGCTCTGGCTGTGGTGAGGGGTACGGCAACTGGCGGCGAGAGTTTCATGTGGGCGGTGCGATGGTAGCAGGAGTGCCGCCATACAAATGCGACGAGGCGGTCTTCGCGGACGGCCTCGCCAAAACCAGGATGCTTACGTCATCCGACGGTGCGGCCCCCGCGGTCCACTTTCGTCACTCGGCGTCCGCACGGCGCTCGCGGGGCGCCGAGGGCGGCAGCGCCAACCGTCGTCCGGAATTGACGGCGCGGGCCTGCGACGGCCGGCTGGTCTCGCCGCCGTTCCCGAAGAAGCCGGAAAACGCCGACGATCCTGCACCGGCAGAACGAGCGACGGGTCCGGGGTCGGCGCTGGCGAGGCCGGCGGTGTTGAACCGGTTCCAGGTCACCGTGACCTTGGTGCCGACGGGCACACGCGGATAGAGATCGAGCACGTCCTCGTTGAACATGCGGATGCAGCCCTTGGACACGGCCTGCCCGATGGTCCAGGGCGCGTCGGTGCCGTGGATGCGGTAGGTCGAGGAGCCGAGATAGAGCGCGCGCACGCCGAGCGGGTTCATCGGGTGGCCGCCGGGAACCCAGCGCGGCAGGCGCGGGTTCTCGCGGATCATCTCCGGCGTCGGCGTCCAGGCCGGGTTTTCCCTTTTCTGCGAGACCGTGGTGACGCCCGACCAGCGGCTCTGCTCGCGCGGCACGGCGATCGGATAGCTGATCGCCTGGCCGGGCTTGGTCACCAGATAGACGCGCCGGTCGCCGAACGACACGACGACCTGTCCGGGGGCATACTGCTTGTTGAAGCTGACCGTCTGGCGGCCGCCGCCGTACTCGGGGCTACCGCCCCAGAGGAAATCAATCAGGCTCTGGGCATGGGCGGCACCCGGCAGGCCGAGAGGCGCGAGCAGTCCCGCCACCACGAGGGCGATGCTGCGGGCCGGGGCCTTCCGCACGCTGGGCTCGGACGGGCCGTGGAGCCTGGGATTGGGTGTGGGTGTAGACCGGGACTTGAAAGCGAACATCGACACAACTCCGCAAATGGCCGGCTGTTCAGACTGGCGAACGTGCGCGGCGTGACTCACATGCGCGCATCGTGCCAGCGTTTGGTGAACGGTCCGTATATAGAAGTGCCGAATTGAACGGCAGAGCAGACCAGCCACACAGCCCGTGCAAGCAACCCAGCACAGTGCGGTTCCGTTCCGCCGGTGCCGGCCGGCAACGGTTCGCGGGATTGCCTGATCTTTCAGCTATTTATGCCGCATTTGCAGATAAGCAGCAGATCGGCATTCGGGACGCTGCATCGCTGCGTTCGGCCAGCGCGATGGCCGAGGGCAGCGACTGACGGGCGACTGGCGGGCGACTGGCGCCGGCCCGTTGTCGGAGTGGGCGACGTGCGCGGGCGGCGGGGTTTCAGGATGGCGGATATTCTCTTTTTGTTCTTGACTGGCGGATGCGACGGCATTAGAACAATTAATGAACATGTAGTCGTGTTCGAACCCGAGCTTCCCCCTCGGGTGCAGTTGCGAGAGCGTATCCCGTGCATCAGGCGGAACGATCCCCCGATTGCCCCTCCGCCGCCCGGGATACCTCTCGCGTTTAGACAGACCTCCAGTCACTTCATAGTCGCGGCACACCCCCTACGAAAGTATAAAGGCAAGCTGACTTGCGGCATTTGTGGTTCGCATTGCACTGTCGCGGCGCTTCCATTCCGCCGAGCCCTTATCGGGTGTGGAAGCAGGGGCAGTCCGAACTCAACGGTGCGTCCCAAGTCACGGGGTGAAGGCCGGCTAGGATGCTTACCCCGCTGCCAAACCGGTCTTCACCTTGATGTTCGCTGGCAAATTTGAAAACACGCCAACGCAGCACTTGGAACCGCGGATTTTTTGGCCGTAACGACACGCGCTTGCAACTCGATTCTCGGCCTGAAAGCGTACCGATGTCTTCAAGCGGATATGGTGCTCAGTCCCCGATGGATAGTTCAACTTGTCGTCACGCGTTGTCGTAGATTCTTCGCCACTCTCGCTCGGGAGCACCGAAGTATCCGTTGGTCCGCTTCAGGAGCCCCTTGCGGTCGAGGATCGTGATCGTGCCCCGGCTCGTGGCGATAAGTCCCTCCGCCTGCAACGCTCCCATCGCAATGGTGACACCCGCCCGCCGCACGCCCAGCATCGTCGCAAGGAACTCGTGCGTGAGCGTCAGCTTGTCACCATCCATGCGGTCCTGCGCCATGAGTAGCCAGCGTGCCAAACGTTCCTCGATCGTGGCGCGACCGTTCGCCAAAGCCGTATGCGATGCCTGAATCAGGAACACATGTATGAAAAGCTGAAACGCGCGTGCCAGCGACGAGCTTCTATGTAAAGCGTTGCGCAAGTGGGCAGCCTCGATACGCCATCCTTCGCCGCTGATCTGGATATAGGTGTCGTTTGGCGAGCGGTCCGTGCCCATGATCACGGGTAGTCCGGTCATACCTTCTCGACCGATGATCCCGACTTCGATGTGGTGATCGCCGGATTCGCGCGCGACGACGGAAACGACTCCGATCTCGGGAAAGACCACGTGACTGATGGCCTTGTTGGGCGTTTCCAGGCGCTGGCGCAGCTTCAAGCTCATGAACTCGAGCTGCGGTTGCAGCAGCGCGAAATCGGCGGCAGACAATCGCGAGAGAACGTGATTGCGGCTGGCAGCCTGCTGGAGGGTGGACATCGCTCTTCCCCTACTCGGGCAAGAGCGCGAAGCGTCTCCCAGCCACCTGCGCCCTAAAAATTGGCAGGCGATAGGTAAAAGCTATTCTTATTGTGCGCAATGTAAAGCTGTTTCAGCACCTATGTTCGATTTGGTACGATGTTCGGAGAGTGTATGACGTCCGTCATCGACCGTTCCAGCCGTCGCGCGATACGTGCCACTTGGTTAGGATCGCGTGATATGCGCGGCAATTGCCTGAACTCGCATGAGCACAGCTTGCGCCGTGATAGCGCGTGGCCTAGTTGCGGAGGAATTCCGACGGGCGGCAAGTCTGTTCATGGCCCAAACCTGATCGCCGTCCCTTTCACCTCTCCACCCTCCTCGTCGTCGCGACGCCCTTGGCGCCGATGTAGAGCACGAACACGCGAACCGGCCTGTCGCCGCGGTTGGTGCCGCGGTGGGGGACGAGCATCGCTTCGGCGATGGCCTCGCCCGTCTTGAAGGTGCGCGTGCCGCGGTCGCCGTAGTCGACCGTGATCTCGCCGTCGAGCACGATGCCGGCGAGCGGAACGTTGTGCACGTGCCAGGGCGTCTCGCCGCCCGGCGCGATGGCCATGATCGCCGCCGTCAGCTCCGCCTCGCCGTCCCTGGGATAGACGATCGGCTCGTCCATGATCGTTTTGGAGGTAGCCAGCAGCGGCGTCATCGTCAGCAGCGCCGTCTGAGGCGCCTCGGCACGGGAGCCGGCCGCATAACCCGCAGCACCCGCCAACAGAGCGGCCAGGACGATGGGTGCGCCCCGCGCCGCTGCCGGACTCCGGCTCTTGCTCTGGCCCTGGTTCCGGCCCTTTTCAAGCATCATCGATCCCCTATAAGTGCTGCCATGACCCTTCCAAGCTGCCTGCTTCCCGCATGAGGCGCAACCCGGCCCGAGCCACCGTGCCGATGCGGGTGCGATCGATCCTGTCTGTCGCCCTGGCCGGCCCAGCGTCTCTGCTGCTGGCCGGGCTGCTGGCTGTCGTCGTCGCCATCCTTGCCGTCACGCCGGCCGCCGCCCAGCGAGGGCAGCTCGAGCCGGAAACGGCGACCGGCATCGCCGACACCAGGCTCTCGTCGGCCACGCGCCACATGATTTCGGCCGCCCATCCGCTCGCCGCGGATGCCGGCCGCGAGATGCTGCGGGCCGGCGGCTCGGCTGTCGATGCGGCCATCGCCGCGCAACTGGTGCTCGGCCTCGTCGAGCCGCAGTCGTCGGGGCTCGGCGGCGGCGCGTTTCTGCTGCACTGGGACGAGGAGAGTCGCAAGCTGTCGGCCTATGACGGCCGCGAGACGGCGCCAGCCGCGGCACGGCCCGACCGCTTCCTGCGCGACGGCGCCCCGATCAACTTCGAGACGGCGGTGAAGTCCGGATTGAGCATCGGCACGCCCGGCACCGCCCGCCTGCTCGAACACACGCACGAGCGGCATGGCCGGCTGCCGTGGGCGAAACTCTTCGAGCCGGCGATCCTGCTGGCGACCGAGGGCTTCGAGGTCTCGACCCGGCTCAGCCTGCTGCTGACGTGGACCGGCCGAGCCAGCTTTGCGCCCGAGGCCCAGCGCTATTTCTTCGATCGGGTGAGCGGGGCGAAGCTGAAGAACCCCGCCTATGCCGCGACGCTCTCGGCCATCGCCCGCGACGGCGCACGTGCTTTCTATTCGGGTCCGATCGCCGAGGCGATCGTCAAAGCCGCCCGCGACGCACCGAACTTCGCCGGCGACATCTCGCTCGCCGATCTTGCGGCTTACCGGGTCGTCGAGCGCGAGCCGCTGTGCGTTCCCTATCGCACCCGGAAAATCTGCAGCCTCGGCCCGCCGTCGTCGGGCGGCATGGCGGTGGCGCAGATCATGCGCGTCATCGAGCCGTTCGATCTCGGCCGCCCGCCGGCGACATCCATCGGCACGGACGCGATGCACGTCATCGCCGAGGCGCAGAAGCTCGCCTATGCCGACCGCAAGCGCTATCTCGCGGACCCGTCCTTCGTCACCGTGCCGTCGGGGCTGCTCGACGAAGGCTATCTCGCCCAGCGCCGCCGCCTGATCGATCCCTCGCACGCCATGCCGCCGCCCGAACCCGGCGAGCCGCCGGGCCTCGGCCGACGCGCGTTCGGCGTCGATCACACCGTCGAACGCGCCGGCACCAGCCACCTGTCGGTGATCGACGCGGCCGGCAACGCGGTCTCGTTGACCACGACCATCGAAGGGGCGTTCGGCTCCGGCGTGATGGCCGCGGGATTCCTGCTCAACAACGAGCTGACCGATTTTTCGTTTCGGCCCGAGGACGACGCCGGCGAGCCCATCGCCAACCGCGTCGAACCTTCGAAGCGCCCGCGCAGCACGATGACGCCGACCATCGTGTTCGACGCCGAGGGAGACGTGGAAGCCGTTCTCGGATCGCCCGGCGGCAGCCGCATCATCTATTACGTGGTGAAATCGCTCGTCGGGCTGATCGACCTCGGGCTCGATCCCCAGCAGGCCGCGGCGCTGCCGAACTTCGGCAGCCAGGGCGGGCCCATCGAACTGGAACTGGCGTGGAAATCGGTCGGCAGCGCGTTTCGGATGCGCGGGCTCGGCCACAGCATCGAGCCCGACCTCCTCAATTCCGGCATCCACATCGTGGCGCGGCGCAACGGCCGTCTCGAAGGCGGCGCCGATCCCCGCCGCGAGGGCGCGGCACTCGGCGACTGAGGGGAGACCGGGGGTGAAACGATCGATGACGCGCCTCTCGATCCACATCGCCGGAGCGGGCATTCTCGGCCTCTGGCAGGCGCTGACACTCGCCCGCGCCGGCCATCGGGTTCGGCTGTTCGAACGCAGCGCCGTGCCATTTGTCGAAGGGGCAAGCCGCTACGCGGGCGCGATGCTGGCGCCGGACTGCGAGGCCGAAAGTGCGCCGGACATCGTGCGCGACGCCGGCCACCAGGGGCTGGCCGCGTGGCGCGCAGCCTACCCGCACCTTGTCGGCGCCGGTACGCTCGTCGTCGCGCCGGCCCGCGACCGCGCCGATCTCGTTCGATTCGGCCGCATGACCACGGGACACGTCGCGCTCGACGGGGATGCGCTGGCCAAGGCCGAACCGGACCTCGCCGGCCGTTTCGCCGAGGGCCTGCTGTTCGAGAACGAGGCGCACCTCGACACCCTTCCGGCGCTGACCTTCCTCATCGACGCCGTGCGCGATGCAGGCGCGGCCGTGCATCTGGCGACGCCCTTTCAGGATGCCGGCGAGACCGATTGCGACGTGGTCATCGACTGCCGTGGTCTGGCCGCCCGCGCCGAATTTCCGGACCTCCGCGGCGTGCGCGGGGAACGGCTCGTCATCCGCTCGCACGACGTGCGCCTCACGCGCCCGGTGCGCCTCATGCATCCGCGACATTCGCTGTACGTGGTGCCGGGCGGCGATCGCCGCTACGTCATTGGCGCCACCATGATCGAGAGCGAGGACGCGGGCCCGGTCACCGTTCGCTCGGCATTGGAGCTGCTCGGCGCCGCCTACGCACTGCACCCGGGCTTCGGCGAGGCGGAAATTCTGGAAGCCTCTGCCGGCGTGCGCCCGGCGTTCCCCGACAACATCCCGCGCGCCATCGTCCGCGATGGCGGGAAACGCATTTTCGTCAACGGCGCCCACCGGCACGGCTTTCTTCTGGCGCCTGTTCTGGCGTCAATCGTTGCGAACTACGTATCCGACGGACAAACACATGACCTGATTGAAATCGAAATGTAAGCACGCCTTTTCAAGCGTGCGCCGTTCCACCGCCGGCCACCGTCAAGCGCGTGCGCACGTTCGTCAGGCTTCGATTGAATTGCTGATTGGCCGGCTCGAGTGCCACCGCTTCGGCCATGATCTTCTCGGCCGACGGCAGATCGCCCGCGGCTTCGAGCGCCAGTCCAGAGGAATGGAGCAACGCCGCCGACTTCGGTTGTGCGGCCAGCGCCGACCGACTCAAATCCACGGCCCGTTGAAACCGACCAAACTTGATCAAGTGTCGGGCAAAGTCGCACGTGAACGAAATGTTGTCGGGATGGCCGGCCCGCAGCGCCGCGAACGCCGTGTCGGCTTCGTCGGCCAGGCCGGCGGAGCTCAGCGCCAGCGCCAGGGTATGAGCCGTCCACGGCAAGGCCGGCTCGCGAGCATAGGCATGGCGCGCCAGTGCGAGGCCGGCGGCGTGACGTCCCGCGGCGAGCAAGCCCAGGCAGATTGGCCGCGTGACAGCGGCGCGAACCGGCAGACCGGCGAGCGCGCCGGCCAGAGCAGCACTCAGCTCGCCGGCCGCAGGCGCCGTCGCGGCCCGCTGCTGCAAGGCGCGCAACCCCCGCCCATGCTCCGGCCAGTAGATCTCCAGGCAGTCCTTGGCGAGCCGCTCGGCCACCCGAACTATTCCGTCGCGCAGCCCATCGATGACGCGGTTCCGATCCGCGTCGATCAGGGACCAAACCCCAACCTGCTCCGGGCCCGCCTCCGCAGCCGGAAACCGGAGACTCT
>JBQTIA010000137.1:0-10645 GCA_052388455.1 Hyphomicrobium sp.
AGGGAATCCACCATCGCGATTTGCAAGGAAATCCACACACCACCGCGGACATCCTGCAACTCGGCGCCAACGCTCCTGACCATTCTTCAAGGCAGATCAGCACGTTCCGAGTTCTTCACGGACGACTTCATTGCATCGTCATTTTCCGGCGAGCGCCTTCGCAGAGCGCTCCCTCAGCTCTGGCAAAAATCGCCACAAAAGCTCACCAGGACAGGATGTTCCGACATGTTCACGATGACCGCTGATGGTCGCCGGGTCGATCGTGTATTCCTGAGCCAGCCAGGCGACGAGGGCAACCAGTGACTTCTTCTGCGCGTCCGTCGGCGTATCCGGACCCCACGTTTCCGTCTTTCCGTTCGGCAATTTCTCGACATGCCCGCCCTGAAAATTGCCGTCGAGCACGACCATGATCAGTCGGCTTCGGTCGTAGACGGTTGCCGAATCGCCGATGAAATCCAGACTTCGCGCCTCGGCGATCGTTCCGTCGCGGGTGATGATGTAGTGGTAGGCGATGTCGCCCCACTGATGGTCCGCAACCATATGGCCATGCTGAACACCTTTGATGTTCTGGGCGTTAGTTTTATCTACGCGCCGGCGAAAATACGTGGTCGTGTAGTGGATGACGATACTCTTGAAGCCACCCGCCGGATGCTTGTCCATGAGTTCAGGCTTGGCCGCCACGGCTCCCCACTTGGTGCGAGGCCAGATGTCGGGCTTCTGGACATCGGCAGCCTGGACGAGGATCGTGCTGCCGAGCAGCAGCGCACATAAAGCGGCCAATCGGACGTGCATGCAAAATCTCCTTCGAACGACTTGTCGTCTGCCTTCGATCGAGCAGAGGCCCGGAACGTCACCTCTCGTGCCGGCCGTTGGGGTCGACCTCGATCGACTTTAGCGACCAGCGTCCGTAACGCCACGGCTCGAACGGATGCCGGACATGGTGGAGGTCGGGCGGCGGATCGTAGCCCGACGATCCCCAGGGATGGCAGCGGCTGAGACGCGAGATGGTCAGCCAGAGCCCCCGCCATGCGCCGTTCGTGTCGATGGCGTCGAGCGCATATTGCGAGCAGGTCGGCAGGTGCCGGCATTCCATCCCGATCAGCGGCTTCAGCGTCCAGCGATAGACGTGGATCGGCGCCTTGAGGATGGCTGCGGCGAGCTTCATCGGGTTGCGGCTCCCGCAATGCCCGCGCGTTCCGCGAGCTCGGCCAGCGCTTTTTCGACCGCATCGAAAACCAGCAGAGTCGAGGCGTGCCGGTGGGGATAGTCGGCGACCGGTGCGAGCAGCGCGAGGTCGCTCCAGCGGCCTGCAGGTGGTGAACCGCGCTGCTTGAGCATCGCGCGCATCGCTCCCGCAACGGCGCGGAACTCGTCTTCGTGCGTTCCGACGATTTCCCGCCCGACCACCGAGGCGGCCGCCTGACCGAGCAGACAGGCTTGCACCTGCTGGCCGAAGTCGGCGAAACGATCCCCCTCCATGCGGATGTCGATGGTGATCGTGGACCCGCACAGCTTGGAGCGCGCAGAGGCGGTCGCGTCGGGCCGCTCAAGCCGCGCCGATCTCGGAATTTCGGCCGCGAGTTGCATCAGCCGGTCGCTGTAGACGTCGTCGAGTTCTGCCATGCGCCTGCCGGCCTCGCCGTATCGGGGACCGCTGACGGCCCGCACCTGCACCCTATATATAGTCTGACACACCGCTCACCAAGGCATCGGCCCGTCCGCCAAACGATGCCCGCAGAAAGGTTCGACGCCATGACCTCGCCCGCTTATTCGTTCGCCAGCCGCGGCAGTCCCGCGGACATCGAGAAGGGGCAGGCCTTCCAGCCGAAATTCGATGCCGACGGCCTGATCCCGGCGATCGTGACCGATGCGACGACGCAGGCCGTTCTGATGTTCGCCTGGATGAATGCCGAAGCCCTGGCCCTGACCATATCGACCCGGCGGGCGCATTTCTGGAGCCGCTCGAAGCGGCGGCTATGGGTCAAGGGCGAGGAGAGCGGCAATCGCCTCGACGTGGTGTCGATGGCCGTCGACTGTGATCAGGATGTGCTGCTTTTGAGCGCGCGCATCGAGGGCGACGGCGTCGCCTGCCACACGGGAGCGCCGAGCTGCTTCTACCGGTCGGTTCCACTCGGATCGCCGCCGACCGCCATCATGCAGCTCACCCCAAATCAGGTGTGGAAAGCCTGACCCCGGACCGAGGGCGCTGCGTTGCAGCGACGATTTCGGACGCCGTTCGACAAATCAGTAGCCCCCCTTTAACAGCCCGGGCGTATCCTACATTAGGGTTTAAAGAGTCGTTTTCGCCGGTCGGCGCCGTCCCCGAATATCTTCGGGCTGAAGCAACCGAGCGACGGGGGCGATCCGGAACAACGGCCCGTGCGGGCTGCGCTGCGCAGTTCCGCCCTGCGGACGGAGACGACCATGGGCGTCGGCAAGATCGGTCTGGCTTTGGGCGGAGGCGCGGCGCGGGGCTGGGCCCACATCGGCGTGCTGAAAGCCCTGGTCAAGGCCGGCATCAAGCCCGACATCGTCGCCGGCACCTCGATCGGCGCCGTGGTCGGCGGGTGCTACGTGGCCGGCCATCTCGATGCGCTCGAGGACTTTGCGCGTGAGCTGACGCGCCGCCGCGTGTTCGGCTACCTCGACATCAATCTCGCCGGTACCGGGCTCATCTCGGGCCAACGCCTCTGCGATAGACTGGAGAAGCATCTCGGCGACCGCAACATCGAGGAGCTGGAACGGAAGTTCGTCGCGGTGGCAACCGAGATCGGCTCCGGTCACGAGATCTGGCTGTCGCGCGGGCGCCTCGTCGATGCGGTCAGGGCTTCCTATGCGCTGCCCGGCATTTTCAAGCCCGTCCGCATCGAGAACCGCTGGTTGTTCGACGGCGCCCTGGTCAATCCGATCCCCGTATCGGTCTGCCGCGCGCTTGGCGCCCGCTACGTCATCGCGGTCAACCTCAACTTCGACATTTCGAGCCGTGGCGCCGTCGTGCAGCACTCCGATCTCAATCCCGGCGAGCTGATGGTGCGCGACGAGCCTCAGCCCGTGACCGGCAAGAACGGTGTGGCCGTGCGCCGCCTGCTCCAGCGCCAGATCTTCGGCAAGGGCGAGGATGCGCCGGGAATCTCGACCGTCATGGTCGAAGCCTTCAACATCGTGCAGGATCGGATCGCCCGCTCGCGGCTCGCCGGCGATCCGCCGGACGCAATGATCAGCCCGCGGCTGGCCGGCATCGGACTGTTCGACTTCCACCGGGCGGACGAGCTGATCGCCAGTGGCGAAGCGGCGGCGCGGCGCGAGGTCGAGGATCTGACGCGCGAAATCGGCAGCCGGCAGACGGCGGCACAATTGCCGGCCGTACGCCCCTGACTTTCATATCGCCGGCCGTCATGTCACCGATAGACAAGCAACGGCTTCCGCGTTGAGCGCAGCGGGCAGCGAGACGAGCGCAAGCGACACTCAGCCCGTCGCGAGATAGCCGCGCATGGCCGAAACTTCCATTTCGACCTCTGCGACGTGATTTTTGACGACATCGCCGATCGAGATGATCCCGACCAGGCCATCGTCCTCAATCACCGGAAGGTGGCGGAAGCGGCCCTTGGTCATCAGCTCCATCAGCTCATCGACGAGATGCGCTTTCTGGCAGGTCACCACGTTGCGGGTCATGATCTCGGCCACCGGCGCCTGAAGTGCCGCCACGCCGCGCTCCGCAATCGCGCGGATCACGTCGCGCTCGGAGATGATGCCGGCAACCCGCCCGCTCTCGCCGACGATGACGATGGCGCCGATCTTTTTGGCGGCGAGCTTCTGCGTGACATCGAGCAGCGTGGTGTCGGGCCGGGCCGTCGTGACCGCCTGGCCTTTGCTCTTCAAGATGGTTGCGACGTTCATCGATATCCTCCACCCGACCTGCTGCGTTTCATCCGCACCTCCCTACATGCGACCGGCTGAATGACAGGTGGCAAGGCAGGGCGAATGTTGCACTCGAGCGTTGTTCAAGCGCTTCTTCCCGGCGGCAGCGATGTTCGCACTGCTCCGAAAGTATCGTGCGGCATCTCAGCCCACTGCGCAAGTCTCTGTCTTCGCTTTGGTTTGTTGTGCATTTGCGAGACGATCATCCCGCATCGCGTCATTGTGCCGGGCACACGAAAGGGGTGCACACGAAAGGATTGCGCGCTCGGCCAATCCGCGCCTCACATGCCCGGCGGTCTCGTCGGCAGCAGCCGACATCAATCCCGTCGAGCCGTGATTACCCAAGTCTTGCCGTGTCATTCCGAATGGCACGAAAGCTGCTCTCTCTGCCGTCGAGCGCAGCGGAACAGGACGATCCGCGCGCCGTGCAACCGCACCGGCCAGGGCTACGCCCCGACCCGTGCATGACGGACCGGGACATGCAGCACAAAACGACCAAGCACCTGTTCACCTATTGGAACGACGTGAGGGACGGTCGCCTCGCGCCCCGCCGGTTCGACATCGAGCCCGCTCAGATCAGCGAGGTGCTCCCCGATACGTTCATGCTGGAGCGCATCGCCCGCTCGATCTACCGCTTCCGGCTGGCGGGCACACGCATCTGCGACCAGTTCCAGTCCGAATTCCGCGGCGTCGATTTTCTCGAGGGCTGGTCGCCCGAAGATACGACGACGCTCGAACGCCAGCTCGCCGCCATTTCCGATCAGGGCGGCGTCGGCCTGTTCGCCATCGAGGCGCGCACCGTCGGCGGAGAAAGCGTGCCGTTCGAGATCGTCATCCTGCCCCTCGTTCACACCGACGGCATGATCGACCGCTTCCTCGGCGCCGTCAGCCCGCTCGAAACCCCGGCGTGGCTCGGCAGCGAGCGGCTCGTCTACAAGCGGCTGATACGCCACGAAATCGTCTGGCCGGACGGCCGGCCGCATGCGGTAGTCGACCGCGCGCACCGTCAGGTTCCCTTCCTGCCCCACGTGCGCAATGCGCGCATCGTGCGCTTCGAACGGCGTCAGTTCCGGGTGTACGACGGGGGCCTGACCAAGCCGGAAGGCGACAAGGCTTAACAAAATATTAAAGACAACAGCCATCGATCGACCGGAGCGACGGTCTCATTGCGGCCGGTCGCTCCGATCGGGGACAGGCCGGGTCCTCCGGGGCGGGCGACCGTCTCAAAATCGGTCGCCCAATTAGCCCTTCAATAATTCGCCCGCCCGCAAAGTGGCACGCAGACCTCCGAGGCGGGCCGCTCGTCGTCGTCCGCCGCAAACCAGGGTCGCGTGTCGCCCCATTGCAGCGGAACGATTGCCTCCATGTCGATTGCCCTCAGCCAAGTCCGTCGACCTGCAACCGCGTACACCCGGGTCGCCCCGGATCGCCGCCGCCACAAGCGCTTCGCCATCGCCGTCCTCGGCCGCTTCATGCGAGCCAGCAAGCAGGAGTACCCCTGCAAGCTGAATGACATTTCGGTCGGCGGAGCCTCGATGATGTCGCCGGTGCCCGTCTACATCGGCGAAAAGATCATCGCTTATCTCGATCAGATCGGCGGCATCGAAGGCACGGTGGTGCGCGTCTTCGAGGGCGGCTTCGCCATCCGCATCTCCGCCTCCCAGCACAAGCGCGAGAAGCTCGCCGCTCAGATCACCTGGCTGGTCAACAAGGACAAGCTGACGGGCGTTGAATCGCGCCGCCACGAGCGCAACACCCGCGTGCCGCCGAAGGCCTCCGTACTGACGCTGGCCGAAGGCATCACCACCGACTGCCGCATCCTCGACATCTCACTCTCCGGCGCCTCGATCGAGACCGAGGCGCGTCCCCCGCTCGGCAACGAGGTGATGCTCGGCAAGCTGCGCTGCCGGGTCATGCGCCACCACGATCAGGGTGTCGGCGTGCAGTTCCTCGACATCCAGGATCCCGATGCTCTCCGCCGCTATTTCGGATGATGCCGCGCACGAAAATCCGGGGCTCCGACGATCGGTAAAGTTTGAATCAATTGCCCCGGTCGCACTTCACTGAGGACGGACGAATTTCAGGTAGCGTGATGTCGTGAGTGGAGGCTCCGCGCAAAAGGAGCAGGGAAATGAAGATCGGGGTAGAGGTCGTCATGCGGGGAGCGTTAATCATCATCGGTGTAATCGCCGGCGCCGTTTCGGCGTCGTCGATGGCCACCGCGGAGAGCAAGACACGCAAAGCCATGTTCGCGAAGCCGGCGCTCTTCATGCGCGTCTACGGGCCGGCCCAGCCGCCCTATGGCTTCGTCCGTTTCTGCGACAGCCGTCCGCAGGCGTGCGCCGCCAGCCCGCTCGAGGACATGCGCTTCCAGCCGACCGCCGAGCATCTGAGCGAACTCGACGAGGTGAACCGCAGCGTCAACCGCGCCATCGCTCCGGCGACCGACATCGAGATCTACGGCGTCAGCGAATTCTGGACGCTGCCGTCGAACCAGGGCGACTGCGAGGACTACGCGCTTCTGAAACAGAAAGTTCTGCTGCAGCGCGGCTGGCCGTCGAGCGCGCTGCTGTTGACTGTGGTGCGCGACGAGAAGGGCGACGGTCATGCCGTGCTCACCGCCCGCACCGCGCAGGGCGATTACGTTCTCGACAACAAGATCGACGAGGTCCGGCTGTGGAATCGCACCGGATACGAATACATGATGCGGCAATCCTACATCGATCCGCGCGTGTGGGTTTCGCTCGACGAGACGAGCGGCGACGTTCCCCATTCGCTGGCAGCGGCGGGCAACAACCGCTGAGCACCACATCGACTGAGACAGAACAGGCCCGGACGCCCCTCACCCTGCCTTCCACATCCCCCCGACCGGGCCTGAACTTCGAGCCGGACACGATCGTGTCCGGCTCTTTTTTATGCCACCGGTGTTTGAGGCGCGAGGCCGGCGGCGTAGCGCCGCCAGTTGGCGACGTAGCGTCCGGCGGCGCCCCCGAAACGCTTCGCATCGTCGTCGGAAAGCTGGCGAACGATCTTGCCCGGCGATCCGAGCACCATCGAGCGTGGCGGAATGACCTTGCCCTCGGGGATCAGCGTGTTGGCGCCGACGAGGCATTCCTCTCCGATCACGGCGCCGTTGAGGACGATCGATCCGATGCCGATCAGGCTGCCCCGCCCGATGGTGCAGCCGTGCAGCATCACCATGTGGCCGATGGTGCAGTCCTCGGCGATGGTCAATGGAAATCCCGGATCGGTATGGAGCACACAGCCGTCCTGCACGTTGGACCGGGCGCCGACGCGGATCGGCTCGTTGTCCCCGCGCAGCACCGCGCCGAACCAGACGCTGGCATCGTCCTCGATGATCACGCGCCCGAGCAGCACCGCGTTGGGCGCCACCCAGCAGCGGCCCTCTCCCGCCGTCTCGACGCGAACGCCGCCGAGTTCGTAAAGCGGCATCACACGCCCTCGAGATCCAGATCGAGAATGGCCATCTGGAGCTGGTAGGCGACTTCGCCCTCTTCCTCGTCGATGGTGATCGTTGCGATGAAATCGTCACCGATGAACACCTCGGCGCTGTCGTCCTTCTTCGGCCGCGAGCGCACGCTGAGCCGCGTCGATCCGAGGGTCTTGCGCAGATACGCTTCGAGACGCCGGATCGTCTCCTTGTCCATCTTGGCTGCCAAATTCCGTCCTCCGCTGTCCGGCACGTCGCCTCATGCGCCGGAGAATGACTGTCGATAGCTCTAAAGGCAGGCGTAATCGTCGGGACCGAGGCGCTGATCCATCGAGCGGCCGGGTTCAGCCGTCCCCGCCGGTCCCACGACCTTGGCCGGCACGCCCGCCACTGTGGTGCTCGGCGGAACGTCCTGGAGCACGACGCTGCCGGCCGCCACGCGCGAGCAGTTGCCGACATGGATGTTGCCGAGCACCTTGGCGCCGGCGCCGATCAGCACGCACGAGCCGATCTTGGGGTGACGGTCGCCGGTTGCCTTGCCGCTGCCACCGAGGGTGACCGCGTGCAGAAACGAGCAATTGTCGCCGACCACCGCCGTCTCGCCGACCACGAAACCGGTCGCGTGATCGAGCATCAGCCCCTTGCCGAGCCGCGCCGCC
Source organism: Hyphomicrobium sp. (assembly GCA_052388455.1). Classification (GTDB taxonomy): domain Bacteria; phylum Pseudomonadota; class Alphaproteobacteria; order Rhizobiales; family Hyphomicrobiaceae; genus CAZSNH01. The sequence goes on from JBQTIA010000137.1 coordinate 8,029, forward strand.
GGATGAATGTCGGTCGAGAAAATCCGCGAAGACTGGCTTTGAAGATAGAGCGCGAAATCCTTGCGGCCCGCCTTCCACAATTCATGCGCGAAGCGATGCGCGACGAGGGCGTGGAAGCCCTTGAAGTAGAGCAGCGGCTCCAGATAGCGCTTGCAGGCGGGATCGCGCTCGAGCACGGCGGCGAGATCGGCGCGGAAGATCTGGCCGAGCTCGGCGTTTCTCGCGAGCACGTCGTGGAAAGTCTGCTGGATGAGGCCGCCGTCGACATCGGCGTGGCCGAGGCGCTGAGCGATGCGGTGCGCCACCGCCTCCTCCAGCCGGGCGTGGCTCAGTACGGTCGCGTAGATGAATCCCCCGAGCGCCGGCTCGGCGGCGCTCGCCTCTTCGGCCTCGTGCCGGATGGCCGACCAGATGGGATCCAGCGTCTCGACGCTGTCTGGCCGGGCGCCATCCGATCGGGCGTTGGCCGATCGGGCGTTGGCCGATCGGGCGACGGCCGACTTGACCGCCACCTTCCCTCGCGCTGCCGGATTGGACGTCGATGACATAGCGTCTCTGATCCCGAAACGTGGTGGGCCGCAGGAGGCAATGCCCGCTTCGGCCGACGACGAGCCGGGGTAGCGGCACCGCCTGCCGCCGTCAATCTAAACCTCCGTCATAGTAGCGGGAGTACGGCCGTTGGGCCAATGTCCAATGCGCTCCGTAGGATTGCCGCGCCGGGACCGGCAGCCTAAAAGCCGCACATCGGCGGCCCTCCTGATCCGCCCCGAGTGAGACTCATGCCGCAACCCGAGCCCCTTCCCGCCGCCGCCATCCGCCTGACCATCGAGGCACCTCTGGCGTGGGTGGTGATCGACAACGCCGCCCGCACCAACGCGCTGACGGCAAGCATGTGGCAGGCTCTCGCGCAGGCGTTCTCCGCAGCCGATGCCGACCCGGCGGTGCGTGTCGTCGTCATCCGCGGCGCGGGAACACGCGCGTTCTCGGCGGGCGCCGACATCTCGGAGTTCGAGACGGCCCGCAGCGGGGAGGCCACACGCCACTACGACGCGCTGAACGAGGCCGCCTTCAACGCCATCTCCGCGACCGCCAAGCCGACCATCGCCATGGTGCACGGCTTCTGCCTCGGCGGCGGGCTGGCGATCGCCGCCTGCTGCGACCTGCGGCTGGCCGACGAGGCGGCGAGCTTCGCGATCCCTGCCACACGGCTCGGCATCGGCTACAATCCCCGCTGGGTCCGCCCCCTGCTGGCACTGACCTCGGGGCCGTGCGTCAAGGAGCTGCTGTTCACGGGCCGCCGCCTGTCAGCCGCCGAAGCACTCGCCATGGGCCTTGTCAATCGCACTGTTGCCGCCAGCGAACTCGAAGCCGCGACACGGGCGCTGGCCTCCGAAATCGCCGGAAACGCGCCGCTCACCATCCGGGCCGCCAAGCTGACGATCGACGAGTTGATCCGCCATCCCGAACGCCCGGACACCAGGATGCTCGACGCCGCCGTGCAGCGCTGCTTCGACAGCGAGGACTATGCGGAAGGCCGCCGTGCATTCCTCGAAAAGCGCCGGCCGAATTTCCAGGGCCGCTGAAGGCGGCCAACAGGAGTGTTGCGTGCCGTCGACTTTCGAAACCACCGGAGTTGACATCGCGGTCGCAGGGCCGAACGCGCCAGGGATCTCGCTCGCACCATTGACCGAGGCGGATTGCGACCGGCTCGGCGCGGCCTTCGCGGCGATCGATCCGTGGGCGCGTTATCCTTATCCCGCCAAAGCCCTCTCGGCGTACCTCGCCGGCATCGAGCCCGGCGCGCCCCGATGGGCGATCGTCGTCGGCGGGGACATAGCCGGCGCGGTCGGGCTGCGGCTGAACTGGCTGCGCGGGCCTTACATCCAGTTCCTGGGCCTGCTGCCCGAGGAGCAGGGACACGGCGCCGGCGGCCTCGTCCTCCGCTGGATCGAGCGGCAGGCGCTGGAGGGCGGCGCGCGCAACCTCTGGGTCTGCGCCTCCGACTTCAATGCCCGTGGAATAAAATTCTACCGCCAGCAGGGCTTTCACGAGATTGCCGCGATCGAGGGGCTGGTTCACGACAACCGCACTGAGCTGCTTCTGCGCAAGCGGCTGTCCACTCCCCTGGCGTAGCGTCAGGCTTGTCCCCTGCAGCATGGGAAAACGCCCCGAGCGCGTGACCGCTCGAAATTGGCCTGGGATTCTGTGCTGCGGCGCGAAGTTCAGGGTCGCGGCTGTTGTGGCGACGCAACAATAAGCCCAGCTTGTCCACAGGATTTGCACGGCAAGACGGACGGCGGCGCCCGTCAAACGGCGCAGACACCTCGACAATCGGCCTCAGCGAATGGTGGGCCGGCCTGCCGGCAGCGCCACTGCTCCCGTTGAGGATTTACGCAGCAGGCCAGACACAGCAGCGTGGCGATCGGGTTCCGGCCGCCGCATGACGCCATACTCGGCGGCCGTCAACGCCGAACTTGGCGCGATGCAGCAACTTTTTTCCTTGGCAGAGGCAAAAATGCCGCCCTATCCTAGAAACGTCAGCAAAGGGTTAAACCCCCGCTGATCAACCAACCGGAGATCACCCGGCAAGGGTGGCGTCCAGGTGAAGGAGGCATCG
>JBQTIA010000138.1:0-21854 GCA_052388455.1 Hyphomicrobium sp.
GCGAAGAGCGAGATCGAGTGCGGGCCGGTGCGGCTCGACACGAAGACGGCGCGCGTTACCTGCGACGGACAGCAGGTGAAGCTCACGTCTCATGAGTACCGGCTGCTTGCCTACCTCATGCATCACAGCGGCCGTGTCGTCTCGCGCACGGAACTGGTCGAGCATCTCTACGAGCAGGATTTCGATCGCGATAGCAACACCCTCGAGGTGTTCATCGGCCGGCTGCGGAAGAAGATCCCCGGCGACCTGATCAAGACCGTGCGCGGGCTCGGCTATCGCATGAGTATTGCCGACGCTCCGGCGAGCGGGCGCGCGGGCGGCAAGTCCGATGCTGCGGATTAACTCGCTCGCCTTCCGCCTGTTCGCGACCTCGGCCGGCTGGACGCTGCTCGTTCTGCCGCTGGCCGGATACATGATCTACCGGCTGTACAGCGAGGACGTCCGCAACACCTTCGACGCCGATCTCGAAAAGCTGGTCAACGTCTTCGAGACCGACACGCTGACGGCGGGCGGCGCGGAACCCGTGACGCCGATCAACCGCTACCACCCGCTGTTCGAAGTGACGCATTCGGGCTGGTACTGGCAGGTGAAGCCGCTCGACGATCCCGCCGCCAAGCGGCTCGTCTCCCAGTCGCTGGCCACCGGCGCGCTCGCCTCGCCGCTCGAAGCGGGAGCCAAGGAGGACGCAGCGGGGCAGCGCTGGATGAATTCGACCGGCCCGGCCGGCGAGCAGATTCGCATCGTCGAAGTGATCGGCGCAATCCGCAGGCCGGCCGGCGACGCGCGCTATTCGGTGACGGTCGCCGGGCCGATCGAGTGGCTGGACGACCGGCTTTCGACATTCCTCACCAAACTCTCCATCGCGCTGACCCTGGCCGGAACCGGGTTGGTGGCGATGACGCTGTTCCAGGTTCGCTTCGGTCTTTTGCCGCTGAAGCAGATCGAGCGCGGGCTCTCGGCGATCCGTTCGGGACAGGCGAGCGACCTCGGCGGCGAGCTGCCGGTCGAGATCGAGCCGCTGCAGCAGGAGCTCAATGCTCTGATCCAGTCCAACCAGGATATCGTCGACCGGGCTCGAACCCAGGTCGGCAATCTGGCGCACGCCCTCAAGACACCTCTGGCCGTCATCACCAACGAAGCCCGTGACGATTCCAGCACATTCGCCGCCAAGGTCGCCGAGCAGGCGAGCCTGATGCGCGACCAGATCAACCACTATCTCGATCGGGCGCGGGTGGCGGCCCGCGTCGGCATCGGCCGATCGACGGAAGTGCGGCCGATCATCGAGCCTCTGGTCAGGGCGCTCGAGCGGATCAACCGCGAGCGTGAGATTTCGATCTCGTTCGAGTGCCCCGACGACGCTCGCTTCCAGGGCGAAAAGCACGACCTGGAGGAGATGCTCGGCAATCTGCTCGACAATGCGTGCAAGTGGGCGCGGCGCGATGTGTACCTGACCGTGAAGGCGCCTCCCCGCGACGCCCGCGGGACGGGCCGGCGACTGCAAGTTGCGGTCGAGGACGACGGTCAGGGGCTGAGCGAGGAGCAGCGCAAGCGGATCGGGAAGCGCGGCCTGCGCCTCGACGAAACCAAGCCGGGCAGCGGCCTCGGCCTCTCCATCGTCGGCGACCTGGCGCAGTCCTATCGGGGAACCATGGAGCTCGACCAGTCCCGGCGCGGCGGACTGCTGGTCAGGCTCGATCTGCCGGCGGTCTGATCGTGATTTTGCTGGAGTTCAAGAAACCTCCGAGCAAATCCCTGAAAGTTCTCAGAATGGGCATTTACCTGCTGCATTTCGATCACGGTGCCGCGCAAATGCCACGGTTGGCACCGAACTTTTGCCCAAATCTGGGTACATGTCAGTCTAGGAATGTTGCAGCCTCGAGGTCGTGGGGCTAACGACGGAATTCTTGTTTTTTGGGGCGGGCGCAAGGCGTTCCGCCGTCTCGACCGGTGAGAGGACGAACATGCGACGTATGCGGAAGCTGACCGCAGTCTCTATGGCGCTGGCCTTGTCGGCGTCGGTCGCAGGCTGCGGGCAGGACGGACCCAACAAGGCCGATACGGGCCTCGTGGTGGGTGCTGCCGCCGGCGGCATTCTCGGCAACCAGATCGGCAATGGCGGCGGTCGCGTCGCGGCTACTGCCATCGGCGCTGTTCTCGGCGGCATCGTCGGCAGCGAGATTGGCCGCTCGATGGACCAGCAGGATCGCTTCCTCGCCCAGCAGGCCGAGTTCGATGCCTTCGAGCGCGGTCGCTCGGGACAGGGGCGCCAGTGGCGCAATCCCGACAACGGTCACTATGGCGAAATTATTCCGACCCGGCCCTATAAGCGCGGCGTCGCCGATTGCCGCGACTACACGCATAAGGTCTATATCTCGGGCCGCCCGCAGGCCATGCGCGGCACCGCCTGCCGCAATGCCGATGGCACCTGGACGACGGTCAGCTGAACCGGCCACGCGACAACTGACAATTCGAAGTCCCCGGGATCGCTCCCGGGGACTTTTTCTGGTGCGCGCCGTCGCGGACATCGCGGCGCCGCGACAGTTCGGCTTACTACCGCCTCGCGGCTTGCCGTGCGTGAATTGCGTCCCTATCCCTGAGGCCCGCCTTCGTCCTGGATCGTCCCTGATGCTGCTGTGGATCGCTTTTGCTATTTTGACTGCGGCAGCCGTCGCGGCCCTGCTCGGTCCGTTGCGGAGGGAAACGGCCGATGTTCCGAGTGCAAGCGACGCCGATATGGCGGTCTATCGCGACCAGCTGGCCGAGATCGCCGCCGATCGCGAGAGGGGCCTGCTCGGCGATAACGAAGCGGAAAGTGCGCGGGCCGAAGTGGCTCGACGGGTGCTCGGCCGGCATCGGCAGATGCCGGAAGCCGCAGACACCGCGGAGAGATCGCAAGTCCCGCATTCTTCGCGGGACGACCGTCGCGCAACGAAGCTCGCCGCCACCATGCTGGCGGCCGGCGTGCCGCTATTGGCGCTGGCCCTTTATCTGACGCTCGGTTCGCCCGCACTACCGGGCCGGCCCTACGTCGATCCCGGCAGCAAGCCGATCGAGCAGGCGTCGGAGGCAGACCTCGTCGCCCTGGTCGAGGCTCGCCTCAGGCAATATCCCGACGAAGGCAAAGGCTGGGATGTCATCGCGCCGGTCTATCTCGGACAGCAGCGTTTTGCGGAAGCCGCGGACGCCTTCGCGAAGTCCCTCAAGCTGCTCGGCGAAACGCCGGCGCGGCTGAAGGGTCTGGCGGAAGCCACCATCCTGGCCAACAACGGCCTCGTCACCGAGCCGGCGCGGCGCGCCTTCCAGCGCATTCTCGAGCTTCAGCCGGGCAACGGCGAAGCTCGTTTCGGGCTGGCGCTGGCCATGGAGCAGGACGGCAAGATAGCAGAGGCGGCGGAGGAGTATCGCCAGATCCTCGAAGCCGCTCCTCCAGACGCCCGCTGGCGGCCGGCACTCGAGGTGAAGCTGGCGCGGCTGCTGCGCGGTGGCGACGGCGGCGAAGGGTCTGCTGGCTTGGACAAGGCGCAGCGCGACAAGCTCGTGCTGTCGATGGTCGAGCGGCTGGCGGCGCGGCTCAAGACCGACGGCGGCGATCTGGCCGGCTGGCAGCAGCTCGTTCGATCCTACAAAGTGCTCGGTCGCGTCAGCGATGCCGCCGACGCGCTCGCCGCCGCACGGCGCAACTTCGCAGGCAACGCCGAGGCGCTGAGTGATCTCGACGCCTTCGCCAAGAGTATAGGCATGGGTTCGTGAATATACGCATCAACGACGAAAGGGCAGCATGACGCGCAAGCAGAGACGCGCGACGATGATCGGCGCAGGGGTTACCATCCTCTCGCTCGCCGCCATCCTGATGCTGTTCGCATTCCGCGACGCCATCGTCTTCTTTCATACGCCGAGTGACGTGGCCGAGAACAAGATCGCCACCGGCCAGCGCTTCCGTCTCGGCGGTCTTGTGGCCGAGGGATCGGTCCGGCGCGGGGAAGGCCGGCACGTGGCGTTCGCGGTGACCGACACGCTGAAGACACTCCCCGTCGCCTACGACGGCATTCTGCCGGACCTGTTCCGCGAGGGACAGGGCGTCGTCGCCGAAGGCTCGCTCGGGGCCGATGGAGTTTTTCAGGCCGACAACGTGCTCGCCAAGCACGACGAAACCTATATGCCGCCGGAAGTCGCCAAGGCGCTCAAGGAAAAAGGCGTGAAGCTCGGGCCGGGGGCGACGCACGACGGCGGCGCCACGGCCAAGCCGTGAGAGGATCGGAGCTGGCGTGATCACCGAGATCGGACATTTTGCGCTCATTCTCGCACTGGTCATTGCGATCGTGCAGACGCTGGCGCCGTTCATCGGTGCGCGTTTGCGCGATCCCCGCGTGATGGCGGTGGCCGAGCCGGCGGCACTGGCGCAACTCGCCGCCCTGGCGCTCGCCTTCGCGGTGCTGGTGCACGCCTACGTCGTGTCGGATTTCTCGGTCGCCAACGTGGTGGCCAATTCGCATTCGACCAAGCCGCTTCTGTATAAAATCTCGGGCGCGTGGGGCAATCACGAGGGCTCGATGGTCCTCTGGGTGCTGATCCTGGCGCTGTTCGGCGCCATGGTGGCGGCCTTCGGCGCCAACCTGCCGGCCAGCCTCAAAGCCCACGTTCTCGCGGTGCAGGGATCGATCTCCACCGCTTTTCTGCTGTTCATCCTGCTGACGTCGAACCCGTTTCTGCGGCTCGATGCGCCGCCTGCCGACGGCAACGGCCTCAACCCCATCCTGCAGGACCCGGCTCTCGCGTTCCATCCGCCGTTTCTCTACACGGGCTACGTCGGCTTCTCGATGGCGTTTTCGTTTGCCATCGCCGCGCTGATCGAGGGGCGGACGGACGCCGCCTGGGCGCGCTGGGTGAGGCCGTGGACGCTCGCCGCCTGGATGTTCCTCACCATCGGCATCGCGATGGGCTCCTGGTGGGCCTATTACGAGCTCGGCTGGGGCGGATGGTGGTTCTGGGATCCGGTCGAGAACGCCTCCTTCATGCCCTGGCTGGCCGGCACCGCGCTGCTGCATTCGGCGCTGGTGATGGAGAAGCGCGAGGCGCTCAAGGTCTGGACGGTGCTGCTCGCCATCCTGACCTTCTCGCTGTCGCTGCTCGGAACCTTCCTTGTGCGCTCGGGCGTGCTGACCTCTGTGCACGCCTTCGCGGTCGATCCCGAGCGCGGCGTCTTCGTGCTGGCGATCCTCACCGTCTTCACCGGCGGAGGGCTGGCGCTCTTCGCACTCCGGGCGCGCGATCTCAGTCAGGGCGGTCTCTTCGCGCCGATCTCGCGCGAAGGCAGCCTCGTGCTCAACAACATCCTGCTGACGACGGCTTGCGCGACCGTACTGATCGGCACGCTTTATCCCCTCGCGCTCGAAGCGCTGACCGGCGCGAAAATCTCCGTCGGTCCGCCGTATTTCGACATGACGTTCGGCCCGCTGATGGTGCCGCTGCTCCTCGCGCTCCCCTTCGGACCGCACCTCGCGTGGAAGCGCGGCGATCTCCGCGGAGCCTCGCAGCGCCTGTTCTACGCGGTGATCGCGGCACTCGTGGCGGCGACCATCGGGTTCGTGCTGGCGGGGCGCGGTCCGCATCTGGCGCCGTTCGGTATCGCGCTCGGGGTGTGGGTGATGGCCGGCTCGCTGGCGGAAATCTTTTCGCGCGCGCGGCTCGGCGAGGTGACTTTCGCCGAGTCCCGGCGGCGCCTCGCAGGGCTTCCGCGCTCGGCCTTCGGCACGCTGCTCGCGCACTTCGGCGTCGGGCTCATGGTGGTCGGAATCGTCGCGACGACGGCCTATCGCGGCGAGCACGTCGGCGTGATGAAGCCCGGCGAGCGGGCGGCGCTGGCCGGCTACGAGGTGACGTTCAAGGGGGCCGTCCCTGTCAAGGGTCCGAACTACAGCGAGAAGCGGGGGCTGTTCGAGGTAACCCGCGGCGGCGCGCCGGTGACGACGCTGGAACCGGCCAAGCGCATCTACGACGCCCCGCCGCAGCCGACGACCGAAGCCGGGATCCTCGCCTCGTGGCGCGGAGACTTCTACATCGTGCTCGGCGACCAGCAGGACGTCGCGACCGAAGCCTTCGCGGTCCGCATGTACTTTCACCCGCTGGTGCGCTGCATCTGGCTCGGGGCGCTGATCATGTTCTTCGGCGGCGCCGTGTCGCTGACCGACCGGCGCCTCAGGATCGGAGCGCCGGTCCGCGCCCGCCGTCCCGCCAGCGCCGTTCCGGCGGAGTGACTGCGATGTGCCGATTGAAAATCTGCTTCAGCGTGACCGCCCTCCGCCTCGCCGTGGCTCTTTCGTTTCTGACGATGTTCTCCCCTTCCGCGTTCGCCGTGCAGCCGGACGAGGTGCTGAGCGACCGCGCTCTCGAGACCCGCGCGCGTGAGCTATCGGCCGAGCTTCGCTGTCTGGTCTGCCAGAACCAGTCGATCGACGACAGCGATGCTCCGCTGGCGCGCGATCTGCGCGTGCTGGTGCGCGAGCGGCTCGCGACCGGGTCGAGCGACCAGGAGATCAGGGACTATGTGGTTGCGCGCTATGGCGAGTACGTGCTGCTGAAGCCGCCGCTCGGCTGGCACACGCTGCTGCTGTGGATTTTGCCGGCGCTGGTGCTGGCGGGGGCTGTCATGGCTGCCGCACGCCTCGTGAAGCCGGCCGCTCCGAGCGCCGTTGCAAGCGCTCTCGCGCGTCTCAGCCCTGAGGAAGAAGCGAAACTGAAGAGTATCGTCGAGCGTGCCGGAATCGATGAAACTGGCCGGGACTGAACTGTTGGCTAATCCCGGCGCTTGCCGCGGGAGGGCGTGACGCTGCCGGTTTCCACCGGCTCGCCTTCGGCGCGCGATAGCGCCGCCGGACGCAAGGCCAGCAGCCGATCACGCAGAGCAGCACTGGCGATGCCGGTGACGGAGCGCCGGTCTGCGCGCTCAAAACTCTCGATGGCTGTTCGCATCGTCACGCCGTAAACGCCGTCGAGCGGACCGCGGTAGTGTCCCCGCTCCGCGAGCAGCCCCTGCAACTCCTTGATCGAGGGTCGCCCGCTGACGATGACGGCCGATTTGAAGGCGGCAAGGCGCTCGGCGAATGCGCCGCTGCCGACGGCCGTATTTGCGATGGTGTCCGACTTGTAGCGATGAACGACATCGCCGTTCTGCATCATCACCTTCGACCGGATGTAGGTGCCGACGTTGATCGCCACGACCTCCGGTCCCGCCGGGCCGTCGAAGAGCAGGGGCGAACCGGACGAGGCCCCGCCGGTGTCGCAGGAATGCAGTACGAGGTCCCGCGTGTCAGCGAAATCGCGGGAGATGGTCTGTCGCTCGACGGCCACCTCGCCGCGGCGCATCCAGCAGGGTCCGCCGAGCGTCAGTCGCCAGGACGGCAGGTCGTGGTGGTAGGCCACCTGATAGATGCGTCCCGCCTCGGCCAGTTGCTTGATGTCGGCCGGCGCACGCGCCGAGACCGCGAGCGCCCGGCCGCGGCAGACGGGAGCCGCAAGCCGTACGAGCGCCCAGTCGCGCGTAGCTTCGATCGGCGGTCGGATCGAAAGCCGCATCGAGCCGGCGACGATGTTCTCGGCTCCGCCGCCGCTTTCTACACCGGCGATTTTGGTCACGGCTTTGGCGGGCTTGCTCGCAGGGCGGAAGGTGAACCCCGAAAGCTTCGGGGCATCCTCGCCGCTGGTCCGGAAGAGACAGTGGGAGGCCGTCGCGATCATGTCGTCGCCGACGCAGAACGCGGTGCACACGGTGCGCGTGCGGGTTTCGTAGAGGATGCCGATGCTGGATTCGAGGTGACGCAGCGTGGCGGGCAGCGCGGAACGGTTGTCGGCGCCGAAGACGGCGGGCTGGGCGGCCACGGGCACGAGGGCGACCGCGGCGGCAAAGACGGCGGCGAGAGCCTGACGGGCGGAGATGGGAGGCGGGTCCGCGTATCGGACCGCAGACCAGGAGGCGAGAGAGCGGACGGCAGATCGAACCATGAGGGGGCGCCTGACCCTGGGGAGAGATGCTTCGCGATCAATGTTACCAACAGTTAAGGCGATCGAAAGGCGCATGTAATCCCCCCACGGCTAGGAAATTCAGCAGTGGCAGTTCCTGCCCAGCTTTTCGGAGGATTTCACGCATGCTTGCTACGCCTCACGCCGAAAGATCCGACCGCGCCCGCTCGACGAGCCGGCCCGGGCGCGGCGTCCGGTCGAGCGTCGTCGCCGTGCTCGCCGGTGCCGGCCTGCTGACCGCCCTCGCCACCACGGCCCCGTTGACCGCGCTGGCCCAGTTGAAACCCGATACCGACGCCGGTGTCGAGACACCATACGGGCGTGCTCCGCTGTCTTTCGCCGATATCATCGAGAAGGTTAAGCCGGCCGTGGTCTCGATCTCGGTGGCCAGCGGTGGCACAAAGGTCGCGAAAAAGGAAGGCGGCGGTGGCGGTGGCGGAAACATGCCCGGCATGCCGGACGTGCCCGAGGATCACCCCCTCTACGACTTCTTCAAGAACCTGCCGCGAGAATTCCGCGGGCAACCGCAGGCTCCCCGCCCCTCGCAGGGCCAGGGCTCAGGCTTCGTCATCTCCGAGGACGGCTATGTGGTGACCAATAATCACGTCATCGACGGCGCCAACAAGATCGAAGTCAGTTTCGACGACCAGGAGAAAATGGCCGCCGAGCTGGTCGGCACCGATCCGCGCACCGACCTCGCGCTGCTGAAGGTCAAGACGTCGAAGCCGTTCCCGTTCGTCAAGTTCGCCGGCAAGCCGGCGCGCGTCGGCGACTGGGCGATCGCGGTCGGCAATCCGTTCGGCCTCGGCGGCACGGTGACGGCCGGCATCGTCTCGGCGCTGAGCCGCGACATCGGCTCGGGCCCCTACGACTTCCTGCAGATCGACGCGGCGGTCAACCGCGGCAACTCGGGTGGCCCGACGTTCAACCTCAGCGGCGAGGTGATCGGCGTCAACACGGCGATCTTCAGCCCGTCCGGCGGCAACGTCGGCATTGCGTTCGCCGTGCCGGCCAATACCGCCGTCGATGTGATCGAGCAGCTCAAGAGCAAGGGTACGGTCAGCCGCGGCTGGCTCGGCGTCAAGATTCAGAATATCGACGAGGACGCCCGTGACGGGCTCGGACTCACCGAAGCCAAGGGTGCGCTGGTCAGCGAAGTGACGCCGAACGGTCCGGCCGCCGAAGCCGGCTTCCAGCCGCAGGACGCGATCATTTCGGTCAACGATCAGCGGATCAACGACAGCCGTGATCTTTCGCGCAAAATCGCGGAGATCGCACCGAACTCGATGATCGACGTCAAAGTCTGGCGTGGCAGCTCTGAAAAAGTGATCAAGGTCAAGCTCGGAACCTTCCCGGGTTCGAGCGAGGAGATCGCCAAGCTGGAGCGTGGCGATAGCCGTGGCGACGATCAGGAGGACGAGTCCAGCACCAGCATGAACGTCGAGCAGCTCGGTCTGAAGCTCATGCCGGCCCGTGCCGGCGGCGGCAAGGAAGGCGTCGTCATCGCCGAGGTCGATCCCGAATCGGATGCGGCGCAGAAGGGTCTCAAGGCCGGCGACATCATTCTGAAGGTCGACAGCCAGACGGTGACCAATCCGGCCGACGTGACCAGCAGTCTGAAAACGGTCAAGGACAAGGGTCTCAAGGCTGTTCTCATGAGCGTCAAATCCGGCGATCAGACCCGTCTCGTGGCGGTCCGCTTCACCAAGTCCTGATTTTCCCCATGCAATGGTAGAATAGGCGGCCGGGCCGGCAACGGTCCGGCCGCCTCGACGTTCGGAGCCGTCCGGTGCACAGTGTCGTCCCATCCCGCCCCCAGCCCAGAGCTACGAGACCGATGCGCGTCCTGGTGATCGAAGACGACCGCGAAACGGCCACCTTCATCCAGAAGTCCTTGAAAGAAAGCGGGCATTCCGCCGACCTCGCGCACGACGGCGAGACCGGTCTGACGCTCGCGCAGGACGGGCTCTACGACGTTCTGATCGTCGACCGGATGCTGCCTCGTCTCGACGGCCTCAGCGTCGTCAAGACCATTCGCTCGGAAGGCAACCGCACACCGGTGCTCATCCTGTCGGCGCTCGGCGACGTCGATGACCGGGTCAAAGGCCTCAGGGCCGGCGGTGACGATTACCTGACCAAGCCCTACGCTTATACGGAGCTGCTGGCGCGGATCGAGGCGCTGGCCCGCCGCGCTGTTCCCGGCGAGCAGGAAACCCGGTATGTGGTCGGAAACCTCGTGCTCGACCGCCTCTCTCACCGCGTGACTCGGGGCACCGAGAACATCCTGCTGCAGCCGCGCGAGTTCCGCCTGCTCGAATACCTCATGAAGCACGCCGGCCAGGTGGTCACACGCACCATGCTGCTCGAAAATGTGTGGGATTATCATTTCGATCCGCAGACCAATGTCATCGACGTGCACGTCTCGCGGCTCCGATCGAAGATCGACAAGAGTTTCGACAAGCCGCTGCTGCATACCGTGCGCGGCGCCGGATACATGATCCGAGATGGCGAAGGTTAGCCCGGCAAGCATGGTCGGGACGGCCGCGTTCCGGCTGGCGGCGCTGACCGTTGCGGCGTTCATGCTCGTGGCGGCGGCAATCCTGGCCGTCATCCTGTGGCAGACCAACCGTCTGGTCACCGAGCAGGTGCTGCGGGAAATCCGTGCCGAGGTCGCGGTGCTGCGCGATGCCGCGACCGCAGGTGGGTCCGACGGCCTCAGGGATGCCGTGGCGCAGCGCAGTCTGCCGCCGGCCCGCGGACTCTATCGTCTCGCCGACAGGGAGGGGCGGCGCCTCGCCGGCAATCTCTCGCGACTGCCCCCTGAACTCGACCCGCGGCTTGGCGGCGTGTTCCGCTATCAGCCCGCCGAAGCCGGAGCCAGTGGTGCCGAGTCCAGGCTGGCCGCAGCTGTGCTCGAGGAGATCGGCGCCACGCAACTGCTCGTCGGCCGCGACATCGAGGAGCAGCGCGGTTTCGCCGAAAGTATCCGCAGGAGTTTCCTGTGGGGCTTCGGCCTGCTCTCGGTCGCCGCTTTGGTCGGTGCACTGGCCGCCGGCCGCCGGATGCTCGACCGGATCGGCACCATCTCCGAGACGAGCCGGTCGATCATGGCCGGCGATCTCTCGCGTCGGATGCCCCTTTCCGGCAGCGGCGATGAATTCGACGACCTGTCACGCAGTCTCAACGCCATGCTGGAGCGCATCGAGCAGCTGATGGGCAGCCTGCGCGAAGTCTCGGACAACATCGCGCACGATCTCAAGACGCCGCTCAACCGGCTCAGGAACCGGGCCGAGGCGGCGCTGCGCGACGAACGCGGCGGCGACGCCTACCGCGAGGGCCTCGAACGGACGATCGAGGAGGCCGACGGGCTGATCTCGACCTTCAACGCGCTGCTGCTGATTGCCCGCCTGGAAGCCGGCGCGGCCGACGAGACGGAGAGCGAGTTCGATCTCGGAACGCTGGTGCGGGACTGCGTCGAGCTTTACGAGCCCGTTGCAGAGGAGGCTGGCCTGTCGCTCACCCTGACGGCTGGAAAATCGCCGATGCTGGTCGCCAACCGGCATCTGGTCGGGCAGGCGGTGGCCAACCTGATCGACAACGCCATTAAATATGGCCGGCCCCTGGACGGGCGCCCTGCCGCGAGCGCGGTGAACGCGATCGACGTTTCAGTCGCCGGGCGAGGGGCCGAGGCCGAGATTTCCGTCGCGGATCGCGGCCCCGGTATCGGCCCCAAGGATCGCGAGCGGGTGCTGAAGCGTTTCGTGCGGCTGGAGGAGAGCCGCACGCGGCCGGGAACCGGGCTGGGGCTCAGCCTCGTGGCGGCGGTGGCGCGGCTGCACGGCGGGTCGATCCGTTTGGAGGACAATGCGCCGGGATTGCGGGTGGTGCTCACGCTCCCGGTGCGGGCGCGGCGGACCGAGCCGGCGACAATCCGCACGTGACAAAACCGTGCGCGTGGCTGACGCAGGTCGCGGGCTCGGCTAAGCACTCGGCCCAATACTCGGCTGTGATCGGCGCCGGGCTACCTGAGACGCATCGGTCGGAGAGGTGATGACAGCACGCGAAGGCCATGAGCGGGCATTGTGGCGCCGCATCGTCGAAGTGCCGGTTGCCGTCAGCGATGCCCGTGTCGAGGCTCTGTTCACCGACCTCACTACGGCGGCGGCGGCCGATCCGGCCCTTGTTGAGCTGAACGCCCTTATCACCGAAGGTCCGGCCGCCGATCTCGTAAAGGGCGTGCTCAGCGGATCGCAGTACCTCACGACCCTGATGCTGCGTGATCCCGCGCGGTTGCAGCGCATCCTGACGAAAGTCCCCGAGGACTACGCCGTGGAACTCGGACTGCGACTTCGCGCCGACCTCGACGAGGCCAACGATCAGGCGGCGGCCATGCGGCTCCTGCGGGTTTACAAGACCGAGCTGGCCCTGCTGATCGGGCTCGCCGATCTCGGGGGCGTCTGGCCGGTGCTGCGCGTCACCGAGGCTCTGACCGAAACAGCCGATACGGCGCTCCAGGGTGCGGTGCGCTTTCTCTTCCGCCAGGCGGTCGCGCGGGGCCGCTGGCTGCCCGATCCGGCGCAGGGGGAAGCTTCACCCGAATCCGGCAGCGGCTACTTCGTACTCGGCATGGGGAAGTACGGCGCGCACGAACTCAACTATTCGAGCGACATCGATCTCATCGTGTTTTACGAGGCCGAGCGCGCGCGCGTGGCGCCGGGTGTCGAGACGCAGACGTTCTTCGTCGCCATGACGCGCGACCTCGTGCGGTTGATGGACGAACGGACGCCCGATGGATACGTCTTCCGTACCGATCTCAGACTGCGGCCGGATTCGGGAGCGACGCAGGTGGCGCTCTCCACCGACGCGGGGCTCGTCTACTACGAGAGCTTCGGCCAGAACTGGGAGCGGGCGGCGCTGATCAAGGCGCGGGCCGTCGCGGGTGATCTCGTGGCCGGTGACGCCTTCCTCGCCGAGCTGTCCCCCTTCATCTGGCGCAAGTATCTGGATTTCGCGGCCATCGCCGACATTCACGCGATGAAGCGACAGATCCACGCCTTTCGCGGGTTCGCCGGCATCGCCGTGCCGGGCCACAACATCAAGCTCGGGCCGGGCGGCATTCGGGAGATCGAGTTTTTCGCCCAAACCCAGCAGTTGATCGCAGGCGGTCGCCAGCGCGATCTGCGCCAGCGCAGAACGCTCGATGCGCTGCGCGTGCTCGCCCAGCGGGGATGGCTGAAGGAGGACGTGCGGACCAGTCTCGAGGCGGCCTATCTCTTCCTGCGGCGGCTCGAGCACCGCCTTCAGATGGTGGCCGACGAGCAGACGCACGAGCTGCCCGAGGATGGCGAACGGCTGGAAAGCCTCGCGCGGTTCTCGGGCTTTCCCGATCTGGCGAGCTTCAGCGCCGCCGTCACCGCCACGCTGGCGGCCGTGCAGCGCCACTACGCCGTGCTGTTCGAGAGTGCACCCGAGCTGACCAGCGAGGGCGCCAACATGGTTTTTGCCGGGGAGGAAGACGATCCCGCAACCGTCGCGGCCTTGGCCCGGCTCGGTTACGCACAACCCGCCGAGGTGATCGCCACGGTTCGCGGCTGGCATCACGGCCGCTATCCCGCCGTTCGCACGCCGCGCGCGCGCGAGCGGCTGACCGAAGTGCAGCCGATGCTGATCGCGGAACTGGCCAAGACGGCCGATCCGGCGGCCGCCTTCGCCAGCTTCGACCGCTTTCTCGCCGAGTTGCCCTCCGGCGTGCAGCTCTTTTCGCTGCTCAAGGCCAATCCCGGCCTGCTGCGCCTTGTCGCCGACATCATGGGCACTGCGCCGCGCCTCGCCCGCGTGCTTTCGCGGCGGCGACGGCTGCTCGACGCCGTGCTCGATCCGCGCACGCTCGGCGCCATGCCGATGGCCGACGATCTCGATCGTCTCGTCTCCGGCGACTTCGGCGAAGCCGCCGACATGCAGGAGGTGCTCGACCGCGCGCGTATCGTGGGAAGCGAGCAGGCGTTCCTGATCGGCGTCCGCGTGCTGTCCGGCGCCATCAATGCCGGCCAGGCGGGCGGCGCCTATGCACTGCTCGCCGAGCGGTTGATTGCGGCGCTGCAGGCGGCGGTCGAGGCGGAGATGCTGCGCGCGCATGGCCGCGTGCCGGAAGGGGCGGCGGCGGTCATTGCCATGGGCAAGCTCGGCGGCCGGGAGATGACGGCCTCGTCCGACCTAGACCTGATGGTGGTCTACGATTTCGACCCCTATGCCGTGCTGTCGGACGGCGCACGGGGGCTTGCGCCGCAGACCTATTTCACGCGCGTGACCCAGCGGCTGATCGCGGCTCTGTCGTCACCGACCGCCGAGGGCACGCTCTATGAGGTGGACATGCGGCTCAGGCCGTCGGGCCAGAAGGGGCCGGTCGCGACGCAACTCTCGAGCTTCATCGACTATCAGGCCAGGGAGGCGTGGACCTGGGAATATCTTGCACTGACACGCGCCCGGGTCGTCACCGGTCCGGACGCGCTTCGCCAGCGCATTGAAGGCGCCATCCGGACCGCCCTGACCCGCGCCGTCGACCGGGAGAAGATTACCGCCGATGTGCGTGACATGCGCCGGCGCATCTTTGAGGAGAAGGGGACGGCGGATATCTGGGATCTGAAGCAGGTGCGCGGCGGGCTCGTCGATCTGGAGTTCATCGCGCAGTATCTGCAACTGGTTCACGCCCGGAGCCGCCCCGAAATCCTCGAGCAGAACACGCTGGCGGCCTTTCAGAAACTGGCGGCGGTTGGTTTCCTCCCGGCAGCGGATGCAGAGCTGCTCGTCGCTGCTGCGCGGCTGATCCACGACCTGACGCTGGTGCTCAGATTGTGCCTCGAAGGACCTTTCGACCCGGCCGCTGCGCCGCCGGGGCTGAGGGAATTGCTTTGCCGCGCCGGCGACGCGCCGAGCTTCGCCAGCCTCGAAATGCGGCTCCGGGAGACGCTGAGCAGCGTTCACGAAGCCTTCGACAGGATTGTCGTCTAGCCGAACAGTCTGTCTCCTGTACCGCCCTGCGACGGAATTTCTATCGTCCTACCGTTTCCCGGACACTGGATGGGACTGGGCTTGGCCCGTGAAGGAGCAGGGAGACGTGCAGATGGACAAGGCAACGCTGGCGCTCGGTGTATTGGCGATCGGAGTTTTGGGTGGGCTCAACGCGCTGGCCGCCGCCGAAACGGCGACCCCGGCCGGCAAGGGCGTCGGTCGATACGAGAAGATCAAACGGCTCGACGTCAATCGCGACGGGGTGGTCTCGGCCGAGGAATTCGCCCGCCAATGGCAGGAGCGGTTTGCGAGACAGGACACCGACAAGGATGGCCGGCTGGGGGCAGTCGAGATGTCCGGCGCGGCAGCCCGCAAGGGCCAGGACCAGGACCAGAGTCAGGGTCAAAGTGGGGACCAGGATCAGCGACAAGCGCTGACGGCGGCCCCTGCCCAAACGAAGGCAGGCGGTGGGGAACGCAACGAGCGCCTGCTGAAGCGTTACGACAGCAACGCGGACGGCCGCGTCACCTGGGCGGAATTCGAAGCCGGCCGCCGGAAGTGGTTTCAGAAGCTCGATAAAAACGGCGATGGCAAAGTCGAGGACACCGAGGCGCCGCGCTACATGAAGCGGCAAGCGGAATCGAAGAAAGGGATTTCCACGCTCGATGCGATGCTCGAAAGCGCGCAAGCCAGGTTCAAGCGTATGGACACCAATGGCGATGGCGTCGTCGAGATGGGCGAAGCGGCGGGTGGAGATGCGACGCGGCGCGAGGCGCGGGCCAAGCGGATGCTGGGGCGGCTCGATGCCGACAAGGACGGCAAGCTCTCGGCGCAGGAGTACATGGCTCCGGCGAGCGAGCGGTTCCAGAAGCTCGATGTGGACCGGGACGGCCGCATCACCGAAGTCGACCTGCCGGTCGAGGCGCGGGCAATGTGGCAGGCCAAGTAGTGGCACAGCAAGCCAAAAGCCGGCATGATGTGGTGATCGTCGCTTTGCCCGAGCGGGCACCGGGACGGACATCAGATCGGGATCCGAGGACGACCGTGGCCGGCAAACGCAGCGAACCGGGCTCCGATTTCCGCGCCGTGCTCGGTCCCGAGCAGCAGGAGGAGCTGGCGCTCGTCGCCGCCGTCGGCGCGCACGATGCCGCCGCCTTCCGCGCTCTGCTCGACCGGCACCTCTCCAGCGTGCTGGCGACGGCGCGCCGCATGCTGCGAGACGACGCCGAAGCCGAGGATGTGGCACAGGAGGCCATGCTTCGGCTGTGGCGCTCGGGCGGCTCGGTGGAAATCGGTCCCGGCGGGCTCAGGCCGTGGCTGCGGCGGGTGGCGTCCAACCTGTGCATCGACCGGAACCGGTCGGGGCGGCGCGTGTCGGTGGTCGACGAGGTGCCCGAGCAGGTACAGGCGCCGGAGCAGTTCGAGGCGCTATCGGGCCAGGACGTTTCTGCCCGGGTCGGGGATGCCTTGAAATCGCTGCCCGACCGTCAGCGACAGGCGCTGACGCTGTTTCACTACGAGGGATTGAGCCAGGTCGAGATCGCCGGCGCGATGGGCATCTCCGACGAGGCGGTCGAATCCCTTCTGGCCCGGGCCCGGCGCGCGCTGCGGTCGGGGCTCGAAAACGAATGGCGCGAACTCCTCGCCGACGAGACGTGAGGGGAAAGCGGGATGGAAATGGACGGCACAGCATGACGGATCATTCAAACAGCGACACTGTCTCGATGGCGGGCCTCCAGCGCCTGTGCGAGACCCTCGGTGCCGATCGCTCGCGCTGGCCGGCGCGGGAGCGGCTGCGTTATTCGGGTTTCATCGCCGAACATGCTCCGGCTCGCCGGATGCTGGCCGAGGCGCTGGCTCTGGACGCGCTGCTCGATCGCGCGCCCGAACCGGCGCGGCGCGACGTCGATGCTCTGGCGTCGCGCATCCTGCTGGCGGCAGCCGAGGACGCGGCCGGCCGGGGTCGCGTGGTCCGGATGCCCGATCGTGTGCACTCTCGCCGTCGCACAGTCCACGAAAGTACCCTCGGGTGGCCGGCGGCCGCCATGCTCGCCGCGTCCCTCATGCTCGGGATCTTTGCCGGCTGGTCGGGGCATGTCGATGGACCTATGCAGTCGATCGCCTCGCTGGCCTCCGGTCAGGATGGGATGACGGACGGCGAGGACGACACCAGCGGGCTGGCGTTCGGCAATGACGACGGCGACGACATTACGGGAGTAGCCTTGTGACGCTCTCCACCAACGATCCAAATCCGGCCGCGCAGCCGCCACCCGCACCGCGCACGCGAGCCTGGGTGAAGTGGCTGCTCGTCGGCTCCCTGGCCCTGAATCTGCTGATCATCGGCGGGGCGGTGGGGCACAAGCTGTTCGGTCGGCACGGCGGCTGGCGCGGTGGCGAGCGGGCCGACGATTTCGGCATCATGGGCTATGCGCGGACGCTGGACGGCGGGCAGCGGTCGTCGATTCGAAAAATCGTACAGGCCGGCAAAGCGAATTTGAAGACGCTGCGAGAGGACGTGCGCAAGGCCCGCATGGAGGCGGCGGCCGTGCTGGTGGCCGAGCCGTTCGACAAGGAGCGGTCGCGGCAGGCGCTGGGTCGCATCGGGGAGGCGGAAGCGCGCATCAAGGCGGCCGGGGTGGCGACTTTTCTCGACGCGGCGGAAACATTGACGCCGGCCGAGCGCAATGGGCTCATCGAATGGTGGAAGCGCCGACGGCCACATTACTTCCGCGGGCCGCCTCCTCGGCCCGGACCCGACAAGGCGGACGCGGAAAAGGCGGACGATGCCGCCGATGGCGAGCGCTGAATTCAGGCGTAGACGGGTGCTTTCCGCCTGACGACGCCAGCCGCCATCCCGGGGGCCGACGTGCGGAAGGCGTCAGAGAAAAAGTCGCGCTGGGTGGCGCGGTCGAGAATGGTCACGGCCGTCCAACGGCCGGGCTCGTGAAATTCCAAGAGACCGGCCCCCTGCAGCTCCAGGAGCGCGCGTGCGAGGCTGAATGGGAGTGTTGCAGGGCCTCTGCGGACACCCGCCGTTTCGGCCGTGATCTCCAGTCGTATCGCATTGTCCTCGGGGATGGCCTTGAGCACGATCCGCCCCCCCGGCATCGACCGCGACAGCGCCTCCGAGATGAGATTGACCAATGCCTGCCGAAGCGCCAGCTCGGGCGCCAACACCTCTGCCTCGGTATCGTCCTCGATTTCGATGACCAGCTCGGCGTGACGCGCGGCGGCGTCGTTGGCCAGTGCGCTCCAGGCCGCCATCGCAAGGGCCGGCACGGAGAGTCGCACGGGAGCATCGTCCTTGGCCTGCGCGAGGAGCGTCGTCACCGCGATGGTGTCCTCGGCGGCCTTGAGCAGGCGGCGGCCGCTGTCGCGGATGTCTCCCGCGTATTCTCTGTAGCGGGGGTGTCCGACCGGCCCGAGCAGCTCGGCGCTCATCACATCGGAAAAGCCGATGACGGCGTTGAGCGGTGTGCGAAGGTCGTGGCCGATCTGCTCGACCAGATCGTACCAGGCGGGGCTGCGGCAGGCGCCGTGTTGGCGGCCCGCCATCGGCGTGGATTGCGGAGCGAAGACCCGGCTCGGCTGCGGCTGCGGACTGTGAGAAGTCGGAGGAACCAAAACCATCGAGGGTATCGGCGTTGCGGCCGGCGTGCGGACGCGAACGTCGGGTGGGGGCGAAGGCGCCGTCCTACGCTCGGAGTGCGCTCCGACCCAGCCGGCGATCCGATTGCAACAGGCGTCCGCCAGCCGCTGCACGTAGGCAGCGGCGTTCAGCGGACGGGCGGAAAAGTGCCGCGCCATCCCAACTCCCCGACCGATTTGATTGTGGTGTTCAGCCCCGAACGAAGCAGGTGTCCCGAACCTGATTCGCACCCTCAAGCTCGCTGATTCGCGCTTGGCGTGTCGAGAGAGAATAAATCGGGTCAAGCATCAATTTTGTAAGGGTTTTTCACGCTTCGAGCATGCGCGTGACGATCTCCCGGACATCGCGCGAGAGCGTCGATGTGCCGGCAATGCGGGTCAGGGCGGCTTGTGCCAGCTCGCGGCGCTTCGGCTCCAGCGCCCGCCAGCTCCGGAAACTGCCGAGCATGCGGGCGGCGATCTGAGGGTTGAAGCTGTCGATCGCGAGCACCTGATCGGCGACGAACGTATAGCCGGCCCCGTCGCGGCGATTGAACTGGGCGTGGTTCTGCATCGCGAAGCGCCCGATGAGCGCTCGAACTTTATTCGGCGCGGTCAGACTGAAATCGGGATGCTTGGTCAAGGCGCGAACGCGGGCCAGGGCGGATGCCGCCGGCGACTGGGCCTCGGCGGCGAACCAGGTATCGATGACGAGGTGGTCGCCGTGCCAGCGGTCATAAAAGTGTCGGAGCGCCTTGTCGCGCTCGGGCCCGGCCTGCGCCGCGATGAGATAGAGAGCATGAGCCTCGTCGGTCATGTTCGAGGCTTTGTAGAAGTGAGCGTAGAGCCGGTCCAGGTCGCCCGTTTCGCCGCGCGCCGTCAGCAGGGTGAGGGCGGCGTTGCGCAGTGCCCGCCGGCCGGCGGACTTGGCATCGGGAGAAAAAGGCCCGCGCGGGGCCATCTCGGAATAAATCTCCTCGAGCGTATCTCCAAGCGTCGTACCGACCAGCTTGAGAAGTTGGCGGTGCGCCTTGAGAACGATGTCGGGATCGACATTGCTCTTTAATTCGCGGGCGATGTCCGACTGTGTCGGCAGGCGGAGAAGCTCGGCCCGGTAGGCGGGCGGGAGCCTGCCGTAAGCGAGTGCGGCGCCGAGCGCTTTGGCGAAGTTTTCGGCTCGCGAGGTGCGCTTGCCGCCGGAGTGTCGAGCAACCGATTGCAGCAGCGTTCGCGTCGCGTAGCGGTTGGCCGCCTGCCAGCGGTTGAACAGATCGCCGTCGTGCTCCATCAGGAATTCGAGGTTGCGATCGGAGAGATCGATGGTCAGGTTGACGGGTGCCGAGAAGCCGCGCAGCAGCGAGGGCACGGGCGCGGACGGGACACCGGTGAAACGGAAGGTCTGCCGCCGCTTGGTGATCTCGATCAGCGAGCCGGGCACGTTGCCGCCGTCGAGCTTGAGTTCGATCTCCCGGCCGTTCGAGCCGAGCAATGCCAGCTTCATGGGTACGACCAGCGGGCGCTTCTTCGGCTGGCGGGCGGTCGGCGCCACCATCTGCTCGACGGTCAGCTCGGCGGTCTTCTTTCCGGTGTCGTATTTGAGCGTGCAGACCAGCTCGGGCGTGCCGGACTGACTGTACCATAGCTTGAAGTGCGCGAGGTCGACCTGGGCGGCGTCGGCGAAGCAGGCGAGAAAATCCTCGATCGTCGCCGCATCGCCGTCGTGGCGCTCGAAATAGAGGTCCATGCCGGCGCGGAAGCGCTCGGCGCCGAGCAAGGTCTGGAGCATCCGTACCAGCTCCGCACCCTTCTCGTAGACCGTCGGCGTATAGAAGTTGTTGATCTCGATGTAAGTGTCGGGACGAACGGGGTGCGCCAGCGGTCCGGCGTCTTCGGGGAACTGCAGCGCCTTCAAGCCGCGGACGTCCGAGATGCGCTGTACGATCGGATCACGCTCGTCGCCGGAGAACTCCTGATCGCGAAAGACGGTCAGCCCCTCCTTGAGACAGAGCTGGAACCAGTCGCGGCAGGTGATGCGGTTTCCGGTCCAGTTGTGGAAGTATTCGTGCGCGACCACGCTTTCGATGTGCTCGAAATCGGTGTCGGTGGCGGTCTCGGGCGAGGCCAGAACGAGGTGATCGTTGAAGACGTTCAAACCCTTGTTTTCCATCGCTCCCATGTTGAAATCCGACACCGCGACGATGTTGAACACGTCGAGATCGTATTCGCGGCCGAAGCGCTTCTCGTCCCACCGCATGGCGCGCTTCAGGCAATCCATCGCCCAGTGCGCCCGCGGCTCCTTGCCGTGCTCGACGTAAATGGCGAGGTCGACGGTGCGGCCGGAGGCGGTCTTGAATGTCGAAGTAACGGCGGCGAGGTCACCCCCGACGAGGGCGAAGAGGTAGCAGGGCTTAGGGTGGGGATCCTTCCACACGGCATAGTGGCGGCGGCCGCCGTCGAGGGTGCCGCGCTCGTGCCGATTGCCGTTGGCCAGCAGCACGGGCGCTTCGCGGATGTCCGCCTCGACACGGCAGGTATAAGTCGCGAGCACGTCGGGACGGTCGAGGAAGTAGGTGATGCGGCGGAAGCCCTGAGCTTCGCACTGGGTGCAGTAGATGCCGCGCGAGCGATAGAGACCCTGGAGCGCTTTGTTGCTCTCCGGATCGAGCACGGTGGTGATGTCGAGCCGGAACGGTCTCTGCGGCGGCGCTTTGATCTCCAGATGATGGTCGCTGATGATAAAGGCGCGCGCGTCGAGCGGCGTGCCGTCGAGCTGGAGGCAGTCCAGTTTGAAGTTTTCGCCGTCGAGGCGCAGGGGTGGCGGCTTGTGAGCTGCCGTCTTGCCCGTGGGTTTTCTTTTTGACGGCCCGCCGGCGAGCCCATCGGCATTCGGATTGGGGCGAACAGCGAGACGCGCCTTGACGCGCGCCTCCCGCGGATGCAGCGACACGTCGAGGTCGACGTGGTCGATCAGGTACGCCGGCGGCCGATAGTCTCTGAGGCGGATTGGGCGCGGCGTATCGGTTTTCATGAGAGCTTTCTGCGGGCTTGGAGCGTGAATCGCTCGAACACCGGCAGTCTAGCCCGAATTATGCACCAGAACACGGCCGCGATCGCACGAACGTGAGTCGATCCACGGCGACGAATGGCGAACAGCGTAGCTTCGCATACGGTTGAGCCATTCGTCGCCGTGGGCGGCCTCGGGC
>JBQTIA010000139.1:0-22565 GCA_052388455.1 Hyphomicrobium sp.
CCCCAGGGGAATCGCATTTGGACGTAGGTTGGGTCGAGGCACGAGACCCAACAACTTTGGTCGCTCGAGTTTGTTGGGTCTCCTTCGTCGACCCAACCTACATTTCGCGCCATATGCGATTGCCCTGGTGAGAACCCGGGGTCGGAACGAAGGTCCCCGTTTCACGGCCCGATCCCGGGCCGTACGTCTTTTGGGGCATAGAAGACCCAGCGCCCCTATTTTCAATTCCTGCGCACAATCATTCGCTAACTCTGATGAAAGACTTCCCGACAACTTGCACCGAATTTTAGGGACACTCGACTAGCCTCAGCCCTCGACGACCGACAACCCAAGACGCTGAAATGCGTCGCAAAAGAGGGCATCCGCCGTGCAGACCATCCGCAGATTCCTCGCCGACGATAGCGGCGCCACGGCCATCGAGTACGCCCTCATCGGCCTGCTGATCGGTATCGGCATCATCGTCGGGCTGCGCGCCCTGCCGAACGCCCTCAACAGCGTGTTCAACAACATCTCGTCGAACCTCAAGTAAGCGGTCCGTTCGGCCGGTCCGATGCCTCTCGCGGCGATACGACTGTGGCTGATGTTCCGGCTCTGACACTCGGGAACCAAACGTCAGAGCCGGAACATTAGCGGCCCTTTAAGGTTCCGAGCGGAAGATGCGGCGCCGAGCGTTGTTCCAAGAGTGGAGAGTGGTCCCGTGGTCGAGTATCCCCTGCTGCTGGTGTTTCCGATGGCGATGATCTTCGCCGGGGCCTTCGACCTGCTGACCATGACCATTCCGAATCGTATTTCTATGGCTTTGCTCGGCGCGTTCTTCGTGATCGCGCCGCTGGTCGGAATGCCGGTCGACGTCATGCTGAGGCATATGGCGCTCGGCGCCGCGGTGCTGGCGGTCGGCATCGCTTTCTTCGCCATGCGATGGATGGGCGGCGGCGACGTGAAGCTGCTGGCGGTGGCCTCGCTGTGGATCGGGCTCGATAACTTCGTCATGTATCTGGCGCAGGTCGCCGTGCTCGGCGGCGTGCTGGCCATCGCTATCCTGGCCTTCCGCTGGATGCCCGTCGCCGCCCTGCCGCTTCCCGAATGGGCGTTGCGCCTGCACCGCCAGGGCACCGGCATTCCCTACGGCCTCGCCATCGCCGGTGCCGCGCTCATGATCTACCCGAAGACCGGATGGTTCACCGCCTTCGCGACCTGAGCCCGTCGGCGAAGGCTATGGCGCGCGCCCGCGACGACGGCCTTCCGGGCTGACTTTCGGACTGAGCGAATTAAGGACATCGGTTAACCTCGCATTGACGTTTCTCGCGCACACTCCCGGTGAGGAAGAGGCTCCGGCCTCGAGACCAAAGGGATTGGGGCGCGATGAAACGAGCTCAGCTTATCGGCATTGCCGTGGCCGGCGTTGCGGGCGTGTTGGCTTTCGTGATGGTTCAGGGGCTGGTCAACAAGCCTCAGGTCGAAAAAAAGGTCGAAGTCAAAGTCAATTCGACCGAGGTGCTCGTCGCCCGCGCCGACATCGGACTCGGGCAGGTCGCGAACGAAAGCCTGTTTCGCTGGCAGACGTGGCCGGCCGACGCCGTCACTCCCGCACTGATCACCAAGACGTCCGGCCCGCGCGCCGCCAACGAGCTGTCGGGCGCCATCGCCCGCGCGCCGATCCTCGCCGGCGAGCCGATAACCACGCAGAAGCTGATCAAGGCCGGCCAGGGCGGCGTGCTCGCGGCAATCCTGCCCGCCGGAATGCGCGCCGTCTCGACCAAGATCCGTGAAGAGACCGCCGTCGGCAAGCTGATCCTGCCGAACGATCATGTCGACGTGATCATCACGCGCACGCTGCGCAGCCGCAGCGGCGTCGAGGAGCACACCAGCGATACGCTGTTCCGCAACGTGCGGGTGCTCGCCATCGGTCAGCAGATCGAAGCGAAGGAAGGCAAGAAATCGGCGGAGATCAACGCCAGCACGGCGACGCTCGAGCTGACCCCGAGGCAGGCCGAGCTTCTCGCTCTCGCCACGTCGATGGGTGAGCTGAGCCTGGCTCTGCGCTCGATCTCCGATCTGCAGGCCGACGCCGGCGGTCCGACCGACGGCGACGGCCTGAAACCGAAGAATGACGGCAAGAGTGAAACGAACAACGCCATCCGAGTGCTGCGTTACGGCGTCAAGTCGCGTGCGTACGGCGTGAACTGAGTGCTCTCAAGATTGATCGAGAGCGTGGCGCAACGTAGCTCGTCGGAAGGCGATGACCCATGCGAATTTTCGTGAATAAGTCCCGCAGCATTCTGCTCGCAGGGCTGGCCTGCCTGATGCTCCCGGTCGCCGGCGCTCCGGAACCGGCGAGAGCCAACGGGTCCGAGGCCGAGGTGGGCGAGCACCAGTCCGTCATCCGGATCCGGGAAAGCGAACGCCTGCCGCAGACACGGGCGATCAAGGTCGGCCGCAACAAGGCGACGATGATCGAGATGCCGCGCTCGCTGCGCGACGTGATGGTCTCGGCGCCGGAAATCATGGACGCGGTGGTGCAGACCTCCAACCGCGTGCATCTGATCGGCAAGAAGGTCGGTCAGTCGAACGTGTTCTTCTTCGATGAGAACGGCGAGCAGATTCTGACGCTGGAAGTCGCCGTCGAGCAGGACACCGGGATGCTGGACGCGATGTTCCGCCGCCTGCTGCCCGGCTCCGCGATCAAGTCGGAAATTCTCAACGAGACGGTCATCCTCACCGGCTCGGTCCGCTCGCCGGTCGATGCGAGCCGCGCCACCGATCTCGCCTCGCGCTTCATCATGAGCGCTCCCGAGAGCAACACGCGGGAGAAGGCGAAGGTGATCAATCTGCTCGCCGTCGAAGGCGAGGAGCAGGTGATGCTCAAAGTCACCGTCGCCGAGGTGCAGCGCTCGCTCCTGAAGCAGTTCGGCATCAACATCGGCGCCGAGCTCAACTCCGGTAATTTCGCCACCAGCCTTTTGACCCAGAATGCCCTGCCGCTTACATCGGCGGCCGGCCTCGGATCGCTGGGCGAAATCGGCAGCGACACCGCGCTTCCGTTCGGAACGGGTTGCCGGGCGATGCTCCCGACCATCGCGGGCACTGTCGTCGGCAATTCGGGCGCGGCTGGCGGTGGCTTCATCGGGGACTCGTGCATCGCGCACACACTGCGGGCGCTGGAACGCAACGGCCTCGTCAAGACGCTGGCCGAGCCCAACCTGACGGCGGTCTCCGGCGAGTCGGCGAAGTTCCTCGCTGGCGGCGAGTATCCGATCCCGACCGTCGACGGCGATGGCGGCCTCGGCGTCACCTACAAGGAGTTCGGCGTCGGTGTATCGTTCACACCCACGGTTCTTTCGGAAGGCCGCATCAGCCTGAAGATCGAAACCGAGGTCAGCGAGCTGTCCAACACCGGCGCCGTCACCATCTCGTCGATCTCGATCCCGGCCCTGAAGAAGCGTCAGGCCAACTCGACCGTCGAGCTGCCCTCGGGCGGATCGCTGGCCCTGGCCGGCCTGATCTCCGAGGATACCCGTCAGAACATCGACGGCTTCCCCGGGCTCAAGGACGTACCTGTCCTCGGAACGCTGTTCCGCAGCCGCGACTTCGTCAAGCAGGAGACCGAGCTGGTCGTGATCGTCACGCCCTACATGGTGCGCCCGACCTCGCGCCAGGCCCTGGGCCGTCCGCTCGACGGCCTGGCCGATCCTTCCGACCGGAAGGCCAACTTCCTCGGTCACCTCAATCGAATCTACGGCAAGGGCGAAACCGCGCCGGCCGGCGATCTCAAGGGTGACTACGGGTTCATCGTCGAATAGCGGCGCGGATGGAGACGTATAATGAAGTCCAAATCTGAACTGGCGATCTCCACCGCGACGCGGTCCGGAACGCTCACTACGACGATGCTGTGCCTCTCCGTCGTCGCTCTCGGCCTCGGCGGCTGCAAGCACGGCGAGGAGCACGCCCAGGTCGCCGGCTGGACACTGGTTGATCCGACCGAGCGACATCCGATCCTGGTTTCGCAGCAGCCGCAGACCATGACGATCCGCGTCGTGCGCGGCTCGGGCGGACTGTCGGCTCCGCAGCGCGGCGAACTCGTCGGCTTCGCCAACCGCTCGCGGGCCAGCGATGCCGGCAACACCAAGCTGGTGATTGCCGTGCCGAGCGGAGCCTCCAACGAGGTGGCCGCCATGAACGCGGTGCACGAGATCCGCCAGATCCTGAGCGATACCGGCATTCCGGAAACGGCCATCGCGATCGAAGCCTATTCGCAGGCGGGCGATCCGCAGCCGCCGATCCGCGTCTCCTACCTGCGCTACATCGCGGAAGGCCCCCATTGCGGTCAGTGGACCACCAATCTGGCCCACGAGCCGCAGAACCTGCCGCATCCCAATCTCGGCTGCGCGACGCAGAAGAATCTGGCGGCGATGGTCGCCAATCCCGCCGATCTTCTCGGCCCGCGCAGCGAAACCAGTCGTTCGGGTGAGCGCCGCGACACGGTCTGGGAAAAATACACCCAGGGTGACGTGACGAACGCCAAGAAGGGTGAAGACGAGCGTGTCAGTACGCAGGGCGGAAGCTGAGGTCGGAGTGTCATGAGCATGAAGTCTTTTCAAGTCCAAGCCGAGGAATATGACGCCGGCCACGCGCCGGCGGACATGACGACGCTGGACAAGGCGCGTCCCATTCCGCGCATTTCCATCCAGGCGTTCTGCGATGCGACCGAGGTGGCCGAGGTGGTGCAGATCGCCGCCGAGGACCGCCGGCTGAGCAAAGCGCACGTGAGCGTGCATATGGGCGGCGTGATCGCCGCCGTCGCTCACTACGAGGAAAGCCCGACACCCAACCTGATCATCGTCGAGGCCAGCCTGCCGCGCCAGCAGCTCCTCGGCGAGCTGGACCGGCTGGCCGAGAGCTGCGATCCCGGCACCAAGGTCGTCGTTATCGGTCACGTCAACGACGTGATCCTCTACCGGGAGCTGCTGAAGCGCGGCGTCAGCGAATATCTCGTGGCGCCGATCACGCCGCCGCAGCTCATGGAGAGCCTGTCCAATCTTTACAACAACCCGGACACCGATCCCGTCGGTCACGTGTTCGCCTTCGTCGGCGCCAAGGGCGGCGTCGGCTCGTCGACCGTGTGCCACAACTCGGCCTGGGTGCTCTCCGAGGTTCTGAAGAGCAACGTCATCATCGCCGACCTCGACCTCGCATTCGGCACCACGGGGCTCGATTTCAACCAGGACCCCGTGCAGGGCATCGCCGACGCCCTGGCGACGCCCGAACGCCTCGACGAGGTGCTGCTCGACCGCCTGCTGACCAAGTGCTCGGAGCATCTGTCGATCTTCGCGGCTCCCGTCGTGCTCGACCGCGACTACGAGATCTCGGCGGAAGCCTGCGAGATGGTGATCGATGTCGTCCGGCAAAATGTGCCCTACGTCGTCGTCGATCTGCCGCACACCTGGACCGCATGGACCAAGCGTGTGCTGCTGCAGGCCGACGAGGTGGTGATCACGGCGGCGCCCGATCTCGCCAACCTGCGCAATGCCAAGAACATCGTCGAGCTGCTCAAGACGGCGCGCAAGAACGACGCTCACCCGCATCTCGTCATCAACATGGCCAACATGCCGAAGCGCCCGGAGATTTCCGTCAAGGAATTCGAGCAGGCACTCGGAGCCAAAACCGTCGCGGTCATCGATTTCGACTGCGAGACCTTCGGTCAGGCGTCCAACAACGGCCAGATGATCGAGGAGCTGAACGCCAAGGCCAAGGCCGCGCCGAGCTTCCGCGAGGTTGCGATGACGCTGGCCCACCGCAAGGAGGCCAAGGTCGAGAAAAAGAAATCAGCTCTGGCTCCCCTGCTCGAGAAGCTGAAACTCAAGCGCTGAGGACGATCACCGATGTTCGGCAAGCGAAGCGGAGAAACGACGGCCCCACGCCGGCTGCCCCAGCAGCAGCAGGCGGCTGCCGGTAGCGTACCCAAGCCGCAGGAGCAGGCCAAAGCGCCGGCTCCTGCCGCCGTGGCCGCTCCTCCTCCCGCTGCCGAGCCCCAGCGGCGCCATTCGGAAGAATACTACGACGTCAAGACGACGGTCTTCAACGCGCTGATCGACACCATCGATCTCACCCAGCTCGCCAAGCTCGACGCCGCCGCGGCGCGCGAAGAGATCCGCGACATCGTCAGTGAGATCATCCAAGTCAAAAACGTCGTTATGTCGATTGCCGAGCAGGAAGAGCTGCTCGAGGACATCTGCAATGACGTGCTCGGCTATGGTCCCCTCGAGCCGCTTCTGGCGCGCGACGACATCGCCGACATCATGGTCAACGGTGCGGCGACCACCTTCATCGAAGTCGGCGGCAAGGTGCAGAAGACCGGCGTGCGCTTCGCCGACAATCAGCAGCTGATGAACATCTGCCAGCGCATCGTCAGCCAGGTTGGCCGCCGCGTCGACGAATCGAGCCCGATCTGCGACGCACGCCTCCCCGACGGCTCGCGCGTCAACGTCATCGCGCCGCCGCTGGCGATCGATGGCCCCGCGCTCACCATTCGCAAGTTCAAGAAGGATCGCCTGAAGCTCGACAACCTGGTCAAGTTCGGCTCGATCACCCCGCACACCAAGACCATCCTCGAAATCATCGGCCGCGTTCGCTGCAACGTCCTGATTTCGGGCGGCACCGGCTCCGGCAAAACGACGCTGCTCAATTGCCTGACCGGCTGCATCGATCACGACGAGCGCATCATCACCGCGGAAGACTCCGCCGAGTTGCAGCTCCAGCAGCCGCATGTCGTACGTCTCGAAACGCGCCCGCCCAACCTCGAAGGCGAGGGCGAGATCACCATGCGCGATCTCGTCAAGAACTGCCTGCGTATGCGGCCCGAGCGCATCATCGTCGGCGAAGTCCGCGGCCCGGAGGCGTTCGACCTCCTCCAGGCCATGAACACCGGCCACGACGGCTCGATGGGCACGCTGCACGCCAACAGCCCGCGCGAAGCCCTCAGCCGCCTGGAATCGATGATCATGATGGGCGGCTACGCGCTGCCGATCAAAACCATCCGCGAAATGGTCTGCGGCTCGATCGACATCATCATCCAGGCCTCCCGCCTGCGTGACGGCTCGCGCAAGGTGACTCACGTCACCGAGGTGATCGGCATGGAAGAGGATACGATCACGCTGCAGAATCTCGTCGTCTACGAGATCACCGGCGAAGATTCGAACGGCAAGCTCCTCGGCCGTCACCGCTCGACCGGCATCTCGCGTCCGCGCTTCTGGGACCGGGCCGAATACTACAAGGAGCAGGACCGCCTCGCCGAGGCCCTCGCGCTCTCCGAAGTGCTCGATCAGCACGGCAATCCGCTGGGAGAGGCCAATGGCTGAGAATGACATCCTGCCGCTCGTCGCAGCGCTGCTCGGCGCCGGCGCACTGGCGGCCGTCGTCTTCGTGCTGCTCTATCCCTTCATCTCCGGCGACAAGGATCGCGAAAAGCGGATCTCCAACGTCACCGAGGGCCGCGCGTCGAAGATGGCCACGCGATCGGCGGCGGAGGTCGCGGCCAACCGGCGTAAACAGGTCGCCGATACGCTGAAGGACATAGAAAAGCGCGACAAGAGCAAGGAAAAGGTCTCGCTGCGGCTGCGAATGCAGCGGGCCGGTCTCGAAGGCGATCCGAAATCGTTCTGGACCGCGAGCGCGCTGTGCGGCGTGGTCTGCGGCGGACTGACGTTCTTTTCGATCGCCAATCCTGCGGTCGCCATGATCTCGGCGTTCGCCACCGCGTTCGTCGGCACCTTCGGACTGCCGCGCTTCATCCTGAGCAAGATGATTCAGCGTCGGCAGAACAAATTCCTGCACGAAATGGCCAACGCCATCGACGTCGTCGTGCGCGGCGTCAAATCGGGCCTGCCGCTGAACGAGTGCCTGCAGGTCATCTCGCGGGAAAGCCCGGAGCCGATCGGCAGCGAGTTCAAGGAAGTCGTCGAGCAGCAGCGCATCGGCGTGCCGCTCGCCGAAGCCCTCGAGCGCCTGATCAACCGCATGCCGCTGGCCGAGGTGAAGTTCCTCGCCATCGTCATCTCGATCCAGGCGCAGGCCGGCGGCAACCTTTCGGAAGCGCTCGGCAACCTGTCGAACGTACTGCGTGACCGCATCCGCATGAAAATGAAGATCAAGGCGCTTTCGGCGGAAGCGAAATCGTCGGCGGCTGTGCTGGCCTCCCTGCCGCCGGGCGTCATGACCATGCTGACCATGAGCGCACCGGACTACATCGAGCCGCTCTACAATACGAGTGCCGGCCTGATGATCATCGCCGCCGGACTGTTCTGGATGTTCCTCGGCGTCATGGTGATGCGCAAGATGATCAACTTCAAATTCTGAGCCGTCGTCGGCAGCCTCGAGCGGCCGCCCTTCTGAACCAACGTCGAGAGCGCGGGCACGGGATCATGCAGGACTTCGTCGATACAGTCATGAAGCCGCAGTTCCTGGCCACCCTTCTGGCGGCCATTGCGGTCTTTGCCACGGTGCTGTCGATGGCGCTGCCGCTGCTCGACCGCGATCGCATGTCCCAGCGCATGAAGGCGATGGCCGTGGAGCGCGACAAGATGCGCTCCGCACGGCTGGCGGAGATGGCGAGCAAGGACCGCCAGTCGGCGAAGCTGCGCCAGAAGCCCAAGGGGTTCATGGCCCAGTTCGTCGACAAGTTCGATCTCAGGGCGCAGTTCGACAACGAGGATTTGCGCAACAAGCTGAAAATGGCCGGCATGCGCGGACAGGCTCCGCTCGTCGCCTACATGTTCTGCCGTGTCGCCGTGCCGCCGCTGGCCTTCATCGCGACGCTCGCCTACCAGCTGATGTCGGAGAACACCAATCCTCTGACCATCAATATCTTCATCGCCATCGGCGCCGCCTTCTTCGGCTTCTACCTGCCGAACCTGGTGCTGGAGAACCTCGCCCAGAAGCGCCAGCTGGCGATCAAGCAGTCGTTCCCCGACGCGCTCGACATGCTGCTGATCTGCGTGCAGTCCGGCATGTCGATCGAGGCGGCGTTCGGCAAGGTGGCGAAGGAAGTCACCACGCAGTCGCTGGAGCTGGCCGAGGAAATGTCGCTCACCACCGCCGAGCTCTCCTATCTGCAGGAGCGGCGACAGGCTTACGAAAACCTCGGCAAGCGCACAGGCATTCCGGGCGTCAAGGCCGTCGCGACCGCACTCATCCAGGCCGAGCGCTACGGCACGCCGGTCAGTCAGGCGCTGCGCGTCATGGCCAAGGAAAACCGCGAAATCCGAATGTCGGAAGCCGAGAAGAAGGCCGCCTCGCTGCCGCCGAAGCTGACGGTGCCGATGATCATCTTCTTCCTGCCAGTGCTGTTCCTTGTTATCCTCGGGCCGTCGGCCATCCGCTTCTGGGGCTGGGCCTGATCCTGGCGTGAGGCCCGGCAACAGCCGGGCCAGAACCACCTTCGTGCTGCGTCGTCAAATCCCACGGTTCCGCGTCGCGTCCCAGATCACGCTCCTGCGCGGTCCGGGACTTCGCGCCTCTCGGCAGAAATTCGTACCGTAGCTACGATTGACGGTTTCCGGCCGTCTACCTAGGGTGCGGCCACCGTTCGAGGTCCCGCACCGGGACGCTCGACATGCCATCGAGCCACATCCGCCCCGCATGCCGAAAACAGCCATCGATCCCGTGCTTGCCGCCGCCGTCGCCGACGCCAAGGCTTGGCCCTTCGAAGAGGCGCGCCGGCTGATCCAGCGTCTCGACCGACTGCCGGGCGGCAAGGACAAGGTCGTCGTGTTCGAGACGGGCTACGGGCCGTCGGGACTGCCGCACATCGGCACCTTCGGCGAGGTGGCGCGAACCAGCATGGTGCGCCACGCCTTCGAGGTGCTGACCGAAGGTCGCCGCAAGACCCGCCTCATCTGCTTTTCCGACGACATGGACGGGCTGCGAAAGGTGCCGGGCAACGTGCCCAACCGCGCGATGCTCGAGCAGCATCTCGACAAGCCGCTGACGCAGGTGCCGGACCCTTTCGGGAAGTTCGCGAGCTTCGCGCACCACAACAACGCGATGCTGCGCGATTTTCTCGATCGCTTCGGATTCGAGTATGAATTCTACTCGGCGACCGAATGCTACGCTTCCGGCATGTTCGATCAGACCCTGCTGCGGATGCTCGAAGTCTACGACAAGGTGATGGCCATCATCCTGCCGACGCTGGGGCCAGAGCGTCAGGCGACCTACTCGCCGTTCCTGCCCGTCTCGCCGCGCACGGGCCGCGTTCTGCAGGTGCCGATGATCGAGCGCCATCCGGAAAAAGGCACCATCGTCTATCGCGATCCTGAAACTGGAGAGACATGCGAGACCCGCGTCACCGGCGGCGCCGTCAAATGCCAGTGGAAAGCCGACTGGGCCATGCGCTGGACGGCCCTCGGCGTCGATTACGAAAGGGCCGGCAAGGATCTGATCGACAGCGTCACGCTGTCGTCGAAGGTGTGCCGGGCGCTCGGCGGTACGCCGCCGGAAGGATTCAATTACGAGCTTTTTCTCGACGAAAAGGGCGAGAAGATTTCCAAAACCAAGGGCAACGGCCTGTCGATCGAGGAGTGGCTGCGCTACGCGACGCCGGAAAGCCTTTCGCTGTTCATGTACCAGAAGCCGAAGACGGCGAAAAAGCTGTATTTCGACGTCATTCCGCGCGCCGTCGACGAATACGTGCAGCACGTCGCCGCGTATGCGGGGCAAGACGGCAAGCAGAAACTCGATAACCCGACCTGGCACATCCACGCCGGCTCGCCACCATCCGAGGAATTACCGATCACGTTTGCGCTGCTCTTGAACCTCGTCTCGGCATCCAACGCCGAAAGCAAGGAGCGGCTGTGGGGCTTCATCCGAAAATACCGGCCCGGCGCCACGCCCGAGGCGCTGCCGCTGCTCGACAGGCTCGCCGGCTATGCGGTGGCTTACTATCACGACTTCGAGAAGCCGCAGAAGGTGTTCCGCGCACCGACCGAGGCGGAGCGCAAAGCACTCCAGTCGCTCGCCGACGCGCTCGGAAAAGTCGAGCCGGGAGCCAATGCCGAGACCCTGCAGACGCTCGTCTATGAGGCGGGCAAGGCAAACGGCTTTGCCGACAATCTGCGCGACTGGTTCAAGGCCATCTACGAGGTGCTTCTCGGCGCTTCTCAGGGGCCGCGCTTCGGCGGCTTCATCGAGCTTTACGGCATCGATGAAACCCGCCGGCTGATCGCCGACGGGCTCAAAGGCGCATTCCTAAAAAGCGCGTGAAGCCAGCGCCGCCCGCGCCGAACCGTGAGGATCAGGGTTTCAGATCCCAGTCGCGCAGCAGCAGCGCGATGAGTTCCTCGGTGCGCCGCTGCACGGTGCGGGACACCCAGTCTGTTTCAGCCGACGCACGGCGCGACAGCACGAAATCGGACGCCGCCAGTACAGCCCGCTTGGCAGCCCAGTCGAAAGTGCCAGCCTTCTGGTTCTGCGGTCCCGTAAGCAGCGTGATGTTGCCGAGCCGCTGGGCGAATTCCTTCACGTCCGCCTCAGTCCGATAGAGTCTGCGCCACTCGCCATGCAACGGTGGATTGCGCGGCAGCACGTGCTCCATCGTCACCTTGTCGCGCGTGATGGGACCGGAATCCTCCCCGAGCAGGATGCTGAGGCGGCGCAGAACGAGACCGGCATAGTGTTTCACGGCAAAGTTCGGGCTTCGCAGATTGGCGAGCGCGGCGTTGAGCATCCGCCCCTCGATCTGCAGCCGGCTCATACTGTCGACCTTGTGCCACTTGGCGATCTCGTCGCAGAGATCGAACATCCGAGTTTCCTGCACGCCCGGATCGTCGCCGGCGATTTTCATCAGCCAGACGAGGCGGTCCAGCCTGCGGAAGAACAGCTCGGTCTCGGCGTCCGCCTCGCCGCGCGCGCCCAGCCACTTCAATGCCGCCGTGACCCACAGGTGCGGGTCGATCCAGTTCATGTAGTCGATGCTGGTAGCGATCGCCGCCCGCTGGCGCCCCTCGGAGCCGACGCCACCGCGCCGGATCGCGCCCAATCGCTCGGCATTGGGCACGAACTCCTGATCCATGAAGGCGAAGCCACCCGCTTCGAGCGCGAAGTGCTGGACGATGTCGTTCTCGATCGGGGTGCTCGACTGCACGCGGCATCGCCACCGCATGGCGCCGATGTGGACCAGCAGGCGATGCATGTCGCTGGCCGACAGGTGCGCCTCGCAGCCTTCCCACATGCGGCTGCACACCACCCGGTCGGTGGCCGGCATGGCCGAAAGCAGGATCGCCTTCGCCTGATCGGCTTCAGTGAACTCGAGACGCGTTTCCTGCTCGATGTGAACCAGTTCCCACGCCTGATCCTGATCCTCTACCACCACGGTGATGACGTGACAGCCATCGGCCAGGAAGTCGGCGAACGCTCGCCGCGACTCGTCGTCCATCCCGGGACTGGTCAGCTCGGCACGGATCGTCTCGCGATTATCGTAAATGTTGCGCTCGGTTTCCGAGAGTTCGTGAAATTCGGACTCGAGGATCCGCTCGGTTGCGCCCGGCTCCTGCACGAGACTCTCAAAAAAGAGGGATGGCGTGGACTGGGCGGTCAGCCGGTAGACGGGCTTGCTGCGCGATTGCATCCCACCGCTCGCGATGAAGCTGTGCAGCCACGCCCGCCGCGGCTCGTCCACCTCGAGGTCGCGCAGGACAGCGAAGAGCAGGGTGAGCGTCATCAGCCTCTGGTGACCGTCGACGAGTTCTGTCTCCGCAGATTCGAGTGGGCGCGCCAGCATCAGGCGGCCGAGACAGTAGCGCCGGCGCGGCGGCGCTTGAGTCATCGCTTCGCGGATGTTGCTGAGCAGCCTCGTCACCTGCGGCGTACGCCACGAGTAGGCGCGCTGAAAGCAGGTCAGGCGGAACCGGTACTCGCCGGAAAAGACGTGCGCCAGTGTGGCCACTTCGGCGCTGATGTAGGAGAGGTCGTCAGGCGGGGCACTCCGTGCGGGCGCCGCAACCTTCGCCCGGGACCAGAAGCCGCCCTTTTCAGCGGCCCGCTTCTCTCGCGCCATTTGCCCCTCTCACGCAATACCTGGTGTCCCGATCGCGAAGTCCCTTACATTCTGCAGTACGCTCGGTAGGGACTTCGCGATCGAAAGGACACTAGCAAGCCTATGGTTCTAGTGTGATTCAGATTTCGAAGTCCGCCCCTCAGCCAGCCGCAAAGTGTGAAGCGGACTTCGAAATCATCACACTAGCTCGCTGCGACACCCAAGTCGAAACTCACCATCGAAAAAATGGCTTCGTCCGGACAATTGGTAGCGGAACACCGAGGACTCTATCCGACGTCAGTGATGCCGCGTCAGGCGGAACTCATCGGCGAGCGGCGTCGCTACGCAGCTTTTCTCACTATCTGCCGATCGACGAAAACGCGCAAGCGTCATGCGGCGAGGAACAGTCGTCTGCACCCGGAATTAGTGCCGACGATACCGTTCCGCAACATGATGGGATTTCCCGGACACGAGCGCCGCGCAGCGGAACGCAAGAAAGTGCGTCAGGCCGCCAAGTCCCAGTAATCGAACAGCACCTTGATGAGCCGCTCGGTGCGCGCCGTGACGGCTGCCGGCGTCCAGCGGTCGAGCTTTGCAACCTCGCGACTGAGACCGAATTTCGAGTTCGAATAAGCGAGGCGTTTGTCGATCCAGGCCTTGTTGTCGACGATGTGGTTCTCGGCAACGGTCAACAGCGTGAGATTGCCGAGGCAATGCGCGTGTACCTTCGACAGCTTGCTCGGAAAATCGGCCTCCCACGTGCCCTTGAGTTTTTTTCCGCGCGGCAGAATGTGCTCCAGAGATGCCTGCTCGATCAGCGCCTTGTCGACATCGAAGCCCATGACCGAGCTGATCAGATACAGCAGGTTGCGAATGAACTTGCGGCGGTCGATCTGCTCCTGACGGAGGAGGGTGTGCACCCCGATCAGCAGTCCTTTTTCCACGCGCAAGGACTCGAACGAGTCAACACCGGCGTCGCCGTCGATATCGGCCAGCACGTCGATCATCCGGGACGTCCGGTTCGGCGCCTCGGTTCCGGTCAGCCTTAGACACCAGACCAGACGTTCCAGGCGTTTGAAAAACAACGCGGTTTCACCGCCGTCGCCGCGCTTCGACAGCCAGTGCAGGGCCGGCGACACCCAGATCTGATCGTCGATCATCGACATGCGGTCGGTATGCCGCGTGACCTCGGCCCGGAGGGCTGCGGCGCCAATGCCACCCTGGCGCAAAGTCACCAGGCGGCGGGCCGCCGGCTCCAGCGTGGTGCGCATGAAGTCCAGGCCGCCCTTGTTGAGCGAGAACGCGCGCGCCAGCTCCTGCTCGAGCGGCTTATTCAGCAGCGTTCGCCGACGGATCAGGCGCACGTGTCCGAGCAGAGCCAGGAAATCGCGGGCACCGAGGTCATACTCGCACTTGTCCCAGATCTGGCTGCATGGCAGCCGGTCCGCAGCCGGCATGGCGAGCGTGAGGCTCACCTTGGCACTGTCCGTCGCGTTGAACTTGTGCTGCGTTTCCTCTTCGCGCTGCAGCGACAGCCACGCCACGTCGGCGTCGGTAAACTCGTGCACGGCGACGTAGCAGCGCTCGGCGAGGTGGCGGACGAGGCGCCGGCGCGCCTCCAGATCGAACCCGGCCTCGCTCAGGATGACTTTGAAGCGATCCCGGTTGTCGATGATATTGTTCTCGGACTCCGACAGCTCTTCCGCGTCCACATCGCGGTCGCGAGCAGTCGCACCGGGCACCTGAACATATCCGCGCAGGCAGTCGACGCAGCCGACCTGCGGCGTGATGCGCGGATCGCGATCGGAGACCAGCCGATCGATCGTCTGCCGGCGCTCGGCGTCGGTCTCCATATCGCGCAGCACGGCGAAGAGGATTGTGAGCGTCAAAATCCGCTGCTGACCGTCGATGAGCTGGGTCGCCTTTTCGCCCGGCTGACGCGCGACGACAATGGTGCCGAGAGGATAAGGACGGCCCGGACCGGCCCCCTTGGCCGCATCGACGACGTGGCGGAGCAGCCGGCCCGCCTCCTCCGTCGTCCAGGCATAGGCCCGCTGGAACCAGGGAAGTTCGAACCGAAATTCGCCCGAGAGCAGTTCTTGCAGTGTCAGGACCTTCGCAACCAGAAACTCCGACACTGCAATCCTCCGACGACCGAGGTCGTATGATCAATGGTTCAACGGTTCCACGCGCCTCACCGCCGCAATTGCGGTCGCGATGCCCACCCCTCCCCGCCCGCAGTGCGCATCGGGCCACCACACCCGCCGAGCGGACCGGCTGCCGTTTCACCTGCACGTCACGTTCACCAATGCTTTTGATGAGCGACCGCCCATCCTGGGCCCACGACCTTTCCGAGCATCTCTGCTCATGCGGCCCCGTCGGAGCTGAAAAATCGCAATCGTCAGACGCCGCAACACCTTAACATGTGAAAGTTCGACGACAACTCCCCGTCTCCGTGATGCCCGCGATCAGGTGTTTTGCGTTCAGCGAATGTGATCGCCAAGAAAATCCGATAGGGTAGCCGGTGAGGCATCGGCCGGACGGCCGTTGCAGTCCGGCCGTGCGACCGTCGGGCGACAGGTCATCGACACGAGCAGGTGCGACGGATGCCGGATACCAGGGAACGTCAACACGTCGTCTTCAAAATCTTGCCGGCCTCGGATTGGACCGCTGCGGTGGCGGCCGGCGACTACACCGGCTCAGCCAACGATAATAGAGGCGGATTCATCCATTTCTCGGCCGCGCATCAAGTGGCCGGGACCGCCGCACGGCACTTCCGCGGCCAGGGTGACCTCGTACTGGTCGCCGTACTCGCCGAGGCGCTCGGCGACGCCTTGGTCTGGGAGCCCTCCCGCGGCGGCGACCTCTTTCCACATCTCTATGGCGTGCTGCCTGTGGCCGCGGCGCTCTGGACGAAGCCGATGGTGCTCGGCCAAGACGGCATTCCCATCGTTCCCGCGGATCTCGATCGATGCTGACCGCCCTTTTCCGGCTCGCCCGGCCCCTGCTTTTCACCCTGCCGCCGGAGGACGCCCACGAGCTGATGCTCCGCTCGCTGGAACTCGGCGTCTATCCCCGGCCGCTCGCTCCCGATCCCGGCGTGCTGGCGGTCAGCGCCATGGGGTTCGATTTTCCCAATCCTCTCGGCGTCGCGGCCGGCTTCGACAAGGACGCCCGCGTGCC
Organism: Hyphomicrobium sp.; assembly: GCA_052388455.1. Lineage (GTDB taxonomy): Bacteria > Pseudomonadota > Alphaproteobacteria > Rhizobiales > Hyphomicrobiaceae > CAZSNH01. Next base: position 16,208 of record JBQTIA010000139.1, read on the forward strand.
GGATGCGGTACTGGGTCTCGGCTGCGGCTTCGCCGAGGTCGGTACGACGACGCCCTTGCCGCAGGCCGGCAATCCGCGGCCTCGCATCTTCCGCTTAGTAGAGGATCACGCCGTAATCAACCGGCTGGGCTTCAACAATTCAGGACACGCCGCCGCGCTCGACCGGCTCGCGCGGCGGGCCCGGCTCGGCGTCGTCGCCGTCAACATCGGGGCCAACAAGGACGCTGCCGACCGCGTCGCCGACTACGTGACGGGCCTGGATGCCTTCTACGATGTCGCAAGCCTTTTCGTCGTCAACATCTCATCCCCGAACACGCCGGGCCTGCGCGATCTGCAGGCCCCCGCCGCGCTCGACGATCTCCTCAGCCGGGTGATGGCCGCACGCCGCAGACAGATCGCGGCGGGCAAGGGCCAGCGGCCGGTGGTCGTGAAGATCGCCCCCGATATTGCCGAAGCCGACATCGCACCCGTCACCGCCCGGCTGATGGCCCACAAGGTCGATGCCATCGCCGTCTCGAATACGACGCTCTCCCGACCCGGACTCGCCGATGCGCAGCGCCGCGAGGCCGGCGGCCTTTCGGGCCGTCCGCTCTTCCAGCGCTCGACGGCGATGCTGGCCCGCGTCTATCGTGAAACCGGCGGCCGCGTGCCGCTGATCGGGATCGGCGGAATCGACAGCGGCGAGACGGCTCTTGCGAAGATCGAAGCAGGAGCCACGCTCGTCCAGCTCTACACGGGTCTCGTGTACGAGGGGCCGGGGCTCGTTCAGCGCATCAAGAGCGAGCTGGCGGAGAGCTGCCGGCAGCGCGGGATAGCCTCCGTCTCGGAGCTGACCGGAACGCGCGCCGCCGCCTGGGCGGCCAAACCTTTAGAATGAATGACGTATCGCCTCACACGCAGCGACCGCCGTCGACTTCGATGGCGACTCCGGTGATGAAGTGGCTCGCGGGATCGGCGAGGAACAGCGCGGCGTTGGCGATGTCGGACGGTTTCGAGAATCGGCCGAGCGGGATGCCGGCGAGAAACTTCGCGCGGTTTTCGGGCGTGTCGGGCAGCCCCATGAACTGCTCGATCATACCGGTTTCGCCGATCACCGGATTGATGGCGTTGACGCGGATGTTCTTCGGCGCCAGCTCGACGGCCATCGACTTGGTGAGCGTGATCGCGGCGCCCTTGGAGCCGTTGTACCAGGTGAGGCCGGGCCGCGGACGAGCGCCGGCCGTCGAGGCGGTGATGATGATCGATCCCCCTCCGCGCTTCTCCAGCTCCGGCACGGCGGCGAGCGTCGTCAGATAGATCGATTTGACGTTGACGGCGTAGATGCGGTCGAAGTCGGCCTCGCTGACCGTCAGCAGCGACTGGTTGCGATGCGTCGTGCCGGCATTGTTGACCAGGATGTCGAGGCCGCCGAAGGCTTGCACCGCGGCGGCGATCATCGCGTCTACATCGGATTTCTTCGCGACGTCGCAGGTGAACGGTACCGCTGCCGTGCCGATGCCGCTCGCCACCTCCGTCGCCAGCCGTGTGTCGAGATCGGCGATGACGACACTGGCGCCTTCCCGCGCGAACGCCTCCGCGATGCCGCGCCCGAAACCCGAAGCCCCGCCGGTCACAACCGCGATTTTACCGGTCAGTCGCATCGTGACACTCAGCGCCCCTTGCCGGGGGGCCGATTGCGGCTCGCCATCTCGGCGCGATAGGGGCTGGCGCGGTAGGTGCCGAGCAGGTTCAGCTCGGCGGCGAAGAACGACAACTCCTCCAGCGCCAGCTGCACCGGACGGTCGGCGGGATGGCCCTCGATGTCGGCGAAGAACATGGTGGCGCTGAACGTGCCTTCGGTCTGGTAGCTTTCGAGCTTGGTCATGTTGACGCCGTTGGTCGCGAACCCGCCCAACGCCTTGTAGAGCGCCGCCGGCACGTTGCGGACGCGGAAGATGAATGTGGTGATCACCGGGCCGTCCTCCGGCTCGGCGTCGTCGGGATCGCTGGCGAGAATGACGAAGCGCGTGGTGTTGTGGCTTTCGTCCTCGACATCGCTCTCGAGAATCTGGAGCCCGTAGGTTTCCGCGGCGAGGCGCGAGGCGATCGCCGCGATACCCGGATCTCCAGACTCGCTGACGATGCGGGCCGAGCCGGCGGTATCGGCCTCCGGCACCGGCTTCAATCCCAGCTTCTTCAACGTCTTGCGACACTGGCCCAGCGCCTGCGTGTGGCTGAGCACGCGCTTCACGGTGTCGAGCGTCGCACCGGGCAGCGCCATCAACTGGTGGCGCACTCTCAGGAAGTGCTCGGCGACGATGAACAGCTCGGCGCCGGGCAGCAGATGGTGGATGTCTGCGACCCGCCCGGCGACCGAGTTCTCGATCGGGATCATGGCATAGGTCGTCTCCCCGGCCTTGACCGCCGCCAGCACGTCCTCGAACGTCGGATAGGGAACCGCCTCGTATTCGGCGTAGGCTTCTGTGCAGGCGAGGTGCGAGTTGGCCCCCGGCTCACCTTGATAGCCGATGCGGTTGCGCTTGCGCTCCTCTTGACCCTTGCGGGCCGGCTCGGTCCTGCCGGCGCGTTCGGGCACCGCTTTCGACGTGCGTGAGGTCGGAGCCATCGTCGGTCGGGCGCTCGGGAGATGATGTTGCGGAGGGCGGCGGGTCGACGGCGCACCGGCCGGTCAGGCGCGGCGCGGCGGCGTGGGCCCGATCAGCCGGCGGGCTTTTTCGAGTTCCTCGGGAGTATCGACACCGAGCGGAACGGTGTCAACGATCGAGACATCGATGCGCATGCCATCCTCCAGCGCCCGCAACTGCTCCAGCCGCTCGCGGATTTCGAGCGGCGAGGGCTTCAGCGTGACGAACCGTTCGAGCGCCGTGCGTCGGTAAGCATAAATTCCGATGTGATGGTAGAGCGGACCTTCGCCGTGCGGCGCCGTTCCGCGCGTGAAATAGAGCGACCGCATGTGCCGCCCACCCGCCAGCGGCGTGCCGACGACCTTGACGATGTTGGGATTGGTCGCGTCTTTCGGATCGGTGATCTCTGCCGCCAGTGTCGCAATATGGGGGCCTTTGACGGCGAGCGGCGCGATACATTCTGTCACCAGCCGCGGCTCCAGCGTCGGCAGGTCGCCCTGCAGATTGACGACGATCTCGCAGTCACCCTCCGGATCGACCCTGTTCAGCGCTTCGAAAATGCGGTCCGAACCGGAGATGTGGTCGGGCCGGGTCATCACCGCCTCGCCGCCGGCGCCCCGGATGGCGGCGATGATCGCCTCGGTATCGGCGGCCACCACCACCCTCCCGGCTTCGGCCGCCATGGCCTGCCGCCAGACGTGCACGATCATCGGCTCGCCGTTGATATCGGCCATCGGCTTGCCGGGCAGACGGGTGGCCTTCATGCGAGCCGGAATGAGGACGATCGCGCGTGACATGGTGATGACGATCTCGGCTGGGGGCCTGGAAAGGTGCGATGGACGGCGAACGACACACTGCCGGGTGACAATAGGTCTCGGCCAGCGGGTCTTAAACGAGACCTTGATCGAGTTGCAAGACGGCAGCGACGCGGCCTACATGAGCCTCAATCCGGGGGTCAGCCTTTGTCCTGTCCGCGCAAGGGGGCCTCGGGGCCAGCCGCGCCGGCCGATGCGAGGCAAGCGGCGCGTGCCGATCGGCGCGCGTTGCGCGGCGCCCCGCCATCCCCACCTCTGCGAAAGGTGTCACTCATGGATTCCTTTGAATTGAGCAAGATCGGTGGCGCCGTGTGCGCGGCCCTTCTGCTGATTTTCCTGCCCCCGACGCTGGGTGAAATTTTCGGCGGCAAGCATGGGCCGCAAGCCGTCGGCTTTGCACTGCCCGCTCCGGAAGGAGCCGCATCCGCCGAGGCCGCCCACGCTGACAAACCGGCCCCGGCTGCTGCTGCCCAGCCGACCGCACCCGCCGCGGGCGCTGCAAAGGCCGGCGCCGCACCTGTCGCCACTGCTGAAACGAAACCGGAGAAGTCTGCAGCAACCGCCGCCACCGGCTTCGACAGCAAGGCCGTCACGTCGCTGCTCGCCGCAGCCAGCGTGGACGCAGGCAAGGCGGCGTTCACCAAGTGCGGAGCCTGCCATTCGGTCGAGAAGGGCGCGGCCAACAAGGTCGGCCCCAACCTGTGGAACGTCGTCGGTCGTACCAAGGGTGGCAAGGAAGATTTCAATGGCTACTCGGCTTCGTTGAAAGCCAAGGGCGGAGCCTGGACGCTCGAAGACATGGCCAGCTTCATCCACAGCCCGAAGGGCTTCGTCGCCAACACGAAGATGGTCTTTCCGGGCGTGAAGGAACCGGCGGCGATCGCCGAGCTCGTCGCCTACATCCGGACCCTCAGCGACGCCCCGGTGCCACTGCCGAAGTGACCGAATGCCGCCGACGCAGCGGGGGATGACAATAATGTAATGTCCCCGCAATGGCTTCTCCACCACTCGAACACTATCGTTGGACCGAGACGTGCCGGTTCACGGGGATCTCGCGTGCTCGAATGTGGCCCACCGGCCACCGGGGCACGTAACTGCCCGGGAGACGGATCGAGCAAGCCGGCGAAGCAACGGAGTGAGACTGTCGATGGCAAAACGTGCTGCTGCCTGGGCGTTTTTTCTGGCCGCGACAGCGGCGCTGCACTCGGTGGGGATCGCCCAAGCGGCTGACGAGCGCCGCCAGGCCCTCTCGCTGGTCGGCGCTCCCAAGTACCCGGCAGACTTCATGCATTTCGACTGGGTCACTCCGGAGGCGCCCAATGGCGGCGCCGTCCGCCAGGACGTCTTCGGCAACTTCGACAGCTTCAACCCCTTCAGCATCAAGGGCATTCCGGCTGCCGGCATCGGCGATGTCTTCGATTCGCTGATGATGAACAGTCCCGACGAGCCGTCCACCGAGTACTGCCTCGTGTGTGAGTGGGTCTCGCACCCGCCGGACTTTTCCTCGGTCACGTTCAAGATCCGCGACGGCGCGCGCTTCCATGACGGCAAGCCGATCACGGTCGACGACGTCATCTTCTCGATGGAGGCGATCAAGGCGGCCGACGACCGCTGGCGCTTCTATTACAAAAACGTGCAGAAGGGCGAGGCCACCGGACCCGGCGAGGTGACGTTCAAGTTCGACGGCGGCGGCAACCGCGAACTGCCGCTCATCGTCGGCCAGCTCTCGATCCTCCCCAAGCACTACTGGGAGGCGAACGGCCCCGACGGCCAGCCGCGCGACGTCACCAAATCCACAATGGAAGTGCCGCTCGGCTCCGGGCCCTACAAGGTCAAATCATTCGATGCGGGCCGGAAGGTCACCTATGAGCGCGTCAAGGACTATTGGGCGGCCGATCTGCCGGTCACCAAGGGCCAGTACAATTTCGACGAGCTGACCTACGTCTATTTCCGCGACGACACGGCGCCGTTCGAGGAGTTCAAGCTCGGCAACATCGATGTTTGGACCGAATCCGTCGCCGCCAACTGGGCGAACCGCTTCGACTTCGAAGCCATCCGGCAGGGCCGGATCAAAAAGGAGCTGCTGCCGCACAAGCAGGTCGCCGGCATGCAGGGCTTCGTGTTCAACACGCGCCGCAAGCAGTTCCAGGACCCGCGCGTTCGCCTGGCGATCAGCCTCGTGTTCAACTTCGAGGCGGCCAACAAGACTCGCTTCTACGGGTCCTACGTGCGCTCCGACAGCTACTTCGGAAACTCCGAGCTTGCTTCCGTCGACCTGCCCGAAGGCCGCGAGCTGGAGATCCTGAAGACCGTAGAGGCCGACGTTCCCAAGGAGGTTTTCACCACACCCTACACGGTTCCCGCCGCACCGACCGATGCCGATCACCGCCGCAACATGGGCGCCGCGTTCAAGCTGCTCCAGTCCGCCGGCTGGACCGCCAAGGATGGCGTGCTCACGAACGCGGCGGGGGAGACGCTCAACGCCGAGTTCCTTCTGGTGCAGCCGAATTTCGAGCCGGTCGTTCTGCCGCTGGTCGGCGACCTGAAGAAGCTCGGCATCAACGCCAGCGTGCGCACAGTCGACACCTCGCAATACAAACGGCGCACGGACCAGTTCGATTTCGACCTCATCGTCGACAACTTCGGTCAGTCGCATTCGCCCGGCAACGAGCAGCGCGACTACTGGGGCTCGGCCGCCGCCGACAAGCAGGGTTCGAACAACACGGCCGGCATCAAGAACCCGGCGATCGACAAGCTGATCGACAAGGTGGTGTTCGCCAAGGACCGCGAGGAGCTGCTGGCGGCAACACACGCGCTCGACCGCGTGCTGCTGTGGAACTTCTACGTCGTGCCGCAGTGGCATTACCCGTTCGAGCGCCTCGCCACCTGGGACATCTTCGGGCGCCCGGCGAAACTGCC
>JBQTIA010000140.1:0-8877 GCA_052388455.1 Hyphomicrobium sp.
CGGGCGTGCGACCCCGTCCAAGCGAAGCTTGACTTCGCCAAGACGGGCGGGGTGAATTTGACGACACGCGGCGTCGAAACGCTTGTCAGATGCGACGGCATCGAACCGCGCGCTTCTTCTGGCGTACCGTCAAATTCACCTCCGTCGCGACCGGGTTCTGGTGCATAATTCGGGCTAGGGGTCTGGGCAGAGGCCGTCACGTTCTCTCCGCAAGGTGCGGCCCGGGGATACGAGGCCCCGGGCCGAATGCGGTCGGTCATGCGACCCAGGTGAAGTCCGTGCTCACAATATCCGTATTGAAAGTGGCGACGAGCGTTGGTGCCGAGTCTGCGCCGCGGTCAATCCACAGCTCGTTCGTGTCCGTCTTGAAGTGGATCACTGGGCTTGAAAAATCGAAAACGGCCACGTCATCGAAGAAGTATATAAACGTCGAAGCATTGCCAAACTCCGCGACGCTGAGCGCGATCATGTCGACGCCCGACTGGAACTCGTAGACGAAATCGGTGGCGTCGCGGTGCAGGAAGACGAAATCGCGCTCGAAATCGAGGCCGCAGAACAGCTCGTCTGAGCCCGTTCCGCCGTCGAGCCAGTCCCGGCCGGTGCCGCCGACCAGTGTGTCGTTGTCCTCGTTTCCGTAGAGGACGTCGCCCTCGCTGCCGCCGACGAGGTAGTCGCCTCCGCGACCGCCCTCGAGCTGGTCGGTGCCAGAGTCGCCATAGAGGTTGTCGCCCTCGCTGCCTCCAACAATGTAGTCGTTGCCGTCGCCGCCGAAGATGGTGTCCCAGCCGGCCTCGCCGAGCAGGTTGTCGTGCCCCGTACCGCCCTCGAGCTGGTCGTTGTCCTCGCCGCCATAGAGGCTGTCACCCTCGCTGCCGCCGACGAGGTAGTCGTTGCCGTGCCCGCCTTCGAGCTTATCGACGCCCGCTCCGCCGTTGAGATTGTCTGCCTCGCTACCGCCGAACAGATAATCATTACCGTCGCCGCCGACGAGATCGTCGCTGCCGCTGCTACCAATAATCTGGTCGTCGCCGGCCTCACCGATGAGGTAGTCGTCGTCCGTGCCGCCGAACAGGTAATCGTTTCCTTCGCCGCCGAAAAGTTCGTCGTTGCCTTCGCCGCCCACCATGTAGTCGCTGCCGCTGGCTCCGATCAACTCGTCCGAGCCCGCCTCGCCGTAGAGGTAGTCGTCGCCAGTTCCGCCGTCGAGGGTGTCGTTGCCCTCCCCGCCCCAGAGACGATCTATCTCGCTTCCGCCGACCAGGTAATCTCCGCCGAGGCCGCCGTAGAGCACGTCAGCACCGGCCTCGCCGAGAAGGTTGTCACCTCCGGCGCCGCCCCAGATGACGTTATTGAGCCCATCGCCGACAAGCGTGTCGTTGTAGGCTGAGCCGACGATGTTCTCGATCGTCCCGTCATAAATGTCACCCCGGGCATCGCCGGCGGTGCCGCGCTTGGTCGTGAGGTTGGCAATCACGCCCGCCGCAGCGGCCTCGAAGGACAGCGTGTCGATGTCGAGGCCGCCGGAAATTCGGTCGGCGCCGGCACCACCGACGAGGATGTCGTTACCAGCGCTGCCCGAGAGCGTATCGTTGCCAGCCTCGCCGTAGATCGTGTCGTTACCGCCGCCGCCGTTGAGGATGTCGTTGCCCACTCCGCCATAGAGCGTGTCGTTGCCCGTTCGGCCGAAGAGCTTGTCGTTGCCGGCCAGGCCGAGGAGCTGAGAGTTGGCCTGGGTGGCATACAGCGTGTTGTTCTTGGCGGTTCCGCGGATGATGGGCATCGCGTCTCCTGGATGTTTCGTCCCCGGCGGGGTTCTGTGTTGCTGTCCAGGGCAGGATGCGGGAGTGCGGGCCGGCGCGATGTGCGAAAACTCACAAGGGTGAAGACGATTTCCGTGCAGGCAGACGACAGCCACCGCGTCCTGTGCTGCGTTATACAAACTGTACAACACGCTCCATGCCGTGTTATACGGTTTGTATAACAGCGAAGGGATGGGCGCCGATGAAGCTTCAGATCAAGAAAATCGGTAATTCGACCGGGCTGATCCTGCCCAAGGAACTGCTCGCGCGGCTCGGGCTGGAGCAAGGAGACAGCGTATCCGTGACAGAGGGGCCCGATCGGAGTCTGACACTCTCGCCGTACGAGGCAGACTATGAAGAGACCATGCGCATCGCCCGGAAGGCGATGAAGGACTACAGGAACGCGCTCAAAGCGCTCGCCAAATGAGCGAGCCGCGCTGGATTACTGCGGCGCAGGCCGTACGCATTCACGCTGAGCAGCTTGCCATCTTCGGCGGTCCTTCGGGATTGCGCGACGAGGGCATGCTCGAGTCGGACCTGGGCCGCCCGCAGAACAAGTGGGCCTACGGGGAGCGCGATCTCGCGGCGCTCGCCGCAGCTTACGCGTTTGGGCTGGCCCGCAATCATCCGTTCGTCGACGGCAACAAGCGCGCTGCTTTGTTGTGTCTGATCGTCTTCCTCAGAAAGAACGGTGTGCCGTTTGCACCGTCCGAGTCCGATGCGACAGCCATCATCCAGGCCCTCGCGGCCGGAGAGATTCCGGAGGAGGGGCTCGCGCGCTGGATCAGGGACAACTGGCCGGAGGAGACGGCGGCCGGGCGCCAAGGCAAAGTGAAACCGGCGGCAACACGCTCGCGACCTGCGGGCGACAAGCGCGCCAAGCCGCCGACTCGCAAGCCGACGCCCAAACGGCCGGGCGGCCGATGATCGCTCGGCCGCGTCACCGACCAGTCGCCGGTTAAGCCGCCTGATCCCTGAGCCGCGCCAGCGCCTCGTCGCGGCCGAGCACGGCCATCACGTCGAAGACCGGCGGGGAAACCGCGCGACCAGTCAAAGCCGCACGCAGCGGCTGCGCGACCTTGCCGAGCTTTGCACCCGTCTCCTCCGCATAGGCGCGGACGATTCCTTCCAGCGGCGCAGCCAGCCACTCCGTCTCAGCCGTGAAGCGCGGGATGAGCGCGGCGATGATCGTTTTCGCGTCCGCATCGAGCAGGGCCTTGGCCTTGTCGTCGGGCTTCAGCGGTCGCTCGGCGACGATGAACAGTGCGCCCTCGATCAGCTCGGCCAACGTCTTGGCGCGTTCCTTGAGGCCCGGGATGGCGGCCGCAAGTCGGCTCCAGCCGGCTTTTTCGAAACGCGCAGCGAGTGCGGCCCCGGTCGTCACGCCGCCGAGTTGCGCCGTCACGGCTCGCGCGAGCGACACGTCGGAGCGGGCCGGCGCTTTGGGATCGGCGGGCAGATCGCGCAGTTTGACGAAATCGAGATGCGTCAGGGTCGACTTCATGCGGCCGAGAAGCTCGCCGTCGGGCGTCGTCCGGATGTAGTGGCCGTTGAGGTCGTCGAGCTTCTTGAAGTCGAAGCGCGAGGCGGACTTGTTGATCCCCGTGATGTCGAACCACTCGATGAGTTGCGGCGTCGAGATGATCTCGTCGTCGCCGTGGCTCCAGCCGAGCCGCACGAGATAGTTGCGCAGCGCGGCGGGCAGGTAGCCCATGTCGCGATAGTCCTCGACGCCCTGGGCGCCGTGCCGCTTGGAGAGTTTCGCGCCGTCGGCCCCGTGGATGAGCGGCACGTGTGCGAACACCGGGATGTCCCAGCCCATCGCGGAATAAATCTGCGACTGGCGGCCGGCGTTGGTGAGATGATCGACGCCGCGGATGACGTGCGTCACGCCCATGTCGTGATCGTCGACCACGACCGCGAGATTATAGGTCGGATTACCGTCGCTGCGCAGGATGATCAGGTCGTCGAGATCCTTGTTGGGGAACGTCGTGCGTCCCTGCACCACGTCGTCGACGACGGTTTCGCCCTCGCGCGGGGCTTTCAGCCGGACAGCCGGCCTGACGCCCGCGGGAGCGTCTCTCGGATCGCGGTCGCGCCAGGGGGAATGGAAGATCTGCGGCCGGCCTTCGGCCTTGGCCTTCTCGCGCGCGGCCTCGATCTCCTGCGGCGGGCAATAGCAGTGGTAGGCGTTGCCGCGGCGAAGCAGTTCGTCGGCGATTTCGCGATGGCGGTCGGCGCGGGCGAACTGGGAGACCGGCTCGCCCTCCCAGTCGAGTTCCAGCCAGGCCAGACCATCGAGGATCGCTTGCACGGCGTCCGGATTGTTGCGCTCGCGGTCGGTGTCCTCGATCCGCAGCAGATAACGGCCGCCGGTGTGGCGTGCGTAGAGCCAGTTGAACAGCGCGGTGCGGGCGCCGCCGATGTGCAGATAGCCGGTCGGCGAGGGTGCGAACCGCACCACGGGTTTGCCGCCAGCGCTCTTTTTTGTTCGAGCCATGGGTCGTCGTCTTGTTGAGGATGCAGGGAACGAGGCCGGCATGTAGCATAGGAGCCGCAGCCCGGTAAGTGGCCGGCAATCGGCCGCGCGGGGGGCGGCCGGAAGGCGGCGGGTGCAGGCAGCAAGGGTCGGCGGCTCGACGATGGCGGACGGAGCACGCGAGGGCGACGACGCCGCTCCGGTCACCGCCGGCCTGTGGACCCGGATCGGTGCGTCGTTCGTGGCCGAGCGCGCCCAGTGGTTCTGCTGGCTCCCGGTGCTGTTCGGGCTCGGCATTGGGCTCTATTTCTCGCTCGCCTCCGAGCCGCAGATCGCACTGGCGCTGGCGCCGCTCGGGATCGCCGCGGCGCTCGCCGCCGCCCGGCCGCTCGGAATGCCGTCGCCCTTGGGGCTCACCCTGCTGGCCATCGCCGCCGGCCTCGCCGCCGCCAAGGTTCGCACGGAATGGACCCGTTCGCCGGTGCTCGAGCGATCCTACGCGGGTGTCGAGGTGCAGGGCCACGTGGAGCTGGTCGAGCCGCGCGCCGTGCGCGGGTTGCGAATCACGCTCCGGCCAACGGTGATCGGGGAGCTGTCCCCCGACGCGCTGCCTCGGCGCATTCGCGTCCGCACGCTGATGGTGACGCAGGCTCCAAAGCCGGGCGACGTCATTCGAATGACGGCGACGCTGGCGCCACCGGCGGCCCCCGTCATTCCCGGAGGCTACGACTTTGCGCGGGCCGCATGGTTCCAGGGACTGGGCGGCGTCGGCTATACGCTGCGCAGTCCGGTGCTCGCGGCCGGGATGGCCGATCTGCCCGCCGACATTGCTTTTCGCGCCGCCATCGAGCGGCTGAGACAGGCTATCGGTGCGCGGATCAAAGCCGTGCTGCCCGGCGAAACGGGTGCCATTGCCACGGCGCTGATCACCGGCGAGCGCGGCGGTATTTCAGGGGAAACCAACGAAGCCTTCCGCGCCTCGGGCCTGCTGCACATCCTGTCGATTTCCGGTCTGCATATGGTGGTGATGGCGGGCGCGGTCTTCTACGTGCTGCGCCTGCTGCTGGCGACGGTGCCGGCTCTCGCGCTGCGCTATCCGATCAAGTCCTGGTCGGCGGTGGCCGCAGCCGTCGCGGCGCTCGGCTATCTGCTGATCTCGGGCGCGGCTTTCGCGACCGTCCGCTCCTACATCATGATTTCGATCGCCTTCCTCGCCATCGTGCTCGGGCGACCCGGGATTGCGCTCCGCAACATCGCGCTCGCGGCGCTGATCATCCTGGCGATCTGGCCCGAGAGCCTGCTGGATGTCGGCTTTCAGATGTCGTTCGCGGCCGTCACGGCGCTGGTCTCGGCTTACGAACTCGTCAACCGCTGGTCGCGGAGGCGGGAGACGGCCGAGCGGAGCATCTTTTCGCGGCCGTTCGTCTTTCTCGGCGGCATTGTGCTTTCGACGCTCGTCGCTGGGTTTGCCGTCGCACCCTTCGCGGCCTTTCACTTCCACACCAGTCAGCAGTTTGCAGTTGTGGCGAACCTCATCGCCATTCCGATCTGCAACCTGATCGTCATGCCAGCGGCGTTGCTGACGCTCGTCGCCATGCCGATGGGCCTCGAAGCGTGGCCGCTGGCGGTGATGGGTCAAGGCATCGAGGCCATGACGTGGTGCGCACGCTTTGCGGCCGCACTGCCGGGGGCCGTCGCGCGCATTCCCGCCGTGCCGATGTCCGCCTTCCTGTTACTGGTCGGCGGCGGGCTGTGGCTGTGCCTGTGGGCGACGCGCTGGCGTCTGGCCGGATTGGCGCCCATCGCGCTGGGAGCGGCGCTGGCCGCCGTGCCGGAATTGCCAGAAATCTTGGCGGGCCGCGATGGAGCGCTCGTCGCGGTGCGCGGACCGGACGGACGTCTCTCGGCAGCGGGTGCGCGATCCGGATCGTTCGAGCTGAGACGCTGGCTGGAGCACGACGGCGACGGCCGCACGCCGTCAGAGGCCACGCGGGCAGGCGTGTTCCGCTGCGACGCGCTCGGATGTCTCGCCCAGCTTCTGGGCGAGACCGTCGCGCTGGCCCGCCATCCGGCCGCCCTTGACGACGATTGTGCGAAGGCGTCGATCCTGGTGCTCGATTTTCCGGCCCCGAAAGGCTGCACGGCGCCACGCCATGTCCTCGATTTTTTCAAGCTGCGTGACTCCGGCACGCAGGCCTTCTACCGCCGGAGTAACGGGGACTGGCGGATCGAGACTGTGGCTGGGGTCAGGGGGCGAAGGCCATGGTCGGCCGTGAGGCAGCGGCCCGCCAGCGGAGCCGGGTCAGAGCCGCGACCGTCCCATGTCACCATAAAGCCTATACCTGTGGCGCCGCCCGCCGACACACGTGGCATCCGCGCGCCGCCCAGGCCCGAGGTCGAGGACGACGACACGGAGTCCTGGTTCGACGACGCGCCGCGGGTCGAAGATTAGACCACCACCATCGCTTCGGACCCAATTCGTCCGAAGCGTGGATCGTCGGTCTCATCGAAATCCAGGCGTGCGGAGTTTCCCCCGATCAGTTCAAGCCGCCGAACATCAGGTCGAGAATACTCGGCGCCGGCTTGAAGGCGTTGGTTTTGCGCGCCGTGCTGGCGACCACGCGGGGAATGCGGGTCTGGTCGAGCGGGGCCAGATGGTCGGCGCTCTTCGCTATCCGGTCCCACTGGCCGCCGAGCGCCTGACGCACGCGCTTCTCGTGCCCGTAGACGTCGGGCCACGTCTGCATCTTTCCCGTCTCGTCGATGCGCGCTGTGAAATAGGTGATGTGGACCGGAATTTTTTTGTCGAGCTCGATGACATTATGGTCCGGGCCGGACGTCACCAGATCGTCGATGTGGCTGCGATTCCATCCCTTGTCGCGATCGAGGATCAGCGTCGCCATCTGGAGGGGATTGCGGATGCGCATGCAGCCGTGGCTGTTGGCGCGGCGGTTCCACGCGAACATGTATTTGTCCGGCGTGTCGTGCATGAACACATAGTGCTTGTTGGGGAACGAGAACTTGACGAGACCGAGCTGGTTCTTCGGTCCCGGCGGCTGCCAGAGCGTGTAATCCTGCATGTTGGCCTTCGACCAGTCGATCTTGCGCCAGTCGATTTCCTCCTCACCGCGCATCATGATAAGACCGTGCTGTCGCATCATGCCGCCGCCTCGCAGCAGGCTCGGCCACACCTCGCGCACCTTGATGCTGTCCGGAACGCGCCAGCGCGACTTGAAGGTGACGCGTTCGATCTCGTCGGAGAAAATCGGCGTCTGCTTGTTGACGAGGCCGGCCGTGATCCGCTCCGTAAAGAGGACCTCGCCGTTGCGGACGATGCGGATCGTATATTCCGGCACGTTCACCCAGACGTAGTATTCGCCCAGATCCTCCGGCATCCAGCGCCACTGCTGCATGTTGGCGAGCAGCTGGTCGGCATTGCCCTTCGATCCGCGCATTGGTTTCGCATTTTGACCGCTCTTGCCCCGGGCGATGCGCCAGGCGTCGAGCAGCCGCTTGAACTCCGGCTGCTGCGGGTGGAGGCCGACGAGATAGGCGGCGGGGTCATCCGTTCGCGCGAGGTCTTCGAGGAAGGTCTTGCGGTCGCGCAGCCGCGGACGCCGATCAAGGTAAGAGGAGAGCTGCTTGGCGGGGTCCGCAATACGGCCCCCGCGGGCATGCCGATGGTACTGCATGACCGCGAGCGACACCGCCATCTCGGCCTTGGCGAGATCGTCACGCGAGGGATCGGGGCCGGTCTCGCCGTCGCCTTTCATCCGCGGTACGACGAACTCGCTCGCGACGAGGCCCCAGTCGTCGGCGCGCTGGATTTCCGCGATGGCCGCGCGGGCCTTGGCGGTGAGACCATGCTCGCCGACCCACACCGGCGCGTCGTTGCGCGCCTCGTAGAAGGCTTGCAGCGCCTCGCGGTCACGCTGCTCCGGCGATTTCTGCGGTTTGGGCTGCCCTTCGGCAACGGGCGCCGGGGGCGGGATGGCGGCGATCTCGGCCTCGATCATGTCGCGCACGAGGCGGGCGATGCCGGGTGCGGGAGGCGCGGGCTCTGTCACCGGGGCCGCGGTGACTGGCGTTTCGCCCTCCTGTGCCGGCGCTTCGATGCTTCCGGTTTCGACGGCCGCCGTCGGAGAGGGGGGGCTGAGTGGCGTCTCCGGCCTGGCCTCGGACGCAACCGGCGCAAGGATCTCCACCTCGAGGGCAAAGGCTGCCCCGATGGCAGGTCCAAAGAGCGCCAGCGCCAGCGCCGATGTCACGAGCAGTCGCATCGATCGGTCTCCCCACGAAGGCCGGCACCGTAGCCGAAGATCGAACGGTTTCAAGACGTTTCGATGCCCCGCCGGTGGGGAGGAAGTATGGCTGATTCGTGAGTGGCACGGCCGATGGACGGCAAAACGAAATCGGGCCCGGTGTTCTGGCACCGGTCCCGTCCGATCCAGCCCGCACTCTGCACCAGAACGCGACCGCGATCGCGCGAACGTGAGCCGATCCACGGCGACGAATGGCGAATAGCGTAGCTTTGCCTACGGTTGAGCCATTCGTCGCCGTGGGCGGCCACGGGCGTGCGACCCTGTCCAAGCGAAGCTT
>JBQTIA010000141.1:0-2897 GCA_052388455.1 Hyphomicrobium sp.
GCTCAGGAGGACCGACAGATCGCGTAGTCGTCAACTGAGCCGCCGCTGAATTTCAACAGCCGGAGGGACATCCCCGAAGAACCGATCTGCGTCGGAGTTGGCCCGCACGCCACGGGCGCTGTGAGAACAAGAATCGCGGCGGAGATGGCGGGTCCAGTCCGGAGGCGGCACGGCGATCGGCTGACCAAGAAAGGAGTTCGCATCGTTTACCTCCTTCGCGACCTGCGGCCCTCAATCGACATATCGATCATATCGATCAGGTTTTCCAGCGTGGAACGCAGATTCTACGTGGTTTCGCCTCTCTAAATTGAGCAACCCTCGCCTCAAGAAACTATGTAGGCGATGACGAAGACGATAGCAACATTTTAAGGGCTCTTCGCGTACTCGAGTGGGTAATCCTGACCATTTTATTGTGGTCAAAACCCAGGGAGCATGCACGTGAGGATCTTCAACCGGAGGTATTCCTCATCGCGCAGCCCGTACGCACGGCGCTGGATGACGCGAATCTTGTTGTTCAAGCCTTCGACGAAGCCGAGCGAGACCTTGTTCTCGGGCTGACAGTACGCGGCGATCCCGTCCCAATGCGCATCGATCATCGCGGCGAACTTCTCATACGGTTTGAGCCGTTGCCACTTGAGGCTCGCCCGCCAGTTCTCGAAGAACTTGCGCGCCCAGGCTTCGCTCTGGTAGTCCCACAGCTGCCCGAACCGTTCCTTGAGCACGTACGCGATGTTGAGACGCCGGTTGGCGGCCAACAAGGTCTTCAAGGCCCGGCGGCCTTCCAGCGTCAGGTTCTCCCGATGCGACAGCAACGTATACTTCTGCCCCTTGATGTAGCGGCGGTCCTTGCCCGCGAGCCGGTGGTATTCGCTCTTGCGGACCGTGTCCAGAGCCTCCCCCAGGTGGCGCAGGACGTGAAACTTGTCGAACAGGATCGCCGCCTGCGGGGCATGGCGGACGGTCGCGTTGCGAAAGGCCTTCCACATGTCCATCACCGCCAGATGGAGGCGTTGGGCCTTCTTTTTCCCGAGAAACCGATAGAACTCGTCCAAGCTCGCCTCGCTGCGATCGACCCCTCCGAACCAGATCGCTCGCTGACGCACCAAGTCGCTGACCACGATCCGGTACGTGTGGCGCTTGCGGACCGAGATCTCGTCGATCCCGATGATCTTCGGGGTCGGCGTGCCCGCCCGGCGCAACTGCTCGCGCATGTACTGCTGGTCCAGCTCCTTGACCGTGTGCCAGTCCAGATGCAGCTCCGCAGCGATATCCTTGATCGTGGCGGTACGACACCGCCGACCCACGTAGTACGCGAAGCGTTTGGTGTAAAACGGATTGTCCGCCAGAAACGCCAACTGCTCGCGCTTCACGGCCTGGCACCGCGCGCAGTCGACCCGCCGCACCTCGAGCTCGAGATAAATCCGCAGCTCGCCCGTGGCCAGATCCCGCACGCGGCGTGTCCGTCCGTCGTACCACCGCCGATGGATCGCACCGCACACCCCGCACACAGTTTTTTCCCCCGCCGAACGAGGCGAATGATGCGGGCGCGAGGGTCGCCAAAGATACCGCGTACGGTGTGCCGAGGACGAAACGCGGGGAACGTGTATGTCTCGGTGAGGCGCCGGCGTCGGCGTGTCGTGGGCATTCGGCAATCATGCCAAATTCCCCGACCCTTCCGAGACTCAAACAACCCAGTAAAAATGGGGCTCGCTGCATGATCACGCGTTCAGGGTTACCCACACGAGTACGCGAAGACCCTCTTAAACTTTCCGACGCTTTCGCCCTTCGTTGAGCCCGTGAACCGTCGCAACGTGACCCACGCTTGCCCCATCAGGTGGGACAGTCGTCACGGTTCTCTGCTCTAGCCGCAATGCCTTGCGGAAATTCAAGTGCGGGCATCGGAGCGGGCCATTTCGCTTCGAACACCCGCTACCGCAGGCCGGAAACGGGTCCCTGCGGCGGCTTGTTGGTCATGACCGTGGACTCCCCACTTCGTCACCCCACGGGGATTTCGGCGCCTCCGGGACGCGTTTCCGTCTGGCGCGGGCGCGGCCTGCTCCACGGGGTTTCTGCGCGAAACGGCCCGCTCCAATGCCGTGCGGAATTTCCGAACGTGATCATGACCTGCAGTCGTGGCATGAAAATGGGCTCGTGGTGATGGAGCCAGCTTCCAGCCGGTGTGTGGCAAAGGAATGGCGCAGCGCGTGCGGCGTGGCCGGCCGCGCGATGCCGGCCGCGCGCGGCCTCCTTCACCGCCCGCTGCAGAACCGACTCGTGCAGGTGATGGCGGCGCTTCTCACCCGTCGCACGGTCCACATAGAACCGTGTCGCAGGAAACACCCACTGCCACGCGCATTCACGCGGCGCATTGGGGTACTTGGCCCGCAAGACGCCGGGCAGCGCGACGCAGCCGCGCCCCGCCAGGTCGGCCTCATGCAGCGCGTGCACACGCTTCAAGTGATCGATCAGCGGCCCCTTCACACTGGCCGGCAACATCGTGACGCGATCCTTGCCGCCCTTGCCGTCCCGGATCGTCAGCTCCGCGCGATCGAAGTGGATGTCCTTGACCCTCAGCTCCACACATTCGAGTAACCTGAGCCCGGCGCCGTACATCAGCGACGCCATGAGCCACACCGGCGCGCGCAGACGCGAGAGCAACGCGAATACTTCGTCGCGAGACAGCACGACCGGCAGGCGTGCCGGCCGCTGCGCCCGAACGATCTCCTTCATCCAGGGCAGGCGCTGCCCGAGTACACGCTCGTACAGGAAGAGCACCGCACTGAGCGCCTGATTCTGCGTGGACGCGCTCACGCCGCGACCGGCGAGGCTCGATACGTACGCCGTTACTTCGCGTTCCCCGAGCTCGCGCGGGTGACGCTTCCCGTGAAAGACAATGA
>JBQTIA010000142.1:0-39387 GCA_052388455.1 Hyphomicrobium sp.
AGATTGTGGATCTAGAGGTCCCCTGTTCAAGCCAGGGAGGCGGTACCAATAAATTCAATCTCTATCTTCTTTGCTTTTATCTTCTCTGCTTCTCCCGAGTCGATCTCGCTCCCATAGCAAGCGCCGCAGGGCATGCGAACCCGAGCGGCCTTTGACCACGGTTCACGGAACCGGCCGGGTCCTTATAAGGGCCGAGGGCTTGGGGGAAGGGAAACAAATGACCGACATCCGCTACGACGTGGTCGCGATCGGCAACGCGATCGTCGACATCATCGGCCGCTGCGACGAGGCATTTCTGACCCGCCATGGCGCCAACAAGGGACAGATGCGCCTCGTCGATGCCGACACGGTGGCGGCGCTCTATGCCGACATGGGGCCGAGCATCGAGATCTCGGGCGGCTCGGCGGCCAATACCGTCGCCGGCCTCGCCTCGTTCGGAGGGCGGGCGGGCTTCATCGGCAAGGTCGCGACCGACGAGTTCGGCCGCATTTTCCGCCACGACATCACCGCCGCCGGCGTGACGTTCGAAACGCCCCCTGTCGCCGGAAAAGCGCCGACATCTCGATCGCTGATCCTGGTGACGCCCGACGGCGAGCGCACCATGAACACCTTCCTCGGGATCAGCACCGACCTCGACAACGGAGAAGTCGACCCAGTCATGATCCGCGATGCCGGCATCGTCTACCTGGAGGGCTATCTGTTCGACCGCCCCGAGGCCAAGGCGGCGTTTCGCGAGGCGGCGTCAATGGCCCGCGCCGCCGGCCGCCGTGTCGCCCTGACACTGTCGGACTCGTTCTGCGTCGACCGCCATCGCGCCGAGTTCCTCCAACTGATCCGCGACGGCATCGACATTCTCTTTGCCAATGAAAGCGAAATCACCTCGCTCTATCAGGCCGCGAATTTCGATGCCGCGGCCACCAGCGCCGCCAAGGACGTCCGGCTCGCCGTCTTGACGCGCAGCGCCAAAGGCTCCGTGATTTTTTCCGATGGCCGCAGCGTTGTCGTCCCTGCCATGCATGTTGCCAAGGTCGTCGATACCACGGGTGCTGGAGACCTCTACGCGGCCGGCTTCCTCTTCGGTTTGACCCGGGGCCGAGACACGGAGACGTGCGGTCGACTTGGGGGCCTCGCTGCGGCAGAGATCATCAGCCATGTCGGTGCCCGGCCCGAGAGCAGCTTGGCCAAGCTCGCAATAGAAGCTGGCCTTTGAGCATAGAAGATCGCTTGGACAGTTTACGGGCGAAAGGCGACTGGCCCTTATTTCGTTCGCTTGCCGACGTCGGCAAAACGACTCTCTGTAACTGAACCGTTCGGGCATCGACGACGATCTTCACCAGCGCGCGACCCAATGTTGTATCGCAAAAGCCTTGCTTTGTTCGAAAGACATACAAGTTGAGTATGTATTTCGGCAACGATTTCCTTTGTCCGACTGCAATAATTGATAAAGAACTATTTATTATCCTTGGACTACAAGCCGGACGCATTCATTCTCTTTCTCAGCGAATCGCATTGCGAGGTTGAATTCATGTCTCAAATCCGAGCGACACGCGGCCGTCCGAAAGGAACCGGTCTCGATGATCATGAGCAGTTGATCTCGGTGGCCCGCAAGATGGCCAGCGACCCGAACCTGAAGACGACGACCGCCATCCGGTCCACCGGCATTACCGATCCGTCCTCCATCCGCCGCCTGCGCGACAAGTTCAACGACGTCCGCGAACAGCTGATGGCCGAGGTGGCTGGCACACCATCGACGGCGAGCCGGCCGCCGGTCGCGGTCCCTTCGACCGCTGCACGCCGACACACGGCGGCCGCACTGACCAAGCCGACCGCCTCGCGAAAGACGGCGGAAGCGAAATCGGCTACGAGCCTGCCGAGCGAAACCGCTCAAGGTACGAGCTCTGTCGGAATCGATCCGCCGACCGTTCCCGCCGTCGACGTCGCGACGCCGGTCACAAGTCAACGCGGGATTTCACCGAACGACGCCACCTGGATGACCATCTGGTGTGGCCTCGGCATTCAGAGTTTCAGCACGGCGGTCGCGTTGCAGATTTCGTTCGTCGAGAAGATGATGCGTATGCCGCACATGGCTTCGGCCCTGCGCGGTCAGGTGGCGTTGAATGAGTTGGCGCTGGCGTTCACTCCCAAGTCCGATGGTCTTGATCAGCGAACCGGGGAGACGTTGCACTGAGCAACGCTCGGCCTTTCCTCTCCAAGTCCGACGCGCTCCCTCGGCCGCTCCCCAGGCGGCCGAATTCTTTTTCTAGACTATTGTTGAGACCGGCGATTCACGCTTCGGACTGATAGGGTCCGAGGCGATCGTGGTCTAAAGCTTCCGCAGCGCGACCGACTCGACCCGGTGGTCCGCGCGCTTGCGCAGGATCAGGCGGGAGCGCTGGCGGGTGGGGAGAATATTCTCCTCCAGGTTATTGAGATTGATGCTGCGCCAGATGTCGAGTGAACGGGCCACGGCGTTGTCGTGGGTCAACGTCGTATAACGATGGAAATACGATGCGGGATCGCGGAAAGCGGTGCTGCGAAGGCGCATGAAGCGGGCGACGTACCAGTCCTGAATGACCTCGGGATCGGCGTCCATGTAGATCGAGAAATCGAAGAAATCCGAAACGAAGGGAATGACCTCGCCGCCCTTCGGCAATCGCGCCGGCTGGAGCACGTTCAATCCTTCGACGATCAGAATATCGGGCCGCTCGATGACGGATTTCTGCCCCGGCATGATGTCGTAATGGAAATGCGAGTAGACCGGCGCCTCAACCTTCTCCTTGCCTGATTTCACGTCGGCAAGAAAATTCAACAGCGCGGCGGAATCGAAGCTCTCCGGAAAGCCCTTCCGGTTCATGATACCGCGGGCTTCCAGCTCACGGTTCGGTAGCAAGAAGCCGTCTGTGGTCATCTGCTCGACGCGGGGATGGTCCGGCCAGCGCGCCAGAAGCGCTTTCAGAACGCGGGCCGTCGTGCTCTTGCCGACGGCGACGGAGCCGGCCACACCGATGATGAACGGCACCTTGCAGTCGCGCCGGCCGAGAAAGGTCGAGGTGACGGCGTGCAGCTTCTGCGAGGCGGCGACATAGAGATTGAGCAGGCGGGAGAGCGGGAGATAAATTTCCTCCACCTCGTCGACCGACAGTTCCTCGATCAGACCTGAAAGCTGATCCAGCTCCTCCGGCAGCAGCGTCATCGGCGTGTCGAGGCGGAGCTTGGCCCACTGCTGCCGCGTGAAGTGGCGGTAGGGCGAAAACTGCAGCGGACCCGGCGGTTCGGACGTCTCGACTGTCCGATCGGGCGGCTTCGGCACCACGACCGGGCGAAGGGTCTGAGAGGCTTGACTCATGACTGCACACCACCGCCCACCGCGGCTCATTTCGCCGTCCGGGCCGCTTTCTCATCGAGACCCGAAACACCCATCCGACGCCCGAGCACCGCAAGTACATCGCCGATGGCGACGTCGCGGCTCTCGAGCAGCACGAGCAGATGATATACCAAATCGGCCGCCTCGGCTGTCAGACTTTCGGGGCTGCCGGCAACCCCGGCGATGGCCGTCTCGAACGCTTCCTCACCGAGCTTCTTCGCGCATTTCTCCGGCCCGGCGTCCAGCAGCTGGCGCGTATAGGACCGGTCCGCTGCCGCCGTTCGCCGGGCGCGGATAGTAGTAGCCAAATGGCTAATAACATCTTCTGTCATGCCGCCAATGAGACCAGACGGTGCAGCCCGTCAAGCGCAACGGCGTACTGGCCTGTAACCGACGTCAACTGCCCGGCATGCCGGCGAGGCGCAGGCGGATATATTCGAGCTGGTCAAAATTACCGTACTTGATGACGAGATTGCCGCTCTCGCCCGTCCCGCGCTTGATCTCGACCTTGAGTCCGAGCGTGTCGGACAGCTCCTTCTCGAAAGCCTTGGTATCGGGATCCTTGTCGCGCACCTTACGGGGTGTACCTGTCGTATCGTCGCCGCCTTGAACAAGCGCTTCGACCTCGCGCACATTGAGGCCCTCGGCGACGATCCTCTCGGCCAGCGTCTCGGCATCGGCCCGTCCGATCAGCGCGCGCGCGTGCCCGGCGGTCAGCCGCCCGTCCTGCACCATGCCCTGGACCGCGGGCGGCAGCTTGAGCAGCCGCAGCGTGTTCGCGACGTGGCTGCGGCTTTTGCCGATGATCTCGGATAGCTGATCCTGGCTGTACCCGAACCGCTCGACGAGGTCGCGGTAGCCGCCGGCCTCCTCGATGGCATTGAGATCCGAGCGCTGGACGTTCTCGATGATCGCAAGCTCGAGAACCTCTTTATCCGCAAGATCGCGGACGATGACCGGCACGGTGTGCAGCCCGGCCTTCTGCGCAGCCCTCCAGCGCCGCTCGCCCGCGACGATCTCGAAGGCATTGGGGTTCGAGGGATCCCGCCGCGCGATGATGGGTTGTACCAGCCCCTTCGCGCGGATGCTGTCGGCCAGCTCGGCCAGCTCCTCGTCGCGGAAATCCTTTCGCGGGTTGAGCCGGCCGCCCTTCAGCAGCTCGATCGGGACCAGACGCTGCTCGCCCTCGACCGGCAGCGCCGGCTGACCCACTGGCACGTCACCGATCAGAGAGGCCAGTCCACGACCCAGGCGGCTCTTTTGCATCGGCGCGTTCATCGTGTTTCCACGTCCTGATATGGAATTGCTATGCGGGTGCGGCGGCCGGCTCAAGCAGCCTGGTTCTGACGCTCGCGGTGGATGATCTCGGTTGCCAGCCGTATGTAAGCCTGACTGCCGGCGCAGTCGTAATCGTAAAGCAGGATGGGCTTGCCGTGGGAGGGCGCCTCGGCGACCCTTGTGTTGCGGGGAATGACGGACTCGTAAACCTTGGTCCCGAAGAAGGCCCGGACGTTCTCTGCTACTTCCCGCGAAAGGGTGGTGCGTGCATCGTGCATGGTCAGCACCACACCCTGGATTTCGAGCGCCGGATTGAGCGAAGCACGGATCTGCTCGATGGTGTCCTTGAGCTGCGAAATGCCTTCGAGGGCGAAGAACTCGCACTGTACCGGCACCAGCACTGCGTTGGCTGCGGCCAGCGCGTTGAGCGTCAGCAGGTTCAGCGAGGGCGGACAATCGATCAGGATGTAGTTGAACGACTCGTCGGCAGGACGGGTTCGAACCTGCGCGACGAGCGCGGCAACGGCGTCACGGAGGCGATACGGCCGGGTGGCGTCGCCGGCGAGGCTGGCTTCGAGACCCACCAGATCGGCGTTGGCCGGTACCACGTGCAGGCCCGGCACGGCTGTTGGCAGCGCGGCATCCAAAAGCTTCGAGCCCCCAATCAGCACATCATAGCTGGTCAGGCGGCGGGCCTCGGGCGCGATGCCGAGCCCGGTCGAGGCGTTGCCCTGCGGATCGAGATCAAGGACCAGAACCCGCTCGCCGATGGCAGCCAGGGCGGTTCCGAGGTTGATGGCCGTCGTCGTCTTGCCTACGCCGCCCTTCTGGTTGGCGACGGCGAGAACGCGCAGCCCATGCGTGCCGATGATTTGACCTGTCACGGTACCCTGTCCTCCAACCTGGCGCTCAAGCCGCCGATGATAGCGATGCAGGCATCCGGCGCGGTTCTGCTGGGCACCAGCTCGACGCTGAAATCCCAGCGCTTGCGCGCCTCGGCCAGTTCCGCCTCGACCTCCCGACCCTTGAGAAACAGCCCCTTGGCGCCTGGCGACAGGAATGGCTGCGCCAGTCCGAGCAGGCGGCTCATCGGGGCCAGAGCACGCGCCGATACAACATCTATTTGCCCGACCTTAGCGTGAGTCGTCGCCGATTCGATCCTGGCGCACAGGATGTCCACAGCCACCCCCGTTGCCCTCGCCACCTCGCGCAGGAACGCCGCCTTGCGGCTGTCGCTTTCGATCAATGTCGCCCGGCACTCCTGGCGCCCCTCGAGCAGGATTGCCATCACCAGCCCGGGGAATCCGGCACCGGAGCCGATGTCGAGCAGTCCGGATGCGCTATGTGGGATGTGAGAGAGGAGCTGCGCACTGTCGGCAAAATGCCTATGCCAGATGGCGTCCAAGGTGCTCGGCGCGACGAGGTTGATCGTCGACTGCCAACGTCGCAGCAGGGCGGCGTAAGTCTCGAGCCGATCGAGGGTTTCACGTGAAACGGGAAACGCCTCCCCGAACCCGTCACGGTCGCCGATGACCGGAAGAGGGCCACCCGGACCCATCAGGCCGATTTCCTGGCCGGAGCCTTTCTGAGCATCGCCAGCACCAGCGTCAGCGCCGCCGGAGTCATGCCGTCGATGCGGGCCGCCTGAGCCAGTGTCGCGGGCCGATGCCGGTCCAGCTTCTGGCGGACCTCCGTCGACAGGCTGGGGACGGTGGCGAAATCGAACCCGGCGGGTATCGCGATGGACTCGTCCTTGCGCATGGCCTCCACGTCGGCATCCTGCCGCCGGACGTAGGATGCGTAGCGGGCATCGACCTCGATCTGGGCGGCGATGGAAGGAGTCAGGCTCGCCAGCTCCGGCCAGATGCCGGCGAGGCGGCGGAGGTCGACTCCCGGCAAGGCCAGCAGATCGAAGGCTGAGCGACGGCGGCCGTCGCGGTTGATCTCCAGGCCGTATCGCGCCGCCTCGTTGGGGGTCAGTGTCAACGCTTCAAGCTGCGCCATGCCGGACGCCAGCGCCGAGGACTTTTCGGCATACGCACGGCGGCGATCGGGTCCGATGCATCCAAGGCGATCGCCAAGTGGAGTCAGCCTCTGGTCGGCGTTGTCGGCCCGCAGCTTCAGGCGGAACTCGGCGCGCGAGGTGAACATCCGATAAGGCTCGGAGACCCCACGCGACACCAGGTCGTCGATCATGACGCCGAGATAGCCGTCGGCCCTGGAGACAACGAACCCGTTCGGAATGTCGCCAGCGCCGGCCGCGAGGGCGGCGTTGAGTCCCGCCGCGAGCCCCTGGGCTGCCGCTTCCTCGTAGCCCGTCGTCCCATTCACCTGCCCGGCCAGAAACAGGCCCGGTAGACGCTTGCTCTCCAGCGTCGCAGTCAACTCGCGGGGGTCCACATGGTCGTATTCGATCGCATAGCCGTGACGGAGAATGCGGACCTTCTCAAGCCCGGGAATAGTACGCAGGAACGACTCCTGCACGTCGTCAGGCAGCGAGGTGGAAATACCATTGGGGTAGATCGTGTCGTCGTCGAGCCCCTCCGGCTCGAGGAAGATCTGATGCGCGGAGCGGTCGGCAAAGCGGACCACCTTGTCCTCGATCGACGGACAGTAGCGCGGACCGATACTACCGATCTGGCCCGAATACATGGGTGAGCGCGCGAGATTAGCCCGGATGATGTCGTGCGTCGCCGCGCTCGTCAGCGTGATTCCGCACGAGATCTGTCGGTTCGTTATGGCCGTCGTCAGGAAGGAAAACGGGATCGGAGGATCGTCGCCCGGCTGCATGTCCAGCCCCGACCAGTCGATGGATCGCCCATCGAGCCGCGGAGGCGTCCCGGTCTTCAGGCGGCCCATGCGCAGCCCCAGCCCGTAAAGCCGCTCGGATAGCTTCAATGCCGGCGCCTCGCCGATACGGCCAGCGGGGATGCGGGTCTCGCCGCGATGAATGAGGCCGTTGAGGAATGTACCCGTCGTCAGCACGACGGCGCCGGCCGTCAGGCGACGGCCCGAGCCGGTCTCGATTCCCGCGACGCGGCCGTTCGATACGATCAGATCCTCGACCGCCCCTTCGACGACCTGGAGAGCAGGTGTCGCGGCGATCGCCTGCTGCATGGCCCGCCGATACAACTTCCGGTCGGCCTGGGCGCGGGGACCCTGCACGGCCGGACCCTTGGAGCGGTTCAACAGCCGAAACTGGATGCCCGCCGCATCGGCGACACGGCCCATCAGACCGTCGAGGGCGTCGATCTCGCGGACCAGATGCCCCTTACCGAGCCCTCCGATGGCCGGATTGCACGACATTTCTCCAATGGTTACGGCCGAATGGGTGACGAGGGCCGTGCGAGCGCCCATACGGGCAGCCGCGGCGGCGGCTTCCGTGCCGGCATGGCCGCCACCGACGACGATGACATCGAACTGCGAAGCGCTCATGGTCCCCTGAATATCCGGATCGGCTGCAATTGATAAGGCCCGTTTCACGTGAAACCGGCGGCACGACTGCAGGCCGATGGCCCATTTACTTGCCGATACAGAAGCGCATGAACACCTGATCCAGCACGTCCTCGACATCGACGCGCCCTGTCAGGCGGCCCAGCGCGTGGGCGGCACGGCGCAGATCCTCGGCCCTCAGCTCGATTTCGGCTGGATTGCGGGTCAGAAAATCGTTCAGTCCTTCGGCGCAGGCTTCGACCTGCCGGCGATGGCGAGACTGGGTGATGACCGGATCACTTCCGGTCCCAACCCGTTCGGCGGCGAGCGCCGACAGTCGGGCCGCCAGCTCCGCCAGGCCCTCCCCGGTCCGAGCTGACATTGCCAAGCCGTCTATAGGTCGAGTGTAGCCTGGAATCTGGCCGGCGGGCGCCAGATCGGACTTGCTGAGCACCCGCAAAATACGGCTGGTTTCGGTTTGCAGCTCGGCCGGCGGATCGAGCACCGGCTGGGTGGTGTCGATCAGCCAGATGATAACATCGGCATCCCGGGTTCGCTCGAGCGTCCGCCGGATGCCCTCGCGCTCCACGGCACCCTCCGCCTCGCGCAGACCCGCCGTATCGCAGACCACCACCGGGAGGCCGCCGAGATCGAGGCGGACTTCGATGACATCCCGTGTCGTACCGGCCTCGGAGGAGACGATCGCCACGTCGCGCCTGGCCAGAGCGTTCAACAGGCTGGACTTGCCAGAGTTCGGAGGCCCCGCCAGCACCACCCGGAAACCGTCCCGCAGGATTTCACCGCGGTGCGCGTCGTCGAGATGCCGCCGGAACAAGGGCTCCAGCTCGCGGACGCAGGCGACGGCCATGTCGAAGGCCCGGCCCGACACGTCCGCCTCGTCGGAGAAATCGATCGCCGCCTCGACCAGCGCCGCGGCCTCGATCAGGCGGGACCGCCAGTCCTCGTACAGCCGCGAGAGCGCACCTTTCGCCTGGCGCAGCGCCTGCTGCCGCTGGCATTCGGTTTCGGCCTCGACCAGATCGGCCAATCCCTCGGCGGCGGTGAGGTCCAGCTTGCCGTTCTCGAAGGCACGGCGGGCGAACTCGCCGGGCTCGGCCAACCGGCATTCCGGCACGGCGCTGAGCGCGTCCAGCACCGCGCGAACGATGGCCCGGCCGCCGTGGACCTGAAATTCGGCCACGTCCTCGCCCGTCTCGCTGCGCGGTCCGGCGAAGAAGAGGACGACCGCCTGATCCAGCTCGGCCTTCGTCAAGGGATGCCGCACCGTGCGGAAAGCAGCCTGCCGATCGTGCGGGACCGGCGGCGACATTCTCGCCAGTGCCTGCCGAACCGCCGGACCCGAAACACGGATGACCGCCACCCCCGCGCGTCCGGGAGCGCTGGACAGCGCGTAAATGGTGTCGCCAGCCGAGATCATGCGGGTGTCAAGGAAGTTCTTGCGGTTCGATCGTGCCGTCTTGGAGTAGTAGTCGCACGAGACTTGAGATCAAAGCGCCGCTTCAGCGCCCGAGCCAGAGCCAGAATCAGAGCCACCTCATGAGCGAAAGCCGTCCCAGCGAAAACCGCCTGCGTTACGAGACCAGCCCCTATCTGCTCCAGCACCGGGACAACCCGGTCCACTGGTGGGCCTGGGGTGCCGACGCCCTGGCCGAGGCGAAGCGAACCGGCAAGCCGATCCTGCTCTCCGTCGGGTATGCGGCCTGTCACTGGTGCCACGTCATGGCGCACGAAAGCTTCGAGGATGCGGCGACCGCCGCCGTGATGAACGATCTTTTCGTCAATATCAAAGTCGATCGGGAGGAGCGGCCGGACATCGACGCGATCTACATGGGTGCACTGCACAAGCTCGGGCAACAGGGCGGCTGGCCACTGACCATGTTCCTCGACGCCGACGCGCGACCCTTCTGGGGCGGAACCTATTTTCCCCCCGAGAGCCGCTGGGGACGTCCGGGCTTCAGCGATGTGCTGAGAGAGGTCGCCCGCATCTACCGGGAGGAACCCGAGCGCGTAGAGCACAACGGCGAAGCGCTGACCAGAATGCTGGCCGATGCCGGCAGTGATCCCGACGGCCCGCCGATCACCGAGCCCATGATCGCAGACATCGTGAGCCGTATGGTGCGCGCCGTCGATCCGGTCCACGGGGGCATCAATGGCGCGCCGAAGTTTCCGCAGTGGAGCTTCTTCTGGCTGCTGTGGCGCGGAGCGATCCGCTACGACAACGCGGAAGCGCGGCGAGCGGTCGAGATCACTCTGGCCAACATCTGCCAGGGCGGAATCTACGATCATTTGGCCGGTGGCTTTGCCCGCTATTCGACCGACGAGCGCTGGCTCGCGCCTCACTTCGAGAAGATGCTCTACGACAACGCACTGCTCATCGACCTGCTGACGGAAGTCTGGCGCGAGACGCAGAACCCGCTGTTCAAAGTGCGGGTCGAAGAGACGGTCGCCTGGCTGCTGGCCGAGATGGTCGCCGAGGGTGGCGGGTTCGCGGCCTCGCTCGATGCCGACTCGGAAGGTGAGGAAGGCAAGTTCTACGTCTGGACGACCGCCGAGATCGGGCGCGTCCTCGGGCCGGATGACGCCGCCTATTTCGCAGCCGCCTACGACGTAGCGCCCGATGGCAACTGGGAGGGTCACACGATCCTCAACCGGCTCGGAGAACTGGAGCTGCGCAGCGCCGACGAGGAGGCCCGCCTTGCCGTCCTGCGCGGCAAGTTGCTGGCGACGCGCGCCGCCCGCGTCCGACCCGGGTGGGACGACAAGGTGCTCGCCGACTGGAACGGCTTGGCGATTGCCGCCCTCAGTCGCGCCGCCGTTGTTTTCGATCGTCCCGACTGGCTCGCCGCCGCGCGGCGGGCGTTCGATTTCGTGCGCTCGAGCATGACCGTCGAGGGCCGACTGCTGCACTCCTGGCGCGACGGACGGGCCAAGGTGCCGGCCACCGCCAGCGACTATGCGAACATGACATGGGCGGGCTTGCGCCTGCACGAGGCGACGCTCGACCCCGACGTGCTGACGGCTGCCATCGGATGGACCGCCGTCCTCGACCGGCATTACTGGTCAAACACCGCCGGCGGCTACGCAACGACGGCTGACGATACCCGCGATGTCATCGTCCGGATGCGCACGGCGCAGGACGACGCGACGCCCAATGCCAACGCGGTGCAGCTCGCCAACCTCGTGGCGCTGTTCCTGGTAACGGGCGATCCCGGCTTCGGGGCGACGGCTGAGCGGCTGCTTCAATCCTTCGCAAGCGATGTTGCCCGCAATCTGTTGTCCCACTGCGGCCTGATGGCAGCCTCGATCGACCTCGTCAACCCTCAGCTCGTCGTGGTGTCCGCCGGCGACGGCGAAAGCGGTCAGCATCTCGTCACCGCCACCAAGGCCGTGTCGATACCTGGCGCAGCAACATATCTCTTTGAAAAACCAAGCACTATGTCGTTACCCAACGGTCTTGACGGCAAGTTCGGCACGCAACCTCGATCGGTGGCCTACGTCTGCATCGGGCCGCAGTGCTCGGCCCCCATTTCCGATGCGGCCGTCCTTTCAAGTGAGCTTAAAGTGGCGCGAAGGGCGCCGGGCGCACGGCAGGGTTGAGAAAGGCGATGATCGGCCGGCAACCATATTCCGGCCCCACGCATTTACGCGGCAGGCAAGTCTTGCCAAACTGATACCCGTCGTCAGGGAGAGGTTTTCGGTTCGGCGTTCGAGTTGCAGGTGCGGTATGGCGTTTTTTCGCTTTGTCGTCCGGTACGGGTATGCGCCCTTCATGATCCTGGGCCTCAATGTCGCCGCCTATACCCTCGTTGCGAGCAAGCACAATTATTTCTGGCTCGCCCCGCTTCTGACACTGGCATTGGGCACGGCATTCGTTGCCGAGCGCGCGCTTCCTTGTTTCGAGGAATGGAACGTGCCGCACGGCGACAGCGCGACCAATGCGTGGCACCTCGCCTTTTACGAGCAGGGCAACGTCAACGGAATTCTGCTGCTTCCTCTGATCGCGTGGCTCTCGCCCTTCGATGCGGTTTGGCCGCATCACTGGCCGTTGTGGCTGCAGTTCGCCGCCGCGCTGATCTTCGTCGACCTGATGCTCATGCTGCTGCACTACGCCAGCCATCGCTCGTCCATTCTGTGGCGGCTGCATGCCGTGCACCACGGTGTCGAGCGTCTGTGCGGCTTCAACGGGCTCGTCCGCCACCCGCTGCATCAGGCGCTGGATCTGTGCCTCGCCACGGGACCGTTGGCGTTGCTCGGGCTTCCGGTCGACGTGGCAATCCTTCTCGGCTTCGCGATCTCCGTACAGCTGATCGTGCAGCACTCCAATGTCGACTACGAGCTAGGACCCTTCGCACGCCACATCGCCATCGGACGCCTGCACCATCTGCATCACGTGAACTGGGGCAAAGAGGGCGACTGCAATTTCGGCCTGTTTCTGACCCTATGGGACCGCATGCTCGGCACCTACCAGCCCGATGCCCCCCGCAGCATCCGAGCGCATGACATGGGGATCGACGATGTACCGGCGTTTCCGAAATCGTTCGTCGGGCAGTTGATCTTCCCGTTCGTCTACGAGCCCAACGAAAGCGTTCCAACGCATCCTGAGGTTCAAACCCACCGCCCTCGGCAACCCGTCCAGCCGGCCGAATGATGTCCTCTCATGCCCCCGTTATGCGGCCTGCCGAGCAGACTTAACGGGATTTTCGATCATGTCGCGCGCGGGACAGGGACACCCGCGGCTCCTCCGGTACCTTGGTCTCACTGAGATCGAGAACACCCGGACCGAACCTGGATCACAAGGTCGGCCCGCCTGGAGGATGCCATGACTTGGAAACAGACATTGGTGCGTTACGGCTATGCACCGTTCATGCTTTTGGGCGTCAACGCCGCCGCTTTCGCGATCGTTGCCGGCGGACATTCGTATGCCCTCTTGTTGCCGCTCCTGGCTGTCGTGTTCGGAACAGCCTACCTCGCCGAGCACGTGCTGCCCTGCCACGAAGAATGGAACCATTCCCACGACGGCGACGAGCACGCGAGCCTCTGGCACGGCATTGCCTACGAAAGCGCAAGCCTCGTCGGCCTGTGCATGATCCCGATCATTTCCAGTCTCTATCACTCGCCGCTGCGTGAGGTCTGGCCGCGTGAGTGGCCGCTGCTGGCGCAGCTCGCCATGGCCATCGTGCTGGCGGATTTCGCGCTGTCGTTCCTGCACTACCTCAGCCACCGCATTCCCTTCCTTTGGCGGCTGCACGCGGTGCATCACGGTCTGGAGCGCCTGCACGGCTTCAATGGCATGGTCCGTCACCCGCTGCACCAGACCATCGACATGCTGCTCGGCACCGCCCCGCTCGCGATCTTCGGAATGCCGGTCGAAGTCGCCACCCTGCTCGCCTTCGCCATCTCGGTGCAGCTCACCGTGCAGCACTCGAATGTTCCCTACGCCCTCGGGCCCTTCGAGAAGCATCTCTCGATCGGCCGTGTCCACCACCTGCATCACGTGAAGTGGGGCACGGAAGGCGATGTGAACTTCGGGCTGTTCTTCACCTTCTGCGACCGGCTTCTCGGCACCTACCGCCCGGAGCCGCCCCGCGTGATCACCGCCAAGGACATGGGCATCGACGAGGTGCCGCACTTCCCGAAGTCCTTCGTCGAGCAGCTGGTGTTCCCGCTGCACTACACCCCGGGCGAAGGAACGCCGAAGCGCTACCGCCGCGAGGTGGACTTGGCTCCGGGTGAGAAGCTGATGGCAGCGGAGTAAGCATCGGCGAATCGCCAAGTTGTAGAGAATCGGTAGAGTCAACGAAAATCTTGAAAATCGATTGAGTCGCTATCATACTGACCGAGCATGTTACCCCCGCCACACTTTCGCTTCGAGCCTCCATCGCACACTGCTGGAGGCTGGCGACGAGGTGGCGGGGTCAATCCTTCAAGGTAGTTATTGGAGCGGCGCACGACGCCGAGCGTTGGCCTGCAATGACTGACAAAGCGTCTCAACGGTTCGGAGACTTGGCCGGCGAGAGTGTCGCGGCGGCGAAGGTGCGATCGATCAAGCGGTCGAACCATTCAGAGCTGGCGGACGAAGACCATGTTCGCCATGCACTCAAAGTCATGGAAGATGGTCTGGCCTCAGATCACGAAAGGTTCTTTGCGGACCTTGAAAGCCGCGTTATCGACGAGCCCAGCTCCTCAGCGTCTTGACACGAAAGCGAGCGCTGGTGGCGATTTCCGTCGATTTCAGCGACACGGCTCTTGCGCAGAACGTCCGAGCCAAAGCTGGTTCATTTCTTTTCGCGGTCAATTCCGTTCTGGGACGTGGCGGCGTTTCCGGGATTGTACGCCTGCTCGACATTGACGGCACTGTGACCGCATTTTGCTTATTGGCTACTCAACCTCGCCTTCAAGCATCAACAGCTTGAAGAGGGCACCCGAACCAACGAAGAAAAGCGTGCCGCGATCCAAGCCTGCGCCGTGATGGCGGTCCTGCCGCTCGTCGCCATGGGGCCCATCGTCGAGATTCGGGATCTCTTCTCGAACCAACAGGTGGCGTTCAACTGGGGCGCAGGCGTCATCGGTTCGCCGCGTTTGCAGCCCGCTCACGAGGAGCGGCGACGGCTATACGAGTTGTTGGCCGTGGTTCGATTTTCAGCCCTTTCGAGATTTCTTGACGATGCCAACGCAGGGATTGGACTTGCGTCCCGGACCTACGAGATCAGCCTATCAGATCGCGAGATCACCGACATGACACGGTGCTCTATCACTTTGAATGCCTGTCTCGGCAGAGACGGGGTTAGCCGTCCCTGCCAAGCGAGACACCCAGTCACGTATTCATCGACTGGAAGAACTCGCTGTTGGTCTTGGTCGAGCGGAGCTTGTCGATCAGGAACTCGATGCCGTCCATGGTGCCCATCGGGTTCAAGATGCGGCGGAGCACGTAGACCTTCTTGAGCTGATCCTTCGGAACCAGCAGGTCTTCCTTGCGCGTGCCGGAGCGGGCCACGTCGATGGCCGGGAACACGCGCTTGTCGGACACCTTGCGGTCGAGGATGATTTCCGAGTTACCCGTGCCCTTGAATTCTTCGAAGATCACTTCGTCCATGCGCGAGCCGGTGTCGATCAGCGCGGTCGCGATGATGGTCAGCGATCCGCCTTCCTCGATGTTGCGCGCGGCGCCGAAGAATCGCTTCGGCCGCTGCAGGGCATTCGAATCGACGCCGCCCGTCAGGACCTTGCCGGAGGAGGGGACGACGGTGTTATAGGCGCGGCCGAGGCGGGTGATCGAATCCAGCAGGATGACGACATCGCGCTTGTGCTCGACGAGACGCTTGGCCTTTTCGATGACCATCTCGGACACCTGCACATGGCGGGACGGCGGCTCGTCGAAGGTCGAGGAGATGACCTCGCCTTTGACGCTGCGCTGCATGTCGGTGACTTCCTCGGGCCGCTCGTCGATCAGCAGCACGATCAGATAGCACTCGGGGTGGTTGGCCGTGATCGAGTGGGCGATGTTCTGCAGCAGCACGGTCTTGCCGGTGCGCGGAGGGGCGACGATGAGACCGCGCTGACCCTTGCCGAGCGGCACGACGATGTCGATGACGCGGGCCGAGAGGTCCTTCAGCGTCGGATCCTCGACCTCCATCTTCAGCCACTTGGTCGGATAGAGCGGCGTCAGGTTGTCGAAGTGAATCTTGTGCTTGGTCGCTTCCGGGTCCTCGAAGTTGATCCGATTGACCTTGAGCAGCGCGAAGTAGCGCTCGCCGTCCTTCGGCGAACGGATCTGGCCCTCGACCGTGTCGCCGGTCCTGAGTGCGAAGCGGCGGATCTGCGAGGGCGAGATGTAGATGTCGTCGGGTCCGGGCAGATAGTTGGCGTCGGGCGAGCGCAGGAATCCGAAGCCGTCGAGCAGCACCTCGACGACGCCGATGCCGGTGATCTCGGTTTCCTTGGCGGCGAGCTGCTTCAGCGTCGCGAACATCAGCTCCTGCTTGCGCATGGTACTGGCGTTTTCCACGCCGACCTCTTCCGCGAAGCTCAACAGCTCCGTCGGCGACTTGAGCTTCAAGTCTTCAAGCTTCATTTCTTTCATGGGAGACGCTCCGAAGGGGAACGGGAGAGCCGGCGGACGGACCGCGATTGTCGGATCTCGAAAAAAGGGGCGGGGGACGTTCGTGTCATCGGCCAGGGCGACCGATATCCGGCCGGGCACGCCAAAGATCATTCGGCGCCGAGCGGCCGACTCTAGAGCCTCAGCGGCCGCGAGTCAGAGTGGAATGCTCAAGGTGTAACAGAAGCCGTCGGCGATTCCTAGCCTTTCGTGCGCCGTGCGCTCAGCGTCAAAACGGCTTCAACACCACGAGCAGCACGATCCCCGCCATCAGCAGGGTCGGGATCTCGTTGAGCGTGCGATAGTATTTGGCGGGGCGGGTGTTGGCGTCGGCGGCGAACGCCTTGCGGCAGGCGCCGAGGTGGCCGTGGACAGCCGACATGGCGAGCACCAGCGCCATCTTGGCCAGAAACCAGGGATCGAAAACGACGCCCTGCATCCAGGCGAGGAGCGGGCCGGTCACCCAGACGGTGATCATGGCCGGGTTCATGATGATCTTGAGCAGCCGCTGCTCCATCACCTTGAACGTCTCGGAGAGCTCGGAGCCGGGCTTGGCGTCGGCGTGATAGACGAAGAGCCGCGGCAGATAGAACAGGCCCGCCATCCAGGCGATCACGGCCATGATGTGCAGGGCTTTGAGCCACAGCATCCGATCAGGCTCCCCACCCGCGCACGATCTCGACCAGGCGGCCGACATTCTCCGGCGGGGTCTCCGGCACGATGCCGTGACCGAGGTTGAAGATGAAGCGCTTGCCGGACATCAGCTCCAAGATGTGGTCGATGCGCTCCTCCATGGCCGGCCCGCCGGCGACCAGCAGCAGCGGATCGAGATTGCCCTGAACGACGACATTTTCTCCTTCAAAGGCCTCGCTCATCATGTAGGGCGGCGTCGCCGTATCGCAGCCGACGCCGTCGACCTTGGTCTCGGCCACGTACCACAGCGCCGACGACCCGGCGCCCTTGGGAAACCCGATGATCGGCACGTCCGGATGGAGGGCCTTCACCGCGGCCACAATGCGTGCGGTCGGCTCGACGACCCAGGTCTCGAACTCGTCGTCGGGAAGGCTGCCGGCCCAGGTGTCGAAAATCTGCAGGCAATCGGCGCCGGCGCTCACTTGGCCGGAGAGGTAGGCGATCGAGCTTTCGACCAGGATGTCGATGAGCTGCGAAAATCCTTCCGGGTCGCGGTAGGCCCAGAGCCGCGCCGCGGCCTGATCGGATGATCCTTCTCCGGCAACCATGTAGGTCGCGACGGTCCAGGGTGCGCCGCAGAAGCCAATGAGCGCGGTCTCTTTCGGCAGATCCTGGCGCAGTCGGGAGACCGTCTCGCAGACCAGCGCGAATTTTTCCCCCGTGGCGCCGACGTCGAGACGCTTCAGATCGGCCGCCTTGCGCACGGGGTCGAGCTTGGGCCCTTCGCCTTCGACGAAGCTCACGCCCTGGCCGAGGGCGTCGGGCACGACGAGAATGTCCGAGAACAGGATCGCCGCGTCGAAGCCGTAGCGCCGGATCGGCTGCAGCGTCACCTCGGCGGCCAGCTCCGGCGTGTAACAGAGCTTCAGGAAGCTCCCCGCCTTGGTGCGCGTTTCCCGATACTCGGGGAGGTAACGGCCGGCCTGCCGCATGAGCCACATCGGCGGCGGTGTCAGCGATTTTCCGGCGAAGGGATCGAGAAAGCGACGATGGATGCCGCCACGCTTATCCTTGCTATCCATGGTCGACACTTAGAATCCTAGAAGAGATTTCACTTTTATTCTTATGACTCTTAGGGGGAGGCATAGCGGTAATCAGCCGCCTGTCCACGGCTCGTCCCAAGGTTGCGGACCCCCGATCTGTGCGACAGCCAGGGCTAGTCGCCGCTCGCCGCCCGAGCCACTAGGGCCTGAGCCGCAAAATGGAGTCAATGCCTTGCTCCCCGTCGTGCCTCTGCAACCCTCGCGGACGACCTGTTGACAGCTCTGGTATGTCCTGGCGGGGCTGATGGGTGCTGTTGAATACTCCCGCCGAGGGAGAAAAACAGTTCGCGGCGCGCCAAAAGTGAGTATCCCGGTGGACACCGGACCACCACCCTCTGCACAACCCTGTCGGGCGGCCCCCGGCCGGGATAACCTCGATTTTTCTCCTCACCTTTCCCACAGCCTCCAGCGTTGCGAGTTGACCCCGGTCCATGGCCCGAACCCCGCCCAGCTACTTTCACCTGCACCTCGTCTCGGATGCGACGGGGGAGACGCTGACCACCATCGCCAAGGCCGCCTCGGTGCAGTACGCGCAAATGCGGCCGATCGAGCATATGCATCCGCTGGTCAGAACGCCGCGGCAGCTCAAACGGGTGCTGCAGGAGATCGAGCAGGCCCCCGGCATCGTGCTCTATACCCTGGTCAACGCCGACCTCGGAGGTGAGCTGGAACGCCGCTGCAAGGAGCTGCAGGCGCCGTGCCTTGCCGTGCTGAAGCCGGTCATGCAGACGTTCGAATCCTATCTCGGTGCGCCGCAGACACCGACAGTCGCCGGCCAGCACGTTCTCGATGCGGATTACTTCAGGCGGATCGATGCGCTCAACTTCTCCATGGCCCACGACGATGGGCGGCTGCCCGACGACCTGAGCGATGCCGACATCATTCTGCTCGGCATTTCGCGCACTTCGAAAACGCCGACCAGCATCTATCTCGCCCAGCGTGGCTACAAGACCGCCAACCTGCCGCTGGTGCCCTCGCTCGCCCTGCCGGAGGCGCTGACCGAGCCGCATACGGCCTTCATCGTCTGCCTGGTGGCGAGCGCCGACCGCATTTCGGAGGTGCGCCGCAACCGGGCCATGCTGCTCTCCGACCGCGATCTCGACGACTACGTGGATCGCAGCCATATCGCGGCGGAGATCGCCCATTCGCGGCGCATCTGTGCCAAGCACGGCTGGCCGGTGATCGACGTGACGCGGCGCTCGATCGAGGAAACGGCGGCGGCCATCATCCGGCTGGTGCAGGACCGCAAGCTGGGTCTCGATTCGAAGGACGGAAGCGAGGATGGCGCACCGCACGAGGGACCGCATGGCGGATCTCTCTGACCGCGAGCTCATTCTGGCGTCAGCCAGCCGCACCCGCCGCGCGATGCTGGATGCCGCCGGCCTCGCCATCAACATCGTTCCGCCGGAGGTGGACGAGACGGCCTTGCGGATGATGATCGACATACAGGAGCCGGACGCTCCGCCGGAACGCATCGCAGCCATACTCGCCGAGGCGAAAGCGACGACGGTCAGCAGCGACTATCCCCGTGCGGTGGTAATCGGCGCCGATCAGATCCTGTCCCTCGGTGCCGAGATCATCCACAAGGCGAACTCCGTCGCGGAGGCGAAGGCGACATTGTCGAAACTCCGCGGAAGAGCGCACACGCTGCATTCGGCCGTGGTGCTCGCCGTCGCGGGCCGAGCGGTCTGGTGCCACGTCTCGGCGGCGCGGATGACCATGCGGGCTTTTACGCCGGAATACCTCGCGCGCTATATCGAGACCTGCGGAGAGGACGTGCTGCACTCGGTCGGCTGCTATCAGATCGAGGGTATCGGATCACAACTGTTCGAGTGCATCGAAGGCGATCATTTCACGATCCTCGGATTGCCGCTTTTGGAGCTTCTCGCGGAGCTGCGCCGGTTGAAAGTCATCGCGGCATGAGACACGCGGCGGTCATCGGTTGGCCCATCGAGCAATCCCGCTCGCCGCTGATCCACGGCTATTGGCTGCGGACCTACGGCATCGACGGGACCTATACGAAGATCGCCGTCAGGCCCGAAGATGTGCGCGAATTCCTCCGTACGCTGGACGCGCGCGGACTTGCCGGGTGCAACGTCACCGTGCCGCACAAGGAAGCCGCCCTCGAAGCTGCCGACGAGATCGACGCTTCGGCGCTCGCCATCGGCGCGGCCAATACGCTGTGGCTGGACGACGGCAAGCTGCATGCAGCCAACACCGATTCATATGGCTTCATGACCCACCTGGCCCGATCGGTGCCGGATTGGCAGCGGCGGGAGGCTCCCGTGTCCATACTTGGCGCCGGCGGCGCGGCGCGCGCCATCGTGCACGGTTTCCTCGAAGCGGGCGTCGCTGAAGTACGGCTCTTCAATCGTTCTCGTGGGAGGTCCGAGGCCCTGGCCCATCATTTCGGGCCGCGCGTCCGAGTGATGGACTGGACGGAGCGCAGCGAGGCCGCCCGCGACAGCGCTGTGCTGGTCAACACGACGACGCTCGGCATGAAGGGCAGCGGGTCGCCAGATATCGATTTTCGCAGCTTCGATCGGGAGTGCATCGTCGCCGACATCGTCTACGTGCCGCTGGAAACGGAATTTCTGGCGAGAGCCAGGGCCGCAGGGCTTCGCACCGTCGACGGCCTCGGCATGCTGCTGCACCAGGCGGTGCCGGGCTTCGAGCGCTGGTTCGGACGGCGACCCGAGGTGACGGACGACCTCCATCGCCTGATCGTCAACGACATCGAGACGCGCTGATGCTGGTGGTAGGTCTGACCGGCTCGATCGGCATGGGAAAGTCGACCATCGCGGCCCGGTTGCGGCACCTCGGCATCGCCGGGTTCGACGCCGATGCCGAGGTGCACCGCCTCTACGACGGTCCGGCGGTCGGGACAATCGAGCGCGCGTTCCCCGGAACGACGCACGACGGGCGCGTGGACCGTGCGATGTTGGCCCAAGCGCTCCGGCAGGACAGCGGCGGGTTCGAGCGGCTGGAAGCGATCGTGCATCCGCTGGTACGGGCGTCCGAAGCCGAGTTCCTGCGCTCGCGGGCCTTGGCCGGTGATGTGCTGGCGGTGCTCGAGGTGCCGCTGCTCTATGAGACGGGTCTCGAAACTCTCCTCGATGCGGTGATCGTGGTTAGCGCGCCGGCCGAGGTGCAGCGCCGCCGTGTGCTCGAGCGACCGGGCATGACGGCGGCCAAGCTCGACAGTCTGCTGGCCCGCCAGATGTCCGACGCCGAGAAGCGCCGCCGCGCCGATTTCGTTGTGGACACAAGCGGCACCCTCGCTCAGTCCGAGCACCAGATCGATGCTATCGTCGAAACGCTCCGCCGGCGTCGGGGCCGCGCCTTCGACTCGCACTGGAAACCGAACTGACGGGCGGCGCCGGCCGCCTAAGAGACAGGATCACTGATGCTGCGCGAAATCGTGCTCGATACGGAGACGACCGGCCTCGATCCCAACAAGGGCGACCGGGTGATCGAGATCGGCTGCGTCGAGCTGCTGAACCGGATTCCGACAGGGCGCGAGTTTCACCGCTATATCAATCCCGAGCGGGACGTGCCGGCCGCCGCCGAGGCCGTGCACGGGCTTTCGACGACGTTCCTGCTCGACAAGCCGCTGTTTTCCACCGTCGCCACCGATTTCGCCGACTTCATCGCCGACGATCCGCTGGTCATCCACAACGCCGCTTTCGACGTCGGTTTCCTGAATGCTGAGTTCAAGCGGCTCGGTCATCCCCGCCTGGTTCCGTCGCGCATCGTCGATACGCTGGAGCTGGCGCGGCGCAAGCACCCCGCCGGACCGAACAGCCTGGACGCCTTGTGCAAGCGCTACGGCGTCGATAATTCCAAGCGCACGCGGCACGGCGCACTGATGGATTCCTGGCTGCTGGCGGAGGTCTATGTCGAGTTGCTCGGCGAGCGGCAGGCCAAGCTCGTTTTGTCTAAATCCGGAAGTGATTCCGTGGCCTCGGACCGCCGACGCCGCAGCAAAAGCGCGGTGCAGAGACCGCAGCCGCTGCCCAGCCGGTTGACCGCCGAGGATCTGGCGGCTCACCGCGCGTTCGTGGCCAGCCTCGGGGCGAACGCGATCTGGCTCAAGCTCGAACCCGAGCCCGGCAAAGGCTGACGTCCGCTCCCGTTCAGCTTTTCAGTTTGCTGGACGCTTGAGCTGTCGCCTGCTCCTGCTGGCGGCGCACGTAGAGAGCGCCGAAATCCATCGGGTCGAGCAGCAGCGGCGGGAAGCCGCCTTCGCGCGTCACGTCGGCGGCGAGCCGGCGCAGAAAGGGGAAAATCAGCGTCGGGCAATTGACCAGCAGGAACGGCTCGAGCGCCGGCTCGGGGATGTTCTTCAACTGGAAAAGGCCGGCGTAGACGCATTCGAAAATATAGATGGTTCCGGCTTTGTTGGTCGCCTTGGCACGGAGATCGATGGCGCTCTCGTAGAGATCGGGTTTGTTCATCCGCTGGCCGTTGACGCTGACCTCGATCGACATGCTCGGATCGTCGCCGGGCCCGCCGAGCAGCTTGCTCACGTTCGGATTTTCGAACGACAGGTCCTTGACGTACTGCGCGACGACTTGAGCTTGGAATCCAGCGGTCTGCTTCTCGGTGGCTGCCGCGCCGCCGCCGTTCTTGCTCTTCTGCTCGTCTGCCATCGGGTGTGATCCGTTGCTGGTGGCGCATGGCCCGGTCCGGGTTGCGCGGGTGGCTATCATGCCCGTGCAGCGCCCGCAATTGGGCCACAGCGGCGATTTCCAGGAACAGGAGTTATGTCACAGCCGCCGCGCCGGAGGCTGCGGGCCCCCGGGGTCGATGTCGCGCTCTCCCACACGGCTGTACTCCCCCTCTATTGTCACCGGGCCGTCTGTGCGAGACGGGTCCTTCCGAGGGTGGGCCGACGGGCCGACCACGGTCGTCACCCGGGCGGCCCAAGTGGCGGCGAGGCGGCGAAGGGGTGGGATCAGCAGCAGCGCGCCGAGGGTGTCGGTGATCGGACCGGGGGCGACCAGCAGCATACCGGCGAGGACCACGAAACCGCCGTCCAGCACCTCGGCGGCCGGCAGATGCCGGCTTTCGAGTGCGTCGGTCATGCGCCGGGCCATGGTCATCCCGTGGCTGCGGATGGCGACGATGCCGATTACGGCCGTCCCCAGGATCATCGCCAGCACGCCGAGGACGCCGATGGTCTGCCCGAGCTTGATCAGCAGGGCAATTTCC
This sequence comes from Hyphomicrobium sp., assembly GCA_052388455.1. Taxonomy (GTDB): domain Bacteria; phylum Pseudomonadota; class Alphaproteobacteria; order Rhizobiales; family Hyphomicrobiaceae; genus CAZSNH01. Next base: position 23,144 of record JBQTIA010000142.1, read on the forward strand.
AGCAGCGGCAGGGCCAAAACGGCGAGCGGCAGGGCAAATCGCATGGCGGCAGCCTAATTCAATACCGTTGGCTTCGATACGTTTGTGGCCTAGATTATTGCAGCAACGTCCGCGACGCCCTCTTTCCGGCGTCACCCTCCCGCCGCAGGGCTGGATCATTCTCATCTGAGACCATACATGTCTGCCCGGTCCCGTCCGGGACGGACGCGCTTCGGAAGGCTGCCGAAATGAATGGCACGATCGACTCATTCACGCTGATTTCGCTCATCGTCCTGCTGGTGCTGGTGTTCAAGCTGAGGAGCGTTCTCGGCCGAAACACCAGCGACGACGAGGCGCGGATCAAGGCCCGCAACGAGGAGCGGGAACGGGCCGCGGCCGCAGCCCAGGCGTCGGAAAAGGTGATCACGCTGCCGCGCCGTCCGCGCGAGGAGAACCCGGCCGAGGCGGCGGTGCCGGATGCGTCCGTCGCGGAGGCCGAAGCCCGCATCAAGACGCTGGCCGGCAACGACAACGCCGTCCAGCGCGGTCTGCTCGACATCCTGAAGGCCGATCCGGATTTCAATCCCGAGACGTTCCTCACCGGCGCGCGCCGGGCCTATGAGATGATCGTCACGGCCTTTGCCGAGGGCAACCGCAAGACCTTGCGCGACCTGCTCGCCCGCGACGTGTTCGAGGAGTTCTCGGACGCCATAACCGACCGAGAGAAACGCGGCGAGCAGATCGACCAGAGTTTCGTCGGAATCAACAAAGCCGACATCCTGGAGGCCGAACTCGACAAGGGCATGGCGCAGATCACGGTGCGCTTCGTCAGCCAGCTCATCAAGGCGACCCGCGACAAGGCCGGCGCGGTGATCGACGGCGATCCCGGCAAGGTGAAGGATCTCACCGACATCTTCACGTTCAGCCGCGATGTGTCGTCCGCCAAGGCGCTGCAGAACCTCAACTGGCGGTTGATCGGAACCGCGTCGCCGAACTAATCTCCGATCTCGTTGACGAATGCGTTGCGGTCTGGAATGGCAGTCGGGCGTCGCGGATGGTCCAATCGGGCAGAGCGCACAGGGCTCTGCGGTCCTGGGGGTCGTTTCGCGCCCGTCGCGGTGTTCACCTCAGCAGCGGTTGTTCTTGCCACGGCCTCGGCCGCCAACACGCCCGACGCGAACAAGCGGCCTCGACCCATGCAGAAAAAAATCGAAATCAAGTTCGAGCCGGCGGACTTCGCGGCGCTGACCGGGTGGGAGCATGACGACCATCTGGCTGCATTTCATACCTTCGTGCGGTCCTGCGGGCAGGTGCTGAAGAAGGCGGAGGCCGACGGCGAAAAGTCGACGTTGGCGCCCGGACTGCTGGCCGCCTGCGAGGCGGGCCGCGAGCGGGCCAGGAAGCCGATCAGGGCCGGTGAGGCCAAGGCATTCTTCGAGGCCATGTTCACCCCGCACCGGGTGGCGCACGACGGTGATCGCGGCCTGCTGACCGGATATTACGAGCCTGTTCTCGACGGGTCGCGCACGCCGGGCGGCCGCTACACCGTACCGATCTACAGCCGGCCGCCGGAGCTGGTGAACCTGGTCGAGGAGGCACAGCGCGGGGCGGTCGGAAACGCTCTCACCCACGCGCGGAAGACCGCGACCGGCACGGAGGCCTATTTCACGCGGGCCGAAATCGAGGACGGCGCTCTGGCGGGCCGCGGTCTGGAGTTCCTCTGGCTGACCGATCCGGTCGAGACGTTCATGATGCACATCCAGGGCTCGGGCCGCATCCGCCTGCCCGACGGGACGATGATCCGCATCACCTACGACGGCAAGAACGGGCATCCCTACACGTCTGTCGGCCGCTGGATGATCGACAACAAGAAGTTTCCCTCCGCCAACATGACTCTCGACGCCATGACGGAGTGGCTCAAGGCCGACGCCGTCCGCGGGCGCGAGGCGATGCACCAGAACAAGTCGTTCATTTTCTTCCGCGAGCTCAGCGGCAAGGAGGCCGAGAGCGCCATGGGTGTGATGGACATCCCGCTGACCGAGGGCCGCAGTCTCGCCGTCGACGCCGGATACCACGACATCGGCACGCCGGTGTGGGTCACGGCCCCGACCTTGCAGCACGCGACGCGGAAGGGCGGCTTCCACCGGCTGATGATCGCCCAGGACGTCGGCTCCGCGATCAAAGGCCCCGAGCGCGGCGATCTCTATTTCGGGTCAGGTGACGACGCTGGAAAGCTCGCCGGCGTCACCAAGCATCCGGGTCAGTTCTTCGTGCTGCTGGCCGGCCCGCCGGTTCGGCAGGCGAAGCAATGAAAAAGCCCGCGCGCGGCGGGTTCGGTCCGCGCCGCCCTCCTTCACAGCGAGACGACGACCGTCTGCTCTGGGAACTGACCAAGGAGACGATCGAGCCGCTGCGCCGCAAGTCCCGCGTGCACACGGCTTTGTCGGCGGATGCACCCGTGCCGGCGCGAAAGTTGCCCAAGCCCGAGCGTGCCGAGCCGGCCCGGCGTGTGTCGTCACCGACTGCGCCGGCTGTCGTCGTGCCCCCCGCAGCGCCGTCACCCCCGCTCGCCGCCTTCGATCAGCGAAAGGCGAAAAAGCTGCGCGCCGGACGGATCGAGATCGAGCGGCGGATCGATCTGCACGGCATGCGCCAGGGCGAGGCCCATGCCGCCCTGCGCCGATTTTTATTCGACTGCGTGGGACAGGGGCGGCGGTGGGTGCTGGTCATCACCGGCAAGGGCGCACCCCGGCGCAAGAAGGACGACGACCACGACGCGCCGTGGAGCGAGCGAGAGCCGGGCGTGCTGAAGCGCCTTGTGCCGCAGTGGCTGGCCGATCCGGAATTGAGGACCGTCGTCGTCAGCTATCGGTCGGCAGCGGTGCAGCACGGCGGCGAGGGAGCGCTCTACGTGCACCTGCGGCGCCAGGACCGCTTTCGCTGAGCAAACATGGTCTGCCGCGTCACTTGCAGGCTTCCGAGAGCGCTTCCAGGGCCTTGCCGAGGCCAGCCAGCGAATAGGTGTCGGTCGTCAGAGTACCGCGATCCGCTGTGGCCTCGACCGTCAGCGACGAGCCCTTGCGCATGGCGTCCAGCAGCTTGCCCTCCTGCCCGGTGTCGGCAACGAAGGCGCGTCCTTCGGCGGGAAACAGCTTGAACACCGATTTGCCGGTCGTGACAGCAACCTTGGAGCCGGCCTTCGGCGTGTATCCGAGCGCGATGCTCAGCTCCGCCTTTACGCCGTCTTTTGGCCAGGCCGAGACGTAGAAGATGCTCGCCGTGCGCCCCGCGAGGTCGGGTTTCCGGCTTTTCGCCTCGGACGCCGCGAAGCAGGTCTTGCCGGCCCCCTCGCCGCTGACGAGGACGCTCCAGTCTCCGAATTTTCCAGCAACCTTGTTGGCCGCTAAGGCCTCGCTGGCGAACGAAACTGCCGTCGCCGCCAGCAGCGCCGCCAAGCCTGCCCTGCCGCGTCGCGAACCCCCAAGCGGCTGCACACCGTGCGCCACGCCAGCCTCCGGTCGCCGATCTCCGATCGCGACGGGACATTAACCAAACTTGGGCGCATTGCTATTGGTCGTTGGGGCGGCCCGACGTGCGATAGGGTTGCTCGGCCGGGTTGGGTCCGCCCTCCCGCAGGGGGCGCTCTGCGAAGCGGGCGAGGCTGCGCATCCGGTCGTACATCACGATGGCACCGGCCATTGCGACATTGACGGAAAAGCGGGTCGGAATGCGCACCACGTGCTGGCAGCGGGCGAGGAGAGGCGGTGAAAGCGACCCCAGCTCCGGACCGAGTACGTAGGCGGCGCGCAGCGGGTGATGAAAGCTCGGCAGATCGATGGCGTCCTCGGTCAGCTCGATGCCGACCAGCCGGCAGCCCTGCGGCAGAGCCAGATCGTCGAGCGACGCCCAGTTGTAGTGCGGCAGATGCAGCTGGCCCTTGGAGGTGTCGGCATGGGCCTCGATGGCCTTGTAGCTGGCGCCGACCGTGAACGTGAAGCTGGCGCCGAAGCCGTGCGCCGAGCGCATCAGGTTGCCGAGGTTCAGCGCCTTCGACATGCGTTCGGCCCCGATGGCGAAGTAGCCACGGGCGTTGGGCGGCCAGGCGGGGGCGAGGGTCATCGGCGGTCGGCTTTCCTGCAAGCGTCGTCGTTCGGGGGTTGGCGGATCGGCGGGCGCCCTCTATTGCTCTCGCCGCTTCGGGGTGGCAGCGGCCGTCCGGTTGGAGGTCACATATGAAGGCGGCGCTGTGCAAGAGCCTCAATGGTCCGGATGGTGTCCGCATCGAGGAGATCGACGAGCCGGTACCCGGGGCGGGTGAGGTCGTCGTGCGCGTGCGGGCGGCGGCGCTCAACTTCTTCGACACGCTGATCACGCGCGGAAAATACCAGACCCGGCCGAGCCTGCCGTTTTCGCCCTGCGGTGAAGTGGCTGGCGTCGTCGAGCGGCTCGGGCCGGATGTGACGGGAGCCGAAGCCGGCGGCCCTGACGTCGGCGATCGCGTCGCGTGCTACGTCGGCTATGGCGGCGCGCGAGAGAAGATCGCTGTCGCGGCCCGTTCGCTGGTGGCTATCCCGGACGGCGTTTCGGACGAGGTCGCCTCCGGTATCGCCATTACGTATGGGACGGCCATCCACGGGCTGAAGGACCGCGGCGAGGTGAAACCCGGCGAGACCGTCGCCGTGCTCGGGGCCTCGGGCGGTGCTGGACTGGCGGCGGTCGAGGTGGCCAAATTGGTGGGCGCCCGCGTCATCGCCGTCGCCTCGACGCCCGAGAAGCTGGCCATCTGCCGCGAGCATGGTGCCGACGAGCTGCTGGATTATGCGCAGGTCGATCTCAAGGACGAGTTGAAACGGCTGACCGGCGGCAAGGGTGTCGACGTGGTCTATGATTGCGTTGGCGGTCCCCATGCGGAACCGGCCGTGCGCGCGCTCGGCTGGCAGGGCCGCTATCTCGTCGTCGGTTTTGCTTCGGGAGATATTCCCAAACTGCCGCTCAATCTGCTGCTGGTTAAAGGCGCGTCCGCCGTCGGCGTGTTCTGGGGCCAGTCGGTGGACCGCGATCCCGCCGGGCACCGCCGCAACATGATTCAGCTTCTCGACGGCGCGGCCACGGGCCGCCTGCGGACGCGGATCCAGCGAACCTACCCGCTCGACGAGATTTCCGAGGCGATGCGGGTGCTCGACCGGCGCGAGGCGGTCGGCAAGATCGTGATCCGCATCTGATGGCCGGAGCGGCTGTGAATTTCCTCTCTCGACATCGGCACGGCAACTATCGGAGACGACGGACATGCAGCTCGGCAAGGCGATCGCGGCGGTGGTGACGGGGGGAGCGTCCGGGCTCGGAGCCGCGACGGCCCGCGGCTTGGCGGCGCGTGGCGTGAAGGTCGCCGTGCTCGACCTCGACGAGACACAGGGCCGGAAAATCGCCAAGGAAATCGGCGGGCACTTCTACAAGTGCGATGTCACCAGCGAGACGAGCGCCGATGCCGCGCTGGCGGCCGCCCGCACGGCACACGGCCAGGAACGCATCCTGGTCAACTGCGCCGGCATCGCCGTCGGCAAGCGGACCGTGCGGCGCGTCAAGGAGACCGGCGCGATCGAAGCGCACGACATCGCCAGCTTCACCAAATGCGTGCAGGTGAACCTGATCGGCACCTTCACGATGATCGCCAAATCCGCAGCCGGAATGCTGGCCGCCAAGCCGCTCGACACCGACGGCCAGCGGGGTGTCATCATCAACACGTCATCGGTGGCCGCGGAGGACGGGCAGATGGGGCAGGTCGCCTACGCCGCCTCCAAGGGTGGCGTGCTGGCCATGACACTTCCGATTGCGCGCGATCTATCTCGGGATGGCGTGCGCGTGGTCACCATTCTTCCGGGCCTCTTCGGCACGCCGATGTTCGACGGACTGCCTGATGATGCGCGGGCGGCACTCGCCGCCCAGGTGCCGTTCCCGTCCCGTCTCGGCAACCCGGCCGAATACGCCAATCTCGCCGTGCACATCTGCGAGAACGTGATGCTCAACGGGGCGGCGATCCGGCTCGACGGCGCCATCCGGCTGGCGCCGCGCTGAAATGCCCACGATTGAGGCAGTCGATTGGTTCACTTTGGTTTGAGAAACTTTTTGTGCTTCCGAGCATTGGCAGTACGAGTTCGGAGGTGTAGCGTTCCGTCTACGACATACATCGATCGTCGTTGGGTGCTTCGGTCGTGATCTCGCGTCTTCGAGACTTGGTGTTGTTCGTCGCGTCCGATCGCAAGGGCGCGCTTCCGGCGTTTGTCGCGGCCCTCAGTCTGGCCATCTGCGCCAGCGTGGTCGCTCTAGAAGCCCTCTTCGCCATGTCGGTCGGCAGCGATCCCGCGGAAGACGGTGACCGCACGATCAGCCGTGTCGAACGCTGGTCGCAGCTCAACGAGAAGCAGCGGGCCGCCCGCCAATCTCGGCCTCTGGCACCGGTCTGGGTCGCTGATCCGACGTTACCCAAGCCCTCCATCCCGGAGGCTGTGGTGCGTGAGTTCGAAGGGGCACCCTCCAGTCAGCAGTCAGGCGGCGAGCCTCGCCTGCCGCCGATAGCGGCCAAGTCACCCCTGGTCCCCGCACACATCGAAGTCGGGTCGACTTACCGGACGGTTTGTGTGCGGCTGTGCGACGGGGGATATTTTCCACTGAGCTATGCCACCACACCGGAGTGGTTCGACGCCGACGAGAAGCTGTGCCAGAGCGGTTGCGGAACACCGGCGCGCCTGTTCGTTTACAAGAACCCGGGCCAGACGCCTGCCGACATGATCGACCGGCAGGGGCGGCCGTACACGGGACTGGCGACGGCTTTCCGTTTCCAGAACGGCTATGATCCCGCCTGCTCCTGCCGCGCCCAACCCTGGCAGGAGGAAGCACGCTCGCTGCATCAACGCTTTGCCGCCCGCGCCTCCGAGGTGGCCGCCCTGACGGCGGTCGGCAGCGATGCCGCCGAGCCCATTCGAATGGCTGCGCTGGTGGCGCCGGCCGAAGCGACCGTGCAGGCCGAAAACGAACTGGCGGCAGCGCTGGTTCAGCTTGTCGCTTTGGACCGCGATGTCGGTTCCATCGTTGCGAGCGAGAGGCTGGATGCCACCGATGTCATCGCTGAAGAGTTGCACGGTCCCGACGTGGCCGTGACCTCAGCGCCGTTCATTGGCCACAAGTCGGACCGCCGCCATGCCGCGCGGCCGTCGCGGCTCGGGAAAGCGGGCAAACGGTCGGCTCGCGGATCGGCCTCTCAGCGCGGCATGTCGAAATGGCAGCTCGCCTTTGGATTGGAGCTCGCCCCCGCGAGCTGGGAGAGCCCGCCGAACGGCGACCGGCAAACCCCCGCCGACGCGATCCGTCGGCATCTCACCGGTCCGAACTGACGCGCGGCCATCCGCTTCGTTTCGACATTCCGTTCAGCAAAAATTTGCCTTGCCCCGGCAAGGTCAGCTTGGCGGGCGCTGCCCGGTCACGATGAACTCTCGAGTGGCAATTCCGGATTGATCGGCCATGATCGCGTCGGCTTGCAGACGGTGTGCAGAGGTTCGGCTGCGGGCGCTGATCCTCGGACTCCTGGCACTCACCCAGATGGCCGCGACGGCGGAAGCGCAATTCTTCACGCCGGGCTGGTCGGGGCTCGGCGGCGGCGGTGCGGTGAACCGCTCGGTCCGCCTGCGCTCGCCGGCCATATCGAGTGCCATGCGGGCCATGCCTGCCCTGCGCGCCTTCAGCCGCTGGTCACCGGCCGGCAGCAGGTCGATGAGCCAGCGCCCGAGCGACGACGACCGGGACGACTGGAACGGCAGCTACCGGACGCTCTGTGTCCGCCTCTGCGACGGGTTCTTCTTTCCGATCAGCCATCGCGTCGGACGCGGCCGGATGTATCGCGACGCCAAGATCTGCGAGGCGAGTTGCGACTGCGAGACCAGGCTGTTCTATCTGCCGACCAGCAGCAGCGACATCAAGCACGCCTCCGATCTCTCGGGGCAGAGCTATGGACGCATCGAGAATGCGTTTGCCTATCGCCGGACGGTGGATCGAAGCTGCACGTGCAAACCCTACGCCTGGGCGGCGTCCGAGCGGGTGCGGCACGAGGAGTACCGTCTGGAGGCGGACGCTGAGCGGGCCGAGATGCAGGAGCGCAAGGGGGAGGCGCTGATGTCTCTGGCCGAGCGAGAGGATGCCCGCGAGGCCGAAGAAGTCGCGGCTCGGCTGGCGAAGGCTGCCGAAAAGGCCGAGAAATCCGCCGCCGCCCGGCGTCCCAGACCGCAGGCCGAGCCGGCCCGCGTTGCAGCGGCGCCTGCGCCGGATGCCGCAATCCTTCCGACGGAGGTTGCAACGGCGTTGGTCGATCCGCAGGCCACCATGATCGAAGCGGTGGCTCCATTGGGCGAGCCGCCAGAACTCTCGGCAGCTGCCATACCGGCAACGGCCGGCAGCGGCACCGACGCAAAGCCGCCGGAGGCCGCTGCCGTAATTCCTGATGCGTCGACCGAGGTCGGCGTCCAACCCGAGGTGCGGCGACCGCCCGGCCTCGGATCGCGAGCCGGCGCAAAGTCCAAGCGGGCATCGAAGGCCGCGCGCCGATCCGGCCCTAAGTCAGGCAAAGCGGCTTCGGGGCGTGGCTTCATGCAGTTGTGACGCAACCGAGCGCCAGTCGCGGCTACGCGCGGCTTCCGAAAATGGCGCTGCCAACGCGCACATGCGTGGCGCCGAACTGCACGGCGGTCTCGAAGTCGCCGCTCATGCCCATGCTGAGGCCGGGAAGTCCGTTTTCGGCGGCGAGCTTGGCGAGAAAGGCGAAGTGGATCGCCGGCTCCTCGTCGACGGGCGGGATGCACATCAGGCCGGCGAGTTCGAGCCCGAGTGTTTCGCGGCAATGGCGCAGGAAATTTTCGACCCCGCGCGGCATCACGCCGGCCTTCTGAGGCTCTTCGCCCGTGTTGACCTGCACGAAGAGCGCGAGCCGTCGGTTTTGATGCGCCATCTCGGCCGCTACGGCATCGGCGATTTTCACCCGATCGATGGAATGGATGGCATCGAAAAGCGCGACCGCCTCACGGGCCTTGTTCGACTGCAGGGGGCCGACGAGATGCAGCTCGATGCCGGGCGTCGCGGCTTTCAGCTCAGGCCATTTCCTCTGCGCTTCCTGCACGCGGTTCTCTCCGAACACGCGCTGGCCGGCGGCGATCACCGGCGCGATCTCGTTGCCGGCGAACGTCTTCGAAATGGCGATCAGTTCGACCGACGCCGGATCCCGCTGGACCTCGCGCGCCGCGCCGGCGATGCGGTCGCGGATGGCCTCGAGGGGAGCGAACGCTGCGATCGCAGGCGCGATGTTCACGCGCGACCTCCCTTGGCCGGGAGGTTGCCGGGATACCTCTCAAACTCGTGATCGTCGCGGCCGAGCAGTGTCATGTATCGCCGATGGATGAAGATCTTGTCGCGTCCCACCTTCTCCTGTTCGAGGACGCCGATGGCGGCGAGCTTTTTGAGATAGCGGGACGCCGCGTGTCGCTCGGCGATGTCCCCTTCGATCAGATGGGCGATCCGGACATAGGGCTGCGCGAAAATGATCTCGATCAGCTCGCGGGAGTAGATGCCGGGCTGGTGGGCTTTGACATGCTCGGCGGTGTGCACCATGAGGTCGCGGATGGCGCGGATGCGGGCGTTCGTCCATGATGCCGTGATCTCCACGGCTTGCAGCACATAGAGGATCCAGGGCTCCCATTCCTGGCGGGAGGTGACGCCTTGCAGCAGGCGATAATAGTCGCCTTTGGTGCGCACGATGTGGCGGCTCAGATAGAGCGTCGGAATGTCGAGCAGACCGGCTTGGATGAGCGACAGCACGTTGAGGATGCGCCCGGTGCGGCCGTTGCCGTCGGTGAAGGGATGGATGGCCTCGAACTGGTAATGCAGCACAGCCATCCGCACGAGCGGGTCGATGTCGTCGCCGCTGTTGGCATAGCGCTCCCAGTTGGCGAGCAGACCGAGCAGCCGGTCCTGGCCCTCTGGCGGCGTATAGATGACCTCGCCGGTGAAGCTGTTCTTCAGCGCCGTACCGGGCGTCTTGCGCACGTCCATGTCGACACCCTTGATCTGGCTGCAGACCTCGATGGCGGTGCGCACTGTCAGCGGCCGGCTCTGCAAGGACTGGACGCCGCTGTAGAGGGCCTTCCGGTAGCGCAGCGCTTCCTTGGCCGCGGGGTCGCCGGCATCCTCGACCTGGCTGGCCTCGCGGAACAAGGCATCGTTGGTGGTGACGATATTTTCGATCTCGGAGCTGTCCTTGGCTTCGAGCAGAGGGATCGTGTTCACCAGCACGGACTGATCGGGGATCAGCGCGCCCGCCTGCCGGAGTTCGGCAACGGCGGTTCGTGCCGCGACGCAGCGCTTGAGGACGGCCTTGGTCTCGATTTCGAGGCCAGGGGGCAGGTCCGGCAGGGCGTTGTGGGGCTGGCTGGGAGTATGGGTCATGGAGCAGACCTGGCTTTGATATGGAGCAGAAATTATATTTTGGTTCCATGTCTAGCGGAACGTGGCACTCGCGGCAACACGTGAGCGCTTATATGGTACAAGAATCGATTTTCGTCTACATATCTGCAGCGACATAGCGCCTTCGGTTCCAAATCCGATGTCAAAGGTGCAAAAGTGCCGCTTTCGACGCCGTATCGCGCTGAACATGCCGATGCCGGCGACATATCCGGTTCGATGTGTCGCCGAACCCGGATTTTGTCGCCATGTCGCGTCCTGACCCCGGCCGGGCACTCGACAAGTCACGACCCCACCCAAACTGGCCCGCCTTGACCGTCCCTGGCCCTTCAGGCTCATTACCGCCGCCGACCGACCCCTAAACTTCGAGAGCACCGCGCCATCCATGGCCACCGAACGCTACAACGCGCCCGCGCGCGAAAAACACTGGCAGAACGCCTGGGAAGACGGCCGGATCTTCCGTGCTTCGAACGAGGCCGAACGGCCCAAGTGCTACGTGCTGGAGATGTTTCCGTACCCGTCTGGGCGCATCCACATGGGCCACGTGCGCAACTATGCGATGGGCGACGTCTTCGCCCGCTACAAACGCGCACGCGGGTTCAACGTTCTGCACCCCATGGGCTGGGACGCCTTCGGGATGCCGGCCGAGAACGCCGCCATCGAGCGCAAGACCCACCCCGCGACGTGGACCCACGCCAACATCGCGACCATGAAGGGCCAGCTCAAGTCGATGGGACTGTCGCTGGACTGGGACCGCGAGATCGCGACCTGCGCACCGGAATATTATCGCCACCAGCAGCAGGTGTTTCTCGATCTCCTGAAGAAGGGTCTCGCCTACCGCAAGTCCTCGAAGGTCAACTGGGATCCCGTCGACAACACCGTGCTCGCAAACGAGCAGGTGATCGACGGCCGCGGCTGGCGCTCGGGCGCACTCGTGGAGCAGCGCGAGCTGACCCAGTGGTTCTTCAAGATCACGGCCTATTCCGACGAGCTGCTCGACGCGCTTAAGACCCTCGACAAGTGGCCGGAGAAGGTCCGCCTGATGCAGGCCAACTGGATCGGCCGCTCGGACGGGATGCTGATCCGCTGGGCGCTCGACAAGAAGACCGCGCCCAAGGGCCATACGGAGCTGGAGATCTACACCACGCGGCCCGACACGCTGTTCGGCGCCTCGTTCATGGCCATCGCGCCCGATCATCCGCTCGCCCGGGCCGCGGCGGAGAAAAATCCGGAGCTGGCCGCCTTCGCCGACGAATGCCGCCGCATGGGAACCTCCGTCACCGAGCTGGAATCGGCCGACAAGAAGGGCTTCGACACCGGAATCCGCGCGGTGCACCCGCTCGACGAGGATTTGCGGGTGCCGGTTTACGTCGCCAATTTCATCCTCATGGACTACGGAACCGGCGCCATTTTCGGCTGCCCCTCGGGTGACCAGCGCGACCTCGACTTCGCGCGCAAGTACGGCCTTCCGGTGATGCCGGTCATCCTGCCACCGGGCGAGGATGCGGCGACGTTCGCGATCACGTCGGAGGCCGTCGACGGCGACGGTACGATGATCAACTCGAAATTCCTCGACGGCCTCTCGCCGGCCGCGGCCTTCGATGAGGTTGCGCGGCGGCTTGAGGCGCAAAAGCTCGGCCGCAAGCCGGTCGGCACGCGCAAGGTCAACTATCGGCTGCGCGACTGGGGCTTCTCGCGCCAGCGCTACTGGGGCTGCCCGATTCCCGTCGTCCACTGCGGGGCGTGCGGCGTGGTGCCGGTGCCGGCGAAGGACCTGCCGGTGCGGCTCCCCGACGACGCGACCTTCGACAAGCCCGGCAATCCGCTCGACCGGCATCCGACATGGAAGCACGTCGATTGTCCCTCGTGCGGGGCCAAGGCCCGGCGCGAGACGGACACCATGGACACCTTCGTCGACAGTTCCTGGTACTATGTCCGCTTTACCGCGCCCGACGCCGAGACTCCGGTCGACAAGCAGGCCGCCGCCTACTGGATGCCGGTCGACCAGTACATCGGGGGCATCGAGCACGCGATTTTGCACCTGCTGTATTCGCGGTTTTTCTTTCGCGCGATTGCCGACACGGGGCACGTCACCAAGAACCTGCGCGAGCCGTTCGGCGCGCTGTTCACACAAGGCATGGTGACGCACGAGACCTACAAGTCCGCGCGCGGTACCTGGCTGCTTCCGAGCGAGGTCGAGGTTGCGGCCGAGGGAGAGACCCGCTCAGCCGTAGAGATCGCGACTGGCGAGCCGGTCGTCGTCGGCTCGGTCGAGAAGATGTCGAAATCGAAAAAGAATCTGGTCGATCCGGACGACATCATCGCCAACTACGGCGCCGACTGCGCTCGCTGGTTCATGCTCTCCGACAGCCCGCCAGAGCGCGACGTGATCTGGACCGAGGCGGGCGTGGCGGGCGCCGGGCGGTTCATCCAGAGGATCTGGCGGCTGGTCGACGAGCTGGCAGAGAAGGCCGCACCCCGCGGCACGCCGATGCCGGCGATTTTCAGTGCCGAGGCGACAGAGTTGCGCCGCGCCACCCATCGGGCCATCGATGCCGTCGGACGCAGCATCGAGGGTCTGCGATTCAACGTTGCGGTTGCGCAGATCTACGAGTTCACCAACGCACTGTCCGCAGCAACGGCCAAGTCGAATGAGGACATGAAGGCTGCACTGCGCGAAGCCGCCGAAGGTCTCGTGCAGTTGATCTCCCCGATGATGCCGCATTTGTCTGAAGAATGCTGGCAGCGGCTCGGTTACAACACCCTGCTCGCCAACGCTTCCTGGCCATCTGTCGACCCGGCGTTGCTCGTTGACGATTCCGTCACCATTGCCGTACAGGTCAATGGTAAGCGGCGGGATGAGTTGACGATAGCAAGGTCCGCCGGTGCCAAGGATGTCGAGGCGGCTGCATTGAGGCTGGAGTCGGTGGTTCGCGCTCTCGAAGGCCGGCCGCCGAAGAAGGTGATCGTGGTGCCGCAGAGGATTGTGAATGTCGTTGCCTGAGGCGATTGCTGCCGAGGCTCGTGTCGGCCGGTTGCGTACATCCGCCCGGCGCACGCCTGCGCACGTTTTTCGCTATCACATCCTGGCGGCGGTCCTGCTGACGCTTCCCCTTTTGACCGCCTGTGGCAACGGTGGCTTCCGGCCGCTCTACGGGTCCGCCGGAGTGGGCGCCGATGTCAGCGACAAGCTGGCTCAGGTGCAGATCGCGACCGTGCCCGGCCGGGTTGGTCAGGTCATCCGCAACGAGCTGATCTTCCAGGCGACCGGGGGCGGACAGCCGCTGCCGCCGGAGTATCGTCTGGAGATTGCGATCAGCGAAAACGTCACCTCTACCTTGGTGCAGACCGACGGCGACTCGCTCGGTCAGCTCTATACGATCGACGCTTCGTTCCGCCTGATCCGGCTGGCGGATAATTCCGTCGCCCTCAAAGGTATCAGCTACGGCCGTGCCGGGTTCGAACGCTTCGATTCAATTTTCGCCAATGTCCGGGCCCGCGAGGACGCCGAGAACCGTGCCGCCAAAACCGTCGGCGAGGAACTGAAGGCGCGACTTTCCGCATTCCTCTCCGGATCGGCCTGAAAACGGGGCTGATGCTCGAGCGGGCGAGCGCTCAAATCGCGCCACGCTCATGTGTGCGATGTCCTTTGAAGGGGCTTGGCCCCACCCGGAATCATGGTCGCCGTCAAAGCGCATCAGGCCGAGAGTTTTCTCAAAGCGCCCGACAAGCGCATCACAGCCTTCCTGTTTTATGGCCCCGACGCGGGCTTGGTTTCCGAGCGCTCCGAAGGGCTGGCCCGGCGCATCGCCGCGATCGAGACGCCCAGCGGCGAAGTGCTTCGACTCGACGACGCGGACCTCGAAGCCGATCCCGACCGGCTTTTCAACGAGCTCGGCATGGTGCCGATGTTCGGCGGTCGCAAGATCGTTCGCGTGACGACAGGCCGGCGGATCAATGCGCCTCATCTCAAGCCGCTGGTCGAGGATGGCAAGCTGGCCGGCATCCTGATCGTCGAGGGTGGCAATCTCAAGCCCGACGAGTCGATGCGGCTGCTGTTCGAGAAGCCGGCGCACGCGGCGGCGATTCCCTGCTATGCGGACGAGGCGTCGGACGTCGCCGGACTGGTGCGCGAGATGCTCGCCGCCGCAAAAATGTCGATCGCACCCGAAGCACTTCAGCTTCTCGTGACGCGCCTCGGTGCCGACCGGGCGCTGACCCGTGGCGAGGTTGAAAAGCTCATCCTTTACGCCAACGGGACGCCGCGGATCGAAGCCGGGCATGTCGATGCGATCGTTGGGGATGCCGCCGAGCTGGCGGTCGATGCGATCGTGCTTGCGGCGGCGGCGGGCGACGCGGGGGCGGCGGTGCGCGAATGCGGCCGTGCCGTCGAGGCCGGAGAGAATGCGCAGATGATCATCCTCGCGCTGCTGCGGCATTTCCAGCGGCTGCATAGGCTGCGCGTTGCGCTCGATGCCGGCAAATCGTTCGACGACGCGGTTCGCGGTCTGCGTCCTCCGCTCTACTTCAAGCACAAGCCTCTGGTCGGCGCGCAGACGAGGCATTGGACCGCCCCGGCGCTGGCCGCCGCGATGACGGAAATTTCCGCAACACTGAGATCGGCCCGCCTCGCCGGTGCCCTCGATGAGCCGATGACCGAGCGGCTGCTGTGGTCGCTGGCCGAGCGCGTGAAACGGGCCGGCGGTGCGACCAGAGGCCCAGGGCGATAATCGGTAGACTGCGCGCCGCACGGACACGCATGTCTGGCACGTGCAGCGTCGTTGCAGTCCCTCCGGATGGCGGATGGCCCGCTCAGGTGATCTTCTGGCCGGTTTTCTTCCAGTCGGCGACGAACGTCGCGAGGCCGGCATCCGTCAGCGGATGCTTGACGAGCGATTTCAGAATGGCCGGCGGAATGGTCGCGACGTCGGCGCCGATCAGCGCCGCGTCCTTGACGTGATTGACGGTGCGGATCGAGGCGGCGAGGATGTCGGTCTCCAGCGCCTGATAGTTGTCGTAGATCTGGCGAATTTCGCGGATCACCTGCATGCCGTCGAGCCCGATGTCGTCGAGCCGTCCGATGAAGGGCGAAACGAACGTGGCGCCCGCCTTGGCCGCCAGCAGCGCCTGATTGGCGGAGAAGCACAGCGTCACGTTGACCATTGTGCCGTCGGACGTCAGCGCCTTGCACGCCTTGAGGCCGTCGAGCGTCAGCGGAACCTTGATGGTTACGTTTTTCGCGATTTTCCGCAGCACGTGCGCCTCGCGCATCATGCCGTCGTAATCAGTTGCTGCCACCTCAGCCGAGACCGGGCCACTTACGACCTTGCAGATCTCGGTGATGGTCTCCTTGAAATCGCGGCCCGATTTGGCGATCAGCGAGGGGTTCGTCGTCACCCCGTCCAGCAGGCCGGTGGCCGCCAGCTCGGTGATGTCTGCAATCTCGGCCGTGTCGACGAAAAACTTCATGGCAGCTCCTCGAAAGCCCGCACGGCCCAGTCCTCAGTCGGGGGGAGTGCCGGCGGCAGGGATGCGACCCCTCGCCGGGGGCCGTTCCTTGCGCCAACTCTCGCGCCCGATCGCAGGCGATGGGGAGAGGGGTAATACCGCCCTCGGCTCGCCCAAGTGGGAGCTTTAGGCTAACCCGATGATTCTCGTGCTGATGCTTCTAGTGTCCCGATCGCGAAGTCCCTAACAATTTTCCGCACGCTCCGTAGGGACTTCGCGATCGAAAGGACACTAGCAAGTCAATGATTCTAGTGTGATTC
>JBQTIA010000143.1:0-37039 GCA_052388455.1 Hyphomicrobium sp.
GGCGAAGTGCACGACGGCGCCGCGACCATGGACTTCATGGAGCAGGAAGCCGAGCGCGGAATCACCATCACCTCGGCCGCGACGACCTGCTTCTGGCAGGGCCGCGACGGCAAGAAGCGCCGCCTGAACATCATCGACACGCCCGGCCACGTCGATTTCACCATCGAGGTCGAGCGTTCGCTGCGCGTGCTCGACGGCGCGGTGTGCGTCCTCGACAGCAACCAGGGCGTGGAACCTCAGACGGAGACCGTCTGGCGCCAGGGCGACAAGTACGGCGTGCCGCGCATCATCTTCTCCAACAAGATGGATAAGACCGGCGCCGACTTCTACATGTGCCTCGCCGACATCAAGGACAAGCTCGGCGCCAAGGCCGTGCCGCTGCAAATTCCGATCGGTGCCGAGGGCGACTTCGCAGGCGTGATCGACCTCATCCGCATGGTCGCCATCACCTGGGACGGCGACGGCAAGGATTCCAAGATGACCGAGGGGCCGATCCCGGCCGATCTCGCCGACAAGGCCGCCGAGTTCCGCGACAGCATGATCGAAGCCGCCGTCGAGATGGACGACACGGCGATGGAAGCCTACCTCGAAGGCAAGCAGCCGGACGAGGCGACGCTGCGCAAGCTGATCCGCAAGGCGACCGTCACCCGCGCCTTCTATCCGATGATGTGCGGCTCGGCCTTCAAGAACAAGGGCGTGCAGCCGCTGCTCGATGCCGTCGTCGATTTCCTCCCCTCGCCTCTCGATCGTGAAGCCTACAAGGGCATCGATCCCAAGACCGGCGGCGAAGCGCTCCGCAAGCCCGCCGACAGCGAGCCTCTCGCCATGATCGCCTTCAAGATCATGAGCTTCGAGCACGTCGGCTCGATCACCTTCTGCCGTATCTACTCGGGCAAGCTCGAGCAGGGCATGGCGCTCGCCAATACGACGCGCGACAAGAAAGAGCGCGCGGGCCGCATGTATCTGATGCACGCCGCCGACCGAGAGGAAATCAAGGAAGCCTTCGCCGGCGACATCGTGGCGCTGCAGGGTCTCAAGGACACCCGCACCGGCGAGACACTGTGCGATCCCAACAAGCCCGTCATTCTCGAGAAGATGGACTTCCCCAATCCCGTCATCGAAATGAAAATCGAGCCGAAGACCAAGGCCGATCAGGAAAAGATGGCGATCGCGCTCAATACGCTGGCGCTGGAGGATCCCTCCTTCCGTGTCGTCGTCGATCCGGAATCGGGCGAGACCCGGCTCAAGGGCATGGGCGAGCTCCATCTCGACATCAAGGTCGACATCCTGCGCCGCACCTACGGCGTCGATGCGATGACGGGCGCACCCGAAGTCGCCTACCGCGAGGCCCTCGCCCGTCCGACCGATATCGATTACACGCACAAGAAGCAGACCGGCGGCACTGGTCAGTTCGCCCGCGTCAAGCTCAAGCTGGAGCCCAACGAGACCGGCAAGGGCAACGAGTTCGAAGCCGACATCGTCGGCGGCACGGTGCCGAAGGAATATATTCCGGGCGTGCAGAAAGGCGTCAACTCGGTCTGGGAAAACGGCGTGCTGATCGGCTTCCCGCTGGTCGACATGAAGGTCACGCTCTACGACGGCGCGTTCCACGAGGTCGACAGCTCGGCCATCGCCTTCGAAATCGCCTCGCGCGCCGCCATGAAGGAAGCCTGCGACAAGGCCGGTGTCAAAATTCTCGAGCCTGTGATGGACGTCGAAGTCGTGTCGCCGGGGGAGTTCGTGGGCGGCATCATCGGCGACATCAACGGCCGGCGCGGCCAGATCCGCGACCAGCAGATGCGCGGCAACGCCACTGTAATTCGCGCCTACGTGCCGCTCGCCAACATGTTCGGGTACGTCAGCCAGCTCCGCTCCATGTCGACGGGGCGCGCATCCTACACCATGCAGTTCGCCCACTACGCCGACGTGCCGCGCAATGTGGCCGACGAAGTGAAGAAGAAATACGCCTGACACCTGACTGAGTAACTCCCGGCCTCAAGCCGGGCCGAAGACGAAGACAAGACGAGGAGAGCCGCTATGGCCAAAGCAAAATTCGAGCGCAACAAGCCGCATTGCAACGTCGGCACCATCGGTCACGTCGACCACGGCAAGACGACGCTGACGGCCGCTCTGACCAAGGTTTCGGCCGACCGCGGCTGGACGCAGACCGCCGTCGCCTACGATCAGGTCGCCAAGGCGTCCGAAAGCCAGGGCCGCCGCGACCCGACCAAGATCCTGACCATCGCCACCAGCCACGTCGAATACGCGACGCCGAACCGGCACTACGCGCACGTCGACTGTCCTGGCCACGCCGACTACGTCAAGAACATGATCACCGGCGCCGCCCAGATGGACGGAGCGATCCTGGTCGTCTCCGCCGTCGACGGCCCGATGCCACAGACCCGCGAGCACATCCTGCTCGCCCGTCAGGTCGGCGTGCCGAAGATCGTCGTCTTCCTCAACAAGTGTGACGTCGTCGAGGACGCCGAGCTGCTCGATCTCGTCGAGATGGAAGTCCGCGAGCTGCTCTCGAAGTATCAGTTCCCGGGCGATGACACGCCGATCGTGCGCGGCGCCGCGATCAAGGCACTGAACGGCGAGAAGGGCGCTCTGGCAGACGAGGCGATCATCAAGCTGTTCGAGGCCCTCGACACCTTCATCCCGCTCCCCGAGCGTCCAAAGGATCAGCCGTTCCTGATGCCGATCGAAGACGTGTTCTCGATCTCCGGCCGCGGCACCGTCGTCACCGGCCGTATCGAGCGCGGCGTGGTCAAGGTCGGCGAAGAAGTCGAGATCGTCGGCCTGAAGGATACGCAGAAGTCGGTCGTCACCGGCGTCGAAATGTTCCGCAAGCTGCTTGACAGCGGCGAGGCCGGCGACAACGTCGGCTGCCTGCTGCGCGGCATCGACAAGGACGCGGTCGAGCGCGGACAGGTGCTCTGCAAGCCCGGCTCCGTGAAGCCGCACAAGAAGTTCAAGGCCGAGGCCTACATTCTCAACAAGGACGAGGGTGGCCGGCATACGCCGTTCTTCACCAACTATCGCCCGCAGTTCTACTTCCGCACGACCGACGTTACGGGTGTCGTCACGCTGCCGGAAGGCACGGAAATGGTGATGCCGGGAGACAACGTCTCGGTGGATGTCGAACTCGTTCAGCCCATCGCCATGGAAGAGAAGGTCCGCTTCGCCATCCGCGAAGGCGGCCGTACGGTAGGCGCTGGCGTCGTCACTAAGATCATCGAGTAGGAATTGTGTGAGTCGTGAGTGGTGAGTCGTGAGTGGTGCTCAGCCCCGCTCGTCCACTCACCACTCACCACTCACCACTCACGAGTGAGACACATGAACGGCCAAAACATTCGCATCCGGTTGAAGGCGTTCGACCATCGCATCCTCGATGCGTCGACGCGGGAGATCGTGAACACGGCGAAACGCACCGGTGCCGAGGTTCGGGGGCCCATTCCGCTCCCGACGCGCATCGAGAAGTTCTGCGTCAACCGATCGCCGCACATCGACAAGAAGAGCCGCGAGCAGTTCGAGATGCGGACGCACAAGAGGCTCTTGGACATCGTCGATCCGACCCCGCAGACCGTCGACGCGCTTATGAAGCTCGATCTGGCGGCCGGCGTGGACGTGGAAATCAAGCTCTAAGTGATTAGGGACTAGGGATTAGGGATTAGAAGTTGAGATTTGTTTTGGTGACGCGGGTTGCCGGCCAGGAGCCGAGATTCCCTAGTCCCTAGAACCTAATCCCTAGTCCCTCGACTAAAGGAACGGACCCATGCGGTCAGGTGTAATTGCACAGAAGGTGGGCATGACCCGCATCTTCACGGACGCCGGCGAGCACGTGCCGGTCACCGTGCTGAAGCTCGAAAAGCTGCAGGTGCTCGCCCATCGGACGAGCGACAAGAACGGCTACACCGCTCTGCAGCTCGGGGCTGGAACGCGCAAGGCATCGCGGCTGACGAAGTCGGAGCGGGGCACGTTCGCGGTCGCCAAGGTCGAGCCGAAGCGCAAGCTCGCCGAGTTCCGCGTCTCCGCCGAAAACATGATCGAGGTCGGTGCCGAGATCACGGCCAACCACTTCGTCGCCGGCCAGTTCGTCGACGTGACGGGCACCAGCAAGGGCAAGGGGTTCCAGGGCGCCATGAAGCGCTGGAACGTCGGCGGTCTCCGGGCCACCCACGGCGTCTCGGTCTCTCACCGTTCGCACGGATCGACCGGCCAGCGTCAGGATCCCGGCAAGGTGTTCAAGGGCAAGAAGATGGCCGGCCATCTCGGTGACGAGAAGGTGACGACGCAGAACCTCGTCGTCGCCAAGATCGACACGGAGCGCGGTCTGATCATGATCCGCGGCTCGGTTCCCGGTGCTCCCGGCGGCTGGGTCGTCGTTCGCGACGCCGTGAAGAAGGCCGCCCACAAAGATGCGCCGAAGCCCGGTGCCATCAAGGCCGCAGTGAAGGAGCAGGCGTGATGAAAGCCAATGTCACCACGCTGGACGCGGGCTCGGCCGGATCGGTCGAACTCTCGGATGCGATCTTCGGCCTCGAACCGCGCTCGGACCTGATCCACCGCATGGTGCGCTATCAGCTGCTGAAGCGCATGGCCGGCACCCACCACGCCCAGGACCGGTCGGAAGTGACGGTCACGGGCAAGAAAATGTACAAGCAGAAGGGCACCGGCGGCGCCCGCCATGGCGACAAGTCGGTTCCCCAGTGGCGCGGCGGCGGCAAGGCATTCGGTCCCAAGCCGCGTTCGCACGCCATCGAGATGCCGAAGAAGGTGCGCGCCCTGGCGTTGCGCCACGCGCTCTCCGCCAAGGCCAAGTCGGGCGATGTCGTGATCCTCGACAAGGCGACGGCGAAAGAAGGAAAGACCGGCGCGCTGCGAGAGCAGTTCGCCAAGCTCGACCTCGGCAACGCACTCATCGTGGACGGCGCCGAGATCGAGGCGACGTTCGCCCGCGCGGCCCGCAACATCCCGAACATCGACGTGCTGCCGGTGCAAGGCATCAACGTCTACGACATTCTCCGCCGCAAGAAGCTCGTGCTGACCAAGGCCGCCATCGACGCGCTCGAAGCGCGGTTCGGAGACGGGCCGAAGGCGCGGGCGGGCAAGGCGTGAGCGAAAGGTCAAAGTCATGAAGCTCAACGCATACGATGTGATCCTCTCTCCGGTCATCACCGAGAAGGCGACACTCGTCTCGGAGTCCAATCAGGTCATCTTCAAGGTGGCTCCGAAGGCGACCAAGACCGACATCAAGGCGGCGATCGAAACTTTGTTCAACGTCAAGGTCAAAGCGGTCAATACGCTGGTTCGCAAGGGCAAGCGCCGTCGCTTCAAGGGAATCCTGGCGACTTTGAGCGACACCAAGAAGGCGATCGTCACGCTCGAGGAAGGTCATTCCATCGACGTGACGACGGGGCTCTGAGGGAACGCGGACCATGGCACTCAAAACATTCCGTCCGACGTCTCCGGGTCTGCGCCACCTCGTGCAGGTGGACCGCAGCCACCTCTGGAAGGGTGCGCCGATCAAGGTGCTCGTCGAGGGCAAGCCGAAGACCGGCGGGCGCAACTCCAACGGCCGTATCACCACGCGCCACATCGGCGGCGGTCACAAGCAGGCCTATCGGCTCGTCGATTTCAAGCGGCGCAAGTTCGACATGCCGGCGGTCGTCGAGCGGCTGGAGTACGATCCCAACCGCACGGCCTACATCGCGCTGGTGAAGTACGAGGACGGGCTGCAGGCCTACATTCTCGCGCCGCAGCGGCTCGCCGTCGGCGATAGCGTCGTCGCGGGCGCCAAGGTCGACGTGAAGCCCGGCAACGCCATGCCTCTCGCCGCCATGCCGATCGGCACCATCGTGCACAATGTCGAGCTGAAGCCGGGCGCCGGCGGCCAGATGGCACGCTCGGCGGGTTCCTTCGCGCAACTCGTCGGCCGCGACAGCGGCTGGGCCGTGCTGAAGCTGAACTCGGGCGAGACGCGCCGCGTCCGGTCCGAGTGCATGGCGTCGATCGGCGCCGTGTCGAACCCGGATCATGTCAACGAAGTGGTCGGCAAGGCCGGTCGTACGCGCTGGAAGGGCAAGCGCTCGACGGTCCGCTCGATCGCCATGAACCCCATCGATCATCCCAACGGCGGCCGCACCAAGGGTGGCAAGCACTGGGCGACGCCGTGGGGCAAGCCGACCAAGGGTTTCAAGACGCGCAAGAACAAACGCACCGAGAAGGACATCGTCCGCAGCCGGCATGTGAAGAAGTAATCGGGCTCGCGAGACGCACCAGGAGAAGACCAGTGGCACGTTCAATTTGGAAAGGCCCGTTCATCGACGGCTACATTCTCAAGAAGGCTGAGAAGGTACGCTCGTCGGGTCGCAACGAGGTCATCAAGATCTGGAGCCGTCGCTCGACGATCCTGCCCCAGTTCGTGGGACTGACGTTCGGCGTGCACAATGGCCATAAGCATATCCCCGTGAATATCACCGAGGACATGATCGGTCACAAGTTCGGCGAGTTCGCTCCGACGCGGCTCTTCCAGAGCCATGGCGGCGACAAGAAAGCGGTGAAATCGTAATGGGCAAGCCAAAGCGAGAGCGCAGCCTGGCCAACACCGAGGCCAAGGCAGTCGCCAAAAACCTGAGGATCTCGCCTCAGAAGCTCAATCTGGTCGCCGGCCTGATCCGCGGCAAGAAGGTGGAGCGCGCGCTGTCCGATCTCGAATTTTCGAGGAAGCGGATCGCGGGCGATGTCCGCAAGTGCCTGCAGAGCGCGGTCGCCAACGCCGAGAACAACCACGGGCTGGATATCGACAGCCTGGTCGTTGCGCAGGCCTGGGTCGGCAAGAACCTGCTGATGAAGCGCTTCACCTCGCGCGGCCGCGGCCGCTCGGCGGCGATCGTGAAGCCGTTCTCCGAGATCACCGTCATCGTCCGGCAGGTCGAGGAAGAGGCGGCCGAGCCGAAGGCCAAGTCGAAGAAGTCCGCCGCAGCCGCGAAATCCGCGCCGGTGAAGTCTGCCAAGCCCAAGGCCGACAAGGCCGCTAAGGAGACCGCATAACATGGGTCACAAGGTTAACCCAATCGGGCTTCGCGTCGGCATCAACCGGACCTGGGACAGCCGCTGGTTCGCCGGCAACCGCGAATACGGCAAGCTGCTCTCCGAGGACATGAAGATCCGCGACCACATCATGCAGCATCAGCGTACGGCCGGCATATCGAAGGTCGTCGTCGAACGCCCGCACAAGAAGTGCCGCGTGACGGTTCACACCGCCCGTCCCGGCGTGCTGATCGGCAAGAAGGGCGCCGATATCGAGAAGCTACGCAGCGAGCTCGCCCGCTTCACCGCCTCCGAAGTGCATCTCAACATTCTCGAGGTGCGCCGTCCCGACATCGACGCCGTGCTGGTCGCCGAGAACATCGCCCAGCAGCTCGAGCGCCGCGTGGCGTTCCGCCGGGCCATGAAGAGGGCCGTGCAGTCGGCGCTGCGTTCCGGCGCGGTCGGCATCCGCATCAACGTCTCGGGCCGCCTGGGCGGCGCGGAAATCGCGCGCATCGAGTGGTACCGCGAGGGCCGCGTTCCGCTGCACACGCTGCGAGCCGATATCGACTTCGGCTACGGCCTCGCCAAGACCGCCTATGGCGTCATCGGAATCAAGGTCTGGATCTTCAAGGGCGAGATCATGGAGCACGATCCCATGGCGTCCGAGAAGAAGTCGCTCGAAGGTCCCGAGGGCGGCTCGCGTCCGCGCCGTGACGACGACCGCGACCGCCGCGACCGGCGTCCGCGCGGCGGCCGGGGCGGTGATCGCGGTGGCGACCGGGGCGGCGATCGCTCCGGACCGGGCCCCGCTCCCGAGCAGGCGTGACGAGGAATTTGAGGCAGAACACCCATGTTGCAACCCGCACGCACCAAGTTCCGCAAAGCCTTCAAGGGGCGCCTGCATGGCGCCTCGAAGGGCGGAACCACGCTCAATTTCGGTGAGGTCGGCCTGAAAGCCGTCGAGCCGGAGCGCTTGACCGCGCGCCAAATCGAAGCGGCACGCCGCGCCATCGCCCGCCATACCAAGCGCCAGGGCCGCATCTGGCTGCGCGTCTACCCCGATCTGCCCGTGACCAAGAAGCCGGCGGAAGTCCGCATGGGCTCCGGCAAGGGTGGCATCGAGCTGTGGGTGGCGCGCGTGAAGCCGGGCCGCATCATCTTCGAGGTGGGCGGCGTCAATCCGCAGGTGGCCAAAGAGGCGCTGCTGCTCGGCGCCGCCAAGCTGCCGATCAAGTGCCGCATCGTGACGCGCATGGCCTGATCACCATGACGCGACCGAGACGGCGAGGACGAGTGAGGACGCAACGATGAAGGCAGCAGAGTTCAGAGGCAAGTCGCTCGACGAGCTCGACGACGCGCTGGGCAAGCTCAAGAAGGAGCAGTTCAACCTGCGCTTTCAGCGGGCTTCCGGACAGCTCGAGAACACGTCGCGGGTTCGCCAGGTTCGGCGCGACATCGCACGCATCATGACGGTTGCTCGCGCGAAGCGGGCGGGAAGCCCCAAGTCGGGCGCCTGAGGAGAACAGAGACAAATGCCGAAGCGCGTCCTGCAGGGTGTGGTCGTTTCCGACAAGAACAACAAAACCATCGTTGTCGAAGTCGAGCGCCGCTACACGCACCCGCTGCTTAAGAAGACCGTGCGCCGTACCAAGAAGTATCACGCGCACGACGAAGCCAACAAATTCAAGACCGGTGATCTGGTCTCGATCGAGGAGAGCGCGCCCATCTCCAAGAACAAACGGTGGGTTGTGCTGGACGCCAAGACGACGTGACCTGATCGAGCGGAGGCAGCGGCCTTGGCGGCGGAGCGGGACGGAATATATCGAATTCGGGGGCGCCAATCTGAGCGTCCCGGCAAGGAAGGAAGAGACGCGCGATGATCCAGATGGAGACGAATCTCGACGTCGCCGACAATTCGGGGGCCCGCCGCGTCCAGTGCATCAAGGTGCTCGGCGGCTCGAAGCGGCGCTACGCCACCATCGGCGACACCATCGTGGTGTCGGTGAAGGAGGCGATTCCGAAGGGTCGCGTGAAAAAGGGACAGGTGATGAAGGCCGTTGTGGTCCGGATCAAAAAGGGCGTTCGTCGCCCCGATGGCTCGCTGATCCGCTTCGACACCAACGCCGCCGTGCTGGTCAATCCGCAGGGCGATCCCGTCGGCACCCGCATCTTCGGACCTGTCACGCGCGAGCTCAGGACCAAGAACCACATGAAGATCGTTTCACTCGCTCCAGAGGTGCTGTGATGGCATCGCAGAAAATCAAGAAGGGTGATCACGTCATCGTGCTCACCGGCCGCGACAAGGGCAAGCACGGTGAAGTCATCGAGATGCGGCCCAAGGAGAGCAAGGCGCTCGTGCGCGGCGTGAACATGGTCCGTCGTCACCAGCGCCAGACGGCGAAGACGGAAGGCGGAATCATTTCGAAGGAAGCCGCGATTCACATATCGAATCTGGCGCTCGAGGATCCCAAGGACGGCAAGCCGACCCGCGTCGGCTTCAAGCTCCTCGCCGACGGCAAGAAAGTCCGTTTCGCCAAGCGATCGGGCGAAGTCATCCCGGAGAAGGTCTAAACTCCCATGGCCGATAAAGAGAAGCAGGGCGGCAAGGCGCCGGACGCCAAAGGTGGCAAGCCACCCCAGGGCGGAGCGAACCCGAAGGCCGCCGCAGCAGCCAAGGCCAAGGCCGACAAGGCTGCGAAGGCGGCCGAGCCGCGCGTGACGAAGCCGCGTCCGAAGGACTACAAGCCGCGGATGAAGTCGCACTACGAAAAGGTGGTGCGCGATGAGCTGGCGAAGAAGTTCGCCTACTCGAATCCGATGATGATTCCGCGCATCGAAAAGATCGTGCTCAACATGGGCGTGGGCGAGGCGACGGCCGACCGCAAGAAGGTCGACAACGCCGCCGCCGACCTGGCGCAGATCGCCGGCCAGAAGGCGCTGATCACCAAGTCGACCAAGTCGATCGCCACCTTCAAGGTGCGCGAAGGCATGGCGCTCGGCTGCAAGGTGACTCTGCGCGGCGACCGCATGTACGAATTCCTCGACCGCTTCGTCACCATCGCGCTGCCGCGCGTGAAGGACTTCCGCGGTCTCAACCCGAAGAGCTTCGACGGCCGCGGCAACTACGCCTGCGGACTGAAGGAGCACATCGTGTTTCCGGAAATCGACTACGACAAGGTCGATCAGATCTGGGGCATGGACGTCATCGTTGTGACGACCGCCAATTCCGACGACGAAGCCCGCGAGTTGCTGCGTGGCTTCAACTTCCCTTTCCGCAGCTAGAGGACCTCGGGACCGAACATCTCCCGAAAGGCCTTTGGAGGACTTGATGTCAAAGACCAGCTCGACCGAAAAGAACAATCTGCGCCGCAAGCTGTCGGCCCAGCACGCAGCGAAGCGCAAGCGACTCAAAGCCGTTGCCAACGACATGAAGCTGCCGGCCGAGGAGCGTTTCGCCGCGCGTCTCAAGCTGGCGGAGATGCCGCGCAACTCCTCGCCGACCCGCATCCGCAACCGTTGCGAGCTGACCGGGCGTCCGCGCGGCTACTATCGCAAGATCAAGATGTGCCGCCACAAGCTCCGGGAGCTGGCCAGCCAAGGCCGCATTCCGGGCATGGTCAAGTCGAGCTGGTAAGGAGGCACACATCATGGCGATGAACGATCCGCTCGGCGATATGCTGACCCGCATCCGCAATGCACAGCTGCGCCGCCGTCCCAAAGTGTCGACGCCGGCTTCGAACATGCGCGCTCGCGTGCTCGACGTGCTGGCCGAGGAAGGCTTCATCCGCGGCTACGCGCGGGTCGAGCTGAAGGGCAACCTTCCGGAGTTCGAGATCGAGCTCAAATACTACAACGGCCAGCCTGCGATCCGCGAAATCACCCGCGTCTCGAAGCCCGGCCGCCGGGTCTATTCGCCGGTCAAGGATCTCGAAACCGTCGCCAACGGTCTTGGCGTCTCGATCCTGTCGACGCCGAAGGGCGTGATGTCCGACAGCCGGGCGCGCGAGGAAAACGTCGGCGGCGAGATCATCTGCAACATCTTCTAGTCTGAAGGGTCCGGCGGCCATGCCGCCGGGCGAACCAAGGGTCGAGGCCCATGTCACGAATTGGAAAGAAGCCCGTTGCCGTACCGTCCTCCGTGACGGCGACGGTCAGCGGCCAGACCGTGAAGATGAAGGGCGCCAAGGGCGAACTTTCCTTCACGCTGCCGGAGGATATGAAGGTCGAAAAGACCGCGTCCGGCATCGAGATCACGCCGCGCGACGATAGCAAGACGGCACGCTCCATGTGGGGCATGTCGCGCACCATGGTGCAGAATCTTATCAAGGGCGTCACCGAGGGATATTCCCATACGCTGGAAATCCACGGCGTCGGCTTCAAGGCGGCGCTGAAGGGTAAGGACCAGCTTGTCCTCAACGTCGGCTACAGCCACGAGGTGGTGCACCAGATTCCGGCCGGCGTCGAAGTGAAGGTCGGCGGTGCCAAGCAGGACCAGGTGACCGTGACCGGGATCGACCGTCAGAAGGTCGGTCAGGTGGCGGCCGACATCCGCGCCTCGCGCAAGCCCGAGCCCTATCAGGGCAAGGGCGTGCGCTATAAGGGCGAATACATCTTCCGCAAGGAAGGCAAGAAGAAGTAAGGACCCGCGCCATGCCGAACGTCAATAAACTCTTCGACCGGCGCCAGGCCCGCGTGCGCCGTACGCTCAAGCTGCGCAACGCCGGCCGTCCGCGCCTCTCGGTGCATCGGACGTCGAAGCACATCTATGCGCAGATCATCGACGACGCCGGCGGCAAGACGATCGCCGCGGCTTCGAGCCTCGAGAAGGACATGCGCACCAGCCTCAAGACCGGCGCCGACAAGGGTGCGGCCGCGGCCGTGGGCAAGCTCGTCGCCGAGCGCGCGCTGAAAGCCGGCCTCAAGGAGGTCGTGTTCGATCGCGGCGGCTACATCTTCCATGGGCGCGTCAAGGCGCTCGCCGATGCCGCCCGCGAGGGCGGCCTCAGCTTCTGATGAAAGGATACTGAAGTGGCACGTGGACCCCAGAGAGACCGCGGCGGCCGGGATCGTGATCGCGACAAGGACGAGCGCGACAGCGAGTTTTCCGACAAGCTGGTGCACATCAATCGTGTCGCCAAGGTCGTCAAGGGCGGCAAGCGCTTCGGCTTTGCGGCCCTCGTAGTGGTCGGCGACCTGAAGGGCCGCGTCGGCTTCGGTCACGGCAAGGCGCGCGAAGTGCCGGAAGCGATCCGCAAGGCGACGGAAGCCGCGCGCCGCGCCCTGGTCCGCGTTCCGCTGCGCGATGCCCGCACGCTGCATCATGACAGCGAAGGCCAGCACGGCGCGGGCAAGGTCGTGCTGCGCTCGGCGCCTCCCGGCACCGGCATCATCGCGGGCGGCGCCATGCGCGCCGTGTTCGAGATGCTCGGCGTGCAGGACGTGGTGGCCAAGTCGCTCGGCTCGACCAATCCCTACAACGTCGTCCGCGCGACGTTCGATGCCCTGAAGCACCAGGAAAACCCGCGCTCTGTCGCGGCCCGGCGCAACAAGAAGGTGTCCGAGATCGTCTCGCGCCGCCGTGACGGCGCCGGTGTCGCCGATGCAACGGCGGCCGACGCCTGAGCGCTGTGAAGCGCATCGAGCCAGAAGGTGAAGTGACATGGCAGCCAAGAAGACAGTGACGATCGAGCAGTACGCGAGCGCCAATCGGCGTCCAGAAGTTCAGACCCAGACGCTCGTCGGCCTCGGCCTCAACAAATTGCGTCGCCGCAATACGCTGGAGGATACTCCCGCTGTGCGCGGCATGATCAATCGTATTTCGCACCTTGTCCGCGTCGTCGACGACAAGGGCAAGTAAAGTTCGAAGTCCACCAGGAGCACAGGGTCCCATGCGGCTCAACGACATCAAAGACAATCCCGGCTCACGCAAGTTTCGCGTGCGCATCGGCCGTGGCATCGGCTCCGGCATGGGCAAGATGGGTGGCCGCGGCGGCAAGGGCCAGACGGCGCGATCCGGCGTCGCCATTGGTGGGTTCGAAGGCGGTCAGATGCCGCTGCATCGGCGCCTGCCGAAGCGCGGCTTCAACAAATGGCGCCCGAAAATCTACAACGAGATCAATCTCGGCGCGCTCCAGAAGGCGATCGACGAGGGCAAGCTCAAGGCCGGTGCCAGCGTCGACAACGCCGCGCTTGTTGCGGCCGGCATCGTCCGGCGTCCCAAGGACGGTCTGCGCATTCTGGGTTCGGGCGAGCTGAAGGCCAAGCTGACGCTGACCGCGAACCACGCCTCCGCGTCGGCCAAGGCGGCCATCGAAAAGGCCGGCGGCTCGGTGAAGCTGATCGAGAAGAAAATACTCGCGGCCGACGAAGCCAAGCGCAAGAAAACGGCGGCAAAAAAGAACGCTGCTGCGAAGAAGGCCGGCGGCGGTAGCGCCGCAAAGGACAAGGCCGAGGCTTAAGGTTCGGCCGACCCCGGAAACTCCGGCCGAGTGAGCCGGCGGTTCCGCGGCACTCACTTCGGCCGGCCGAGCCGGCAACCGGGAAAGCCGGGCACGTTGCCGGGCCGCCTCGGGCCTCCTATGTCTGCGGCAGCCGTGACGCCAACAAGGCCAGCCTCCGGACAGTGAGTAGGTCGGGCGCGAGGGTCGGGAGAAAAGAACGATGGTATCCGCTGCCGAGCAGCTCGCTTCTAACTTGAACCTCGGAGCCTTCGCCAAGGCCGAGGACCTGAAGCGCCGCATCTGGTTCACGCTGGCGGCGCTCGTCGTCTATAGGCTCGGTACGTTCATCCCCATTCCCGGCGTCGACGCTGCCGCCTTCGCCGAAGCCTTCAAGGCCCAGTCGCAGGGCATTTTCGGCATTTTCAATCTGTTCGCTGGCGGCGCCGTCGAGCGCATGGCGATTTTCGCCCTCAACATCATGCCGTACATCTCGGCATCGATCATCATGCAGCTGATGAGCTCGATGTCGCCGAAGCTCGAAGCTCTGAAGAAAGAGGGCGAGTCGGGCCGCAAGCAGATCAACCAGTATACCCGCTATCTGACGGTGGTGCTGGCGACGGCCCAGGCCTACGGTCTTGCCGTCGGCCTCGAAGGCTCGACCTCGAGCACCGGTCCCGCTGTCGCCGATCCGGGCCTGTTCTTCCGCGCCACCACGGTCATTACCCTGGTCGGTGGGACCATGTTCCTGCTCTGGCTCGGCGAGCAGATCACGCAGCGCGGCGTCGGCAATGGCGTGTCGCTGATCATCTTCGCCGGCATCGTGGCCGGGCTGCCCTCGGCGCTCGCCGGCCTGTTCGAGATGGCGCGCACCGGCGCGCTGTCGACCGGCCTTCTTCTCGCCCTGCTGGCGTTGATGATTTTCGTCGTTGCCGCGATCGTTTTCATCGAGCGCGCGCAACGCCGGCTGCTGATCCAGTATCCGAAACGTCAGGTCGGCAACCGCATGTTCCAGGGTGACGCTTCGCATCTGCCGCTGAAGCTCAACTCGTCGGGTGTCATTCCGCCGATCTTCGCCTCCTCGCTGCTGGTGCTGCCGCTGACCATCGCGCAGTTTTCGCAGGGTAGCAGCGGACCGACGTGGATCGGGAAGATCCTGCCTGAAAGCGTGGCGCAGTGGGTGCCGGAATGGGGCTCCGTCGTGGCGTCTCTCGGACCCGGCCAGCCGCTCTATATCGTGATGTTCGTGGCGCTGATCATCTTCTTCGCCTTCTTC
This sequence comes from Hyphomicrobium sp., assembly GCA_052388455.1. Classification (GTDB taxonomy): domain Bacteria; phylum Pseudomonadota; class Alphaproteobacteria; order Rhizobiales; family Hyphomicrobiaceae; genus CAZSNH01. The sequence goes on from JBQTIA010000143.1 coordinate 14,752, forward strand.
TATACCGCGGTCGTGTTCAATCCGAAGGAGACGGCCGACAATCTGAGGAAATACGGCGGGTTCCTGCCCGGCATCCGTCCGGGTGAGAAGACGGCCGAGTACATCGATTATGTGCTCACCCGCATCACGGTGGTCGGTGCGATCTATCTGGCGGCGGTTTGCGTGCTGCCGGAAATCCTTCGCACACAGGCGGCCGTTCCGTTCTACTTCGGCGGCACGTCGCTGCTGATCGCTGTCAGCGTGACCATGGATACGGTCGCCCAGGTGCACAGCCATCTCGTGGCCCACCAGTACGAGGGTCTGATCAAGAAGGCCAAGCTGCGCGGCTCGTCGACACGGGGTGGAGTGCCGGGGGGGCGCCGATGAACCTGATTCTGCTCGGACCGCCGGGTGCCGGCAAGGGCACCCAGGCCCAGACTCTGAGTGCGAGGCACGGGCTGGTCCAACTTTCGACCGGCGACATGCTGCGCGCGGCGGTCAAGGCCGGCACCGAGATCGGCCGCAAGGCGGAAGCCGTGATGAAGAGCGGCGGGCTCGTTTCCGACGACATCGTCATCGGCATCATTTCCGAGCGGATCGACCAGCCGGATTGCGCCAAGGGATTCATCCTCGACGGCTTTCCGCGCACGCTCAAGCAGGCGGATGCGCTCGGCGTGCTGCTCGAGTCCAAGGGCCGCAAGCTCGATGCCGTGATCGAACTCAAGGTTGACGACGCCATCCTGGTTTCCCGCATCGAGAACCGGGCGCGGGAAACCCTGGCGGCCGGCGGCACGGTGAGGGCCGACGACAATGCCGAGGCACTGAAAACCCGGCTGATGGCCTACTATCGCGAGACGGCGCCGCTGATCGGCTATTACTTCGCCTACCGCAAGCTGCACGGTGTCGATGGCATGGCGGCCATCGCCGACGTCGGAGCGGAAATCGAGAGCATCCTTGGCAAGGTCGGAGCGGCAGCGCACCTGCCGGCGGGCGCGGCATGACCGCGACACGACAGACCGGGCCGTTGTGTTGACGAAGCGGGAGAGGCGGTCTAAGACCGTGAGACAACAGATCAAAGTCCCGTCGGGACCCGGCCGAGCGGCATGCGCCGCCGGATACGGGTCGCGGCGCGTTTTGGCGTTACGCACTGGGCGTAATACTCTGACGTGATTGGGACTTTCGCATCGGAATGAACAGTTTGGCCGTGCGCAGCGGTCTAGACAATCGAACGAGCCCCATGGCGGGGTGGCAGTTGGCAGGCGCCAGGAGAGAGACGTGGCACGTATCGCAGGTGTGAATATTCCGACCCAGAAGCGCGTGCTGATCGCGCTGCAGTACATTCATGGGATCGGTCCGAAATTCGCTTCCGAAATCTGCAGCAAGGTCAACATTCCCGCTGACCGGCGCGTCAATCAGTTGACCGACGCCGAGGTGCTCCAGATCCGTGAGGCCATCGACCGGGACTACGTCGTCGAGGGTGATCTCCGGCGCGAGGTCGGCACCAACATCAAGCGGCTGATGGACCTCGGCTGCTATCGCGGCCTGCGCCACCGCAAGGGGTTGCCTGTCCGCGGCCAGCGTACCCACACCAACGCGCGAACCCGAAAGGGACCGGCCAAGGCCATCGCCGGCAAGAAGAAATCGACCTGATCCCGATCGAGCGACGGGCGGGTTGCAAACCGTGCCCGCTTCGATCGTCCGCTGACCCAAGACCCTAGTCCGAATGACCAAGCACGCCCGCGAACCGCGGGCCGAGGAGCCGAGCACCCCCGATGGCCAAAGAAGCACCCGAGAAAGGCCGCGCCAAAGTCAAAAAGCGCGAGAAAAAGAACATTTCGTCAGGCGTGGCGCACGTCAACGCTTCGTTCAACAACACGATGATCACGATCACCGACGCACAGGGCAACACGCTGGCGTGGTCGTCCTCGGGCACCATGGGCTTCAAGGGGTCACGCAAGTCGACACCGTTCGCCGCGCAGATGGCCGCCGAGGACGCCGGCAAAAAGGCCATGGAGCACGGCATGAAGGTGCTCGAAGTCGAAGTCTGCGGGCCGGGCTCGGGCCGTGAGTCGGCGCTGCGCGCGCTGCAGTCCGTCGGCTTCCAGATCACGTCGATCCGCGATGTCACCCCTATTCCGCACAACGGCTGCCGGCCGCGCAAGCGCCGCCGCGTCTGACCGGCCGTGGCCTCGCTGCGTACCCGTTCGCGGAAGTGCCGCTCGTTCGTTCCGTGTGTCGTTAGACGTGTCAAACTTTTCCGGTGATGTGCGCGCGGTCTCCCCCGATCCGCGCCGAACCCCGATCCGAGGTGCAACGTGAACAACGTATTGCAGAAGAACTGGCAAGATCTGATCAAGCCGCAGAAGCTCGAAATCGCGCCCGGCCGCGAGAGGAACCGCATCGCGACCATGGTCGCCGAGCCGCTCGAGCGCGGCTTCGGCATGACGCTCGGCAATGCGCTGCGCCGCGTGCTGCTGTCGTCGCTTCAGGGCGCGGCCATCAGGACGGTGCAGATCGACGGCGTGCTGCACGAGTTCTCGTCGATTCCCGGCGTCCGCGAGGACGTGACCAACATCGTTCTCAACATCAAGGAAATCGCGCTGCGCATTCACTCCGAAGGCAGCAAGCGCATGGTGCTCAAGAAAGAGGGCGCCGGTCCGGTGAAGGCCGGCGACATCGAGGCGGGGTCCGACATCGAGATCCTCAACCCCGAGCACATCATCTGCCATCTCGACCAGGGCGCCTCCATCCGGATGGAGTTCACCGCCGACATGGGCAAGGGCTACGTCGCCGCCGACCGCAACCGGCCCGACGACGCGCCGATCGGGCTGATCCCCGTCGACAGCCTGTATTCGCCGGTCAAGAAGGTGTCCTACAAGGTCGAGAACACGCGCGAAGGCCAGATTCTCGACTACGACAAGCTCACCATGATGGTCGAGACCGACGGCTCGGTGAAGGCGGAGGACGCGGTGGCGCTCGCTGCGCGCATTCTGCAGGACCAGCTTGCCATCTTCATCAACTTCGAGGAGCCGAAGCGTCCGCAGGAGGAGCAGCGCCATCCGGAGCTGGCCTTCAACGCGGCGCTGCTGAAGAAGGTCGACGAGCTCGAGCTCTCCGTGCGCTCAGCCAACTGTCTGAAGAACGACAACATCGTCTACATCGGCGATCTCATCCAGAAGACCGAGGCCGAGATGCTGCGCACGCCGAACTTCGGGCGCAAGTCGCTGAACGAGATCAAGGAGGTGCTCGCCGCCATGGGCCTGCACCTCGGCATGGAAGTTCCGAACTGGCCGCCGGACAACATCGAGGAGCTGGCCAAGCGGTTCGAGGATCAGTTCTAGGAATGCGTGAGTGGTGAGTCGTGAATGGTGAGTGGTGCATCGAACGATCGCCCAATCCGCTCGGAATTGATGCCACTCACGACTCACCACTCAACGACACACCAGTAACGAGACGGGGCCGAAGAACTCCGTCCGCACACAACGAAAGGGTAACAACCATGATGCACGGAAAGCTCGGGCGGCGCTTCAGCCGCGACAGCGGACATCGCCAGGCGATGTTCTCGAACATGGCGGCGGCACTCATCAAGCATGAGCAGATCGTCACCACACTTCCCAAGGCCAAGGACTTGAAGCGCGTGATGGACAAGTACATCACGCTGGCCAAGAAGGGCGACCTCAACTCGCGCCGCCTCGCCGCCTCGCGACTGCGCGACGAAGCGATGGTCAAGAAGCTCTTCGACACGCTGGCCCCGCGCTACAAGGATCGCGCCGGCGGCTACACGCGTGTTCTCAAGGCCGGCTTCCGCTACGGCGACAGCGCCCCGCGCGCGGTGATCGAGCTCGTCGATCGAGACGTGACAGTGAAGGGCGCCGACGACAAGGCGCGTCACGCCGAGATGGCCGCGGCCGCGGCCGAGAAGACCGCCTGACAACCGTCGCGACATCGGCGGTCAGACCGACAATTCGCGAAACGCGGTGAGGGCTGGACCGATGGTCCAGCCCTGATTTTTATTTGCCGTCGTCGTCCTCGTCGGAGTCGGGCTTGGCGGTCATGACTTTGATGTTGTCCATGCCGGCCTTGAAGATTCCATCGATCACGCCGCGCGCTTCCTTGTCTTCCTTGCCATTGGCGTCGAACACGGCCGACCAGGCGAAATTCACTTCGTCCTCGTCGTCATCATCGGGCGTCAGCGCGAACTGCGCTTCGTAATTCTTGACCGGCAGCGGGCTTTCGATGATCGCGTACCGATAGAGGTTGTCGCGCGCTTCGAGCAGCTTCTCCTTGATGACGCCGCCGTCCTTGAGTGTCAGCGTGCGGAAGCTGGCGTCGCCGTCCTTGCTTTCCTCGCACTTGGCGACGGCCGGATGCCAGTCCTTGATCGAGCACCAGCCGCCGAACTTCGCCCACAGCGCCTTGCGCTCGGCGTCCATGTTTTTCGGATCGACGTTGACTTCGAGCTTCTTGCCGACGGCGAGGCTGGCTGCGAATGCCGCCCCGCTGACGGCCACGAGTGCGGCGGCTGCGACTGCGGCCCTGACGAACGACTTCATTGATTGTCTCCCTGACGCCGGGGTCCGTCTAGTGCGTGTTTGCTTTTCTTCGAATCGCAATCACGCCCTAGATTTTTGATGAGACCGACGATTCACGCTTCGGGCCGATAGGGTCCGAAGCGATCGTGGTCCAGGCGCGGCCCGGTCGAACGCCTGTCTAACAACCGCCCTATCGAGGCGATAGTGTGACTATGTAACATGTTCGTGAGTGGTTGCCGAGGCTGGACGTGCCGCCCGGACGCAGCCGTCTTTTCGCTACCGTGGCTGCCGTATAGAAAGCACCTTTGGAACCGTCGCCCGTTCCAGGTGCTGGCGAGCAGGGAGTGTCCATGTCCCCGAAACGAGCCTTACCGGCCGCTCTAATCGTGATCGCTGCGCTGGCCGCCGCCTTGGCAACGCCGGGCTGGCGACCGGCGGATGCGCAGCAGCAGCGCAGGGAGCCGCCGCCGTCGCGTGAGGCGGCGCAGTATTCGTTCGCGCCGATCGTGCGCCGTGCGGCGCCGTCGGTGGTCAACGTGTACGTGCGCAGCCGGGTGCAGACCTTCAACTCGCCGTTTGCCGGCGATCCCTTCTTCCGCCGGTTCTTCGGCGACGAGTTCGGCCGCCCGTCCGAGCGCATCCAGAGTTCGCTCGGTTCTGGCGTCATCGTCAGCCCCGAGGGCCTCGTCGTCACCAACACTCACGTCGTCAAGGGGCGCGGCGAGACCGAGATCCGCATCGCACTGTCGGACAAGCGGGAGTTCGACGCCAAGGTCGTCACGCAGGACGACAAGACCGATATCGCCGTGCTGAAGATCGAGAGCGCCGGCGAGCGCTTTCCGGCCATCGAGATCGAGGATTCCGACACGCTGGAGGTCGGCGATCTGGTGCTCGCCATCGGCAATCCGTTCGGCGTCGGCCAGACGGTGACGAGCGGCATCGTATCGGCCCTGGCGCGCAGCGAGGTCGGCCGCTCCGACGCGCAGGTCTTCATCCAGACGGATGCCGCCATCAATCCCGGCAACTCCGGCGGCGCGCTCGTCGACATGGCGGGCCGGCTGGTCGGCATCAACACGATGATCTTTTCGCAGTCCGGCGGCTCGGTCGGCATCGGGTTCGCAATCCCCTCCAATCTCGTCCGGCTCTACGTCGACAGCGCGGCGACGGGACGCAAAGTCGAGCGGCCCTGGATCGGAGCGCGGCTCGAAAGCGTGACCCGCGACATCGCCGAGAGCCTGGGGCTCGACCGCGTGGCGGGCGCCGTCGTGGCGCGCGTGTCCGGCAAAGGTCCAGCCGCCGACGCCGGATTGCAGGAGGGCGACGTGATCATGCGCGTCGAGGGGTTCGAGGTCACCGATCCCCGCTCGGTGTTTTACCGCCTGACGACGCGCGGCGTCGGCAATGCGGCGCGTCTCGACGTGGTGCGTGCCGGCAAGCCCGTGAGCGTGTCGCTGGCTCTCGCCGCGCCGCCCGAGCCCGGCCGCGACGATGTCCGCAATCTGGCCGGCCAGCACCCCTTCGACGGCGCACGCGTGTCGAACCTTCTGCCCAACGTCGCTGACGAGCTGGGCCTCGACGAAGGCGCCGGCGTGGTGATCCTCTCGGTTCGGCCCGGCGGCATTGCGGCCCGCATCTTCCAACCCGGCGACGTCGTGATGGAAGTGGCCAAGAAGCCGATCGACAGCGTTCTGGACCTCGACGCCGCGCTCGCCCGCCGCCAGCCGGTCTGGCAGCTCACGTTCAAGCGCGGCGACAAGATTTTGGAGCTGGCGGTGCGAGGGTAGCTGGAGCCGTCATCGCCCCAGCCCTGTCCTGGCTTTTTCAGAGGACGAAATCGCCGGCATCGAGCGTGTGTAAACCGCGCACCATGATGGCGAAATCGGCGCGGCCGTCGCCGGTGGTATCGGCTTCGACGAGCGTGTTGGCGCCCGACGTTGTGTAGCGCAACTCGCCGGCGGTGCTCGTAAACGCGACGTTGCCGCCGATGAAGTTGAAGCCCTGGTTGCCGGCTAGCGTCGTGTCGGCGTCGATGGTCAGAAGATTGATGATGTCGTTGGATGCGCCGGACGAGATGAAATCCGTGATGACATCGCGCGTTGCGGCCGTCACGCCGCTCTCGCTCGTCGCGTTGAAGTCGAAAGTGTCGATGAAATTTCCGGTGCCCCCCGAAAGAATGTCGCGGCCCGCGCCGCCGGTGAGAAGGTCCCTGTTCAGCCCGCCCAGAAGACGGTCGTTGCCAGCAAGGCCGGTCAGGGTATCGTTTCCGTTGCCTCCCACGAGGCGGTTTTCTGTTGCCGAGCCGGTGATCGTGTCGGTGAAGTTGCTGCCGATGACGTTCTCGAAGCCGAAGATGGCGTCGTTGGCGATGCGCAGGCCGGTGGCGAACTCGTCATCGAGATCGATGGTCACTCCGGAAATGAGCAGCCTGGCATCGATCGTGTCGCTTCCCGCGCCGCCCTCGATCTCGTCGTTGCCGTTATCGCCGGTAAACGCCGGGCTGATGAGGTAGGTGTCGTCGCCCCCTTCGAGTGCGATGACATCGTTGCCCAGTCCGTCACTGACGCGTTCCCGGCTGGCGCCGCCGGTGAAGATGTCATTTCCCGAGCCGAGGCTGACGGTGCCGGCGATCACGCCGTCGATGTTGGTGACGGTGTCGTCGCCGTTGCCCGTCTGGACATTGCCGCGGACAAGGCCGAGGTTCTGCAGCGTATTGGCGCCCGTGCCGGTCCCCATGTTGACGGCGCCGATGATGCCGCTCCCGTGGTTGATCAGCGTCGATGCGGTGGTGCTGTTCATGAGCACGGAGCCCAGGATGGTGCCGGAGTTCTCGACGCTGTCGGTCGTCGTGCTGGTGCCCAAATCGGCGTCACCGCCAATGAAGCCGGCATTGGTGAGGGTGTCGGACCCGGTTCCGAGGAAGACATTGGAATTGATGCGACCCGTGTTGTCGAAACTGTCGTTGCCGCCGTTCATGACGACGGCGCCCACGTTGCCGGTCGCGAAGTTCGTGAAGAAATCCGTCCCGTCGCCGAACGTCACACTCTGAGTGATCGTTCCCCGGTTGGTCACGAAATCAAAAAGCGGGGAGGAGCCGGCACCCATGCTGACGGTGCCGTTGATGGTGCCGCCTTCCAGATTGTTGACGAGGTCTAAGCCGTCGGCCAGCACGACGTCACCATCGATCAGGCCGGCATTTGTGACCTCCTGTGTCCCCGCGTCACCGAAGACAGCGAACCGCGAAGAGCCTGATGAAAAGATCTCACCCGAATTGATCAATCGCGACGAGCCATTGAACTGAACGCCGAAGCCGCCGCGGATGACGCCGCCGTTGTCGATGACGCAGTTGTCCTCGACGATGATCGCGGCGCTGCCGCCGCGGCCGGTGATCGTGCCCGTATTGACGATTTCCCAGAGGTCCGAGGTGCCGATTGCCGTGACGTCGCCCGAGATCGTGCCCGAGTTCGTGATGCGGCCGCCGCTGTTGGCTTCATCGGCTCCAGCAACGATTCCGAAGTCTCCGGTGATAACCCCCGTATTGATGATCGTATTGCTTGCCCCACTTATGAGAATTCCAGTCGGGGCGAAAATGATCGCAGGAATTGACGCGGAGATCGTGCCGGCGTTTACGATCGTATTGTTCGATCCATACGCAAGAATGCCAAAGGTCAGGCCGTGGACTCCGCCGCTGGCCGCGACGCTGATCGTGTTGTTACCTCCGGTATCTGCTCCGCCTCCGACCGAATCACCAACGGCAATTCCGTTGGTACCTCCGCCGACCGTGCCTCGGATGATCGACGTGGTGGCGCCTCCAGTGAACCGGATGCTTGAGGCACCGCCAACGATGAACCCGGTGTCGGTGACGAGAGCGAACGAGCCGACGTCGGCGTCGCCGATCGGTGCGGAATCTGCGGTAATCGTGTAGGTGCCCATGCTGAAATCTCCTGTGCTGCCCGTTTCCTCGAATGTCGGTGGTGCCTGATCGTGGCTGTTGCGATGGGAAGGTCGTCTCGATCGGCCGCTTCGAGTCGACCGGCTTCCCTCTCACTTCTGCGACGGCGGCGGCCGAGCCGATAGCGGCGGAGCGCTTTCATTCGCGCGCGCACGGATGCGTGCGTTACGTTGGGGCTTCAAGGGGCGGTGTGGAAGTATGTTACGGTAGCGAGCATCGGAATTCTGATTGTCCATCATGGGGTTATCCATTGATGGCCATCGGGCGATCGGCCTGTCAGGGTCGGCCTGCTGCGACTGGACAAATGCGCACGTGCCCGAAACGAAATCGCCGACCCGTGGCCCGCACGCCAAGCTGTCCGCGCGACGTGACCGGTGCCCCGCTGAATAGGGATGGTGCGTTGGACCATCGGCAATAGGCTCGATCGAGAAATTACAAGCGCGCTATCGCCCGACCAGAGGTTTGGAACCCAAGCTGATGTGGGTTAGCAGTACAAGGAGTGTCCGTCAAGTGGAAAAACGTGCAAGCAGCAAGCTGATTTTCACTTCGGCGTGCAGTGCGGCCCACAGGTATCGTTGAAGGAATTCAGCTCAATGCCGCTGCCCGACCCACTCTCGACCTCCGGCACGATGCGTCCCTGGCCGTTTCTGCTCACGGCCCTGCTGACGTATCTGGCGGGTTTCGCGGCACTCCTGCTGCTGTCGACCCCGGTCATGGAGCGTGCGGGTGTCTGGCCCTACGTCGTCGTGCAGGCGGTGCTGAACTGGGTCTGGTACGCCCTGCACCGGCGGCGGCTGCGCGACAGCGGACTTGGTGCAGGCTGGTCGGGTCCGGTGCTGGCGCTCAACGTAGTTCTACAATTGGCCCTCGTCGCCGCCGTCTACGGCATGACCGCGCTCCAGGTGAACGCCGCCGCAGAACAGGCCGCGGGCGTGCAGGGGCCGGCCTCGACCTGGATCGGGCTCGGGTTGATCTATCTGATCTTCGGGATGCTGTTCGGCTCCTCGCCGCTGGCCGAGGTCTGGCACATCGGGGCGATCCTCTCAGCCGGTGTCGTCGCCATTCTGGCGGTCACGCTGGCCTACACGGCCCAGCTTGCCATGCGGCCAAGGGTGCCTCGGGTTTAACCGGCGACAGACACCACGACGACGGGTTGGGTGTCAGGCGTGCCCCTCCAGCGCTGCAGCAGCCAGTCGAGCGAGACGGGTCCCGGGCCCGCGATGGTCAGCCAGCCGAACAGCCCCATGTAGAGCACCTCCTCGAAGCCGAGCAGCGTGGCGGCGGAATCGATCTGGTTCCACTTCGCGGAGATGATGGCGACGATCATCACGATGACGAGCTGGCCGGCGGCAAGGCGCGTGAACAGTCCGAGCAGAAGCAGCAGGCCTCCGATGAATTCGACCGCAGAGACGAAGGGCGTCAGGATGTGCGGAAGCGGAATGCCCCATTCGGTGAAATTCTCGATCATCAGCGGAAGATTGTTGAGCTTCGCCCAGCCGGTCCACATGAATACCCAGCCGACCGCGACGCGCGCGAAGTGCGGCGCAAACCACGTGAGTGGTCGGGCAAGGCGCTCCGGAAGGTTGATCAGCAGATCGACGAGGGCATTCATGGCGGCTCCGGAGTTTGGTTGCGAATGGTAGGCTTTGGACGCTGTTGTGGAGCTTACGGATCGCCACTCTCGGAAGTTTCAGCGGGGGCAAGGCTGCGGGCGTGTTGCGGCCCATGCTTGTGGAGCTATAACAGCGCGCGATGACCAACCTCTTCCAAGCCGCCGGACTGGACAAGGGCGCGCCGCGACCGCTGGCGGATCGGCTGCGGCCGAAAACGCTTTCCGAGGTGACGGGGCAGGATCATCTCGTCGGCCCCGACGGCACGCTGACGCGGATGCTTGCGAGCGGCCGGTTGTCGAGCCTCGTGCTGTGGGGTCCGCCCGGCTGCGGCAAGACGACGATTGCCCGCCTGCTGGCCAAGGAGACCAACCTCGAGTTCGAGCAGCTTTCGGCGATTTTCTCCGGCGTCGCTGAGCTGCGCAAGGCGTTCGAGCGGGCGCGCATCGTGCGCGAGCAGGGCAAGGGCACGCTGCTGTTCATCGACGAGATCCACCGCTTCAACCGCGCCCAGCAGGACAGCTTCCTGCCGCTGATGGAGGACGGCACGATCACGCTAGTCGGCGCCACGACGGAAAATCCCTCCTTCGAGCTCAACGCGGCCGTGCTCTCGCGCGCCAGTGTGCTGACCCTCAACCGTCTCGACGATGCTGCGCTCGAAAGCCTGCTGCAGCGGGCCGAGCGCGAGGTGGGCCGAGCGCTGCCGCTCGATGGGGATGCACGCTCGGCGCTCATCGGCATGGCCGATGGCGATGGCCGCGCCGTCCTCAATCTCGCCGAGGAAGTTTTCTCCGCCAGCAAAGGCGGCAAGCCGCTCGACCGCGCGGGGCTCGTCAAGCTCGTCCAGCGCCGCGCGCCGCTCTACGACAAGGGTCGCGACGGTCACTACAACCTGGTGTCCGCGCTGCATAAGAGCGTGCGCGGCTCGGACCCGGACGCCTCGCTCTACTGGCTGTGCCGGATGCTCGACGGCGGCGAGGACCGGCTGTTCATCGCCCGGCGTCTCGTGCGCATGGCAGTGGAGGACATCGGTCTCGCCGACCCGCAGGCGCTCACGATCGCCAATGCGGCCAAGGAGGCGTTCGACTTCCTCGGTTCGCCCGAGGGCGAGCTGGCGCTGGCCGAGGCGACGATCTATCTCGCCACCGCTCCCAAATCGAATGCGAACTACGTCGCCTACAAGGCCGCGATGCGTGCGGCGCGCGAGCACGGCTCGCTCTCTCCGCCGAAGATCATTCTCAACGCGCCGACCAAGCTGATGGAGGAGGAAGGGTACGGCGACGGCTACGCCTACGACCACGACGCGCCCGAAGCCTTCTCGGGCCAGAACTATTTTCCCGACGAGATGAAGAAGCGGCCACAGTTCTACGCGCCGCCCGAGCGCGGTTTCGAGCGCGAGATCGCCAAGCGGCTCGACTACTGGGCGAAACTCAGGGCCAAGCGCGGCGGGGGTGGATGACCTTGCTGTTCGAACGAAAACGGCCCGCGGGTTGCGCGGGCCGCTGACGGTTCGTGGCGACCTCCGGTTCTGAATTACAGGATGAAGTCGCCGGCATCGAGGGTGTGCACGCCGCGCAGGGTGATGGCGAAGTCGGCCGCGCCGTCGGCGTTGGTATCTCCCGAGACGATGGTGTTGCCGCCGCTGGCCACCGCGCGGAGCTCCCCGGCCACGCCGCTGAAGGCCGAGTTGCCGATGAAGGTGAAGTCCTGGTTGCCCGCGGCGCCGGCTGTGCGGTTCGCATCGATGCCGTGCACGTCGATGCGATCCTCTGAGGCGTCGAAGTCGAGGATGATGTCGCGGCTGGCGGTGTTGACGGTGCTGTCGGAGCGGTTGGCGAAGACGAAGGTGTCGCCATCGTCGCCGCCGGAGAGGCGATCGGCGCCGGCAAAACCCTTCAGCACGTCGGCGCCGGCATTGCCGAACAGGCTGTTGGCGAGGCTGGACCCAAACAGGATATCGTCCGACGAGCCGCCGCGGGCATTCTCGAAGCCGGTGATGCTGTCGATGCCGACGCCGTTGCCACTGGCCGTTCCGGCTCCCAGATCGATGCTGACCGGATCGCTTGCGCCGCCGGCGTCATAGGTGTCGATGCCGTTGCCGCCATCGACGAGATCGAGACCGTCGTTGGTCGCCGCGACGAAGCCGATGCCGTCTACGAACCGCACCGCGCCGTAGGTGTCGTTTCCGCCGCCGAGCTGATATTTGTCCGCGCCGTCGCTGTCGAGGACGGTCTCGGATCGATCGTTGCCGAAGTACTCATCGTTACCGGCGCCGAGGTCGACGGTGCCGGTGATGCGCCCGTTGACGTCCTGGTTGACGATGTCGTTGCCGGCGCCGAGCCGCACTTTGCCGTCAAGCACACCGTTGTTGTAGAGATTGACGGTCGATGCCGCGAGGTCGGCATCGACGGCGAAATAGCCCTCGATCAGGCCGCGGTTCTCGACCACGTTGGACGAGCCTCCGACCAGCCGCAATCCGGTGCCGGTGTCGGTGCCGTCGTCGCCGCAGCCGCTGATCGTCCCGAAGTTGACCAGACGGTGATTGACGCTGCCGCCTTCCAGAGAGACCGCGGCATGGCCGCCAGACCCGTCGCCGAAGGCTTTGATGGTGCCGCGGTTGGTGACGGCGACATCCACTTCGGTGTGCAGAGCTTCGCCGGCTCCGAAGACGAGGCCGGTCCTGCCGACCGTGATGGCCGCACCTCCCACCAGTCCGCCGGTCGAATCCGTGGTCGGAAAGAGGCCGATGCCTATGCCTTGCCGGCTATCGACCAGTCCGTCCACCGCTACCGAGCTGGTGCCATTGAGTATGATGCCGAAGCCGGTACCCAGTGCGATCAGGTAGCCGGAGCGGTCGATGGCGACGGTGTTGGCCACGTCTGGAGATTGAAGGGCGTTGGTGTCGGAGACAATGCTGTTGCGGCGGGTAATGTTGAACAAAGCCATAGGCGCTCTCTCGGAAAGAGCTTCGGCGCAAATGCCGAAAGCGTATTGATCCGCTTACGCCAGATGAGTGCGGCTCAGTTGGATTTTCCCGATCGCTAGTTAATGTTCGGGTCGTCTTGGAACGGCTCGCGAAGACGCAAGACAGGCAGGCGTTTGCAAGCGGCCGGGATGGGCCTTATAGTTGCAGAATAACTTGTGGTCCGTCGTGGGGACGGCGCGAACAGCAAGTGGCCGGGTGGGCGCCTTGGAGGTGAATGGTGATCGAGTTCAAGGATCTCTGGCACGGTCACCCGATCAACGAGAGTGTGCAGACACCGTGCATTGCGCCCAACGATCTCACCAACATGGAAGGGGTGCTGATCCGCAAGGGATTCCCGGTGTTCGCCAATCAGTGCGCCATCCGGGTCGGTGTGGCGCTGAGGCGGGCCGGCGTGCAGCCCTCCCAGATCTCAGGCTGTGCCCACTGCTCCGTGCATGCCCGCGAGGAGATGCACTTCATCAACGCCAGCGCTCTGGCGCAGGCCCTGCTGCGCTCCAAGATCGAGGGGATCGGTCCGGTCGAGAAGATTTCTGGGGCCGACGCCGCGGAGTTCTATCCGAAGATTTTCGGCCGCACCGGGCTGATCTTCGTGCAGGATTACTGGCATCGCTCGACCGATCCCTCCGGCCAGCCGACCGGCGATCACATCGACGTCTGGAACGGATATCGTTCATCGGCAAAATGGCTGATGGAGTGGTTCTCCTGGCTCGGCTATTATTCGAACTACGCGGGTGCCCGCGAAATCTGGTTCTGGCCTGTGAAATGACGGTGACAGGCTGTTCGTGCGCTGCCCGACGGAGTTGAAGTCATGCGTTACCTCGTCGCTATCCTCTTTGCTCTCGCCGGTGCGGCCCTCGCGTTCGCCTTCGTCGGCGGGCCGGTGGCGGACTGGGTTGTCGCTCAGAGGACGTTCGAAAGCTCTGACGACGCGGAGAACCTCAATCAGCTGGCGTTCATGGGCGTCAATCTTGTGGGCATGATCCTCGGCTGGACGATCGGCTGGGCGCTGGGTGCCCGGCTCGGCGAGCCCGACGAGCCGAACTAGCGCTTTTGGCCCACCGTTGCAGGCGCTATACGGCCTAGTATCGGGCTCGGAGCACGGCCGTCATGAAACTCTATCTGCTGGTGATGCTCGGCGGCGCGGTCGGGGCGCTGTCGCGTGTTCTGGTCAACGAGGCGTTTCTGGCCCGGGGCCTCACGTCGTATCCCTACGGCACGCTGACGGTGAATGTCGTCGGCTCCTTCTTCATGGGCATCGTCATGACGCTGGTCATCGAGCGCTATGAGGGCTGGCCCGAGATGCGGGCTCTCGTCGCTGCCGGCTTCCTCGGTGGGCTGACGACGTTCTCTGCTTTCTCGTTCGACGCGGTGCAATTGGCGACGAGCAGCGATCATCTCCTCGATGTGCGGACGACAGCCTACGTGGTGGCGTCGGTTGTTCTCTCCATCGCCGCGCTCGTGGCCGGGACTGCGGCTACGCGGAGTCTTCTCGCATGAACGGCAAGGTGGAGGCGATCCGGGTCGGCGACGGCGAGGCGGACATGCGGCTCGACCGCTGGTTCCGCGTGCATTTTCCCGAGGTCGGCTACACTTACCTCCAGAAGCTGCTGCGCTCGGGCCAGGTGCGGGTCGATTCGAAGCGCGCGCAGGCCAACGACCGCCTCGTCGCCGGCGCTGAAATCCGTGTGCCGCTCGCCGTCCGGCAGCCGAAGGCGCCGTCCCCGGGGCTGCAGGCCCCGCTCGGCGTCTCGAAGGGCGACCGCGACTCCATCGAACGCATGATCCTTTTCGAGGACGATGAGGTTCTGGTGCTGAACAAGCCGTTCGGCCTGGCGGTGCAGGGGGGATCGGGCACCAAGCGGCACCTCGATGGGATGCTGGCCGGCATGGCCGACCGCTTCGGCGGCGAGCGCCCCCGCCTCGTGCACCGGCTCGACCGCGATACCTCGGGCGTGCTGCTCGTCGCCAAGACGCGCAATGCGGCGGCGCGTCTCGGCCGTACGTTCCAGACCCGATCGGCGGCCAAGACCTACTGGGCCCTGGTCAAGGGTGTGCCGCGGCCGCCGCAGGGCAAGATCGAGGCGGCGCTGGTCAAGGCCGCCGGCCCCGATGGCGACCGCGTGCGCAAGGCGCGCCCCGGCGAGCAGGCCGAGGCGATGCACGCGACGACCCACTATTCGGTGATCGACCGCGTGGCGCACAAGGCGGCGTGGGTTTCATTGAAGCCCGTAACAGGGCGCCAGCATCAGCTTCGCGCCCACATGCACATGATCGGGCACCCGATTGTCGGCGACAACAAATACGAGGGCGACCAGCACCTGCCCGCCGAGAACATGGCCAACAAGCTGCATCTGCACGCGCGGCGGCTGATCATTCCGCATCCGCGCTCGTCGGCGAAGATCGACGTGACGGCGCCGCTCTCCGAGCACATGGCCGTGACCTGGGAGCTGCTCGGTCTCGACGCGAACCGTTTCGCCGAGGATGGCGAATGAACCTCGTCATTTTCGACTGCGACGGCACGCTGGTCGACAGCCAGTACATGATCGTTGCGGCGATGGCGGGTGCGTTCGCGGCACATGGCCTGCCGCCGCCGCCGGACGAGCAGGTACGCAGGGTCATCGGCCTGTCGCTGGAAGGGGCGGTCGCGCGGCTGCTGCCGGCTGGGCTACATCGTCAGGCGCCGGTCATCGCAGAGGATTACAAGGCATCCTTTCGTGCGCTGCGCACCGCCGGGATCATCGAGGAGCCACTCTATCCCGGCGTGCACGCGGCCATCGAGGCACTGGCCGCGCGTGACGACGTGGTGCTCGCGATCGCCACCGGCAAGTCGCGCCGTGGGGTCGATGCCGTGCTCGCCCGGGAAGGGCTGTCCCGCCATTTCGTATCGATCCAGACCGCCGACGAGCATCCCTCGAAGCCCGATCCGTCGATGATCGTGACGGCCATGGCGGAAACCGGCGTAGATCGCGGGCGAACGATGATGATCGGTGATACGACGTTTGACATCGAAATGGCGGTCAACGCCGGCGTCACGGGCATCGGTATCGGTTGGGGCTATCATGCGCCCGAAGAACTCCTGGCTGCGGGGGCCGTGCATCTGATCCATGCCAGCCAAGAGCTCGGCCGTGCGCTGGACGCGCTTCTGGCGAGGCCCGGAGTGGCGGCGTGACGGATCGGAAATCGAAAGGCGGGCCGGCAGGTGTCAATGGCGGCGGCGCGGATGCGAAGCCGCCGAAAGTGCTCGGCCGAGAGTCGCTGCGAGCGCCACTTCCCTGGCGCTTCTACACGACGGCCGTTGCTGCGGCGCGCGACCACGGCTTCACAGTCGAACTCGATGGCCGCCCGCTCAAGACTCCCGGAAAACGCGCGTTGGTTGTCGGCAGCAACGAGCTGGCCACGGCGGTTGCTGCGGAATGGGACGCACAGACCGAGCGGATTGATCCCGCCCGAATGCCGCTCACGCGCATCGTCAACTCGGCCATCGATGCGGTCGCCGATCAGGCCGCCGACGTGGCGGCGGACATCGCCGCCTTCTCTGCTTCCGATCTCGTCTGCTATCGCGCCGAAGGTCCGGCCGAGTTGGTGCAGCGTCAATCGGCGGCCTGGGACCCCGTCGTTCGATGGGCACGGCACGCGCTCGGCGTCTCGCCGGTGATCACGACCGGGCTGATGCCGGTGGTGCAGCCGCCGATCTTGCGGGAGCGCGTGGCTGGAAGAGTAGCGGCCGCCGATCCCGTGCGGCTGGCGGCGCTGCACGTCATGACCTCGCTGACCAGCTCGGCCTTGCTGACCCTGGCCCACGCCGCGGGGGCTCTGGACGCAGCAGACGCCTGGGCCGCGGCACACGTCGACGAGAATTGGCAGATCGAGCAGTGGGGTGAGGACACCGAGGCGAGCGGTCGGCGCGCGCTCCGCCACGCAGATTTCATGGCGGCCAGCTTCATCGTCACGGCGACGGGCAAGAGCTGAGCGTCGGGAGCGGAACGCCGAAGAGCGCTCAACGGGTCCAGCGGGTGTCCAGCAGGGCACCGCAGCCCTTCCGCTCATGGACCGCTTCCGGTCACGACTTGCTAACCATCTCTGTTGGGGCGGCGGCAATGCGTCGCAGGTATGATGGTCCGGTCAAACAATCAAACCGGCGGTTCGAACGCCGGGGCAGGGCGTCATGGAGTTCAAGCTCACCGCTTTCGGTCTGGCTCTCGCGCGTTGGATGGCGCTGGTCGCGCTGGCCCTCGTGCCGACCGTGATCGTCGTCGCCCTGTATCGCCGTTGGCGGCGGCAGCCGCTGTGGTCGCTCGACGACATTCCGGCCGCCGCCGAGGTGACGCTCTGCCTCGCGTGGCTGAGCGTGCTCATCACCTTCGACGAGATGCTGAGGCCCTACGTGGCGGAGGGTGCGGTGGCGACGGTCTCGGCCGCCGTGCTGGTGGCCGCCGCCGCGGCGGGCCCGGTGATGCTGGGGTATCGCCAGATCGAAGCGGTTCGCTGCATGTTGAGCCGCGCGGGAACATCTTGCGCGCCGGTCACCAGCGCCTGCCTGTGAGCGCCAGCCTGTGAGTGCCTGACGTCTCTCCTAGAGCGTGGTTGCTCTTCTTCAAATCGCAATCACGCGCTAGATCTTTGATGAGACCGACGATTCACGCTTCGGACTGATAGGGTCCGAAGCGATCGTGGGCTAAGGCAAGGCAGACCCGGCGCGAAGCATTCTTGTGCCGCCGCTGCTGCGTGACCTACGATAGCGGTGCCGTTACCGACCGTCGGGCGGCGCATGGGTGCCGCCGATGTCCAGTTCCACTCCCAACGCCGCCGCGCTGCATCGCGACCGCTTTCTCGAGCGTATCGTGGCGGCCAACCGCGTTTTCGCGGTCTCCGGCGAGGATGGCCTGGCGCGGCTGCCGTCGCGCTGGCTGAAGGGGCGCGAGGTCACACTCCTGTGGAGCGATCGGGGCGAGGCCGAGCGCTGGTCGCCGCTGATCGCCCGCAACCCGCGCATCAAGGAGCTGCGGCTCAGCGAGCTGCTGGGCGAGGTACTGCCGGTGCTTACGCGGATCCGGCGGCTGGTCGGCGTCGACTGGCAACGGGAGGGCATCGAGCCGGAAACGGACCCTTCCGACCTCGTCGAGCGGATCAGGCTCGCCTCGCTCGACGCCTTCGTCCGCAAGGTGGTGAGGAGCGGCCGTGTCTGGACGCTGGCCGATGCGGCTGGCCCGGCCATGCTGGTCTCGCAGACGCGGCCCGAGCTGCTGGTGCTGCCGTGCTGGGCCGACCGCAACGAAGCCGAGGCACGGATCGAAGGGCCCTGGGAGGACATGATGGCCATCGAGACACCGCTGGCCGAGTTCGTCTGGAGCAACCTGACCCTGCTCGGCGGGCAAGGCCAGCTCGTCAGTCCGGGGCATATTGGAGGCGCCGCGATCCTCGAGCTCTCGCCCGATGATCTGGCCGAGCGGCTCACGGCCGGCGTTCGAAAGGGCGAGGCATCGAGCGGAAGCGCCGCTGGCTAGCGAATAAGCGAGCCTGGCGGACTTCGGCGGCCAGGGAAATTGCGTCGTCCCCTGTCACGGCCGCGACAGGTTGCGGGCGGGTTGGTGGCTATCGTCGGGGTCTGGATCCGTGCCGGCCGGCGCGGAATGGATGGAGGTCCCCGATGTCGAGCACCCTCGCCGCCGTGACGATCGGCGTGCTGTTTCCCGCCACGATCTATCGAATTCTGACCCGCCGCCGCCCATCGGAGAGCCACCGCATCGGCCGGCTGTTCAAGGGTTCGTCCCTGCTCTTTCCGCTGAGCAACCTCGTGCTGTGCCTGCTGGCACTGTCGGCGGCCGTGCGCCTCGCGATGTATTTCCGGGTGGTCGATCCGATCTCGTTCGTGCGACCCGCCTGGATCGTCACCGAGGTGCATCTGACCGTGCTTGCGCTGTTCCTGAGCCTGGCCATCTGGACCGCGATCCGGCTGCGGCTCCGCAGGGCCTGCAAGGCCGGCGGCTGAGGGCCGCGCCCTCCCCCCGTTTGCGCCCCGGCAGGGCCATGCTATCTGGGCCGATCCTTTTTGGGATTGGGTCGGAACGGCGGGTCCGGGTCGGGCGCCGCGTGCAGCAGGTGGGAATGGGCCGATGAAAGACGTGATCGAGGAACTCGAGCGGCGCCGCAGTGGCGCCCGGCTCGGCGGCGGACAGGCCCGGATCGATGCCCAGCACAAGCGCGGCAAGCTGACGGCGCGCGAGCGCATCGAGCTGCTGATGGACGAAAATTCGTTCGAGGAGTTCGATACCTTCGTCGAGCACCGCTGCACCGACTTCGGCATGGAGAAGAACAAGACGCCGGGCGACGGCGTCGTCACCGGCTGGGGCACCATCAACGGCCGCGTGGTGTTCGTGTTCGCCAAGGACTTCACCGTGCTCGGCGGATCGTTGTCGGAGAGCCACGCACGCAAGATCACCAAGATCCAGGACATGGCGCTGAAGAACCGGGCGCCGATCATCGGGCTCTTCGATGCCGGCGGCGCCCGCATCCAGGAAGGCGTCGACGCACTCGGCGGCTACGGCGAGGTGTTCCAGCGTAACGTGATGGCGTCGGGCGTCATTCCGCAGATTTCCGTCATCATGGGTCCATGCGCCGGCGGCGACGTGTACTCGCCGGCCATGACCGACTTCATCTTCATGGTGCGCGATACGAGCTACATGTTCGTCACCGGCCCCGACGTCGTGAAAACCGTCACCAACGAGACGGTGACGGCGGAAGAACTTGGCGGCGCCAAGGTGCATACCTCGAAGTCATCGGTCGCCGACGGGTCCTACGACAACGACGTCGAGACGCTGCTGCAGATGCGCCGGCTGATGGACTTCCTCCCCGCGAACAACAAGTCCGGCGTGCCGGTGCTGCCGACTTCCGACAGTCCCGATCGCGAGGACAAGAGCCTGTCGACGCTCATTCCCGACAATCCGAACAAGCCCTACGATATGAAGGAGCTTATTTTAAAGATCGTCGACGAAGCCGACTTCTTCGAGATTCAGGAAGCGTACGCGAGGAACATCGTCACCGGTTTCGCCCGCATGGAAGGGCATACCGTCGGCATCGTCGCCAACCAGCCGATGATCCTGGCCGGCGTTCTCGACAGCGATGCTTCGCGCAAGGCTGCGCGATTCGTGCGCTTCTGCGACTGCTTCGAGATCCCGATCCTGACTTTCGTCGACGTGCCGGGGTTCCTGCCGGGAACGGCGCAGGAGTACGGCGGGCTGATCAAGCACGGCGCCAAGCTGCTGTTCGCCTATGCCGAAGCCACCGTTCCGAAGGTGACGGTGATCACCCGCAAGGCTTACGGCGGCGCCTACGACGTGATGAGCTCCAAGCACATCCGCGGTGACGTCAACTATGCGTGGCCGTCGGCCGAGATCGCGGTCATGGGTGCGAAGGGCGCGGCCGAGATTCTCTATCGCGCCGACCTCGGCGACGCGGACAAGATCAAGTCACGCATCGACGAGTATCAGAAGCGCTTTGCCAATCCGTTCGTCGCCGCCGAGCGCGGCTACATCGACGAGGTGATCCTGCCCCGCGGTACGCGCCGCCGGATTTGCCGCGCGCTCAACATGCTGCGCAACAAGACGCTCGAAAACCCCTGGAAGAAGCACGACAACATTCCGTTGTGAGCGAACGAGAATTTCCTCCGTTCCCTTAGCGGCGGTTGAACGAATATTCATCTTGATCGCTCGAATGCGGCGCCATGAAACCTTCGTCATGTTCGACGGAGACTGCAGCAGCGCGCGTTCTTTCCTGTGCAAGTCCCGAACGAGCCGCAACGGGCGGTCCGCTTCAAGGGGACAACACCAGGAGAAACGATGATCATGAGAACTCCCATCCTCGCCGCTACCGTTGTACTGCTCACGGCAGGCACGGCACTCGCTGCTCCGGGCAAGCACGGCCGCTGGCAGCAGGGCTACGGCGTCTCTCCCTACGAGCGCGTGCAGATCGCCAATGCACGGGCCAACCTCGCCGGCATCAAGGCCCGCGCATGGCGCGACGGCAAGGTGACGTTCTTCGAGCGGTTCCAGATTCGCACCGCCGAGAACCGTCTGGCCCGGCTGATCCAGCGCTCGCGTCGCAGCTGACGGCCTTTCACGAGCGGCACGTCACAGCGAGGAGGACGCCCGGCGTCCTCCTCGTCGTCATGAACGGCACCTGTCGAAGGGGTTCAGATCGGGTTCAAGGCACATCGGCCATTCTCATCCCGTCACCTGCCGGGATGCATCACGCTGGCGTCCCGGCTTACAGGAGCCCTTCCAATGAAACTTCCCATTTTCGCGGCCGGCGTCCTCGCTGCATCGACCGGCATGGCCGCGGCCCACGACACGACACCCATCGAGCGCGAACTGCGCCTTCAGGCCCAGACCATCGACGACGGCCGCAAGAATGGCGACCTCACCTGGCACGAGGCCCGGGAACTCTGGGACGAGCAGGCCCGAATCGTCGGCCTGCTGCGCCAGGCCCGGTCCGACGGCACGGTCAACCGGCGCGAGTTCAACGCCATCCGCGACGCGCAGTCCGAGGCACGCGAGACCATCTCCGCCGAGTTGACCGACGGCGATTTCTCCCGCTGGCGCCGCTGGTATGCCAAGCGCGAGGAGCGAGGCTACGGCAGCGACTACGATCGCGGCGGCTGGGGCTACGGCCGCTGGGGTTACGGTTACGGCCGCGGCGACGCCGACCGCTACTGACGAACATCGATCGAGCCCACGCGTTTCCTTCTTCCTCCGAGCCTTCAGGCCGCATCGTCGCCCGATGCGGCCCTTTTTCCGGCCGCTGCCACGACGGGTCATGAACCCAGGATGAAAACGGCATTCAGTGCCGGTTCAAGGCGGCGAAGCCATCCTCGATCTCGACCCCGGACACCCCCGCCGAGGTCTCGAGACAAATGGAGATTTCGATGATCAGGATTGCGCTTCTTGCCGGTAGCCTCGTGCTCGGCTCCTCGCTCACCGCTTTGGCCAACAGCACAGACGTTCGCATGGACGAGCAGCGGGACGTGATAGAACTGGGCCGCCGCGACGGCTCGATCACCTGGCGCGAAGGCATCAAGCTGCGAAAGGAGCAGGCGGCGATCGCGCAGCGGCGCGCAGAGCTTCTCGCCGATGGACGGCTTTCGAAGAAGGAGCGCCGGGAGCTGAACGCGCGGCAGGACGAGGCGGAAGCGCACATCGACGGCGAGCTGTCGGACGGCTGGCGTCGCCTGTGGTGT
>JBQTIA010000144.1:0-6424 GCA_052388455.1 Hyphomicrobium sp.
GGCTCTCGACGACGGGCTTCCTCGACCAGGTGGACGCGAATTTGAAGAAGGCTATGGCGAAGGCGGCTTGAGTACCGCGAAAGGGTGGCTGGTTCATTTCTTGACGCGCCAATGAGCGGGCAGTAGATTAGCTAACTTAGCTAAGTAGGCGCGCAGGCATGCCCACCGTCACCATCCACGAGGCAAAGACGAACCTTTCCGAGCTCATCCGCCGCGTGGAAGCAGGCGAGGAGATCGTCATTGCGCGCGGCGACAAGCCGGTGGCGGTGTTGTCCGAGTACAAAGGTGAGGACATCAAGCAGCGGCGCGCACGGGCCTTCGGTTGTGAAGCCGGCAAGTACCCGCCGACGGCCGATGACGTGCTGTTCGGTGAAATGAGCGACGCCGACTTCATCGAGGCGTTCGGGCAGGACTTCTTCGACCTGCACAGCACCCCTCCGAAATCGGCAAAGAAGAAGCCGTCCAAATGAGGCTGCTACTCGACACGCACGTGTTCCTGTGGATGCGTCGTGAGCCTAAACGTTTGTCTCGTCGCGTTGCTGCCCTTCTCAAAAGCCCGTCCGAAGACCTTTACGTGAGTGTCGGAACGGGCTGGGAGATCGCAACCAAGGTGCGAATTGGCAAGCTCGTGTTCGACCCGACATTTCTCGACGACTTCGCGATGCGGGTGCGGGCGATGGGCATCAATCCGCTGGGCATAACGGCCTCGCATGCCATCTCCGGCGCATTGCTGCCGGGCAAGCACAAAGATCCGTTCGACCGCCTCCTGGCCGCCCAAGCGAAACTCGAGCATCTGACACTTGTCAGTGCCGATCCAGCGTTCAAAGAGCTGTCTATTCAAACCTTTTGGTGAGATGGTTATCGCTTGGTGGCACTGACGAATTTCACCACCTCTTCCAGCACGGGCGCGCGCCAGCGCAGGCCCCACGCCATGGCGCTGACGATGCCGAAGTGGCCGATGCCGGACAATTCGATCTCCTTCACCTCGACGGCCGATGACCGCAGTGCCGCCGAGAGGTCGCGCGTGTTGTAGAGCTTCACCGTATCGTCGGCGAGGCCATGCATCAGCAGTGCGGGCGGCGCGTGTGGCCCGGCGAAGGTCACCGGCCGCGCCGTGTCGGCGGTCTCGACGCTGGCGAACACGTCCTTTGTCGACGGCCAGGTCGTGGGATCGAAGGCGTAAGGTCCGGCGAGCCCGACGAGGGCTGCGGGGCGCGGTAATCCCTCGCCGGCCTTGTCGAGGTAGCGGCGGTCGAGCACCATCAGCGCGGCCATGTGCGCACCCGCCGAATGCCCCATGACGACGATCGGCCGGCGGCCGGCATGGCTCAACTCGCGGGCCACCCACGCGTAGGCGCGGGCCGCATCGTCGAGGAAGCCGGGGAACTGCACCTCGGGATAGAGGCGATAGTCGGGGATGACGGTCGTAAATCCGTGCGCGGCGAGCGCCGATCCGACGAAGCCGTACATGGCTTTCTCCCCGCTCCGCCAGCTTCCGCCATAGAGGAAAAGAACGATCGGGCCGTCGGGGGCGGACGCTTCCGGGTCGTAGATGTCAAGCCGATGGCGCGGCCCACCGTCGTAGGCCACGTTACGGCGGACCGCGATGCCGCCCTCGGAAACGGCCCGGCTGAACGCCACCAGCCCCGAGCGCGCACCGCCCGAGGTGGTGATGGCCCAGGCCAGCGCCAGCAGAAGAACCGCCAAGCCGCCCAGAAAGGCCAGAACGGCCAGTAAAGTCATCCGCAGCATGTTTCCCCTCGCCGGACGGAACGGATCCGAACGGACTACGCGAATACAGGCGTCGGGTTTCGCCGCTCGACTGCGACGGATCGTCGGGGATCACTCCCCCTTCTTGCGGCCGGCGGCCTTGGCGCGCAGCCCGTGACTGGTCCGCCCGGCCGCGCTCGCGGCCTTTTGCAGGGTGGCGCGGAACTCGTCGCGCTTCTCGTGGATCGAAGCGATGACTGGCCCCGTCGGCACGCCGAGCCCGACGAGGGCCGCCTCGGACAGCTGCAGGCTCGCCTCGATCGTTTCCGGAACCGCGTCGGTCACTCCCATTTCATAAAGATGGCGCGCGTGCTCGGCATCGCGCGCACGGGCGACGATCACGATGTCGGGGCGCAGCGCCCTGACGGCCGCAACCAGCTCGTCGATCTCGGGCCAGTCGTGAATGGTCATAATGACCGCCTTCGCCTTGGGCAGGCCACAGCGGGTGAGAAATGCCGCGTTGCGCGCGTCGCCGAAGTAGACCGGCCGGCCCGCGCGCCGCGCATCGGTGACGAGGTTGCCGATGCGCTCGGTCACGACATGGCGCACGCCGTGCCGGTCGAGCATGTCTGACACCAGCTCTCCGACGCGACCGTGTCCGATCACGACGGCATCGACCGCCTGCTCCTCGGTTGGCAACAGGCTCAAAGCCGGGTCGGGAGATGCCACGTCGGCGGGGCCGGCAAAGAGACGACGTCCGATCACGTCGAGCAGCGGCAGGAAGACCATCGAGACCGCGACGACGTTCTTCAGGAAGGCCGCCCGCTCCGGCGAGATGACCCGGTAGAGCTCGGCCTGGGTGGTGACGATGAAGGCGAATTCTCCGCAGGCGCCGATCAGCAGTCCCGTCGCGATGGCCGTGCTCCACGAGAAGCCGAACCGGTGCGCCAGAACAGCCGCGATCACCGCCTTGCCGACGATGAGCGCCATCGTCGTCGCCAGGATGGGCAGGGGATCGTTGATGAGGGCGGCGATGTCGATGCTCATGCCGACCGTGAAGAAGAAGGCGCCGAGCAGCAGCCCCTTGAACGGCTCGATGGTCGCCTCGATGGCGCGGCGGAACTCGGTTTCCGCCAGCAGCAGGCCCGCGACGAAGGCGCCGAGCGCCATGGACAGCCCTGCGAGCGCGCTGATAAGCCCGCTTCCGACGGCCACCAGAAGTGTTGCCGCGACGAACACCTCCTGGTTGCCGCTGGCGGATACGAGGCGGAAGATCGGCCGCAGCAGAATGGCGCCGACGGCGACAATCAGGCCGACTGCCAGCAACGCCTGCCCGAGGGCGAGTGCCACGCCGGAGAGCGCCTCTCCTTCCCGGCCCGGGCCGATCAGCGTCAGCAGCAGAAGCAGCGGGACGACGGCGAGATCCTGCAGCAGCAGGATGGCGAAGCTGGCCCGTCCCGTAGACGTCGCTAGCCGCTGCTGCTCGGAGAGCAGCTCGACGACGATGGCCGTCGAAGAGAGCGAAAGTGCGATCCCGATCACCAGCGCGGTTCCGGGGTCGAGCCCGAGCAGGCCCGCCGCCACGGCGATCACCGCCGCCGAGAGCAGCACCTGCAGCCCGCCGAGACCGAACACGAGCCGGCGCATCGTGACCAGCCGCTTCAGCGACAGCTCGAGACCGATCAGGAACAGGAGCAGCACGACACCGACCTCGCCGAGCGTCGCGAGACTGTCCTCGCTTCCGACGGTCACCAGCGCGAGCAGGGGAAGCTTCGCGGCCAGAGCACCGAGTCCCTTGGGGCCGAGCACCATGCCGGCGGCGAGGAAGCCAAGAACGGGGCTGACGCGCAGCCGCTGCACGAGCGGCACGATCAGCGCCGCCGTGACCAGAACGATCATCACGTCGCGGAGCCCGCCGAAATCGTGGGCTGCTTCGCCGATCGCCTGGACCTCCGTCATGCCGTCGCCTCGCCTTTGCAGCCGAATTTATCGGTCGGCAGCATGGCCGCAGCGCGACCCACATCGCAAGGGCGCACGCGGTCGCGATCGGATGTCGTCGATGCCGAACGGACGATGGGACACGACGGTGAGGCTGCTGCCCGAAGCTCAGGCAGCAGAGGCGAGTTTTGCCTCGATGGCCGCCAAAGCCGCGCCGGCCTTGGCGCCTTCCGGGCCTCCGGCCTGGGCCATGTCGGCCCGGCCACCGCCGCCCTTGCCGCCGAGCGCCTCCGCCCCAGCCCGCACCAATTCGACGGCACTCCAGGTCTTCGTCAGGTCGTCGGTCACGCCCACGGCGAGGCCCGCCTTGCCATCCTCTGTCACGCCGACGATGGCGACGATGCCGGAGCCGACCTGTTTCTTGCCGTCGTCGATGAGACCGCGCAGATCCTTCGGGTTGAGACCCTGCACCGTGCGCGCGAGCAGCTTGACCTTCCCGATCGTGCGGACCGAATCCGATCCTGGTCCGGTTGCGCCGTTGGCTGCGCCGGCACCTCCTCCGCCGAGCGCGATCTGCTTGCGGGCGTCCGCCAGCTGCCGCTCGAGCGTGCGCCGCTCCTCGACCAGCGATTTGAGCCGCTCGACCACATCCTCGGGACGCGTCTTGAGCACGCCGGCCGCCTCGCGCAGCCGCTCGTCGGCGTCCGCGAGATGGGTGCGAGCGACATCCGCCGTCAGCGCTTCGATGCGCCGCACGCCGGACGCGCTGGCGCTCTCGCCGACGATGCGGATCAGCCCGATGTCGCCCGTGCGCCTGACGTGGGTTCCGCCGCAGAGTTCGATCGACCAGGCGCGGTTTGGAGCGCGGTTTGGTGTCTGACCCTGTGGGTCTGACACCGTGGCACCGATCGTCAAGGTGTCTGACCCTGTGGGTCTGATACCCTTCGAAATCCCCGTTGAAACCGGGTTCCCCATGGAGACGACGCGAACCTCGTCGCCGTACTTCTCGCCGAAGAGCGCCCGCGCACCGGACACCTTGGCGTCGTCGAGCGCCATGATCCGGGTCTCGACCGGCGCATTCTGCAGCACGTAGAGATTGGCCATCGACTCCACGGCCTTCACCTCGTCCGACGACATCGGCTTGGTGTGAACGAAGTCGAAGCGCAGCCGGCCGGGCGCCACGAGGCTGCCCTTTTGCGCTACGTGCTCGCCGAGCACCTGCCGCAGGGCCTCGTGCAGGAGGTGCGTCGCAGAGTGATTGGCGCGGATCGCCGTGCGCTGGGTGTGATCGACCTCCAGTTCGACCGCATCGCCCGGTTTGAAACTTCCCTTTTCGACCTTGCCCAGATGGACCAGGAGATCACCGAGCTTCTTCTGCGTGTCGGTGACCCGGAAAATGGCCCCCTTGGGTCCACGGATGACGCCGCGATCGCCGACCTGACCGCCGCTCTCGCCGTAGAACGGAGTCTGATTGACGACCAGCGCACCTTCGCTGCCGGCCTTCAGCTCCTTGGCGTCCTTCCCGGACGAAACCAGGGCGGCGACGACGCCCTCGGCCGTCTCGGTGTCGTAGCCGAGGAATTCCGTAGCGCCATTCTGCTCCTTGATTTCGAACCAGACAGTCTCCGTCGCCGCCTCGCCAGACCCCTTCCAGGCTTTGCGCGCTTCGTCCTTCTGCTTCTGCATCGAGGCCGCGAAGCCGGCGGTGTCGACACCGATGCCACGCGGACGCAAGGCATCCTCGGTCAGATCGACGGGAAAACCGTAAGTGTCGTAGAGCTTGAAGGCGACATCGCCGGCGAGCGTTTCGCCTTTGGTCAGACTTCCGGAGGCTTCGCCCAGCAGCTTCAAGCCGTTTTCCAGCGTTTTGCGAAAGCGGGTTTCTTCCAGCTTCAGGGTCTCGGTGATCAGCGGCTGGCCAGCGACAAGTTCGCCATAGGTATCGCCCATCTGGCGAACCAGCGCCGGCACGAGACGGTGCATCAGCGGGTCTTTGGCGCCGAGGATGTGGGCGTGGCGCATGGCACGGCGCATGATGCGGCGAAGGACGTAGCCGCGACCTTCGTTCGACGGCAGCACGCCGTCGGCGATCAGGAAGCTCGTCGCACGGAGATGATCGGCGATGACCTTGTGGCTCGACAGCGCCTCACCCTTCGCCGGAACACCCGTCGCATCGACGGACGCCTGGATCAGCGCCTTGAAGAGATCGGTCTCGTAGTTGTCATGCGTGCCCTGAAGCACCGCTGAAATGCGTTCGAGGCCCATGCCGGTGTCGATCGAGGGCTTGGGCAGTCCTACGCGGTCGCCGGGCCCCCGCTGCTCGTACTGCATGAAAACGAGATTCCAGATCTCGATGAAGCGGTCGCCGTCGGCATCCTTCGACCCCGGCGGTCCGCCCGCAATCTTCGGTCCGTGATCGTAGAAAATCTCCGAGCACGGGCCGCAGGGGCCGGTATCGCCCATGGCCCAGAAGTTGTCCGACGACGCGATGCGGATGATCCGGTCGTCGGAAAAGCCGGTCAGCTTTTTCCAGATGCGGAAGGCGTCGTCGTCGTCGTGATAGACGGTGACCAGGAGTCGCTTCCTATCGAGCCCGTACTCCTTGGTGATCAGCTTCCAGGCGAACTCGATCGCGCGCTCTTTGAAGTAGTCCCCGAACGAGAAGTTGCCGAGCATCTCGAAGAACGTGTGATGGCGCGCGGTGTAGCCGACGTTGTCGAGGTCGTTATGCTTGCCGCCCGCGCGCACGCACTTCTGCGAGGAAGCCGCGCGAGGG
>JBQTIA010000145.1:0-32463 GCA_052388455.1 Hyphomicrobium sp.
ATTCGTCGCCGTGGGCGGCCACGGGCGTGCGACCCTGTCCAAGCGAAGCTTGGCTTCGCCAAGACGGGCGGGGTGAATTTGACGCCACGCGGCGTCGAAACGCTTGTCCGATGCGACGGCATCGAACCGCGCGCTTCTCCTAGCGTACCGCCAAATTCACCTCCGTCGCGGCCGTGTTCTGGTGCATAGTTCGGGTTAAGCCCGCGGATGCGAAATCACCCCGGATGGATCTCCAGTTTTTCATCACGCTGAACCTTATGGCCATCTCCGGCCTCGTCATGCTCATCGCTCTCGTCAACCAGGCGAAGGGCGGGGGCGGATGGATCGCGGTCAACGCCGCCGTCGTCGCCATTGGCCTCCTGGCGCTCACTTTCGCGGAAGAATGGAGCGGACTGATCGTCGCCGGAGCGTTCGTGCCGCTGGTGCTGGCGCCCGGACTGCTCTCGCACTTCGCGCGCAAGCGCGCCATGGTCGGCCGCATGGCTGAAGCCGCGCGCTATTCGCAGTGGGCGTCGCTGCTGCACCCGACGGCCGCCAGCCGCTTCGCCGCCGCCGTGGCGCGGGCCCTCGCCGTCGAGCCGGTCGACGAGCGCGTCCGCGCCCTCGAAGCGCTGTCGGACGGCGCTACTCCGGAACAGCGCACCGCCCTGCGGGCCCTGAGAGCGGTCGAGCGCGGCGACTGGCAATCGATCGCCGATGAGGCGCGGCGAATGCCGAATGTCTCCGCGAGCCTCGGCCCCATGCAGATTCGCGCCCTCGGGGAAAGCGGCGACATCGAGCAGATGATCCGCCTGTACGACTCGGTGAAACCGGGACTCGGCACCGCCGATCTCAACCTCTGCCAGTTGTTCGTGCTGGCCTTCACCGGCCACGTCGAAGTCGTCGACCTCATGCTGGACAATCAGGCATCGCATCTCGATCCTGACACGAAAACGTACTGGCGGGCGATCGCCCGCCAGCGCAGCCCGACGCGCTCCGCCGAAGGTGTGGCCAAACTCGCGGAGCTGGCCCGCACGGCGAAAAATTCCAAGACTCGGCTGGCCGCGGCACGACACCTCCAGCAGGACTTGCCGGCGGTCTCCCGTCCCTTGTCGCCCGAAGCCGCGGGGTCACTGGACGAGATCGAAACGCGGGCGGCTGGAACGGCCAGCTTCAGCGGACGCGGGTGGGCCCAGCTGCCGGCAACCGTGGCCATCGGCCTCCTGAACCTGCTGGCGTTCGCCCTGGAAGTGATCAATGGCGGCTCTGAAGACCTCGACGTGCTGGTCGGGCTCGGCGCCATGTGGCCGCCACTGGTCTGGATGAACGGCGAATGGTGGCGGCTGCTGACGGCGAGCTTCCTGCACTTCGGTCCCCTCCACCTCGGGGCGAACATGTTCATGCTGCTGGTGCTCGGCCGAATCGTCGAGACGGCTTTCGGCTGGCAGCGCTATCTGATCATCTATCTGCTGGGCGGAGTCCTTTCGACTGCCGCCGTGTTCGCACTGATGCAGTGGGGGAGCGTCGCTCCGGCCGTCCTGATCGGCGCCTCCGGCGCGATCTTCGCGGTGTTCGGCGCCGAGGCGGCACGGCAGGTCGCCGTCTGGCGGCGGTCCCGCGATGCGCTCGACCGGCGCCAACTCGTCAATCTTGTGCTGATCATGCTGGTGCAGGTGGTGATCGATTTCTCGGTGCCGGAAATCAGCGCGACCGCCCATCTTTCAGGGTTCGCGACCGGCTTCCTGCTCGGGCTTGCCCTCGAAGCAGGCTCCCGTCGATCGTCTAAAGCGTGAGCGATCGTGGTCTAATCAGCTCGCCTGAGCGAGGCAGCCCTTGAGCCCCGAAGCCAGTCCGCGCAACAGGTCGAAATAGGCGGACGGCCCTTCCTTGATCGTCGCGCCCTCGGGATCGAGCGTGCCGGAGATGGCCTTGGTCCCTTCGGTCACCGCCGCGACGAGACGCGGCGAAAACTGCGGTTCGGCGAACACGCAGCGCGCGTCGAGGTTACCGATTTTCCTGCGGATCTCGGTGAGGCGCTTGGCCGAGGGCTGCACCTCCGGCGAGACGGTGATCGACCCGACTGCGTTCAGTCCGAAGCGGCGCTCGAAATACTGATAGGCATCGTGGAAAACGACGAAGGGACGGCCCTTGACCGCTTCCAGGTCGCGGGCGATTTCGGCTTCGAGCGCATCGAGGTCGGACTGCAGGGCTGCGGCGTTGGCTTTCAACTTTGCAGCATCGCCAGGTGCGACCTCGACGAGGGCCGCGACAATCGCGTCGACCATGGCCTTCGCATTCTTAGGATCGAGCCAGACATGCCCGTCGCGAACTTTTCCGGCACGCTCGTGATCGTGATTGCCTTCGTCGTCGTGATCGGCAGACTTGTCGTGCTTCGATCCCGCTTTTCCATGGCCATGTGACTCGTGCCCGTGGTCGCGATCCTCGTCGTGAGCGTGCGTCTCGAAGGTATCGCCGGAACGCAAGTCGAGCGCCGTCACTCCGGGGACATCGGCGAGCGTAACGACGCGCACAGACTTCGGCAGCGCCTTGACGACTTTGCCGGTGAACGGCTCGATCTGCTCGGAGACGCGGAAGAACACATCGGCGCCGTTCAGCGCCCGCGCATCGGACGGCTTCATCGAGAACGTATGCGGCGATGACGCGCCTGTAATCAGCAGCTTCGGAGTGCCGGCCCCTTCCATGATGCGGGTCACGAGACCATGGATCGGCTTGATGGTGACAACGGCTCGCGTCTCGGCGGTCGCTGCCGATGTGACAGAGCCGACAAGGACCGTCGCCCACACCACGGCCGCGGCGGCCTTTGAACCCATTTCCCGCCGCATCGCCATGAAATACGCCGAAGTTCTATTCAACCACTGCATGGGTTGCTCCCTGACCGTAGCATCGACGCATAAGATCGCATTCGGATACTATAACATCCGTACCGTGGCAAGCACCACGTGGCTACGCGGCATTGGCGAGGGCACGTCGCCGGGCATTCGCCGGCAATCGCCACGTTACGCACCGCCTTGGCCACGGCCACGGTGATGCTGTAATTGTATTGCTTGAGAAGGCACGCCGCCGATTCGAGGCATTGACCGCCGTCCGGTCCCAGCGGGAGACAGTTATGATGATCGAAGGCACCAAATTGACCGCCGCAGCGGTGCGCGGTGCGCCAAAAACCTTTCGCAGCCCGGCTGTTCTCGCAGCCGCGCTGCTCGCGGTCCCGTTCGCGTCGCAGCCCGCCGCAGCACATCCGCACGTGTGGGTCAATTTCGAGACCACGGTGCAGTACGACCGAGCCAATGTCACCGGCCTTTCTCACAAGTGGTCGTTCGACGACATGTACACCGCGATGGCCATTCAGGGGCTCGACGCAAACAGCGACGGCACCTACACGCGGGAGGAGCTGGCCGAGCTGGCGAAGGTCAACATCGAGAGCATGACCGAGTTCGGTTTCTTCACGATCGCGAAGCTCGGCGGGCAGCAACTGAAATTCAAGGTTCCGACCGATGCCTGGCTCGAGCACGCCAACGGTGTCCTCTCGCTGCATTTCACACTCCCTTTCGAGCAGCCGGTGATGGCCGATGCCGAGGGATTGACCTTCGCGGTGTATGACGAGAGCTTCTTCATCGCCTTCGATCTCGTGAAGGACAATCCGATCAAGCTCGCCGGCGCGCCCGAGGGCTGCTCCGCCAACGTGTCGGTGCCGAAAGAGGATCTCGACCAGCTCCAGAGCCTCAACGACGCCTTCGCCGGTCAATTGACGGCCGGCAATGCGAACCAGGGGATGGGCATGGGTTACGCCCAGACTGTGACGCTCGGGTGCAGGAAGTCATGATGCGGATTTTTTCGGGAGCGGTTGCGCTCTGTCTGGCGTTGCTGTTGCTGGCGGGTGCGGCCTTTGCCGAAGCGGAGCCGAAGCGCACTCCGCTCGGTTTACCGATGCCGCCAGCGGCGGCCGCTGCCAACAACGCCAGCGGCGAGACAGCAGATCCGCCGGGCCTGACCGAACGGGCCTGGAACTGGCTGCTCGGGATGCAGCAGAAATTCACGCGCGAGATGACGGCGGCCGTGCGTGGCCTCAAGGCCCAGGGTGATGTCAATGCCGCCGCAATGCTGGCCTTCGTCAGCTTTCTCTATGGCGTCCTCCACGCGGCAGGCCCCGGCCACGGCAAGGCGATCATCTCATCCTACGTTCTGGCCAACGAGCGGACCGTCCGTCGCGGCATCTTCCTGTCGTTCCTCGCTGCCGGATTTCAGGCCGTGTCGGCCATCGTCGTGGTCGGGGTACTGGCCATCGCCCTCAATGCGACGAGCCTGACCATCAAGGCGACCGAAAGCTGGCTAGAAACCGCGAGCTGGGCCTTCGTCGCCGCCGTCGGCGCGTGGATGCTCTACGCACAGATTGCCAAGTTGCTGCCACTTCGCACCGACTCTGTGAAGCTTCACGTCGGGCATGGCCATACACAGGCGCATGTGCACGATCATGCGGCCTGCTGCGGCCACGATCACGGGCACGCGCATGGGCACAAACCCGAACAGGTCGCAGTGCCGAAAATCGCTCCGGCGAAAGCGCACGATCACGCTCACCACCAGAGCCACTCCCACGACCACGCCGAATGCTGCGGCCATGCCCACCTTCCGGCACCGAAGGATCTCGAAGGCGATCTATCCTGGGGCAAGTCCATGGCCATCGCCGCGTCGATCGGCATCCGGCCGTGCACCGGCGCGATCCTGGTCATGATCTTCGCACTTACGCAGGGACTGCTCTGGGCTGGGATATTCGCCACGTTCGCCATGGCGTTCGGCACGGCGCTCACGACTTCGGCGCTGGCCGCGCTGGCCGTCGGCTCGAAGACGCTGGCCACCCGCTATGCGGGCGAAGGCAGCGCCTGGGCAGGGCGCATCGGCACGGCGGCCGGATTGACGGGCTCAACCCTCGTCCTCGTCATGGGGACCGCGTTTTTTCTCGCCTCTCTCCATGGCCAGCCGCCGCTATGACAGACGCCGCTGAGAAGTGTTCCAGGCCGGCACAGCGATTAACCAGCCGACCAAACCCCGCGGGACTTCTGCGGCGGCTGTCGTAGGCTCGGGACATCGCACACTCCCGCATCTCCGGCTGGCGTTCCATGCTCAAATTCCTGCGTTTCGCTCTCGTTTTGGCGCTTTGCTCGACCGCGCTCGTCTCTGCGCCGCGTGCCGCTCACGACCTCGACACGTCTTCGGTCGCCATTTCCCAGTACGAACTCGTCGTGCTCGAGGTCGAGAACTGCATCTACTGTCAGATTTTCCGCCGCGATGTGCTGCCGGGCTACGAGCTTTCGGCGCGCGCGAAATCGGTGCCGATCCGCTTTGTCGACCTCAATCAGCCGGAGGCCGACACGCTCGGTCTCGACAGCCCGGTCGATCTGGTGCCGACCGTGGTGCTGCTCAACAAGCGCAAGGAAGTCGGCCGCATCGCCGGCTATGTCGGACCGGAGGCGTTCTTTCACGCCGTGAACCGCCTGATGTCGGGTTCGGGTGCGGACTTCGATATCGAACTGCCGTCCGAGTAAACCTGCTCTCGCCTTGCCGGAGTGGCCTCGCGCCGAGACCGCTATCGTCGCTGCGTCACGCTCACGAGGCGTCGCGCTCAGAAACGATTGCGCACGACCGACGATCAAAAAAATAGTATTTATGTAAACAATACATGACATTGCCCGTTTACTTTAAATTGTCGTTGCCGCTGTCGAACGGTGTGATTAAGTAGCTTCTCGTTCGCGTCGGCGGTGCGATTGAGCACCGAATGTCCGGCGCGGACTTGATGTTCCGGCCAGTCCTCCCACGCCGTGCGTGCGGCAGCGCCTGGCACTCGATGCACACTGAACCACACACGGAAACACAAGGAGAGTACTCATGAAGTTCGTTGCTCGCGCGTTCGTTCCCGCCCTCATGGTCGCGGCCGGTGCTCTCGCGCTGACGCCTGCCCAGGCTCTGGCCGGTCACGGCTGCAAGTCCGACATCGAGACCGAAGCCACGGTCCCCGGCGTCGGCCCGCACGCCAAGCGCCACGCCACGCGCGCGGCCATCGGCGCCTGGAAGCGCACGGTCGCAGCCAAGCACGGCTGGGCCTACACGAGCTGGTCGCGCGCCAAGGACCGTGACGTCCGCTGCGACTCCGGCCGCGGCAAGACGGAGTGTGAGGTCGAGGCCAATCCCTGCCTCTGAGGTCAGCACTCGCGCCGGGTTCGTCTGAGCCCGACACGCAATATTCGATCGACTGTTCCGGCCCCGGTCACCTCAGTGACTGGGGCCGTCTGCTTTCCAGTGGTAGTCGGCGTCATCCTCGATATTGCTCGTCGCCTTCCGCCAGTCTCCCGGCGCGTGCAGGTGGCCGTTGACGCGCTGGAGAGTCGCCACCGGAGAAGGCTCAGCGGCGCTGGCGGCAATCTCCGTCATCGCAGGCGGCGGCTCGGCCGGAAACGAGCACAGTCTGCCCGCCAGATCCTGCAAGGCGTCGTAAATCGCGCCGCGGCGCGCCTCGTGCTCTGCGGTGACGCGGCGGACCTCGTTCAGCAGGTGATTGTCGACGAGGCTCAAGGCTTCGCTCAACGCTTTGACGAACGTCTGCTCGGTCTGAGCATTCTGGCCCAGACGGTGCTGCATATCCTCGATCTGATCGTGAAGTTTGGTCATCAGCGGTCCTCATCTGCGACGTGACGCGAATCACTCCGGGCAAGACTCGTTGAAGTTCATGATTCAATTGAGGTCGCAGCGCGCTAAATTTTGGCGGACGGGGGCGAGGTGGCTGATCGATGCCGACCCTTGTCAGCCGCGTCCAAGGGGACTGACGGTGGAGACATCGACGCCGACCGAAACGGTGTGCTCTCCCCCGCCGAGCAGCACTCCGCTGATCGGGCAGACATCGTTGTAGTCGCGGCCGTGCGCGATGGTGATGTGCTCGTCCGCGACGGCAATCCCATTGGTGGGGTCGAAATCGCGCCATCCCGTCTCGGGTGACCAGACCGAAATCCAGGCGTGCGAGGCGTCCGTGCCCTGCAGCTTCGGCTGGCCCGGAGCCGGACGCGTGAGGATATAGCCGCTGACGTAGCGGGCAGGCACCCGCAAGGCACGCAACGCGGCAAGGGCGAGGTGGGCGAAGTCCTGGCAGACGCCGCGTCGTACCTTGAAGACGTGGGCGATCGGCGTCGAGACATCGGTCGCCGTCGCGTCGAAGCGGAAGTCCTCATAAATTCGCTGCGAGAGGTCCATAGCCGCCTCCAGCACCGGCCGGCCGGCGGCGAAAGAGTGGCGCGCATAGTCCAGAATTTCGAGCGAGGCGGTCGTCACGGGCGACATGCAGCGGTACTGGATGATATCGAGATCGCGACGCCGCGGTTCGGCTTCCAGCTCGACATCGAGCGCGTCCCAGGGCGTCGTGCTCTCGAATGCGATTTGCTGTGGCAGCGCGGTTTCGATGGTGCTTCGGGCGTGCAGCACGAATTCCCGATGCGGCACCTCGACATCCAGAATGGCCACTGGATTGCCGAAGGCGTCGAAGCCTTCGTATCGCATGGCCGGGGCCGGCTCGACGATGAGTCCGTGATGGCGCATCGTCTGTCTTGTGACGGTTCGCGGCTTCATGTGCACGAGATGCTGCGACTGCACCACAGCGCTCGAATAACGATAATGCGTCTTGTGGCTGACATCGAAAATCATGGCCGCGGATCGCTGCGCGTCTGCACCCGGTGCGGCGCGTCCTCCGTCAGGTTGAAATAGTGCTGGGCGACCGCGTTCGACAGTTCCGGCAGTAGCTGCAGCTGCTCGCGCATCAGCCGGCCGAGAGTCGTCCGGCTCGGCTCATCGGCGATGGCGACGACATCGGCCAGCCGGATCGAGGTCATGAGGGTCAGAATGAGGCGCCGGTCGCTGGCGAGGCTGACGCCCTGGCGGGCATCGGGCAGTGTTTCAAGATGCGTCGAGATGGCCGCCAGCTGGTAGGCCAGAGCGCGCGGGTTCGACTCGTCGAGCAGCAGCAGATCGAGCACCAGCGGCAGGCTGGGGTCGAGCCGGTAGCGCGAGCGGTAGGTGATGAAGCTGTCCGCCAGCTCCAGCAGCAAGAGCAGGCGGCTCGTTTCCTCCTCGGCGTCGCTCGCCGGAATAAAAAGCGTCTGGATCGCCTCGCACAGGTTGTAGGCCCGCTCCAGCCGCCGCCCCATATCCAGGAACGACCAGCCGAAATTGCGCGTCATGTTCTCGTGCATGAGCCCATTGAAGGCCGCAAGCGAGGCCAGTCCGCCTTCCAGCAGGTCGAGCAGCTCAACGGGTTGCGCCGGTCCGAGGGAGGTGAGCCAGGTGTCTCCGGGGCGGAACTTGCTCAGCGTCTGCCACCCTTCGAAAGAGAGCCGATCACGGGCCAGATGGGCGACACGGTAGAGCCCCTCGCAGGTCTTCTCGAGCGTCCGCGGCCCGGCATTGCCGGTGATCAGCCGCGCGCAGAGGCGCTCGATCTGCATATCGAGCGGCGTTTCGCGCACAGAGCGGGCGGGCGCCTCGGCATTGCGCAGCAGCATTTCCAGGCAGGTGCGCGCCGCCCGCCATCCGTCGGCCGGTCCGCTGTCCTCCTCGACCCGCCGGAGCGCACCGCGCAGCACCCGCATGGTCCAGTCGGCCCGCTCGCTGTAGCGACCGAGCCAGAAGAGATCGTCGGCGACGCGGCTCTGGATGACGCGCTGCGAGCGCTCGACGCGCGCCGATTCGAGCTTCGGGCGCCACAGGCTGACATGCGGACTCTGCTCTTCGTCGGAGAGCACCCACACGTCGCGGGTATGGCCGTCGGGGGCACTGAGCGCCACCGCGCGCTCCGGATCGACGCTCATGGCGAGGCCGCCGGGCATCACCTCGAATCCATCCGCCGTCCTGGCGACGAAAAAGCGGACGGCGAAGGGCCGGCGGCTGAACCCCATGGGATCGAAGGCCGGCGCCACGCTGAATCCGATCTTCTCCTCGGCGACGAAGCGCGCGCCGTAGAGTTCGATCTCGCGACGCAACAGCTCGCGCTCGGCGGCCGACATTGTGTGCGCGTCCTTGCCGAGCGCCGCCTGCCCCGGGCGGCCGGTGCCTTCCTGGGCCTTGCGGACGATCAACCCGTCGAGATTTTCGAGCACGTGACGGCGGGCGGCAGCGTCGCCGAGCCACCAGCGAGGTGCGTCCGGAAGCTCCAGCTCCTCGCCGAGCAACTCTCGGGCGAGCCGTGGCAGGTAGGGGCCGAGACCGCGGTTCTGCACGATCGCCGAGCCGACGGCATTGACGACGAGGCGCGGCGTTCCACGGCACACGCGCAGCAGGCCCGCCGGTCCCTCGAACCCCGTGGGATCGAGCTCCAGCGGATCGATCAGGCGTCCGTCCACGCAGCGGACGATGAGATCGATCTCCTTCAGGCCTTCGAGGGTCTTGAGATAGACCCGGTTGCCCCTGGTCCGCAGGTCGGAACCTTCGACCAGCAGGAAGCCGAGGTAGCGGGCGAGGTAGGTGTGGGAGAAATAATCCTCGTGGTGCGGACCCGGCGTCAGCAGCGCGATGCGGGCGTTGTCACGTCCCGAGTGCGCGGTGAGCGCGATCTGGAGATTCTGGAAATAGGTCGACAGCCGGACGGCGTTGTTGCGCTTGAAAAGATCGCCGGCCACGTGGGTGTGCACCACGCGGTTGGCCAGTGCGAAGCCGATACCGGCCAGCGTTTCCGTGTGGCTGTCGATGACGCGCCAGTGGCCGTCGGCGGTGCGGGCGAGATCGGCGGCATAGAACCGGAGTGGACCGGCTTTCGGAAGGATGTCCTTGCACGGCCGGAGGAAGGCGCTGTCGGAGAACACCAGCTCCGGTGGCACCAGTCCCGACCGCATGGTGTCTTGAGCGCCGTAGAGGTCGGTCAGCAGCGCATCGCAGAGGCGGGCACGCTGGATCAGCGCCTTTTCCAGCCAGCGCCATTCGCCGCTGGCGATGACGATGGGCATCAGGTCGAGCTGCCAGCGCTGCGACGGCGTCAGCGGGTCGGCGAAAATGTCGTAGGCGATGCCGGTCTCGCGCACACGCCGGTCGATGCGCGCGGCGCGCTGTTCGAGCTCTGCCGTCGACAGCTCGGTGAAGCTGTTCAGAACCCCGAGCCAGCGCGGACGGACACCCTCGACGGGATCCAATAGCTCGTCGTAGCCGCAGCCGGGGCTCGTGCAGTAGGATTCCAGAAGGTCATTCCCGCCCTCCGCCAGGGAGGGCGCCGTGTAGTTCATGGCCGATGGACCTCGTCCCGTGCCATCCCGCGCGGCGCGACTGCCGCCAGTTATCGGGGCATTCCCGCGATTCCGAGACTACCATGGCAGAAGTGCCGCACGGCAAGGCGGAACTCGCGGAGAAATGAACGATCGAATCGGGCGGCGCTACCGAGCCACACTCTTCATCCCGGCCGCCTGAGGTCCAGCGTCAGCGGATAATCGGGATTGACAGGAGCGGACCGCGGCACGGAGCGGCCGGACGTGTGCCCGTGCGCTTCGAAGCGGGCCAGCCGCCGTCCCTCGGCCTCGTAGCTGTTGATCGGGAACGTCTCGAAATTGCGCCCCCCCGGATGGGCGACGTGGTAGCGGCAACCGGCCAGCGATCGCCCCGTCCAGGTATCGGAAATGTCGAACACCAGCGGAACGTGGGTCGGAATGGTCGGGTGCAGCGCGGACGGCGGATGCCAGGCCCGATAGCGGACACCGGCAACGCTCTCGCCCAGGGTTCCGGTCGGCGCGAGCGGAAGCGTGCGGCCGTTGCAGGTGACGGCGTAGCGGTCGCCGGTCATGCCGCGGACCTTGACCTCGACCCGTTCCAGCGAGCTGTCGACGTAGCGCGCCGTACCGCCGACGACACCCTCCTCGCCGAGCACGTGCCACGGTTCGAGCGCCTGCCGCAGCTCCAGCTCCATGTCGCGCGTGGCGATGCGGCCGTAGCGGGGAAAACGGAACTCGAAGTGCGGCTCGAACCATGCCGCCTCGACGGGCAGACCGGCGTCCTTGATATCCGCGACGATGGCGACGAGATCGGCCCAAACGAAATGCGGCAGCATGAAACGGTCGTGCAGCGCGGTGCCCCAGCGGATCAGCTTGTGCCGGTAGGGCCGCTCCCAGAACATCACGATCAGCGCCCGCAGCAGCAGTTGCTGGGCGAGGCTCATGCGCGCGTGCGGCGGCATCTCGAACGAGCGGAACTCGACGAGGCCGAGGCGCCCCGTCGGTCCGTCCGGCGAATAGAGCTTGTCGATGCAGATTTCGGCGCGGTGGGTGTTGCCGGTGACGTCGACCAGCAGGTGGCGGAAGATGCGGTCGACCATCCAAGGCGGCACCTGTCCCATGCCAGGATCGGGGATCTGCGACAGCGCGATCTCCAACTCGTAGAGGCTTTCGTGGCGGGCTTCGTCGACGCGCGGAGCCTGGCTGGTCGGACCGATGAACAGGCCCGAAAAGAGGTAGGACAGCGCCGGGTGGTTCTGCCAGTAGGCGATGATCGAGCCGAGAAGATCGGGGCGGCGCAGGAACGGGCTGTCTTCGGGCTTCAGGCCGCCGAGCACGATGTGATTGCCGCCGCCGGTGCCGCTATGGCGCCCGTCAAGCATGAACTTCTCGGTCGACAGCCGCGTGAGGTGGGCATCCTCGTAGAGCCCTGTGGTGATGGCCACCGCCTCGTCCCAGCTTGTGGCCGGCTGCACGTTGACTTCGATCACTCCGGGGTCCGGCGTCACCTTGATGACGTTGAGACGCGGATCGGCCGGCGGCGTGTAGCCCTCCACGTGGATCGGCAGCCCCGCCTTGGAAGCGGCCGTCTCGACGGCACCGACCAGCGCCGCGTAGTCCTCGGCATCGGAGAGCGGGGGCATGAATACGCACAGCCTCTCGCCGCGCGGCTCGACGGCGAGCGCGGTGCGCACAGAGCCGACGATATCGACCGGCACGGCCGGGCTGGCAGGTGGCGGCAGCAAAATCACGGACCGCCGCTGCTGCATCAGCACTTTCCGTTCGGGCAGCGGGGCCGCCGCGGCGAAAGGATCGCGCGGCAGCACATGAGGGAAGTCGACCGCCGCCACCGGCGGCAGCGAACCGAGCGGCAGCCGGAAGCCGAGCGGAGAATCGCCCGGCATCAGAAAGATGCGATCGCGGCGCAGCGCCCAGCGCTCCGTCACCCAGCGCCGGCCGCGATCCTGGGTGTGCCAGACCTGAATGGGGAGAACGTAGCCGGCCGCCTCGCCGAGGCCGCGATCGAACACGCGCACGACACGCTGGCGCTCGGCCGGATCGTCGAGCGTGTTCTTCGCCGGCGTGACGTTGATCGGCAGCTTCTGCTCGACGAGCATGAAATGGGCCGCGTCCTCGTAGGCCGGGATGGCGCTATCGGCCGGCAGCCCGAGCGCGGCGCAGAGTCCGCTCATAAAGTGCTGCGCGTCGCTGGCCGTCGCCTGACGCCCATGTCCTTCCCGCGCGATGAGAGCCGGGCTTTCCCACAGCGGTTCACCGTCCGCCCGCCAGTAGAGCGCGAACGACCAGCGCGGCAGCTGCTCGCCCGGATACCATTTGCCCTGGCCGTAATGCAGCAGGCCGCCTTTCGCGAAACGGCTTTGCAGTCGGCGCACCAGCTCGTCGGCATAGCGGCGCTTGTCGGGTCCGACGGCGGCGGTGTTCCATTCCGCGCCTTCCATGTCGCTGGCGGAGACGAACGTCGGCTCGCCGCCCATGCTCAGCCGAACGTCGCCTTTTTCGAGCCGTGCGTCGATGGCGTGTCCGCTGGTCAGGATGTCGGACCACGTTGCGTCGCTGTACGGCTTGGTGACACGCGGCGTTTCCCGGATACGCTCGACGCCCATATGGTGGGAGAACGTTACCTCCGCCTTCTCGTGGCTTCCGGTGATCGGTGCGGCGCTCACCGGATTCGGCGTGGCCGCGAGCGGGATGTGGCCTTCGCCGGCGAGCAGTCCGGACGTGGGATCGAGGCCGATCCAGCCGGCGCCGGGAACGTAGACTTCGGTCCAGGCGTGCAGGTCGGTGAAATCCACCGCCGTGCCGACAGGGCCGTCAAGGGCTTTCACGTCAGGAGTCAACTGTATGAGGTAGCCGGAAACGAAGCGGGCGGCGAGGCCGAGCCGACGCAGCAGCTGCACCAGCAGCCACGCGCTGTCGCGGCACGACCCCGACGCTTTCTCCAGCGTCTCTTCCGGCGACTGTACGCCGGGCTCCATGCGGATGAGATAGCGAACGCTTTTCTGCAGTTCGCGGTTGAGGTCGCAAAGGAAATCGATCGTCGTCTGACCGCGGCTCTCGATCCCGGCGAGATGCGCTTCGAACAGCGGTCCGGTCGGCTCGATCTCGAAATACGGCGTCAGCTCCTTTTTCAGAACCGGCTCGTAGGCGAACGGCCAGTCCTTCGCCTCCTCGGCGACGAAGAAGTCGAACGGATTGATGACCGCCATGTCGGCGACGAGATCGATGGTGACCGAGAAATGGTCGGTCTCTTCCGGCAGCACGACACGGGCGAGAAAATTGCCGAAGGGATCCTGCTGCCAGTTGATGAAGTGGACCTTGGGCTCGATGGTGATCGAGTAGCTGAGAATCGGCGTGCGGGCGTGTGGAGCCGGCCTGAGCCGGATGACCTGCGGACCCATGCCGATGCGTCGGTCGTAGCGATAGGTCGTCTCGTGCGTCAGCGCGACGTGGAGGGCCATGGCGTGCGTCGAACCTCTCGGCTTGCCAGTCTCGTGTTCCCCTGACAGCCCGGCCGCAGCGGAACGGGGAACCAACGCGGTATCCCGACATTGCACAGTCGGATAAAGAGTAGCGCCCGATGCGACAAGCGGCATCGATGAAAGAGTGGGCGATCGCGGTCCGAATTGTTCAGCTTCTGGGCAAAGGCACAAATTTCAGATGCGGCGCTGCCGCGATTGTCGGCATCGGGGCCTCCACACCCTACGAGGCGCTTGAGCGATAGGCGCAGTGCGGTACTTTTGGGCGAAACGGACGGGAACCACGAAACGGGCAGGGCTGACCACAACCGATATGAAAAACTTCATCTGCGCGAAGTGCGGAAGCAAGGCGTACTTCGAAAACGTGGCGTGCATGACGTGCGGGTCGACGCTCGGCTTCGATTCCAAAGCGCTCGCGATGGCGGCGCTGGAACCGGTCGAGGACAGCCCCGGTCTTTTCCGCCGCATCCGGGGCGGTAGCGGCGATCTCCTCACCTACTGCTCGAACGCCGCCCACGCCGCCTGCAACTGGCTGACACTGCATAGCAATCCCAACACGCTGTGCGCGGCGTGCGACCTCAACCGCACGATCCCCAACCTGACAGAGCCGGGGAGCGTGGAGGCCTGGCAGAAACTGGAGCGGGCCAAGAAGCGGCTGGTCTACGATCTCTTGCGCTACGGACTGCCGCTCGATGCCAGCCATCTCGGCAAGGGCCGGCTGACCTTCGACTTCGTTCGCAACTCGACGATCGGCCATCTCGACGGCGTGATCACGATCGACATTCTGGAAACCGATGCCGTCGAGCGCGAACGGCGGCGACAGTGGTTCGCGGAGCCCTTCCGCACGCTGCTCGGGCATCTGCGCCACGAAAGCGGGCACTTCTACTGGATGGTGCTGGTCGAGGCCGCCAACCGGCTCGACGATTTCCGCCGGCTGTTCGGCGATGAGCGTCAGGACTATGGGTCCGCACTCGCCCGTCACCACGCGGCCGGCCCGCCAAGCGATTGGAATTCGCGTCACGTTTCGGCCTATGCCAGCTCGCACCCCTGGGAGGACTGGGCCGAGACATGGGCGCACTATCTGCACATGGTCTCCGCCGTCGACACGGCCGAATCGGAGGGTATGGAGCCGAGAGCCTCGGGTCTCATCTTCGGCGCGATCTGGCCCTTCAAATCATTCGATGTGCACCGCACCGGCAGCCTGGACGCGCTGATGGAGCGCTGGATTCCGCTTTCGATCGCGTTGAACAATCTCAGCCGCAGCATGGGCCACGACGATTTCTACCCCTTCGTCATCCAGGGCGCCGCCCACGACAAGCTGGCCTTCGTGCATCAGGTCATCCGCGACAGCACCACGTTCCACCCGCCGGGAAACTAGGACGTGGTCCTAAATCGCACTATTTCACGACGACGGCCCTGGCCCGGTCGGTGAGGTCGGCTTCGAGGCGCTCGCGGATTTTTTTCTGACGCGCCTCTTCGACAACCTTCTTTCCGGTGAGATCGGTGACGTAGAACACGTCGACCGCCTTCTCGCCGAACGTAGTGATGTGGGCCGAGTTGATGTCGAGCGACAGATCGGAGAGAGAGCTGGTGAGGTCGTAGAGCAGGCCGGTGCGATCGCGGCCGGAAACCTCGATGACGGTATGCTCGTCGGAGTGGGCGTTGTTAATGATGACTTCCGGCTCGACGGTGAAGGCCTCGAACTTGGGCGTGGAAGGACGCCGCTTGGCCAGCAGCTCCGAGAGGCGCACGTCGCCCTTGAGAATGCGTTCGATGGTATCGCCGATGCGCCGCGCTCGCCGGCTCTCGTCCTCGTCGCTGTCGAATTCGCGTGCGAGCAGGAATGTGTCGAGAGCATAGCCGTCGCGGGTCGTCGTGATGTGCGCGCCGACGATGTTGGCGCCGTTCGCCGCGCACGCGCCCGCGAACAACG
Source organism: Hyphomicrobium sp. (assembly GCA_052388455.1). Taxonomy (GTDB): domain Bacteria; phylum Pseudomonadota; class Alphaproteobacteria; order Rhizobiales; family Hyphomicrobiaceae; genus CAZSNH01. The sequence continues at coordinate 15,654 of JBQTIA010000145.1, forward strand.
CCAGCAGGCGCGGATGATTGGGAGCGAACACGGTCAGCTCGGTGATAGCCGCGAAGGCGTCGGTCGTGAAATCGGTCGCCAGATTGCGGCCCTGCTGCTCGATACGCCGGATCATCTCGGCATGATAGACCTGCTTCTTCGTCTCTGTGCGCAGCCAGTAATCCGGGTAATGCCGTCGGATGAAGTGGTCCACGTCGGCGGGCTGCCAGCCAGACAGCGCCACCCGCAATTCGGCCTCAGCCTCCGCCACGAGCTGCAGGCGCGGAATTTCCGTGTGCCCGCCCGAGAGCAGCGGCTCCGTCTCGTGATAGAGCGTGCGCAGGAGCTGGCCTTTCCAGCCGTTCCACACGCCAGGCCCGACGGCGCGGATGTCGGCGACCGTCAGAAGCAGAAGCAGTTTCAGCCGCTCGGGGCTCTGCACGATGTCGGCGAACACTCGCACCGTCTTCGGATCGGTGATGTCGCGGCCCTGCGCGATGTTGCTCATCGTCAAGTGCTGCTCGATAAGCCACGCCACCGTCTCCGTTTCTGCGCCGGAGAGCCCGAGGCGCGGGCACAGCAGCCGAGCGATGCGTGCGCCGACCTTCGAATGGTCCTCGACGCGTCCTTTGCCGATATCGTGCAGAAAGGCAGCCACGTAGAGTGCGCGACGATTTTGAATCGTGTTGAAGATGCGCGTCGACAGCGGCAGCTCCTCGACGGCGCCGCCGCGCTCGATGTGAGTGAGGTTGCCGACTGTGCGGATCAGGTGCTCATCCACTGTGAAGTGGTGATACATGTTGAACTGCATCATCGCGACGACGCGGCCGAACGGCGGGATGAAGCGTCCGAGCACGCCGGCCTCGTTCATGCGCCGGAGCGTCGCTTCCGGATTGACTTGGCCCGTCAGCAATTCGAGGAAGATGCGGTTCGCCTCGGGATCATGCCGCAGCCTGTCGTCGATCAGTTTCAGGGAGCGGCGCAGCAGCCGGATGGCATCCGGATGCAGATAGGTGCCGGTCTTCTCCGCCTCGGCGAAAAGCCGGATCAGATTGACCGGATCGCGGCGGAAAGCGTCCGGATCGGCGATCGTGATACGGTCGTTCTCGATGCGGAAATCCGTTCGCTCGCGCACCTGCCTTCGCGTGCGCCAGGAGAGCGGTCCGAGGATACGATTGAGGCCCGGCGCGGCCTTCAGCTGCTGCATCTCCAGCGTCGAGCAGAGAATGGCGGTCAAGTCCCCGACATCCTTGGCGACCAGAAAGTAATGCTTCATGAAGCGTTCGACCGCCCGCATCCCACGCTGGCTGCGATAGCCGAACCGCTCGGCGAGAACCGGCTGCAGCTCGAAGGTCAGCCGCTCTTCGGCGCGCCCGGTGAGGAAATGCAGATAGCAGCGCACGGTCCACAGGAAGTCTTCGCATCGCCGGAAGGTCTTCGCCTCCTCCGGCGTGAAGATGCCGGCCGTCACGGTCGCCTCGCCCACCGGCTGGCCGTAGAGATACATCGACAGCCAGTGCAGCGTATGAAGATCGCGCAGGCCACCCTTGCCGTCTTTGATATTTGGCTCGACCTTGTAGCGGCTTTCTCCAGTACGGCGGTGACGCTCGGCCCGCTCCGCCATCTTGGCATCCACGAAGCCCCGCGCTGACGACGCCACGACCTCTTTGCGGAAACGCCGCTCGAGCTCCGCGTAAAGTTGCGTGTCGCCGTGGATCAGCCACATGTCGAGCAGAGCGGTGCGGATGGTGACATCGCCGATCGCCAGCTTGACGCACTGGTCGATGGTGCGCGTGGCGTGGCCGACTTTGAAGCCGACGTCCCAGAGGATGTAGAGCATGTATTCGGCGACGCTCTCGCCCCAAGGCGTCTGCTTGTAGGGCAGCAGGAACAGGAGATCGATGTCGGAGGATGGAGCCAGCATCTCGCGGCCGTATCCCCCGGTCGCCACGATCGACATGCGCTCGGCGTCGGACGGGTTGGTCGCGCGGTAGATGTGCGCGGTGGTGTAGTCGTAGATCAGCTTGACGAACTCGTCCTGGAATCGGGCAAGACCTTGCGCGCAGCGGCGGCCGTTGCGATCGGTTTCGAGGCCCGCCCGCGCCGCCGCCCGCGCGGTCGCAATCAGCGCCTTCAGCCGTTCGAGCAGGGGCCCACGGGCTTCGCTGGCGCTGCCATAGGCATTGAACAGTGCCGACAATTCGACACGCAGTTCGGTCGGCGAAAAATAGGGAGCTTCGAGGACGGCGGTTTTCTGCATGGGCTCACGGGGCCGGTGGCGACGTTGGTGGCAGAGGCGCATTACGATCCGCCGGAGGGGGCTGTCGCACGCACGGGTTCACTCCGACGTTCGCAGCTTTTTCAATTGGTACATCGCTTCGAGCGCCGCGCGTGGAGTTAGTTCATCGGGATTGAACTCGTCCAGCGCCTTCTCGACCTTCGACGGTCCCGTGCGCGCAGGGTGTGCCCCGCTCTTGGGTCGTGCGGCGGCGAACAGCGGCAGATCGTCGAGCGGCTTGCCGCCACCAGCCGCGCGCCGGTCGTTCTTCTCCAGGAGCGACAGCACCTCGCGCGCCCGCGTCACCACCGTCGCTGGAAGCCCCGCCAGCTTGGCGACCTGGATGCCGTAGGAGCGATCGGCCGCTCCCGGGCGAACCTTGTGCAGAAAGACGATCTCGTCATGCCATTCCTTGACATCCATGGTGACGTTGGCGACCGACGAAAGTCGGCCGGCGAGCGCCGTCATCTCGTGATAGTGGGTGGCGAACAGCGCTCGGCAACGGGAGACGTCGTGCAGGTATTCAACCGCGGCCCAGGCGATTGAGAGGCCGTCGAAGGTCGCCGTGCCACGCCCGATCTCGTCGAGGATGACGAGCGATCGGTCCGACGCCTGATTGAGGATCGCCGCCGTCTCGACCATCTCGACCATGAACGTCGATCGCCCGCGCGCGAGATCGTCGGCCGCGCCAACCCGGCTGAACAGCCGATCGACGACGCCGATATGCGCGCGGCGCGCGGGAACGTAGGAGCCCATCTGCGCCAGCACGGTGATCAGCGCATTCTGGCGCAGGAAGGTCGACTTGCCGGCCATGTTCGGTCCGGTGACGAGCCACAGTCGCGCGTCGGGCATCTCGTCGAATCCGGTCATCGGCGCCGGTCCGGCTCGACCGAGGAGGCAGTCGTTCTCGATGAAGGGTCCGGCGTCGGTGCGCTTCAGGGCCTGCTCGACGACCGGGTGGCGACCGCCCACGATCTCGAACGCCGTCGAGCCGTCGACGACGGGTCGCGCGTAGCCCTGGTCCACGGCCAGCTCGGCAAGGGCTGCGAGGCAGTCCAGCTCGGCGAGAGCCGCCGCCACGGTGTTGAGCGAGCGCTCTTCGCGGGCGATGGCTGCACTCAGTTCCGCAAAGACCTCCTGCTCGATGGCCAGCGCGCGGTCGGCGGCCGACGCGATGCGGCCCTCGGTCTCGGATAGCTCAGCGGTGGTGAAGCGCATCGCATTCGCCATCGACTGGCGGTGGCGGAAGACCTCGTCGAGCGGCGGAGTCGTCATCGGCTTGGCGTTGAGCTGCGTCACCTCGACGTAATATCCGAGGATGTTGTTGTGACGAATTTTCAGGGTCTTGATGCCGGTCAGATCGATGTAGCGGGTTTCGAGCGCGGCCATTACTTTGCGGCTGTCGTCGCGTAGCTTCAGCGCCTCGTCGAGCGCGCCGCGGTATCCAGAGCGGACAAACCCGCCGTCGCGCTTCAGGTGCGGCGGCTCGTCGACCAGCGCCGCGGCAAGCTCGCTTGCAAGCCCAGGGCTCGCCGCAGCGAGAACGGCGGCGACTCGCGCCAACTCTTCCGACAGGCCGATCCGCTCCGCTCGCCTCTTCAGGCTGCGCGCAGCTCCCGCCGATCTGTCGAGCGCATCACGGACGGCGCTGAGGTCGCGCGGACCGCCGCGTCCGAAGGCCAGCCGCGAGAGCGCCCGGGCGATGTCCGGCGCGCCGCGCAGGACGCTACGCACCTCCTCCCGCAACCGCTCGTCCTCGGCAAGAAACCCGACCGCATCGAGGCGCGCGTCGATGACGGATGCCTCCCGCAGCGGGCTTGCCAGACGGGCCGCCAGCTCTCGCGCGCCCGGCCCGGTGACGGTGCGGTCGATTGCGGCGAGCAGGCTGCCCTGCTTTTCGCCGGACGAGGATCGCAGCAGTTCGAGACTCGTCCGGCTGGAGGCATCGATCACCAGCACGGCCTCGGTGCCGGTGCGCCTCGGCGGCCGGATGACGGGCCTCTTGCCGATCTGCGTCAGCTCGACATAACGGATGAGCGCGCCGACGGCGGCCAGCTCGGTTCGGGTGAATGCTCCGAAAGCGGTAAGATCAGCAACGCCGAGCTGTCCCTTGAGCTGTCGCTCGCCGCTCAGACTGTCGAACGAGACGGAGGGCACCGGCGTCGCGGCGGCGCCGGCAATCTCGAGCCAGCGCTTCAGTTCCTTGTCCGCGAGGATCGCGTCGGACGCGATCAGCTCGCTCGGAGAGAGGCGGATCAGCTCTCCCGGCAGATCGGCGCCGGCCACTTCTCCGACTTCGAACTCACCCGTCGAAATGTCGAGCGAGACGAGCGCCAGCACCACGCCGTCATCAAGCAGGCCCGGCCTCTCGCTGCCCGGCACGCGGGCGATGGCCGTCAGGAAGTTTCGCGCCTTGGCGTCGAGAAGTGTGTCCTCGGTCAGCGTGCCGGGCGTGACGAGGCGCACCACGTCGCGCTTGACGACCGCCTTCGAGCCGCGCTTCCTCGCCTCTGCCGGATCTTCCAGCTGCTCGCAGACGGCCACGCGATAGCCGAGCCGGATCAGCCGCTGGAGATACTCGTCTGCCCGATGCACCGGAACGCCGCACATCGGGATGTCCTCGCCGCGGTGCCTGCCGCGCTTGGTGAGCACGATGCCGAGTGCCGCCGAGACGATCACCGCGTCCTCGAAAAACAGCTCGTAGAAGTCGCCCATCCGGTACCAGAGGATGCAATCCGGATTGGCGGTCTTGATCTCCAGGAACTGCGCCATGGAGGGCGTGACCTCGCCTGCCGCCGCAGGCGCCGGGCGCGCGGGCTCGACCTCGGCGGTCAGTCGCGGGTCGGTGGCCGACGGCTCCCCGTCAATGGCCTCGAGGGCGGTCGGGGGCGAGGGCCCCGGCTCGGCGGCAGACGCCTTCGGTAAATGCCGTTTCGCTGCCATGCCCCGTCAGCGCCGCTGCCTCTCGAAAAGCGCGATTAGTGTGATGATTTCGAAGTCCGCTTCATGCTTTGCGGCTTGCTGGGTAGCGGACTTCGAAATCTGAATCACACTAAAATCATAGACTTGCTAGTGTCCTTTCGATCGCGAAGTCCGTACTGAGCGTGCGGAAGACTATGACGGACTTCGCGATCGGGACACTAGCCATAGCGCGCCCTGCGAGGCGATGGAATGGCTGCCCGATCAGCCCCCAAGGTCCTGTTGACCCTTGCACTTTCTGCGGGTTGCCGCGAAAGCTGCCGCGCCATATCGTCCGGCACTCAGTGCCGCCGCCGGCGGCCGCACCACCCAATTCGGAATCCGACTCCATGGCCATCAAGTTCGAGCGGGCGCGCGTTACGGCGCAGGAGGCCCTGCAATTCCATGCCCAGGGGAAGCCGGGCAAGCTGGAGATCACGGCCACCAAGCCTTTGGTGACACAGCGCGATCTCAGCCTTGCCTATTCGCCGGGAGTCGCCATTCCGGTGCACGCCATCGCCGAGAACCCGGCTACGGCCTACGACTACACCAACAAGGGCAACATCGTCGCCGTCGTGTCGAACGGAACCGCCATCCTTGGACTCGGCAATCTCGGTGCGCTGGCGTCGAAGCCGGTGATGGAAGGCAAGGCCGTCCTGTTCAAGCGCTTCGCCGACATCGACTCCATCGACCTCTGCGTCAGCACGGAAGACCCCGACGCCTTCATCAACTCCGTGCGCTATCTGGGCCCGAGCTTCGGCGGCATCAATCTCGAGGACATCAAGGCGCCGGACTGTTTCATCATCGAAGAAAAGCTGAAGGAGCTGCTCGACATCCCGGTGTTTCACGATGACCAGCACGGCACGGCGATCATCGCCGCCGCCGGCCTCGTCAACGCGCTGGAGCTGACCGGGCGCAGCCTCAAGAAATTCCGCCTCGTCGTCAACGGAGCGGGTGCCGCCGGCATCGCCTGCCTCGACCTCCTCGTCGCCATGGGGATGCCGCGCACCAACGCCGTGCTCTGCGATACCAAGGGTGTCATCTACCAGGGCCGCAAGGACGGCATGAACCAGTGGAAGTCGGCCTATGCGGCAAAGACGAAGGCGCGCAGCCTCGCCGAGGCGCTGGACGGGGCCGACGCCTTCTTCGGCCTGTCGGTCAAGGGTGCCGTCACGCCGCAAATGGTCAAGTCGATGGCACCGCAGCCGATCATCTTCGCCATGGCCAATCCCGATCCGGAAATCCTGCCCGAGGACGTTCATGCCGTGCGCGACGACGCCATCGTCGCAACGGGCCGTTCGGACTATCCCAATCAGGTCAACAACGTCCTCGGATTCCCCTTCATTTTCCGCGGCGCGCTCGACGTGCAGGCAGCGACCATCAATGAGTCGATGAAAATCGCCGCCGCCACGGCCATCGCCGAACTGGCCCGCGCCGAGGTGCCCGATCAGGTGATGGCTGCCTTCCTCGGGCACCGTCCGACCTTCGGGCCCGACTACATCATCCCGGCCCCCTTCGATCCGCGGCTCATCTCGCACGTGCCGCCGGCGGTCGCCAAGGCAGCGATGGAGACGGGCGTCGCGCGCAAGCCGATCGTCGACATGGACGCCTATGTTGCCCGCCTCAAGGGCCGCCTCGATCCCGTTGCCGGCTGGCTGCAATCCACGTTCGAGCGCGTCAGGGCGGAGCCGAAGCGGATCATCTTCGCCGAAGGCGAGGAACCGGCTGTCATCCAGGCCGCCAATACGTATTTTGCGCAAGGATTCGGTCAGCCGATCCTGGTCGGCACGGCGGCAACCGTGAAGCAGCGGTTCTCCGAGCTGGGCGTTAAGTTGCGCAGCGAGTTCGAGATCCTCGATACCCGAACCTCACCCTACACCGAGGAGTTCAGCGAATACCTCTACGCGCGCCAGCAGCGGCGCGGGTATCTGCGCCGCGATTGCGAGCGCCTCGTCACCAACGAGCGCAACATCTTCGCCGCGCTCATGGTGCGTCACGGCTATGCCGACGCGATGCTCTCCGGCGTCACGCGCAACTGGACGAGCGTGTTCCAGGACGTGCGCCGCGTGATGGACCCGAAACCCGACCGGCACATCATCGGCATCAGTCTCGCCATCTGCCGCGGGCGCGCCGTGCTCGTCGCCGACACCAGTGTCCACGACATGCCGAACGCCGAGCAACTCGCCAACATCGCCACCGAGGCGGCGCACGCGGCGCGCAAGTTCGGCATGGAGCCGCGCGTCGCCCTGCTCGCCTATTCCACCTTCGGACAGCCGCGCGGCGAGCGCTCCGATCAGGTCAGCCAGGCGGTGCGCATCCTCGACCAACGCGGCGTCGATTTCGAGTACGACGGCGACATGGCCGCCGACGTGGCACTGAGCCGTGACGTGCTGAAGCTCTATCCGTTCTGCCGTCTGACCGACACCGCCAACGTGCTCGTCATGCCGGCCTTCCACGCCGCCTCCATCTCGACCAAGTTGCTGAAAGAGCTGGGAGGTGCGACGGTGATGGGGCCGATGCTGGTCGGCCTCGAGCATTCGGTGCAGATCGCAACGCTCGGCTCCAAGGACGCCGATGTCGTCAATATGGCGGCACTCGCGGCCTATGACCTGGGCCGGTAGGCTCCAGCAGGAATTGGATCAGGGCTCGGGAACCAGGCAATGACAAGTCGGCGATGGATGCGGTGCGTGGCGGTGGCGATCGCGCTCGCCTGTTTCAGTCATGGCGTCGTCACGGCCGGGGCCGCCGACACGGATCTCGAATGGCAGTTCACTGAGCGCACCGAACCGGAAAACGAGGGCCGCATGACCGCCCGCCTCGTTTACGGCGTTCCGGAGACCGACGATGTACGCGTGCGCGGGGTTTGCGAAGCCAGGCGAGGAACCGCCGTCGGCTCATCGCAGCTCTTCTTCAGTGCCGATGTCGGGCCGCTGTCAAACGGCGCCACGGCAAAGGTCCGATTTTCCGGCGGCGGTTTCGACCATGCTCTCGAGGGCGAGGTGAAGCTCCCGACCGGCGAGGAGGGCTCGGCCGGAGTGAGCGTTGCGGTGCCGAACGACGATCCGCTCTGGACAGCCTTCGCCAGCAAGGATCAGATCGACTACCTCGTTCCAGGCTTCCGGGCCGCCACCCTGTCCCTGACACGGGGACGGGACAAGATCAGTCGCTTCATCGATGCGTGTCGCGCCAAAGAAAAAAACCTCGGCACCGCGACCGTGACCGCCGGAGGTGGCCCGGTCCGATCGGCGCAATCGACGGGTGCCGGCGGGAGCGACGAGAAACAGGCGTTCGAAAGTGCCAAGGAACTCGGCACCAGAGATGCCTGGGACGCCTTCCTGCGCAACTATCCGCAGGGGTTCCACGCCGACCTTGCCCGCGCCTATCTCAAGAAGCTCGATGCGACGGCAACGTCGTCCGAACCGGAGATTCCGATTGCTCCTCCCTTCGTCGATGACGGCACATGCAGAGAGCGCACGCGCATCCGGGCGCGGAATTCCGACACGGCGACCAAGATCACATTCATCAATGCATCTGGCGCGACGCGCGGGATCGTGTGGGTGGACTACGACGGAAATCCAAAGGACTTCGCCACTCTGGAGCACCGCCAGAAGATCGTGTTCGACACCTTCCTGACGCATCCCTGGATGGTGACCGACGGTCCCGGCAACTGCATACAGATCACGCTGCCGACCGCAGAGGCACGCACCGTTGTGCTCGGTCCCGTCGCGGAGCCGAGACCGGCCGAGGCGCAGCAAGTCCGAACCCCGCCGCCGAAAAAGCCGGAAACGAAGAAAGTGACCGGCTGCGAAGAAGGATTCAAACTCGTCAAAGGCCGATGCAAACGCATCAAGAGCGGCGAAAAGCCGGGCGGCTGCCCGCCTGGAACAGTGCCGGTGCCCGAGACCGATGACTGCAAATGGAAGACCGACAAGAAAGGCTTCGAGGTCGCACCGTGGAAAAAGCCGGGCTGCAAGACCTGGCAGTCTCAGTGCGCCAAAGGCAATGGCGCGGCTTGCGGCAATTATGAGGCCAATTGCCAGGTGAATTGAGGCGCAGCGCAAATCCAAGCTCGGACCTGGATTCGTGATGCATGCCACAATCGGTTTCGCTAGAGTTCTCTTCCCAGGAGACGTCTCCCGACGTCGTTCTCCTCATTGTTCGGAGTGCTCAGCGAACGCAAAGCGATTGAGCCTGGGAAGCGCTGGATGGCCGGGTCGAAACCGGCCCTTTCATCGAAGTTCTTGTGATCGAACACCACGTCATCAGACCGGAGCGGAGTTTACGATGCTGAAATGGACTGCACATCTGGCGCTGGCCGCCATCCTGACCGTGGGGCTGCTGCCGCAAGCGGCCTCTGCCCAGCGATCGGGACGCAATCTCGAGGTGCTCGGCACGGCGACCATCGGCACGCGCATCGAGCGCGATGTCATCGAGATCGGTCCCAGGGAAGGCCGCTTCCAATCGATCGAGTTCGAAGTCAAGCAGAGCGATGTCGAAATCATCGATCTGAAAATCGTCTACGGCGGCGGCCAAGCCGACGAATATCGTGTCCGCGAACTGTTCCGCGCCGGCAGCCGCTCTCGGTCGATCGACCTCAAGGGACGCGACCGCGTCATTCGACAGATCGAGGTGACCTACCGCGCGCGCGGTCCCGTGCAGATCGTCTTCTACGGCGAGCAGGGCCGCTTCGTCGACAACGATCGCGGCTGGGAGCAACTCGGCTGCCAGAAGGTCGGCTTCATCGCCGATCGCGACATCATCAGGGTCGGTCGCCGCGACGGCCGCTTCCGCTCGATCAAACTCAAAGTCTCGGATAACAGGATCCGCATGGTCGACCTGAGAGTCGTTTACGGAAGCGGCATCCCGGATACCATTCCGGTCCGATCCGTCATCCCGGCTGGCGCCGAAGTGGGGCCGTTCGACCTCAAGGGCGACAAGCGGTTCATCGACCGCATCGAGTTGATTTATCTATCGCAGTTCAACTTCAAGGGTCAGGCAACGGTGTGCGCCTACGGGCGTCCTTAGTCACGGCAACAGACGACACGGTTCTTAGCGATATCGTGAAACAGGCGAATGCGGGATCAGGGTGTCACCTGATCCCGCCGTTGTCGTTTCGGGCAGGTTGATCGAGCAGACGACAAGCAGCACTGGAGGGCTCAGACGTCCGCTGCGACGCGGCTCTTGACTTCGTCCGGGGCACCGAAATGCTCAAAATACCGCGGATCGATCTTCTCTACCGGCAGGATGATCAGCACATCGGTGGTGCCGAACTGACGGTCGATGACGGCGCCGTCTCCGATCATGGCGCCGAGCCGCAGATAGCCCTTGATCAGCGGCGGCATGGCCTTGAGCGCGGCCTTCATGTCGACAGCACTCTTCGGCAGAAGGTCCATCCGGTGGTGCAGGTGCGGATGCGCCCGGCACTGCCAGTCCGCCGTTGCCGACGCGTGATGATGCAGGAAGCTCAGCGCCATCGCGTGCGCTCCAGGGTCGGTGCCCTCGAAGCTGGCACAGCCGATCATCACATCGACCTTATGCTCGCGGACGTAGGTCCAGAGGCCGTGCCACAGCAGCTCGACGGTGCGCTTGTTGCGATAGGGCTTCAGAACGCAGGAACGTCCGAGCTCCATGAACCGATAGCGCGGCGACTTGCCACGAATGAGCGGCGCGATGTCGTACTCGCCCTGCGTATAAAATCCGACACCGCGTTCGGCCTGCTCCTGCCGCAGCACCCGGTAGGTACCGACGACGGCGGCCCGCCGCCCGCTGGTCCATGCGCCATCGGTCCGGACAGTGGCCCGGTCGACGACGAGCAGGTGATCGCAGAGCGCATCGTAGCCGTCCTGGTCACGCCGGCGCATCCGGGCGACGATGCCCGGCGTGGCAGACATTTCCTCGTAGAACACCTGATAGCGCAACCGCTGCGCCTGGGCGATCTCGGACCGCCTGCGCGCCATCTTCACTTCCAGAGTGCCGATACGCCCGTAGGACTTTTCCGGCGTCCGTCGCTTGAACGCCAGCTCCGAACCGCGGCGTGTGGCCGAGATGGCCCGGGCAGCCAGCAGCCCCATCGGCAGCGGCTTAACCAGCACGCGCCGCTTCAGTCTGCTTCGCACCGACCCCGTCTCACCTGTCATGCCGTCGGCTCCCAAAGCCTGCGAACCGGGAACAAATCCCATGGGCCGGAGTCCCAAAGGGCCCCACAGCCGTTGCGATCCTTCTAATACCGATTCCGAGACAGTATTGCGACGACACCCGCCGCGAAGACGACGCAGATGTGCGCAGAGGGATGGTGCCAGGGTTGTTGCCGCCGTCGGGTCCTTCAGGCGGCCCGGCCGTCAGAACTGGATTGGGCCGCATTGGAATTGGCCGAATCGGATCGCGCCTTGCCAGCGGCCAGCCAGCGCACCAGCACCCCTTCGATGGCCTGTTTGTCGAATGGCTTGGCGAGATAATCGTCCATGCCGGCGTCGAGGTAGCGGAGTCGATCCTCGGGGAAGGCATTCGCCGTCAGCGCCACGATCGGCGGCAAGGGGCGAACGGCCGAGCCGGACGCGCTCGAACTGACGTCCGCATCGAGCGCTTTGATGGCGCGGGTTGCCTCGACGCCGTCCATCTCCGGCATCAGGATGTCCATCAGGACGAGATCGAAAGGCCCTGAACTTCCGGAGAGCGACGCACGCACCGCAGCCACCGCCGCCGACCCATTGCGCACCGACACGACCTCGCAACCGCATTTTTCTAGAATGCGGCGGGCCAGCAGCTCGTTGATGTCGTTGTCCTCGGCGAGCAATACGCGCGGGCGCACGGCCGCGCTCGCCAAATCGCTCGCCGGCGCGTCGACCGCACGGTTCGTGACCAGTACGTCTCTCGGCCGCGCGCCGAGCTGCTCCAGCAGCGAATTGGGCCGCACGGGCCTGACGAGATAGGCGGCGAAGCCGTGTGCGCGAAACGCCGCCAGACTGGAGCGCGACAGCACGTTGACGAGGACGATTCCGCGCAGATCAGCGGCGGCGCGGCCGGCCGCAACGAGGTGCCGGCGTGCGGCCGCGAGCAGTTCTGCGGCGGCAACCGGATCGGCGCTGACCTCGACAACGACCCGGTCTACCGGACGGCCGGACAGCGCCGCGTCCTTCACTGCGCGTTGGGCTTCGGCGAAAGGCACATCCAGTGTCGGGATGCCGCCGGCGACCAGCGTCGCCGCTAGGCTCTTGCGTTCCATGGCCCGATCGAAGGCAAGGAGAACGTGCATGGGACCGAGGTCCGCAGGCGCCTCGCCGACCGCGGCATCCGGCAGCTCGATGGAGCGAAATTCCAGTTCGGCAAAGAACGTCGAACCCTTCCCGGGACTCGATGTGACGTGGATGTCTCCGCCCATCGCCAGCGCGAGACGCTGCGAGATGGCGAGCCCGAGCCCAGTTCCCCCGCTCTGTCGCTTGATCGCCGCATCGGCCTGCTCGAATTCATCGAACAGGCGTTTCTTGTCCTCTTCCGAGAGGCCGATGCCGCTGTCCTGGACCGAGACCATCATCCGGACGGTGCCCGGCTCGCGCCGTGCGTCTGAGAGGCACCGCGCCGAAATGAGAACCCCGCCGGTATCGGTGAATTTGACGGCGTTGGAGACCAGATTGAGCAGGATCTGCCGCACGCGGGCTTCGTCTCCCGCGATCGGGATCGCCGCATCCGTCGCAACCGACCACGCGATCTCCAGCCCCTTCTCGTGCGCGCGTGGCGCCAGCAGCTCGACCGCCGATTGGATAGTCCCTTCGATACGGAACGGCTGCTCGCTGAGCAGCAGCTTGCCGGCCTCGATCTTCGAATAATCGAGAATCTCGTCGATGATCACCAGCAGGTTGCGCGCCGACTGATCGATGGCGCGCGCGTAGGTCTGCTCGTCCAGGGTATCGCAGCTTTCGAGCAGCAGGCTCGCCATGCCGAGAATGCCGTTCATCGGCGTGCGGATTTCATGACTCATCGTGGCCAGGAAGCGCGACTTGGCGCGGCTCGCCGCTTCGGCACGGTCACGCGCCTCTTCGAGCTCGGCCCGTGCCCGGCGCCGCTCGGTGACATCGCGTCCGATGCACTGAACCTCGTCACCGTCGCCGGCCGGGGAGGGCACGTCCTGCTCCTCCCATTCGATCCAGCGGGGACCGGCACTCGTCGCGATCTCCTGCAAGAACTGTCGGCGGCGACGCTCGCCGATGACTTCCGAACGCTGCGGTCCATCGGCTGCAAGGACCGTCGGACGGAACTCGCTGCCAATCGCTTCGTCTGCATCGAGCCCGAAGGCCCGGCAAAACGCGCGATTGACGAACGTCAGCCGGTCGCTGCCGTCGCGGCGCAGAATCATGTCGTCCTGGCTGTCGAGAAGGTCGCGGCAGCGGCTTTCGTTCTCGGAAATTTCCCACTGCAGATCCTTCAACTGCTCGATGCGCCGCTCGAGGCGCTGCCCGAACTCTGTCAGCCGGCCGACATCATCAGGCTGCTTGATTTCGGCCTGGAGCAAGGCCCGGTGGACGGCGAGCAACGACAGCAGTGCGCCGACCACGGCAAAGCCGTGCGCTGTCGAGAACGGACCCGGCAACAGGGCCAGCGCGACGAGGATCGAGAAGGCCGCCGTGGCGGCCAGCACGTGAACGGGGGCCGGGCTCGTCGGCCAGGCGGCGAATACCTGGTTTGCAATGGGGGCAACGCGACGGCGCAGCCACCGTCGTCGCACCGCGAAACGCATTCGCGTTTCTATGGCAGCACCGGCCAACGCCGTATGCGGGTTCGTCGGCGCTACGGATTTGGCCTCGCTGTCCACTGGTCTTCGCGGCCCCGTTTTCGCCTTCGAGACCGCCAGCCAATCACACCGCTTCTTACAAAATCTGAACAGTCGTGGTTAACGAGAATTGGCCGCACAATTCGCAGCTATTACGAGTGGATCGATCACGTTGCCCGGCCCTCAGCCGTGTCGTCGAGCGGTCGCGCCGTCTCCGCTGTCATCAGCGGCACACCATTTCGGATCGGGTAGGCAAGTCGCGCCTTGGGACTGATCAGCTCCTGCCGGGCCTCGTCGTACGTCAGCGCGCATTTGGTCAGCGGACACACCAGCAGCTCGAGCAGCCGCACGTCGGTGCGGTCGTCGTCTCCGGAACTGGCTGGACCGGTTTCGGCCTTGGGGTCGGGATGGGACACTTGCGACCTATTGCAAAGTATTGCCGGAGCTGCCGCTGGAGGCGAGCTCCATCTCGGCCAGCGCGACGAGCACGTCGGCGCGCGCCTTCAGGGTTTCCGCTTCCAGCAGCGCCTGCTTTTCCTCCGGACCGTAGGGGCTCATCACGCACAGCGCATTGATCAGGAACTCGCTCGACGCGCGCTGAATGGCATTCCAGTCGGCGCGCAGATTTGTCTGCTCCAGGTAGTGCTTCAGAACGCGCAGAAGATTTTCGCGATCGACCTGCTCCTCGCCGAGCCCGGAATCGAAATCGTAGGCGAAGCGATCGTAGCTCACGCTGGCCATGCGGTAAGGTTTCGCCGTCACTGCCTCGTCGATGATGTCGTAGCGGGCGATGCCGGTCAGCGTGATCACCAGGCGTCCATCGGGAAGCTCCTGATAGGCGGTGACGCGGCCGGCGCAGCCGACGCGCTTCAGACCCGATGACTTGCCCGCAGGGCTCTCGGCACGGATGTCCCCATCGCCCGGACCGGGCTGTATGATGCCGAGAATGCGCGGACCCGACATCACGTCGTCGAGCATGGCGAGATAGCGCGGCTCGAAGACGTTGAGCGGCAGCGTCGCGCGCGGCAGCAGAATGGCGCCGCGCAGCGGAAACAGCGGAATCCGGGGGGGCAGGTCGGCGGGTCGTCGGTAGCGCTCAACACTGGACACGGCGCCGATTCCTCAAAGGAAGCTCAGGAGAAGAGCAGCGACGACAACCGCCGGCGGCCCTCGATGGTTTGCGGATCGGCCGGCCCCCACGCCTCGAAGAGCTGGACGAGCTGCTTGCGCGCCGCCTGCTCGTTCCAGTTACGGTCGCGCCGGAAGAGGTCGAGAAGATGATCGAGTGCCGCCGCCTTCTGGCCGCGCGCCCCAAGGGCCACCGCCAGCTCCAGCCTTGCGGCGTGGTCGGCGGGATTAGCGGCCAGTCGGCTCTCCAGCTCGGCGCGATTGTCCTTCCCGCCGGCCTGCTTGGCCAGCTCGAGGGCCGCGTGGGCCCTCTCCACGGGCGCCAGCGTGCGCTGGTCGGGCGGCACGAGCGCCAGAGTCTGTTCGGCGCGAACGGTGTCGCCGCTCTTGAGATAGCACTGCGCCAGACCGGCAATGGCCGTTCCGTTCTGCTGATCCTCCTGCAAAACGGCGGCGAAGGCTTCAGCGGCGCTCTGCAGGTCGCCCGCTTCGAGCGCCTGCTCGGCTGCGGCCAGCACAGCCGCCAGATCGGCTTCTGCGTCCTCGCCCAGCAAACGGTCGACAAAGGCGCGCACGGCGCTCTCGGGCTGTGCTCCAGTGAAGCCGTCGAGCGGTCTGCCGTCGCGGAAGGCATAAACCGTGGGCAGCGACTGCACGCGCAGCTGCGAGGCGATGGCCGGATGCTCGTCGGTATTGATCTTCACCAGCCGAACCTTGCCGCCGTAGCTGCGGACCACCTTCTCGAGGATCGGCGTCAATTGCTTGCACGGGCCGCACCACGAAGCCCAGAAGTCCACGATGACGGGCAGCTTGCGTGAGGCATCGATGACATCGCGTGCGAAAGCCGCGGTCGAAGAGTCCTTGATCGCGTCGCCGTCGGCCGCCGCTCCGGTTGACGGCTTCAAAGCTCCGAAGTCCATGCGTCAGTCACTCCAATGCCACGAGCGGCGGGGGAAAAACGAAAAAGCCGAAGGCGGCAGCGGCCTTCGGTTCAGTTCCGAGATGAGCGCCATCCGCCCCGGCGTCAAGGGCAGGGCCTACCGTCCAGCACAGCCACGCGCGGCTCCCGGCCCGTCGACCGAATGAACCGCAAAAGATCGTCGCGCGCAATGTTGGTCGTCGCCGTATTTTCAAGCGGATGAGCATTGATGCGGTCGGCGGACATCAGGTGGTGGTCAAGGATCAGGCTGACCCGGCCATCGCGGTCGTTGATGACGGCAAAGGCCGTCACAGAACCCGGCGTCACACCGAGCGTTTCCAGCAGCAGGTCGGCGTTGCCGAACGACAGGCGTGCCGAGCCGATGACCTTGGGCAGAGTCTTGAGATCGACCGAGGTCGAGACCTCGGCCACCACCAGGAAAAGCGCGCCCTTGGCATCCTTCAAAAAGAGGTTCTTGGTGTGGGCGCCGTCCAGTTGTGCGTGCACCATGGTGCTGTCCGCCACCGTATACAGTGGCTCGTGCTCGACGGTGTGTGTTTCGATGCAGAGACCGGCGAGCCGCTCGAACAAATCCTGGCGCGTCGCTGCTCGGGCCGGGGACTGTGTTTTGCCGGCTGTCTCACCCATGGCCCGTCCCCTCGTCACGTCTGCGTCCTGAAGTCGGAAAAAGCAGGAAATTCATTGCCGAAACGTGAATTAGCGCGTCATTCGGAGAACCGCAAACGGTTGGTACGTCAGACCTTGCAATGGCTCGTCGATTGGG
>JBQTIA010000146.1:0-27212 GCA_052388455.1 Hyphomicrobium sp.
AAGATTAGCGCTTCTGGTGGGTGGCCTGTCGATAGCGGTGTGGCCGCAGACTGGCGATCAACGGATCGGGCATTTCGTGGGAGGCTTTGCGCTCGCGCAGCCCGGCGGATCGGTCGAAAAAGATGCCTTCGAAGCGGCCAAAGCGCTCGGCACGGTGGAGGCGTGGGACGCGTTTCTCGCCAACTACCCGACAGGCTTCCATGCCGATCTGGCGCGCGCCTACGTGAAAAAGCTGGCCGAGGAGCCGGCCGCGGCACTGCCCTCGCTGCCGCCCGTCGCCGGTGGTGGTGCGACACCGGCGCCGTCCGACGTGTTCCCGGCGCCGGCCGGCTCCTGGGGCGGCATCGTGCGCGCCGGCCCTGGTCAAGGATTTCGAAAGGTCGCGAGCCTCAACGAAGGAGAGCCGGTCACGCTGCTCGAGCGGTCACAAGTTTTCGAGAATGGCTTCGCGTGGTTCAAGATCGCCTATCGCGGCGGCAGGACCGGGTTCAAGTGGGGCGGCATCCTCTGCTCGACCGGGGCCGAGCGGCCGGACATCTTCAAGACCTGCACGGCGCCGGTGGCTGGAACGACCGGACGAAACTCGTCGCAGCCAGCCCTCAGTTTCGAACAGCAGCTGCAGGTCGATGCCGACAACTGCTCGCGCAACGGCGGCGAGTGGGACGGTCGCCGCTGCCGGCCGGCAGGGTTCTTCGACAAGCCCCCGAATTAAATGGCCGGACCCTCGGGGGCGGGGGTCCGGCCTTGTAGCGTCGGGTGCTTGCCGCGGGAGAAGCGGCGTGATGCCCGACGCGTGGTGCGGGTCGTGTCGGTGTCGAACCGTCAGCGCCGGTTGTGATCTCCGGCCTGGGAGAGAATGGCACCCAGCATCAGCACTCCGATGCCGATGGCGATGCCGCGGGCGACTTTCTTGTCGTGCTTGCGCTCGCGGCGCTCTTCGCGGGACGCACGTTCGGCGGCGGCGGCGCGTTCGGCATGGGCTCGCTCGGCGTAGTCGTAGCGGTCGTCGTCGTCACGCTGGCGGGCATACTGCTCCCAGCCGCGCGTGCGGCGGTCGCCGCCGGTGTCCCAATCGCGGCCGTGATTGCGGCTGTAGCCCTGGCGATCGCCCCAGCTGTCGGCCTGTGCCGAAGTGGCCAGCGGAAGGGCGCTGCCGGCGAGCAGGCTGGCGGTGACGATGGCTGACGTGATGCTGCGTTTGATGGACATGATCTGTGGCCCCCTCGGCCCGGCCTCGCGGGGGCGGGACTATCCCGCCGCGCGATTGGCACCCGATGTAGCGGGGCGAGGCTGAATGCGGTTTGTACGTGGTGTGCAGGGTGCGTTCATGTGCCTGCTGCTCCGCCGTCGCTGGCACGCGATTGTGCGGCAATGAGGCCGCCTAGCGCCCGTTGAAGGCCCCGACCCCCCGTGTTAGACACCGCTCGGTTTTCAAGCGGGGCAGCGGCCAGCGGATGCGCGGCCGAGCGTCTCTCGTGAAACGCCAGCCTCCACTGTCTGGCCGGTGTCACCTTGGCCGCGGGGACGACTTCAACCCCTTGAGCGCGCGAGATTTTTCGACGTGGCGACAAATGAACCCGTGATGGCCGGCGTGGCGGGCCGATATGCGTCCGCGCTGTTCGAGCTGGCCTCTGAGCAAAGCAAGGTCGCCGAGGTCGAAAAGGATCTCGCGACATTCCAGAGCCTGGTCGATGCCAGCGATGATCTGAGCCGTATGATCCGCAGTCCGGTCATCTCCGCCGAGGAGCAGGACAAGGCGACGACGGCGATCCTGACCAAGTTCGGCGCCGGGGCTCTCGTCGTCAATTTCTTCCGGCTGCTCGCCCGCAACCGCCGCCTGTTCGCCGCGCCGGAAATGGCCCGCGCCTTCCGCTCGCTCGCCGCCAAGGCGCGCGGCGAGGTGACAGCAGAGGTCGCCACCGCTACGCCGCTCACCGAAGCGCAGCTCACCGAACTCAAGCAGACCTTGAAGGCCAGCGTCGGCAAGGACGTGGCACTGGCGACGCGGGTCGATCCGGCGCTGCTCGGCGGTCTGGTGGTGAAGGTCGGCAGCCGCATGATCGACAGCTCGCTCAGGACCAAGCTGGCGGGATTGAAGGTCGCCATGACCGGCGGCGCCTGAGCAGGACATTTCGAGCACGGGGCGCGCTCGCCGCCGCCCCGTGACCTCGCGAACGAGTCGAGTGGCCAGCCGGCGCCGTCGCGGCGCAGCGGGCCCTAGGAAATAAGCCGAAACGACAAGCCAAGGGGCACGACTGAGATGGACATCCGGGCCGCAGAGATCTCCTCGATCCTGAAGGAGCAGATCAAGAATTTCGGCAAGGAGGCGCAGGTCTCCGAAATCGGTCAGGTGCTCTCGGTCGGAGACGGTATCGCCCGCGTCTACGGTCTCGACAACGTCCAGGCCGGCGAGATGGTCGAGTTTCCGGGCGGCATTCGCGGCATGGCGCTGAACCTCGAAGCCGACAACGTCGGCGTCGTTATTTTCGGCGACGACCGCGGCATCAAGGAAGGCGATACGGTCAAGCGCACGGGCGCGATCGTGGAAGTGCCGGTCGGCAAGGGTCTGCTCGGCCGCGTGGTCGATGGCCTCGGCAATCCGATCGACGGCAAGGGTCCGATCAAGTCCGACAAGAGGATGCGCGTCGACGTCAAGGCTCCCGGCATTCTGCCCCGCAAGTCGGTGCACGAGCCGATGGCCACGGGTCTCAAGGCCGTCGATGCGCTGATCCCGGTCGGACGCGGCCAGCGCGAGCTGATCATCGGTGATCGTCAGACCGGCAAGACCGCCATCATCCTCGACACGTTCCTCAATCAGAAGTCGATCAACGCCGGGACGGACGAAGGCGCCAAGCTCTACTGCGTCTACGTTGCAGTCGGCCAGAAGCGCTCGACCGTCGCGCAGTTCGTCAAGGTGCTCGAGGAGCGCGGCGCGCTGCAGTACTCGATCGTCGTCGCCGCCACCGCCTCCGATCCGGCGCCGATGCAGTACCTCGCGCCGTTCACCGGCTGCACCATGGGCGAGTTTTTCCGCGACAACGGCATGCACGCGGTCATCGCTTACGACGATCTCTCCAAGCAGGCCGTCGCCTATCGCCAGATGTCGCTGCTGCTGCGCCGTCCGCCCGGCCGCGAAGCCTATCCCGGCGACGTGTTCTACCTCCACTCCCGCCTTCTGGAGCGCGCCGCGAAGCTCGGCGACGCCCACGGCAAGGGCTCTCTGACGGCGCTGCCCGTCATCGAGACTCAGGCCAACGACGTGTCGGCCTACATTCCGACCAACGTGATCTCGATCACCGACGGCCAGATCTTCCTCGAAACCGATCTGTTCTATCAGGGCATCCGCCCGGCGGTGAACGTCGGTCTCTCGGTGTCGCGCGTCGGGTCATCCGCGCAGACCAAGGCGATGAAGCAGGTCGCCGGCAAGATCAAGGGTGAGCTCGCTCAGTACCGCGAGATGGCGGCCTTCGCCCAGTTCGGCTCGGACCTCGACGCGGCGACGCAGAAGCTGCTGGCCCGCGGCGCACGCCTGACCGAACTCTTGAAGCAGCCGCAGTTCTCGCCGTTGAAGATGGAGGAGCAGGTGGCGGTGATCTTCGCCGGCACGCGAGGCTATCTCGACGCGCTTCCCGTCGCCGCCGTCGGCAAGTTCGAGCAGAGCCTGCTGTCGCAGCTCCGCGACGAGAAATCGATCCTGTCGTCGATCGCGGCTGAGAAGGCCGTTTCCGGCGAGAGCGAGAAGAAGCTCGTCGGCTTCCTCGACAAGTTCGCCAAGAGCTTCACTGCTTAAGCTCGACAGGGAGACGGCCCGATGCCGAGCTTAAAAGACCTCCGCAACCGCATCGCCTCGGTGAAGGCGACGCGGAAGATCACCAAAGCCATGCAGATGGTGGCGGCGGCGAAGCTGCGCCGCGCACAGGAAGCCGCGACCGCGGCGCGGCCCTTCGCCGAGCGCATGGATGCGGTGCTGGCCAATCTCGGCGCGCGCGCCAACCGCGACGGCGCCTCACCCCTTCTTGTCGGCAACGGCAAGGATCAGGTGCATCTGCTGGTCGTGATGACCGCCGAGCGCGGCCTCTGCGGCGGCTTCAATTCCAACATCGCCAAGCTGGCCCGCGCCGATGCCCAGCGGTTGCTGGCCGCCGGCAAGACGGTCAAGATCATGACTGTTGGCCGCAAGGGCGCCGATGCGCTGCGCCGCGAATTCGGCAAGAACATCGTCGAGCGCGTCGATCATCGCGGCATCAAGCAGCTCGGCTTCGCCAATGCCGAGGCGGTTTCCAGCAAAATCCTCGCGATGTTCGAGGCCGGCGATTTCGACGTCGCCACGATTTATTTCGCCGAGTTCAAGTCGGTGATCGCGCAGAAGCCGACGGCGCTGCAGCTCATTCCCGCCAAGCTGCCGGAGGTGAAGGCGGCTGCGTCCAAGTCCGATGCGGCCGAGGCGATCTACGAATACGAGCCGGAGGAGGACGTGATCCTCGGCCAGCTTCTGAAGCGCAACATCGCCACTCAGGTGTTCCGCGGGCTCTTGGAGAACGCCGCGTCCGAGCAGGGCGCGCGCATGAGCGCCATGGATTCGGCGACGCGCAACGCCGGCGACATGATCAACAAGCTGACGATCAAGTACAACCGTCAGCGGCAGGCCAACATCACCAAAGAGCTGATCGAAATCATCTCGGGCGCGGAAGCGCTTTGACGGATAGGTGTCAGACCCTCCGGGTCTGACACCATAACAGGACGGTGCCACGGTGTCAGACCCGGAGGGTCTGACACCGATCAAGAATGACGGAACGAGGAACGGGCAATGGCTACGAAAGTCGGTAAGGTTCGCCAGGTGATGGGCGCGGTCGTCGACGTGCAGTTCGACGGGCATCTGCCCGAGATTCTGAATGCGCTCGAGACCAAGAACCAGGGTCAGCGCCTCGTGCTCGAGGTGGCTCAGCACCTCGGCGAGAACACGGTCCGCACCATTGCGATGGACAGCTCCGAGGGTCTCGTGCGCGGGCAGGACGTGGTCGACACGGGGTCGCCGATCATGGTGCCGGTCGGCGACGAAACGCTCGGCCGTATCATCAACGTCATCGGCGAGCCGGTCGACGAAGCCGGTCCCGTTGCCACCAAAGCCAAGCGTGCCATTCACCAGCCCTCGCCGTCATTCGCCGATCAGGCATCGGAAGCGCAGATTCTCGTGACTGGCATCAAGGTCGTCGACCTCTTGGCGCCTTACGCCAAGGGCGGCAAGATCGGTCTCTTCGGCGGCGCCGGCGTCGGCAAGACCGTGCTCATCATGGAGCTGATCAACAACGTTGCCAAGGCGCACGGCGGCTACTCGGTGTTCGCCGGCGTCGGCGAGCGCACGCGCGAGGGCAACGACCTCTATCACGAGATGATCGAATCGAAGGTCAACCTCGACCCGAAGAAGAACAACGGTTCGACCAAGGGATCCAAGTGCGCCCTCGTTTACGGCCAGATGAACGAGCCGCCGGGCGCGCGCATGCGCGTCGCGCTGTCGGGCCTGACGGTCGCCGAGGACTTCCGCGACAAGGGTCAGGACGTGCTGTTCTTCGTCGACAACATCTTCCGCTTCACGCAGGCGGGCTCGGAAGTTTCGGCGCTCCTGGGCCGTATTCCTTCGGCGGTCGGCTATCAGCCGACGCTGGCGACCGACATGGGCGCCATGCAGGAGCGCATCACCACCACGCAGAAGGGATCGATCACCTCGGTGCAGGCGATCTACGTGCCGGCCGACGATCTGACCGACCCGGCACCGGCCACCTCGTTCGCCCACTTGGACGCGACGACCGTGCTGTCGCGCGGCATTGCTGAAAAGGGCATCTATCCGGCCGTTGATCCGCTGGACAGCACCTCGCGCATGCTCGACCCGCGCATCGTCGGCGAGGAGCATTACGCGGTTGCCCGCCGGGTCCAGTCGATCCTGCAGCGCTACAAGTCTCTGCAGGACATCATCGCCATTCTCGGCATGGACGAGCTGTCGGAAGAAGACAAGATGACGGTCGCCCGCGCGCGCAAGATCGAGCGGTTCATGTCGCAGCCGTTCCACGTCGCCGAGGTGTTCACCGGCTCGCCGGGCAAGCTCGTCTCGCTGGCCGACACCATCAAGGGCTTCAAGGGCCTCTGCGACGGCGATTACGACCACCTGCCGGAGCCTGCGTTCTACATGGTGGGCGGCATCGAGGAAGCGATTGCCAAGGCCGAGAAGCTGGCCGAGGCTGCCTGATGAAGGGCCGCACCGCGCAATAGTGCGCGGGGGTCGGCAGGGGATCGAATCATGGCTGCCGATGACGTCGACGCGAAGGGTGAGCCCGGCTCGTGCTGTGCCGAGCTCAAGGAGGCGATGAGCGGCGACGAATTCGAGCCGCTGATCACCGTCGCCGATAATGGCGTTCTCTACATGTCGGTCGGATTGATCGAGATGGAAGACGACGAGCCGGGAATGGTCGATCACCCGCTGTTCTTCTGCCCGTTCTGCGGCAGCAAGGTGCAGACCGTCGAGGATGTCCGCGCCAAATCCGGCGAGGAATGACGTTTCGGGGTCAGCCCCCATTGAGATGACGAGGACGTCGCCAGATGGCATCTACATTCAAGTTCGAGCTGGTCAGCCCCGAGCGTATCCTGATGTCGGGTGACGCCGAGCAGGTGCTGCTGCCGGGCGCCGAAGGCGACATGACGATCCTGCCCGGCCATGCGCCGGTCGTGTCCACGCTGCGGCCGGGCATCCTCGATATCGTGCTCGCCGGCAGCCGGTCGCGCATTTACGTCAAAAGCGGCTTCGCTGAAGTGTCGGCCGAGCGCGTGACGGTGCTGGCCGATCAGGCGCACGACGTCGCTGATTTGGCGCCGGGTGACATTGCCCGCGAACTCGAAGCCGCCGAGGCCGAGCTGGCGGCGGCGGCCGACGACGAGGCCCGGTTCATGGCCAGCGAAGCCGTGTCGCTGCTGTCTCGGATGCGCGCCAACTGATCGCCTGCGGCGGTCGAAAACCATCATGACGGTTGCGGGTCCGCTTGGCGCGGAGGAGCGGGAGCCGGTTGGCGCCGTTGCATAGCTGGGCAAAACCGATCACAGATGGCGGCAACGCAACAGATTGCGAAGACCGCGCTTGGACCCCTCGACCGACGATCCCGACCTCAAGATTCTGGTCATCGACGCCAACCCGATCCGCCGCGCCATCCTCGAGGCGGGCTTGACCGAGGCGGGGTTCTGCAATGTCACGTCGCTGTCCGACACCACGGGCCTGCTGCAAGAGATTTACCGCCTCGATCCGGATGTGGTGCTGATCGATCTCGAAAATCCGAGCCGCGACGTGCTGGAGCAGATGTTTCAGGTCTCGCGCATCGTGCGCCGGCCGATCGCCATGTTCGTAGACCAGAGCGACAAGGCGTCGATCGAGGCCGCCATCGATGCGGGCGTCTCGGCCTACATCGTCGACGGCCTCAAGAAAGAGCGGCTGAAACCGCTGCTCGACATGACCGTCTCGCGGTTCCGGGCGTTCGACCGTCTGCGGTCCGAGCTGGACGAGGCCCGCACGGCGCTGAAGGACCGCAAGATCATCGAGCGGGCCAAGGGGTTGCTGATGAAATCGCGCGGCATCGACGAGGAGGCCGCCTATGCTCTGCTGCGCAAGACGGCGATGTCGCGGAGCGCGCGCCTCGTCGATGTGGCCTCGGGGCTGATCAACGCCTTCGATCTGCTGAAGGACGAGGACTGAGCCATGGCCTCGACGAGCAAGGGAACGCCGTCACTGCCGGTCGTGCACGCCGGGTTCATTCCGCTGGTCGATTGCGCGCCGCTGGTCGTCGCTCGCGAATTGGGCTTCGACGTCGAAAACGGCCTCGAACTGCGGCTGCATCGGGAAATGTCGTGGGCCAACATCCGCGACAAGATCGACGTCGGTGCCCTCGACTGCGCGCACATGCTGGCGCCGATGCCGCTTGCCGCCACGCTGGGCCTCGCGCGCTCGACCCGGCCCGTCATCGCCCCCATGGCGCTCAGCCTCAACGGCAATGCCATCACCGTCTCGCTGCCGCTGCTCGCTGAAATGCAGGACGCGGACGGCGGCGCAGTGGCGGCTGGTGGCATGGCAGCGGCGCGGGCCGTGCGCCGGGTGGTGACGCGGCGTCAGGCGATCGGCCGCGAGCCTCTGACGTTCGGCATGGTCTACCCGTTTTCGTCGCACAACTACGATCTGAGATGCTGGCTGGCCTCGGCCGGCATCGATCCCGAGACGGACGTCAATCTCGTGGTCGTACCGCCGCCGCTGATGGTCGCCAGCTTGAAGTCGGGCCGCGTCGACGGGTTCTGCGTCGGCGCGCCCTGGAACAGCCTGGCGGTGGCCGAGGGCTCCGGCGCCATCGTCGCCACCAAGCACGAGCTGTGGGCCGCCAGCCCGGAGAAAGTCCTCGGCGTGCGCGAGCAGTGGGCCCGCACCAACGGCGACCTACTCGGCCGCCTCGTTCGAGCGCTCGTTACGGCGGCGCGCTGGCTGGACGTTCCCGCGAACCGGCCCGAGGCGGCAAGACTGCTGGCTGGGGACGGCTACGTCGGGGTTCCGGAGGAGCTGCTGATGCTGCCGTTGAGCGGCCAGCTTCGCCTTGGCGGCGGACTGGAGCGCGAGGTCGGCGACATGCTTCTCTTTCATCGCGACTCCGCCAATTTTCCCTGGCGGTCACATGCGGTCTGGTTCCTGTCGCAGATGATCCGCTGGGGTCATGCCCGCGAGCCGTTCGACGTAGCGGCGCTGGCCGCCCGCGTCTATCGGGCGGATCTCTTTCGCGAAGCGGTCGCCGGTCTGCCGATCGACGTTCCTGCCGTCGATATCAGGCGGGAGGACCCGAGCCGCTTTTTCGCCGGCGAGGTTTTCGATTCGAGCCGTCCGCTCGATTACCTGGCTCAACTGGAAATCAAAAGCGCGGCCACCGAGCTCGCCGGCTTCTCGGCGTTCAACCGCTGACGGATCCACTGCCTGCAGAACCGGCAGACGCTGGGTGCATTGCACAAAACTCCCCCAGTCGGGTGGCGTAGTGTGGTTCCCGGCGGTCATGCCAACATTTTGTAAAACATGACAAAATGACAATTTTTCAGGTTGGCATGGTTCTTGATTATTTAATGGAAGGTTGAAGACCGCGGCTCAGCCGCTTTCGCGACCTTCGGCCCAATGATGGGCCACTTCAGGCAGCGCTGCCATCGGTGCGAAACCCGGTTCCAACCGGGGCTTTCGTCGCGATGGCGCGCTGTTTTCGTTGGTGTTTAGACCACGATCGCTTCGGACCCTATCCGTCCAAAGCGTGAATCGTAGGTCTCAGACTAGCGGTGGCGCACGGGGCGCTGCCGCGCCTCGGGGACGGGCAGCATGAGCGAGCCGCTGGTGATCATCGGCAACGGAATGGCGTCGACACGGCTGGTCGACGAGCTGACCACGTGCGCGCCGGGCCGCTATTCGATCTGCGTCGTCGGTGACGAGCCGTCGCTCGCCTACAACCGCGTGCTGCTGTCGTCGCTGCTCGCCCGCGAGATCGAGGCGGAAGCGGTAGAGTTGAAGACCGCAGCGTGGTGGCAGGCTCGCGGTGTGACGCTCGTCTATGGTCGTCCCGCCATCGCGATCGAGCCGAAGGCCGGCGTCGTCCGGCTGCGCGGCGGCGGCAAGCTCGGGTATTCCAAGCTCGTCATCGCCACCGGGTCGGAGGCCATCCGCCTGCCGCTGCCCGGCTCCGATCTTCAAGGCGTCGTGACCTTCCGCAACAAGGCCGACACCGATTTTCTACTGGAGCACGCCAAGCCTGGCCGAGAGGCCGTCGTCATCGGTGGCGGGCTGCTGGGGCTCGAAGCGGCCTACGGGCTCGCCAAGGCGGGCGCCAAGGTCACCATCGTGCATCTGATGGACCGGCTGATGGACCGCCAGCTCGACGCACGCGGCGCCGCCATGCTCAAGCGCGAGCTGGAGGCGCGGGGCATCGAGGTTCTGCTCGACGTGGAAAGCTCCGCTATTCAGGGCCGCCGCAAGGCGACCGGCTTGCGCCTCAAGAGCGGCAAAGTGATCGACGCGCAGCTCGTCGTCATGGCCGTCGGCATCCGGCCCAACGCCAAATTGGCGCGCGGCGCCGGCATCGCCTGCGAGCGCGGCATCGTCGTCGACGACCGGATGCAGACGAGCGTGCCGGGCATCCATGCCCTCGGCGAATGCGCCGAGCACCGTGGGGTCTGCTACGGGCTCGTCGAGCCGTCCTACGAGCAGGCGCGCGTGCTCGCCACGCATCTGGCCGGCGGCGCGGCACGCTACGAGGGCTCGCTGCTCTCGACCAACCTCAAAGTCTCCGGCATGGGTGTGTTCTCGGCCGGGAACTTCCTCGGCGGCGACGGCTCGGAGGAGATCGTGCTCGCCGATCCCGAGCGCGGGGC
Source organism: Hyphomicrobium sp. (assembly GCA_052388455.1). Lineage (GTDB taxonomy): Bacteria > Pseudomonadota > Alphaproteobacteria > Rhizobiales > Hyphomicrobiaceae > CAZSNH01. The sequence continues at coordinate 10,420 of JBQTIA010000146.1, forward strand.
CTACCGCAAGATGGTGATGAAGGACGGCCAGCTCGCGGGCGCCGTGCTGTTCGGCGATACCACCGATGCGCTCTGGTATCTCGACCTCATTCGAACCCGACGCCCGATCGAGCCGATGCGTGGCGAGCTGGTGTTCGGACGCGCCTTCGCCGAGCCGCAGCCGGTGGCGGCATGAGCGGGGACGGAGCCATGGGCGGCGATTTCAGTGGCAATCAGAAGCGCTATCTCGAAGGGTTCGTCTCCGGCGTTCAGGCTGGGCGGACAGCGAGCGGGCTGAAGCCGCTCGGAGGCACAGGGACAGCCGGAGCCGCAGAGCCGATCGGGCCCGACGCCATCCACGCCAAGGCGCAGGATCGACAGAAGGCCGCCGGCAAGAAGCTCGCCGACCAGGAGAACTGGAAGCGCGAGGAGCATCCCTTCGATGCCTACGCGCGGCTCAAGGCGCAGGCGGCGGCCGGCGAATATCCCAAGCCGCAGGACAATTTCCGTTGGCGCTATCACGGACTGTTCTATGTGGCGCCGGCGCAGAACAGCTACATGTGCCGCCTGCGCATTCCGAACGGCATCCTTAAGCATTGGCAGCTCTCGGGCCTCGCCGACATGGCCGAGCGCTACTGCGGAGCCTATACGCACGTCACCACGCGGGCCAATCTCCAGGTCCGTGAGATCGGGGCGGAGAATACGGTCCATGTTGTCGAAGCGCTGCAGGATCTCGGCCTGACCGCACGCGGAGCCGGAGCCGACAACATCCGCAACGTCACCGGCACGCCGACGGCCGGCATCGACCCGCAGGAGCTTCTCGACACCCGGCTTTATGCGCGCGAATGGCACTTTCACATCTTGAACGAGCGTGCCCTTTATGGCCTGCCGCGCAAGTTCAACGTCGCCTTCGACGGCGCGGGTCGCATCGCAGCGCTGGAAGAAACCAACGACATCGGCTTTCAGGCCGTGGAAGTGAGCGATGGCGGGGGCCTTCCGGCCGGCGTCTATTTCCGTCTCGCGCTCGGCGGCATCACTGGCCACAAGGATTTCGCGCGCGACACGGGCATCGTGGTGAAGCCGTCCGATGCGACGAGGATCGCCGATGCCATCGTGCGCGTGTTCATCGAGCATGGCGACCGCACCAACCGCAACAAGGCGCGGCTGAAGTATGTGCTCGACGCCTGGGGCTTCGAGAAGTTCATCGCCGAGGTCGAAACGAAGCTCGGCACCAAGCTGCCGCGCATCGCCGCCGCGCACGTCGAGCCGCGCCCGCAGCCGGACCGCATGGCGCATCTCGGCGTGCACCGCCAAAAACAGGCGGACCTCAACTGGATGGGTCTCGCGCTGCCGCTCGGCAAGCTGACGGCGGATCAGATGCGCACCGTGGCCGCGCTCGCCGCCGAACTCGGCGACGGCGACGTTCGTCTCACGGTCTGGCAGAACCTGCTCGTCTCCGGCATCCCCGGCGATAAGGTCGCCGCCGCGCGCGACCGCATCGCGGCGATGGGCCTCTCCTGCGACCCGACCCCCATCCGCGCCGGCCTGGTCGCCTGCACCGGTGCAACCGGCTGCAAGTTCGCCGCCGCCCGGACCAAAGAGACCGGCGAGGCCATAGCAGGGTACGTCGAGAGCCGACTTCCGCTCGACCAGCCGGTGAATATCCATCTGACCGGATGCCACCACAGTTGCGCGCAGCACTACATCGGCGACATCGGTTTGATCGGCGCCAAGGTGCCGGTCGGCGACGACGGCGATACGGCCGAAGGGTTCCACATTCTGGTCGGCGGCGGCACCGGCGACAACGCCACCATCGCGCGCGAGGTCTTGCGCGATGTGAAGAGCGAAGATTGCCCGGAACGCGTCGAGCGTCTGCTCGCCGCCTACATGCAGCATCGCAGCGGCAACGACGAAACATTCTTCGCATTCTCCAATCGCATCGACATCGACACCTTGAAGCAGCTCGCCGGGTTCACCGCTCCATGACCATGCACACTCCGCCACCGGTGATGCCGCTCATTCCGGAGACGGCGCCGTTCACGTCCGAGCAGCGCTCCTGGCTCAACGGCTTCTTCGCCGGCATCCTCTCGCTGGATGCGGGTGCCCGCCCAGCCCTGCCCGGAGAGGTTCCGGCCATCGCAGGCGCGACGCAGGGCGACGGCGACGACGGTGCTGCGCCCTGGCACGATCCGGCAATCGAACTCGACGAGCGCATGAAGCTCGCCGAAAAGCGCCCCGTCCGCCGCCGTCTGATGGCCGCCATGGCCCAGCAGGACTGCGGCCAGTGCGGCTACAATTGCGAAAACTACGCGAACGCCATCGCCGAGCAGGCGGAGCCGCGACTCAATCTCTGCGTACCCGGCGGCAAGTCGACGGCGCGGATGCTCAAATCTCTCGTCGAGGAGATGGGCGGCGGCGTTCTCGACCCCGACGAGAAGAAGGCCAAGGATGCGGCCAAGCCGGCGAAGTCGGATGACGTGAGGCCCGGCCGATCACGAGAGCATCCCGTCGCGGCGGCGTTCGTCTCGCGGCAGCTGCTCAACGGCCCCGGCTCGGAGAAGGCGACCAGCCACATCGAGATCGACCTTTCAGCGACGGACCTCGACTACGTGCCGGGTGACAGCCTCGGTGTCTTCGCGGCGAATGATTCTGCACTTGCCGATGCGATCATCGCGGCCATCGGTGCGCCGCCGGATTTCCCCATCGCCGGCAAGTCGCTGCGCCAATGTCTGATCGAGGACACGTCGCTGTCGCCGGCACCCGACGCGCTGTTCCAGCTCATTTCCTATCTCACCGGCGGCGAGCGTCGGCGCAAGGCGCAGGCCCTCGCCAAGGGCGAGGACCCGGATGGCGACGCCGCGACGCTCGACGTGCTGGCCGCGCTGGAAAAATTTCCCGGCATTCGTCCCGATCCCGAAGCGCTGATGGAAGTGCTCGAGCCTCTGCAGCCGCGCCTCTACTCCATCTCGTCTTCGCTCAAGGCCAATCCCGGTCGCGTATCGCTGACGGTCGACACCGTTCGATACGACATCGGCGGGCGGACGCGGCTCGGCGTTGCCTCGACGCATCTCGGCGACCGCCTGCAGCCCGGAGCACCGCTCCGGGTCTACGTGCAGAAGGCGCACGGTTTCGCGCTGCCGCCCGATGGTGCCGCGCCGATCATCATGGTTGGTCCTGGAACCGGCGTCGCCCCGTTCCGGGCCTTCCTTCAGGAACGCCGAGCGACAGCGGCTTCTGGCCCCGCATGGCTGTTCTTCGGGCATCAGCGCTCGAGCTGCGATTTCTTCTACGAGGCCGAGCTCGAGGTGTTTCGCGAGGCCGGCACACTGACGCGGCTGTCCACCGCCTGGTCGCGCGACGGTGGCCAGAAGGTCTATGTGCAGGATCGTATGCGGGAGGACGGAGCTGAGCTGTTCCGCTGGCTGGAGCAGGGCGCACACCTCTACATCTGCGGCGACGCCAAGCGCATGGCCAAGGACGTCAATACCGCTCTCGCCGATATTCTGGTCGCGCATGGCAAGTTGACAGCCGCCGACGCGGAGGCTCGCATCGCAGCGATGAAGGCCGCCGGACGCTATCAGGCGGATGTCTATTGAGGACGCAGCCATGAACGCTCCCGTGCATCCGCCATCCGTCCGCACGACCTGCCCCTATTGCGGTGTCGGCTGCGGCGTGGTCGCCAGACCGGATGGCTTCGGCGGCGCGACGATCGAAGGCGACCCGAGCCATCCCGCCAATTTCGGCCGTCTGTGCTCGAAGGGCTCGGCGCTCGGCGAGACGCTGTCGCTCGATGGCCGCCTGCTGCATCCGATGTTGCGCAACGCCAGCGGCTCGCTGGAGCCGGCGACGTGGGACGCCGCGCTCGATCGCGTAGCGCGTGGCTTTCAGGATGTCATCGATCGTCACGGGCCCGATGCCGTCGCCTTCTACGTCTCGGGCCAGCTGCTGACCGAGGATTATTACGTCGCCAACAAACTGATGAAGGGCTTCATCGGTTCCGGCAACATCGATACGAACTCACGGCTTTGCATGGCCTCGTCCGTCGCCGGCCACAAGCGTGCGTTCGGATCGGATACGGTTCCCGGATGCTACGAGGACCTGGATCAGGCGGACCTGCTGGTGCTGGTCGGCTCGAACGCCGCGTGGTGCCATCCGGTTCTCCATCAGCGCATGATCAGGAACCGGCGTGAGCGCGGTGCCAGGATCGTGGTCATCGATCCTCGCGCCACGGCGACAGCCGAGGACTGCGACCTGCTGCTGCGCGTTGCGCCCGGCACCGACTCGCTGCTGTTCGCCGGGCTGTTCGCGCACCTCGTCGAAACGAACGCCATCGACCGGGCCTTCGTGCGCGATTACACCAGCGGCTTTGCCGAGGCCCATGCCCGCGCCCGCCACATGGCACCCGACATCGACACCGTCGCCGAGCGCTGCGGGCTCGCGCGATCTGACGTGACGGCGCTGTTCGAGTGGTGGCGTGTGACAGCCAAGACCGTCACGCTCTACTCGCAGGGCGTCAATCAATCGGCGCAGGGCACCGACAAGGTCAACGCCATCCTCAACTGCCACCTCGCTAGCGGACGCATCGGGCGTCCGGGAATGGGGCCGTTCTCGCTCACCGGCCAGCCGAACGCCATGGGCGGCCGCGAGGTCGGCGGGCTCGCCAATCAGCTCGCGTCGCACATGGGATTCGAGCCCGAGAGTGTCGATCGCCTGCGCCGCTTCTGGAATGCGCCGCGTGTGGCGCGCACTGCGGGCCTGAAGGCGGTCGACATGTTCGAGGCCGTGGCGTCAGGCCGGATCAAGGCGCTATGGGTGATGGCCACCAATCCGGCCGTCAGCCTGCCGCGTGCCGACGCGGTCCGTACGGCGCTCGGCCAGCTCGATCTCCTGGTGGTTTCGGATGTCGTAGGCGACACCGATACGATCCGCGCCGGAGCACATGTTCTCTTGCCGGCGGCGGCCTGGGGCGAGAAGGACGGAACCGTCACCAATTCCGAGCGCCGCATCTCACGTCAGCGCGCATTCATGCCGGCACCCGCCAGCGCCAGGCCCGACTGGTGGATCATCTCGGAGGTCGGGCGGCGCATGGGATATGCGTCCGCATTCGCATTTCAATCGGCAGCCGACATCTTCCGCGAGCACGCCCGGCTGTCCGCGTTCGAGAACGGCGGAGCGCGGGATTTCGATCTCGCAGGTCTCGCTGAACTTTCGGATCAGGCGTTTGCGCATCTGCCGCCGGTGCAATGGCCGCTACGTAACGTTGCGAAGGCGGGCACCGAGCGGTTGTTTGCGGAGGGTGGGTTTTTCACGCCCGACCGCCGCGCCCGATTCATTGCCGTCGAGGAGCCGGCGCTGGCCTCGCGTCCGGATCAGCGCTTCCCCCTGCTGCTCAACACCGGGCGCGTCCGCGACCACTGGCACACCATGACGCGGACCGGAAAATCGCCGCGGCTCTCGGGCCACGTCGAAGAGCCGTTCGTTGCGGTGCATCCGAGCGATGCGAACCGAGCGGGTCTGGCCGCCGAAGGCTACGCGCGGGTCACTACCGTCAACGGCTCCGCAGTTCTGAAGGTCGAGGTCACAGAAGCGCTGCGGCCGGGCGAAATTTTCGCGCCGATCCACTGGAGCGCCGCCACGGCTTCGCACGGGCGCATCGGTGCGCTGGTACAGCCGGCGACCGACGCGCATTCGGGTCAGCCGGAGCTGAAGGCGACTCCGGCGACGTTGTATTGTGTCGCGTATGCCATGCGCGGATTCCTGCTCTTGCGGACCGACCGTCCGATGCCGCCGGCGCTGCAGTGGGCGCGTGTCGCCGTGGCTGGCGGCGTGGGCTACCGGCTGTCCGGTGCGTACGGCTTCGAGACCTGGAGCCGTCTGTCGCATGAGCTTCTCGGTTCCGATCGCCCCTTGATCGAGTTCAATGATCCGGGGCAGAAGCGCTATCGCGCCGCCGTCATCGCCGACGGAAGGCTGGACGGCTGCCTGTTCCTGGCCGTCGATCCCGCCGCGCTGCCCGGCTGGGAATGGCTCAAGTCGCAGTTGGCCGCACCGACGCTCACGGAACCGGCACGCCGGGCTCTGCTGGCGGGTCGGTCGCCCGAGGGCGCCGAGGATCAAGGCCCGGTCGTCTGCGCCTGTTTCGGGGTTGGCCGCAATCGCATCTGCTCGGCGCTGGCCAAGGGCGAGGCTCACAACGCCGAGGACATTGGTCGCGCATTGAAGGCCGGCACGAACTGCGGGTCGTGCCTGCCCGAGCTTCGCAGGCTGGTGTCATCGACCGTCAAGGCACCGGCTGCGGTGGGATGAAGTCACTGACCGCTGTCCGGCCTTCGCGGGACCGGATGCTGGGCAAGATCATGCGGCCATCTTGACCGCCTGAGTGATTTTCTTCGCTGCGTCGGCGAGGTCGTCGGCGGGGGTGATCTTCAGACCGGACTTGGCGAGCATGGCCTTGCCCTGCTCGACGTTGGTGCCTTCGAGCCGGACGACCAGCGGCACGGTCACGTGCATCTCCTTGGCCGCCGCGATCACACCCTCGGCAATGGTATCGCAGCGCATGATGCCGCCGAAGATGTTGACCAGGATTCCTTTGACCGCGGGGTCGGCGAGAATGATCTTGAAAGCCTCCCGCACCTTCTCCTTCGAAGCGCCGCCGCCGACGTCGAGGAAGTTCGCCGGTTCGGCACCGTAGAGTTTGATGATGTCCATCGTTGCCATGGCGAGGCCCGCGCCGTTGACCATGCAGCCGATGCTGCCGTCCAGCTTGACGTATGAGAGATCGTGCTTCGACGCTTCGATTTCCATCGGCTCCTCCTCGCCAGTGTCGCGCAGCGCGACGATGTCCGGATGGCGGAAGAGGGCGTTGCCGTCGAAGTTCATCTTGCCGTCGAGGCAGAGCAGCCGCCCGTCCCTGGTGACGACGAGCGGATTGATTTCGAGCAGACTCATGTCCTTGTCGACGATCATCCGATAGAGTCCGGCGACCATCTTTCCGCACTGCTTGGCGAGTTCGCCGTTGAGACCGAGCGCGGCGGCGATGCGGCGGCCGTGGAAGGGCTGCACGCCCGTGGCCGGGTCGATCGACAGCGTGACGATCTTCTCCGGGGTGTCGTGCGCGACCTTCTCGATGTCCATGCCGCCTTCGGTGGAGACGATGAAAGCGACGCGCGAGGTGGCGCGGTCGACGAGAGCGGAGAGGTAAAGCTCGCGCGCGATGGCCGTGCCGTCCTCGACGTAGAGGCGTCGAACGACGCGGCCGGCATCCCCCGTCTGGATCGTGACTAGCGTCGCGCCCAGCATCTCGGTCGCGTAGGTCTTCACCTCGTCGATCGATTTGGCGAGGCGGACGCCGCCTTTTTCACCAGCGGAGGCTTCCTTGAACTTGCCCTTGCCGCGGCCGCCGGCGTGAATCTGCGCTTTGACGACCCAGACCGGACCGGACAGCTTCTTGGCGGCGATCACGGCCTCGTCGACGGACATCGCTGGATAGCCGGCTCCGGTCGGCACGCCATAGGCGCGGAAGAGGTCTTTGGCTTGGTATTCGTGGATGTTCATTTTTGATCCGGTGTCAGACCCTCCGGGTCTGACACCTTGCGCGGGATGCGAAGGGCAAGACCTCGGCTCTGGTGCACGGTGTCAGACCCGGAGGGTCTGGCACCGCTCGACAACTCACGCCCCCAGCTGAGGATTGATCTTGATGCAGGCGTCTACGAGTCCCTTCACCGACTCGATCGATTTGAGCAGCATGGCCCGCTCGGCCGAATTGAGGTCGATCTCGATGATGCGCTCGGCACCGCCTGAGCCGATGATGCACGGCACACCGACGTAGAGTCCTTTCACGCCGTACTCGCCATTGAGGTAGGCGGCGCAGGGCAGCACCCGCTTCTTATCGCGCAGGAAGCTCGCCGCCATCTCGACGGCCGAGGCGGCTGGCGCATAATACGCCGAGCCGGTTTTCAGCAGTGCGACGATCTCACCACCGCCCTTGCGGGTGCGATCCACGATCTGGTCGAGGCGCTCCTGCCGGATCCAGCCCATGCGCACGACATCGGGCAGCGGGATGCCGGCGATCGACGAGTAGCGGACCAGCGGCACCATGTCGTCGCCGTGGCCGCCGAGCACGAAAGCCGAGACGTCCTCGACCGAAATCTTGAATTCGTCGGCGAGGAAGTGACGGAAGCGCGAGGTGTCGAGCACGCCGGCCATGCCGACCACCATGTTGCGCGGCAGCCCCGAGGCCTTCTGCAGCGCCCAGACCATGGCATCGAGAGGATTGGTGACGACGATGACGAAGGCGTTCGGCGCGTATTTCTTGATGCCGGCGCCGACCTGCTCCATGACCTTGAGATTGATGCCGAGGAGGTCGTCGCGGCTCATGCCGGGCTTGCGGGGAACGCCGGCGGTGACGATGCACACGCTCGCGCCTTCGATGTCGGCATAGGCGTTGGTGCCCTTCATGTTGCAGTCGAAGCCTTCGACGGCGGCCGACTGGGCGAGGTCGAGCGCTTTGCCCTGCGGCAGGCCCTCCATGATGTCGAACAGGACGACGTCACCCAGTTCCTTGAGGCCGATGAGATGGGCGAGCGTGCCGCCGATCATTCCGCCGCCGATCAACGCCAGTTTGGTGCGTGCCATGTCGCCGTTTCTCCCTCGAGCGTTAATTGTTCTGGGCCAACAGCCGTGTCGTAGCGGCAAATCCGGGAGCGCTCAAGCGGCCAGGATCACCCCCGTGAAGCCGCGATTGCCGCAGCGGGCGGGCGCTCGCGGGCAAGGTAGGCTTCGCTGCGCATTTCGACGAGGCGGGAGGCAGTGCGCTCGAAGTGCTGGGCCCCGTCGCCTGCCGGGTACAACTCGTGCGGCTCGGCTTCCGCCGAAACGATGAGCGAGACGCGGGAATCGTACAAAGTATCGATGAGGGTGACGAAGCGGCGGGCCTCGTTGCGCCGTTCGGGCCCGAGGCGCGGAATGCTGTCGATGATGAGTGTGTGGAACGTGTGCGCCAGCGCCAGATAGTCGGCGGCGCCGAGCGGACGTTCACACAATTCGGCGAAGTCGAAGCGCGCGACGCCCATCGATGCCCGCGGCACCTTCAGTTGGCGGCCCTTGACCGAGAGCACCACGGGCTCAGCGGGATGATGGCCGGTCAGTCGCTGCCAGTGTCCGTCGAGCCCGGCTGTGGCGCCAGGCCCCACGGGACAGAAGTAAAGCGGCCGGCCGGCCAGCTTCGAGAGCCGGAAATCCTTGGCCGAAGGCACCTCCACCAGGTCGAGGCGCTCTTCCAGCATGGCGATGAAGGGGAGGAAAAGCTGGCGGTTCAGCCCGTTGGGATAGAGCGCGGACGGTGGACTGTTCGAGGTCGCGACGAGGACGACCTTTCGCTCGAACAGCGACTTGAACAGCCGGCTGAGGATCATGGCGTCGGCAATGTCGTTCACGTGAAACTCGTCGAGGCAGAGCAGCGCCGCCTCGCCGGCCAACTCGGCGGCGACGAAGGGAATGGGATCGCCGTCCGTCGTTGCGCGACCGCGCTGGATGCGCTCGTGCGTGGCGGCCATGAAGGCATGGAAATGCATCCGCAGCTTGGGCGCGAAAGCTACCCGCTCGTGGAAGAGGTCCATCAGCATCGTCTTGCCGCGGCCGACCGCGCCGTAGAGGTAGATGCCGCGGGGGGCAGGCGTCCTGCGGGAGCCGAAGCCGGAAAAAAGCCGGCGTGACGCGCCCTGCTGGCCGAGCACGCTCGCCAGATCGTCGAGCCGGCCGGCTGCGGCGATCTGCGCGGCGTCGGTCTCGATCTCGCCGCGGCCGGCGCGCAGCATGTACTCGCCGACAATCCCACCCTGCATGTCGCCCCTCGCCATCGCCTGTGAGACTGCGCCCGATGTTCCCGTGTCGCGCAAGTCCGGGCGACCCGATGTCACCCGAGGCCCGTGTGCGGAAGCGCGAGGGCTGCCGGCCTCTGGCCAAAGCCCACAGCATAGTGCGCTGCAACAAAACGGACACAATTCAAGGCGGAAACATTACCAATATATGACGCAATAATAGACGGTTATGCCAAATATGGTGCGATGCAAAAGACTGCTTGCGGGCAGGTTTGGCCATGCTACCTTATATCAAGACGCACCCGGTGTGAGCGGCCGGTTCAGAGCTGCAACCCGGGATCAATCATGAGCACCAGAACGGAGGGACCCATGTCGGGCATCGACCGAATCTGGGGAGGAAACATACGTAAGTTGCGGCCGACGGAAGCGGACAGGTTCCGCGATCATCTGCTGCGCCTCGACAAGGCCAGCCGCCGCATGCGCTTCGCGCACGGCGTCTCAGACAGCTTCATCGAGGACTACGCGGCCCGCATGGGCGAGATGGGCGGGGTCGTTTTCGCCTGCTTCGAGGGCGAGGACATCCGCGCGACGGCCGAACTCAAGAAGCTCGGCGACACCTGGGGCCGCGAGGCCGAGGCCGCCTTCTCCGTCGAGGCCGCCTATCAGGACCAGGGGCTCGGTACCGAGCTGATGGGCCGGGTCATCCGCTCGGCGCGCAATCGCGGCGTGCAGCTGCTCTTCATGAGCTGCCTCGCCGAGAACGCGAAGATGCAGGCTATCGCCCGCAAGCACGAGGCGGAGCTTCGCTTCGAATACGGCGAGGTGATCGGCGAAATCGTCCCGCAGGAGCCGGACTACTTCTCGATCCTCGCCGAGCAGTTCGAGGATCGCGTCGGCTTCATGATGACGGTACTCGACATCGGAACGCGAGCCGTGAAGGCCGCCTGACGGGTGGCCCTCTACGGGAGCGAGCCGCGATCAGTCGTTCTTTCCATGGCACTGCTTGTACTTCTTGCCCGAGCCGCAGGGGCAGGCGTCGTTGCGCTTGACCTTGCCCCAGGTCGCCGGACGGTTCGGGTCGACACCGCCGTCCGTGGCCTTGCGTGACTGCAGCGGAGCACGCTTCTCGGGGGCCCGGCTGCGCGACCGCCCTTGGGCGGCGAGCGCGGCGTCCGCCATCTCGAACTCGTCGAGACCGGTCGTCGGGTCGATGTGGTGGGCCTCCATCTCGGGCAGCTCCACCGGCTGCAGCATCGGCTGCTCTTCTGGCGGCGCGAGCTGCACGTTCATGAGCTGGCCGGTGGTCGCCTCGCGCAACCGCGCCAGCAGACTCTCGAACAGCACGAAGGCTTCCGACTTGTACTCGTTCAGCGGATCGCGCTGGCCATAGGCGCGGAAGCCGATCACCTGCCGCAGGTGCTCCAGGGTCACGAGATGCTCGCGCCACAGGAGGTCGAGCGTGCGCAGCAGCACCTCCTTCTCGATCTGGCGATAGAGGTCGGGACCGAGCTCCGCTGCCTTGGTCGCCGCCTTCTCGTCGACGGCGGCGAGCAGCCGTTCCAGAATTTCCTGATCGGCGATGCCTTCCTCGGCCGCCCACGCCTCGACGGGGAGATCGAGGTCGAAGATGCCGTTCACCGCTTCGGAGAGGCCCTTCATGTCCCACTGCTCGGCGTAGGCCTTCTCGGGAATGAAGCGCTTGACGAGATCCTGCACCACCTCGTGACGCAATTCCCTGACCGTCTCGGACACATCGTCCTCGGCCATAATGTCGATGCGCTGCTCGAAAATGACCTTGCGCTGATCATTCATCACATCGTCGTATTTGAGAATGTGCTTGCGAATGTCGAAGTTGCGCGCCTCGACCTTTTTCTGCGCCATCTCCAGGCTCTTGTTCATCCAGGGATGGGTGATGGCTTCCCCTTCCTGAAGTCCGAGCGTCTGCAGGATGCTGTCCATCTTCTCCGAGCCGAAGATGCGCATCAGGTCGTCGTCCAGCGCCAGATAGAATTTCGAGCGGCCCGGATCGCCCTGGCGGCCCGAGCGGCCGCGGAGCTGGTTGTCGATGCGGCGGCTTTCGTGACGTTCCGTGCCGACGACATAGAGTCCGCCTGCTTCGAGCGCCAACTGCTTTTTCTCGGCGACTTCGGCAGAGATCTTGTCGCGCTGCTTGGCTATCGCCCGCTCGTCCGGCGCTGCGCCAGCGTCCGTCTGCTCCTTGACCCAGTCGCGCAGCAGATAATCGACGTTGCCGCCGAGCTGGATGTCGGTGCCGCGGCCTGCCATGTTGGTGGCGATGGTAATGCCGCCCGGCACGCCGGCCTGCGCGATGATGTGCGCCTCCTGCTCGTGATAGCGGGCATTGAGTACCTGATGGGGCACGGGATCGCCGGTGCCCTTCCGCAGGCCGAGACTGACCAGATGGCCGCCGATGTCCTTGAGGTAGGCTTTCAGCTCGGATTCCGCGGTCGGCTTGCCGTCTTTCTTGGCGTCCTTCAGCTTATCGGCCTGCGCTTCGAGCGAGCGGCCGAGGTCGAGAATGTACTTCTTGTCCTTGAGATACGCCGAAAGCTGCTCCGACTTTTCGATCGAGGTCGTGCCGACCAGCATGGGCTGACCGCGGCGGTGGCAGTCCGCGATGGTCGTGACGATGGCCGCCAGCTTTTCCTTCTGCGTGCGATAGATCTCGTCGTCCTCATCCTGACGCGAGATGGTCATGTTGGTCGGAATCTCGATCACGTCGAGACCGTAGATGTCCATGAACTCCTCGGCTTCGGTCAGCGCCGTTCCGGTCATGCCGGCGAGCTTCTTGTAGAGCCGGAAATAGTTCTGGAACGTGATCGAGGCGAGCGTCTGATTCTCGGGCTGGACGTCAACGTGCTCTTTGGCCTCGAGCGCCTGATGCAGGCCCTCGGAATAGCGCCGGCCGGGCATCATGCGGCCTGTGAATTCGTCGATGATGACGACTTCGCCGGCTTTGACGATGTAATCCTTGTCGCGCTGAAACAGCTTGTGCGCCTTGAGCGCCTGATTGACGTGATGGACGATGGTGACGTTTTCGATGTCGTACATCGATCCGGTCATCATGCCGAGTTCCGTCAGCGCCTTTTCCATGCGCTCATTGCCGATTTCCGTCAGCGACACTTGGCGCTGCTTTTCGTCCAGCTCGAAATCCTCGGCAACGAGATTGGGCATGAGCGCGTCGACGGCCTGATAGAGATCGGCGCGATCTTCCAGCGGCCCCGAAATGATCAGAGGTGTGCGCGCCTCATCGACGAGGATCGAGTCGACTTCGTCGACGATGGCGAAGAAGTGGCCACGCTGGGTCATCTCATCCTTGCGCATTTTCATATTGTCGCGCAGGTAGTCGAAGCCGAGCTCGTTGTTGGTGCCGTAGGTGACGTCGCAGTCGTAGGCCGCGCGGCGTTGCGCATCGTCCAGTCCGTGCACGATAACGCCGACCGTCAGCCCGAGAAACCGGTACACCTGCCCCATCCACTCGCTGTCGCGGCGGGCCAGGTAATCGTTGACGGTGACGACGTGGACGCCCTTGCCGGTGATCGCGTTGAGGTAGACCGGCAGTGTGGCGACCAGCGTCTTGCCTTCACCGGTTTTCATTTCGGAGATGTTGCCCTGGTGGAGCACTATGCCGCCGATGAGCTGCACGTCGAAGTGGCGCTGCTTGAGGGTGCGCTTGGCCGCCTCGCGCACGGTGGCGAAGGCCGGCACGAGAAGATCTTCGAGCGAAACGCCGTCCTTGTACTGCTGCCGGAAGGTGTCGGTGCGCGCCCTGAGCTCGGCGTCGGACAAGGATTCCAGCTCCGGCTCCAGCGCGTTGATCGCCGCCACCTTGGGGCGAAGGGCCTTCACCCGCCGATCGTTGGATGTGCCGAACAACTTCGCCGCGAGCGAGCCGATAGAGAGCATTCCGGTGTTCCTCAATCTTCGAGCGTTGGGTGTCGCGCCGCCCGTTGCGCACCGAGATCGTCATGATCCGGCTGAAGCCAGACCTGCCGAGCTGGATTGCGACCCCGGACCGAAGTGCGCGCTCTGACCTGATCGCAGTTCCAGCCGGAGGCATCATGAAGCTGGCCGTCGGGATGATCCCGACCGCCGCGCGGCATCACATAAGGAGCCGGCCCTGCCATTGTCAACGCGACGGATCGGAAGCGTTTCGCATTAGACCAGCAGTTACAATCCTTTACGTCCTGTCGAATTGTTAACTTGGTCGCGGCCCGGCCCTGGTCTAAATAACCGCGGGTTTTGCGGCGCGAGGCTTAGCGGCCATTCGATGTGTGCCGCCTGCCGCTCCCCTCTGATCCCGCCTCCAGCTGCCAGAACGAATCGCCAAGGAAAACAAAGTGAAAACAAATCGGTTGCTTCGCTCGCTCGTCGCCATGACCGTGGCCGGCGTGGCCACGCTGGGTGCCTTCGGCGCAGCCGCCGAGGACAAGGTGGTTGCCAAGGTCGACGGTCGGAACGTGATGGAGTCAGAGCTGGCGCTCGCCGAAACCGAGATCGGCGGCGACCTCGGCAATATTCCGGCGGCCACCAAACGGCGGGTGCTGGTCGAGTATCTGATCGAGACCAACCTCTTTGCCGCGGCGGCCGACCGCGAAAAACTGTCTTCAGGGCCGGAGTTCGACAAGCGGCTGGCCTATTGGCGCCAGCGTGCGCTTCGCGATGCCTACTTCGACAAGGCCGTCCGCACCGGCGTCGGCGAGGAGGCCGCCCGCACGTACTACGATAGCCAGGTCAAGGCGATGCCGCCCGAGGAAGAGGTGCAGGCGCGGCACATCCTCGTCGATACCGAGGACAAGGCCAAGGATCTGGCGGAGCGCATCGGAAAGGGCGAGGATTTCGGCAAGCTGGCGACCGACAATACCAACGACGGCGCGTCGCGTGCCGATGGCGGCATGCTCGGATACTTCGGCAAGGGCCAGATGGTGCCGCAGTTCGAGCAGGCGGCGTTCGCGCTCCAGAAGGGCGAAGTCTCCAAGCCGGTCAAGAGCCAGTTCGGCTGGCACATCATCAAGCTAGAGGATCGCAGGCAGAAGCCGCCGCCATCCTTCGAGGAGGTCAAGGACCGGATCGTCGGATCGATGATGCAGGCCAAGGCGCAGGAGATTGCGTCGGCGCTGCGCGGGAAGGCCGAGATCGAGTACGTCGATCCGGAGGTCAAAAAAGAAGTCGAGGCTGAAAAAGAAAAAGCTGCGGCTCGTCAGAAGGCCATGGAAGAGCAGATGAAAGCGCTCGTCGGTAAAATGGAAAGCCAGGGCGCGGCACCGGAAGAAAAGAAATAGCGTCGCACTGGAACGCCTCGGCTGTTTGATTTTGGGGTCGGTCCCGCAGGACCGGCCCCTTGGCATGGTCCCTGCCGGTCGATGCAGGGACGCCGCATCACGCCGAGCAAACCATCGCGATCACAATTGATTGCGAAGTCCCGTGACTTGACCGACACCGCTTCTCGGCGGCATTCAGGGCGCGGCGGCACGCGGCTCTCACCCCGATCAACGGCAAGGCTCCATGGGCAAGACGACGACGATCTCACCGTTCGCGCCGCAGGCACTGCCAAGGCTGGCCCCCGTCGACGGGGTGCGGTTCGCCACCGCCGAGGCCGGCATCCGCTACAAGAGGCGCACCGATCTCCTGGTGGCGGTGCTGGACGAAGGAACGAACATCGCCGGCGTCTTTACTCAATCGAAGACCGCATCGGCGCCGGTGCTCTGGTGCCGAAAGGCGGCGAAGAAGGGCGAGGCGCGCATCCTGGTCGTCAACTCCGGCAACGCCAACGCCTTCACCGGCAAGAAGGGCCGCGAGGCCGTCGAAATGACGGTCGAGCACGCGGCCGAGGCGGCCGGCTGCGCCCCGCATGAGGTGTTCGTCGCCTCGACCGGCGTCATTGGCGAGCCCATGGATGCCGGCCGGTTCGCGCATCTGCTCGCCGGGCTCGCGACATCGGCCCGCCCCGACATGTTCGAAGCGGCGGCGCGAGCGATTCTGACCACCGACACCTACCCGAAGCTCGCAACCCGCACGGTCTCGATCGGCGACACCGAGGTGACGATCAACGGCGTCTGCAAGGGCGCCGGCATGATCGCGCCCGACATGGCGACCATGCTCGCCTTCATCTTTACCGACGCGGCCATCGCGCCCGATGTCTTGCAGTCCGTTTTGAAAGAGCACACCGAGACGACGTTCAACTGCATGAGCGTCGACGGCGACACCTCGACCAGCGACACCTGCCTGTTGTTCTCCACCGGCAAGGCCGCCGTTCGCGGTCAGCGGCCCGTGCACAAGAAATCTTCCAAGAAGCTCGCCGCGTTTTCCGAGGCGCTCCGCGATCTCATGCGCGACCTCGCCATTCAGGTGGCGAAGGACGGCGAGGGCTTGTCCAAGTTCGTCACCTTCGAGGTCGAAGGCGCCAAGAGCTGGAAGGCGGCGCGCACCATCGCGCGGGCCTGCGCCAATTCTCCCATTCTCAAGACCGCGATTGCCGGCGAGGACCCGAACTGGGGGCGCGTGGTGATGGCCGTCGGCAAATCCGGCGAGGCCGCCGACCGCGACAAGCTCTCGATCTGGTTCGGCCCGCACTGTGTCGCCCGCGACGGCGAGCGCGCGGCGGAGTACGACGAAAAAACCGTCGCCGGCTATATGAAGAACCGCGAGATCACCATCCGCATCGACGCCGGTGTCGGCAAGGCCTCGGCCACCGTGTGGACCTGCGACCTGACGCACGAGTACATCAGCATCAATGCGGATTATCGCAGTTGAGAGACGGCCAAACGACGGGTCATCGACTCGGTCGTAGTTTACTTAGCAAGTTTGCGTCCACGCCTGTCCACCCCAGGGCAATCGCATATGGCGCGAAATGTAGGTTGGGTCGACGAAGGAGACCCAACAAACTCGAGCGACCAAAGTTGTTGGGTGTCGTGCCTCGACCCCACCAACGGGCAAATGGGGTTCCCCAGCGGTGCCCCCCGCACCGGGATCGCC
>JBQTIA010000147.1:0-4604 GCA_052388455.1 Hyphomicrobium sp.
ACCGCCTTCCCGAAGGCATTCTGCCGTGCTGCGACGTCGTCAATCGTGGCGGCGCGCTGATCAACGACAAGTTCATCTTCGGCACCCTCGACGCCAAGCTCGTCGCCCTCGACCAGAAGACCGGCAAGGTCGTCTGGACCAAGGAAATCGACGACTTCAAGGCTGGCTACTCTTACACCGCCGCTCCGCTCATCGTGCCCTCCAAGGACCACGGTCCGCTGGTTGTGACAGGCGTCTCGGGTGGTGAGTTCGGCATCGTCGGCCGCGTCGAGGCCCGCAAGGTCGACAACGGCGATATCGTCTGGAGCCGTCCGACCATCGAAGGCCACGTCGGCACGCTGAACGGCAAGCCGTCGACCATGACCGGCAAGCAGGGCGAGTCCTGGAAGGGCGATCTCTGGAAGACCGGCGGCGGCGCATCTTGGCTTGGCGGCACCTACGATGCCGACACCAACCTGATCTTCGTCGGCACCGGCAACCCGGCGCCCTGGAACAGCCACATGCGTCCGGGCGACAATAAGTGGTCGTGCTCGCGCATCGCCATCGATCCGGATACTGGCGAAATCAAGTGGGGCTTCCAGACGACGCCGAATGACGGCTGGGACTTCGACGGCGTGAACGAGGTTGTCTCGTTCGACCTCGATGGAACCAAGGCCGCCGCGACGGCAGATCGCAACGGCTTCTTCTACGTTCTCGATCGCTCCAATGGCAAGTTCATCCGCGGCTTCCCGTTCGTCGAGAAGATCTCGTGGGCAACCGGTCTCGATGAGAACGGCCGTCCGCTGTTCGTTGCGGACAACCGTCCGGGCGACCCGAAGGCGTCGAAGGACGGCAAGCAGGGCAATTCCGTCTTCGCCGTGCCGAGCTTCCTCGGCGGCAAGAACCATCAGCCGATGGCCTACAGCCCTGACACCAAGCTGTTCTATGTTCCCGCCAACGAGTGGGGCATGGACATTCACAACGAGCCCGTCACCTACAAGAAGGGCGCGGCCTATCTCGGCGCAGGCTTCACCATCAAGCCGATCCTGCCGCACATCGGTTCGCTGAAGGCGGTCGATCCGGTTGCCGGCAAGATCGTCTGGCAGGTCAACAATCCTGCTCCGCTCTGGGGCGGCGTTCTGACCACCGGTGGCGGACTCGTGATCTACGGAACGCCGGAAGGCGATCTGAAGGCTCTCGACGACAAGACCGGCAAGGAGCTGTGGAGCTTCAACACCGGCTCGGGCATCGTCGGCGCGCCCGTTACCTGGGAACAGGATGGCGAGCAGATGCTGTCGGTCGTTTCCGGTTGGGGTGGCGCTGTTCCGCTGTGGGGTGGCGAGGTCGCCAAGACCGTCGCCAACCTGAACCAGGGCGGCATGGTGTGGACCTTCAAGCTGCCGAAGAAGGTTGCCGCCGCTCAGTAACTTGCGGCAACGACGGCCTGCTTTCGGCGAGCAGGAACTGAGGGATGCGGGACATGGGTCTGAGGACGCATGATCCGTATGCCGAAGGGGGAACGGGGCGGGCGATCAGCTCGCCCCGTTTGTTTGTGGTGCTCCGCTCTTCGATTTTGGGGCATCGAAATCGGACATGGTGTGCGTGCCGCCGGGCGCTGTAGTCTCGACACAGAACGTGCGGGCGACGGACAGGATGGATCGGTTGACGGTGATGGAGGCGCGATCCACGTCGGCGGCCGCTCGCCGGCTATCAGCGGTGATCCTTATGATTGCGCTGCTTTCGGACGCGTCGATTTCGCCGTCCCTCGCCGATCCGCTTCCCGAGGTCGATACCGCGCTCATTCTCGCTGTCGACGTGTCCGAGTCGGTGGACGAGCAGCGCTACCGTCTGCAGATGGAGGGCATTGCCCGCGCGCTCGAGGACGAGGGCGTGCAGGCTGCGATCGCAAGCGGCGCGAAGGGCGCCATCGCACTGGCCCTCGTCGAGTGGGCCGACCGCGCCGAGCCGGCGCTCGACTGGCAGATCATCGCAGGTGCCGAGGACGCGCGGCGGGTCGCGGCCCGCATCCGCTCGCTGTCGCACCGCCGCGGCGAGTACACCTGCACGGCCCGCATGATGAGCTTCATCGAGTCCCATGTCCTGGCAACCACGCCAGCGGCCGCCGCGCGCGTCGTGCTCGACGTCTCTGGCGACGGCATCGACAACTGCGACGACGGTGAGGCGGACCGCGCGGCCCGTGACGCGCTCGTCGCGCGGGGCGTGACGATCAACGGGCTGCCGATCCGCGTCGCCGGAGCGAGCCCTTACGTCGGCGCCGGCGCCTACCGCGCGCCGGGATATGGCCTGAGAGAAGTTCCACTGGCCAGCGGCAATGCGACCGTCACGCTCGAAGGCTGGTATGCGACCAACGTCATCGGCGGACCGGCATCGTTCCTGATCACCGCCGACGGCTACGAGGATTTCGGCCGCGCCATCCGTCAGAAGTTCGTGTCCGAGATCAGTTCGGCCCGCTAGCCCACGATCGCCTCGGACTCTATCGGTCCGAAGCGTGAATCGTCGGGCTCATCGACGCTCTAGCGCGTGATTGCGATTCGAAGAAAAGCACCTTCGCTCTAAGCATTGCGGCCTTCGAGGCGAGCCAGCGCCCGCTCGCGGCCGATCAGCGGCAGCAGAAGTTTCAGCTCCGGCCCCTGCTCGCGGCCCGTCAGAGCGAGGCGCAGCGGATGGAAGAGCGACTTGCCCTTGGCCCCGGTGCTTTCCTTCACGGCGCCGGTCCAGCGGCCCCACGTGTCGTGATCCCAGGGCTCAACGGGAAGCACGGCCGCGGCGCGCTGGGCGAAGCCGGCGTCCTCGATGATCGGCGCGATGGAGCCGGCAACGACCCTCCACCAGTCGGCGGCAACCGGCAGGGTGGCGAGGTTGCCGCGTACGGCCTCCCAGAACGGCGCCCCGCCGCCGATGCCCATAACCAAGAGGCGCTCGCTGACCGCGGCGTAGGGCAGCTTCAGCAGCAGTTTCGCATTAAGCGTTTTCAGATCCTCGAGGTCGAAGCGGCCGGGCGCGGTCGAAATCTTGTCGAGATCGAACAGTGCCGCCAACTCGTCGAGATGCGCGTGCGGCTCGATGGCATCCGACGTGCCGATCAGCGCGGCGTGGCTCAGCACCGCCATCGGCTCGAGGCCCGTATCGCGAAAACTCTCGACCGAAAGCGCTCCGAGACGCTTCGACAGCGCGTGGCCATCGGCACCGATCAGCAGCGAGTGGTGGGCGAAGGCCGGCGGCGCCGCGCCCAGCGCCTCTATGATCGTGATCTGCACGGCCGTGTTGGTGACGTGATCCTCACCGCGGATGACGGTCGTGACACCGAAGTCGATGTCGTCGACCACGCTGGTGAAAGTGTAGAGATGTGTTCCGTCGGCGCGCACGAGCACGGGATCGGAGAGCGAGCCGATGTCGACGGTCTGGTCGCCGCGGATACCGTCGTTCCAGGAGACGATGGTCGGCTGCGGGCTCAGTCCGCTTTCCGGCGAGGTATTCGGCAGCTTGAAGCGCCAGTGCGGCTTGCGGCCCTCCGATTCCAGCTTCCTGCGGTCGGCAGGCGTGAGTTTCAGCGCGGCGCGGTCATAGATCGGCGGGCGTCCCGATGCGAGCAGGCGCTTGCGCCGCCGTTCCAGCTCGTCCTCGGTCTCGTAGCAGGCATAGAGGTGGCCTTCGGCCCCGAGCCGTTCCGCCACAGCGGCGTAACGAACCGTACGCGCCGACTGCCGCTCCTCGCTGTCCCATGCGAAACCGAGCCAGCGAAGGTCCGTGCGGATGCCCTCGGCGAACGCCTCGGTCGAGCGTTCACGGTCGGTGTCGTCGAGGCGAAGCAGGAACGTGCCGCCCGCCTTGCGCGCGAACAGGTAGTTGAGCACGGCGGTACGCACGTTGCCGATGTGGATGCGGCCGGTGGGGCTCGGCGCGAAGCGAAGAATGGCGGTCATGGGAAAGGGGACACCATACTTAATTCCCTGATGCAACCCCGTACCAACGCGCCAGCCAGTCACGGCATGGAATTAAGTATGGTGTCCCTCAGCACCGCGCTCGGCCGCAAGGCACCGTTCGAGGGCCAGCGCATCAATCTCGTCGGCGGTCGTGAACACCACATCACCTGCGGGCGTGGCGATGCGGAGGCGCACGAAGCGCACGGGATCGATGCGGCGTGTTTCGCCGAGGCTGACGAACGCCAGCGCCAGCAGGATGACCGCGCCGACCAGAAACCTCGTCCGCCAGCCGATCTCGACCACGCCGATGACGAAGACTGCCGCCGCCAGGAGAAATGCCCCGCCCATGACGACGAGGCCGCCGATGTCCCGCTCGCTTTCGCGTTCGACCTTGACGCCGCGGATGTCCGACACGGCGATGCGCCGCGCGCCGAGCCGCACGAGCTTTTCGCCGCCCGGACCGCGCTCGATGCTCCACATTGCTGGAGCCGAGGCCTGAGTGAGGATCGTTGCCATGGAGCGCAAGGCTCGCATGGCGGCGTTGGCATCGCGTTAACTAGCCCGAATTATGCACCAGAACCCGGTCGCGACGGAGGTGAATTTGACGGTACGCCAGAAGAAGCGCGCGGTTCGATGCCATCGCATCGGACAAGCGTTTCGACGCCGCGTGTCGTCAAATTC
>JBQTIA010000148.1:0-10064 GCA_052388455.1 Hyphomicrobium sp.
GCTTGCGCCGCCAGCCCCTATCCGTCGGGGGTGGGTGGGGGGTTTATACTTTTGTCGCAGTGGCCGACGCGAGTTCTGGTGCGCTGGCCTATGTTGGCGATCAGCGACTGCCGCCTGCATCCGGCCATCTCGGCCAGGCCGATCAGCGCGTCGAGCTTTTCCCTCTGCACGCGCTTGAAGGCGTCGGCGCCTTCGGATTGCGCGATCCACTGTCGGAGCTGGATCACGTCCTGCAGACCGTAGGCCATCCAGGCGTTGGCCGGCTCGCCATCGCGGCCGGCGCGCCCGGTCTCCTGATAGTACGCCTCGATCGACTTCGGCAGATTGAGGTGAGCGACGAAGCGCACATCCGGCTTGTCGATCCCCATGCCGAAGGCGATGGTCGCGACGATGATCACGCCGTCCTCGCTCAAGAACCGCTCCTGGGCGGCGCGGCGCAGATGCGGCTCGAGGCCGGCGTGGTAGGCGAGCGCCCTGCGACCCTTCGCAGCCAGCCAGGCCGCGGTTTCCTCGACCGCCTTGCGCGACAGGCAATAGACGATGCCGGCGTCGCCCGGATGCTCGGCCTCGATGAACTGCCACAGCCGCTCGCGCGCGCCGAGCGATCCCATCTCGGCGATCGTGTAGCGGATGTTCGGACGGTCGAAGCTGGCGACGAACAGCTCGGCGCTTTCGAGCCGCAGCTCCGCGACGATCTCCTCGCGCGTGCGCTCGTCCGCGGTGGCCGTCAGCGCGATCCGCGGCACGTTCGGAAAGCGCTCCGCCAGCACCTTGAGCTGGCGGTACTCGGGGCGGAAGTCGTGGCCCCACTGGGAGACGCAGTGCGCCTCGTCGATGGCGAAGAGCGCGATGTCGTGATGCGAGAGCAGCGTGAGCGTGCGCTCCTGCATCAGGCGCTCGGGTGCGATGTAGAGCAGATCGAGATTGCCTGCGGCGAAGCGGCGTTCGACCTCGTCCTGCTCCTGGCGATCGAGCGTGGAGTTGAGGAAGGCTGCGTTGACGCCGGCATCGAGCAGCGCGTCGACCTGATCCTTCATCAGGGCGACGAGCGGCGAGACGACGATGCCGGTGCCGGAGCGCACGAGAGCCGGGATCTGGTAGCAGAGGGATTTTCCGCCGCCGGTCGGCATGAGGCACAGCACGTCGCGGCCGGCATTCAGGGCACCGATGATCGCTTCCTGGTGCAGGCGGAAGCTCCTGTAGCCGAAGGTCTCCTCCAGCACCCGCAGAGCGGCGTCCATCCGTGTCGACCCCTGGTCCGGGACTGTGCGGCTTTTGACTGCGAGCATAACCGGTTTTCAGCCCCCTGACGGACGGCCCCCTATCGAACCCCTGCCCCGGCGAATAGCGCGATTCCGCGCCCCGCTGCTCAGGTCGCCCGGCTTCTGGTATGGAAAACCAGGGTTTTTTCCACCGGGGTTGATGTGAACGGCAGGCTGTGGCCACATTCAGTGTGGGTTCATCCGTTTGGCCCTAGTTTGCTGACACGTTGACGACACGGGGCTGGTGTCCCATGTCCAACGCTGGGGGGCCGCCGATGCCGGGCCGAGACAAGGTGAGGACCATGCTGAATTCGAGTGCCATGATCGCCGCAGCGACCGCCGTGATGGTCGCGTGGTCGGGAAGCCTGACCGGCGCGATGGCCGCCGACGGCTGCGAGACCTACGGGCGTCTTGCCCTCCAGCAACAGAAGCAGAACGAATCCATGAAGTGCGGCTATTCCGGCTCCGAGTGGAATTCCGACTTGAAGGCCCATGTCGGCTGGTGCAGCGGCGTCAGCCCGCAGGACTGGCAGGACATGCTGAAAAAGCGCACCCAGAAGCTCGAAGAGTGCAAGAGCAAGTCCTGATCGCGGCGGCAAGCCGTCGCCGAGTTCGACGGAGATGACCTTTCGACGGCCGCTGCCGGTTTCCGGGGCGGCCGTTTCTGCGCCCCAGCAGCATCGACAGGCGGTCCTCATCCTCGTTAGCCCCACCGGCTTGCGTTCCCATCACGCTGCACAAACAATTAATCCGAACAGCGACCTGTCTCCCAAGCCGCAGACGGACTATCATCCCTTTCCCCCACGTTGTTGCCGCGCGCGGTAACGGTACGCCTACGGTGTGTTTGCACCATCTCCGGCGACATGCCACGGCGAGGGGACGAAGGGGTGTGAGTTGAGGGGTAACAGTCATGCGTAAGTCCTCTGTGGTCCGGACGGCGGTCCTCGCAGCGGCACTGGCCGCCGGAGGGTTGGCACTCTCCGGACCGGCGCAGACTGAACCGGCACCCCCGTCGCAAGCCACCGCAGATATTCGCCAGCCGCTGGTGTCCGCCATCCTGGCCGAGCTTTCGGCCCGCGCCGCACGCGACGACATCGGCGAGGAGGAGCGGGCCTGGCTGTCCGAGCTCGGCGGCTTTTACGGGATGAGCGGAGCGGCGCCGCTGTGGGTCGATGCGGCGGGTGTGACCTCCCGCGGCAAGGCGCTGGCCGACGAGATCGCCGCCGCCGACCGCTATGGCCTCGATCCCGAGGCCTTCACTCTGCCTTCACCTGACGCCGATCCCGCCACCGCCGAGGTTACCCTTTCATTGGCGGCGACCCAATACATCTGGCACGCCCGTGGCGGCCGGATCGATCCGTCCGATCTTTCGCTCTGGCTCGATCAGACGCCGCGCACGGTCTACGCCTCGACGGTGCTTTCCCCCTTTACCGAGGCACCCGATGTCGCCGCCGCCCTGCGCGCGCACCATCCGCGCCATCCGCAGTTCGAGGCCCTGCGTCAGGCTCTGCTGCGCGCACGCGGGCTTGCCGAGCAGACCAAGCCGCTCCGTCTGATGCTCGGGGGTGCCGTCATCGCGCGAGGCGAGCGCCACCTTGACGTGCCGATCGTTCGCCAGCGGCTCGGCATCCCGGCCGAGGTCGGCCGCGAGACGCTCGCCGACGACGAGGTGATCGAAGGCGTGCGGCAGTTCATGCGCAAGGCCGGCTTCGGCAAGAAAAAACGCGTCATCGACGACGACGTGCGCACCGCGATCGAAAGCGCCACCGAACGCGACCATCCGCGCGAACGGGCGGCGCTGATCGAAAAGCTGGTCATCAACATGGAGCGGTGGCGCTGGATGCCGCCCGACATGGGCGCTCTGCACGTGTGGAACAATCTGCCGGAGTATGAAACGCGCATCGTCAAGGATGGCGAAATCATTCACCGCGATCGCATCATCATCGGGCAGCCGCACACGCAGACGCCGGTGTTCTCCAATGCCATGAGCCAGGTGATCTTCCAGCCGACCTGGGGTTTGCCGCCGTCGATCAAGCTGAAGCAGTTCGGCGGACGGGGGAATATCGGCGAAGCACTCAAGGCGCGGAACATGGCCATCGTCGACTATGACGGAACGCCGATCCGCGCGAGCCGCATCAACTGGGGCAAGGTCGACATCCGCAAGGTGCCGATCGTGCAGGGGCCAGGGCCGGGAAATCCGCTGGGCCGGCTGAAGTTCATCTTTCCCAACGCACACGATGTCTACATGCACGACACGCCCGACAAGGGTCTGTTCGAGGCCAGCCGGCGCACCTTCAGCCACGGGTGCATGAGGACGCGCAATCCCGAGCGCTTCGCCGAGGTGGTGCTGCGCGAGCGGCTCGGATGGACGCCGGCCGATGTCGCCCGCCAGCTGACGATCAAGCAGACGACCGCCATCGGACTGAAGCAGCGCATTCCGGTCCACGTCACCTATTTCACCGTCGTGGTCGACGAGTCCGGCACCCTGCGCCAGCTCGACGACATCTACGGCCACGACCGGCGGATCGCCGACGCGATGCGCGGCGTGCCGGTCTCCCGCATCGCCAGCTCAGACCCGGCCCGCGCGCAGCTCCGCCAGAACGAGGAACTGGCGCGCGGCGGCCGCAAGGAGAGCCGCCGCTCGCGCGAGTTCCGCATGGCGAGCTATGCGCGGCCGCGCTCCGCGCGACCCGCCGCCGCCAAGCCAGCCGTCAAGCCGTTCAGCTTCTTCAGCCCGAAGCCGACCGCGAACTGAGCTTCGCGCAATTCCATTGGCTGTGCCGCACAAGTCCACACGCGGCGGGGTCCGCCTGTGCGGATTGCGTGCGGATTTCGGCCGGCGGCGCCGGAACTCGGCCAAACGAAGCCATAGTGGTGACCGCCGTCCGACGGCATCCTCGCATGCGGCGAGGGGTTAGCCCGAACGAGGGACATCACCACGATGAGCGATCTCAAAACGCGGCAGTCCGCTGCGGACCAGTTGCGCACGACGCTGAACGACAAGCCGAGCCCGCCGGCGCTGCACTTGGTGCTGGGCGTGCTGTATCCGGCATCCGTGATCGTCTTCGAACTCGTGACGCGCTGGTGCGCGCAGACGCTGTTCGATCCACTGCCCACTCACTGGCACACGCTCGGCGTGGCGCTGGTTCCGCTGAGCAATCTCGTCCTCTGGCTGGCGCTGCGCCGGAGCGTCACGATCGACGCACGATGGCTGGCGCTGGCCAGTGGCGTAGGTCTCGGCGTCGCGGGCTTCTACACCCTGATCTTCCTCCCCGTGCTGCCGCTCGCCGTGGTCGGCATCCTGTTCTACGGGCTCGGCCTGCTGCCGCTGTCGCCCCTCGTCTCGCTGCTCTCCGCCGCCCGGCTGTCACGCTCGCTGCGGGCGGCCCATCCGGCGACGGCGCTCGGACGGCGGATCGCCGCCGGCATGGCGGGCGGTCTCGCCCTGCTGATAGCGCTCGACATTCCAGCCGCCGCGACGCGGCTCGGCGTGCAGTGGGCGGCGAGCACCGACAGCGCCGAGCGCCAGCGCGGGCTTTCGCTGCTCAGGACGCTCGGCGACGACGACCTGCTGCTGCGGCTCTGCTACGACGCCGTTGGACGGCCGAGCGGGCTGCTCAGCGCGTTCGTGATGTTCGGCGGCGCCGGTCTCGTCGGGAACGAGCAGCGGCAGGTGGCGCAGAGCACGGCCGAGGTGCGCGAAATCTACTATCGCGTGCACGGCGTGCCGTTCAACACCCGGCCCGCTCCGTTCCAGAGCGGACAATGGGCGCGCTTCGCCGACTTCCAGTGGGACAGCGACCATGGCGCGGCGGAGGTCGGAGGACGGGTCAAGGGGCTCGACCTCGTGTCATCCCGCATCGACGGCTCGGTCAATGCCGCGGATGCGGTCGCCTATCTCGAGTGGGTCGTCGAGTTCCGCAACACGTCCCTGCTCGACCGCGAGGCCCGCGTCGAGTTCGCCCTTCCGCCGGGCGGCGTCGTCTCGCGCGCCACGCTGTGGGTCAACGGCGAGGAGCGCGAAGGGGCCTACGCCGGCAAGGGCGAGGCGCGCGCGGCCTATCAGAGGGTAGCTGTCCAGCAGCGGCGCGATCCCCTCCTCGTGACGACGAAGGGCGCCGACCGCGTGCTGGCGCAAGCCTTCCCCGTTCCGCGCAACGGAGGCACGATCAAATTCAAGCTCGGCATCACGGCACCGCTCGACCTCGCCTCGCTGAACGAAGGCCGCTTCACCCTGCCAGCGATCCTCGACCGCAATTTCTCGCTCGCGGAGGATGTGCGGCACACCGTCTGGCTGGAAAGCGCGTCGGCGCTGACGGCGACGGCGGCGGGCATGGACGCGACCCTTGTCGAGCCGGGGCTCCATCGGCTGCGCGGCACGCTGAGCGACAGCGCGCTGGCCCGCACGCGGCAGACGATCACCGCGCGGCGCGATTCTGCGGCGCCATCCACCGTGCTGGCACGCCTCGACGACGGGCCGCAGGTGACGCAGTCGATCGTCAGCAGACCCCGAGCCCACCCGGGCGCACTGATGCTGGTCGTCGATGGCTCGGTCCGCATGGCCGGTCTGCGCGGGGCCCTGCTGGCGGCACTCGACAAGATTCCCTCGGGAACGCCGGTCGGACTGATCCTCGCCGAGGACGCGCCACACAGCGCACCTATCGCACCCTGGTCGGATGATCACCGCCGCAAAGTCCGGCAGTTGATCGACGACGCCGAGTTCGTCGGCGGACAGGACAATACGCCGGCTCTCGCCGCGGCCCTCGCGGCCCTGGAAGCGCATCCGCAGGCGGCGCTGCTCTGGGTGCACGGCCCGCAGCCGATCGCCTTCCGATCAAGTGCGGGCGCACTTGCCCAGGCATCGCAGCGGCTGACGCGGCTGCCGGCCGTGTGGCTCTTCGCCGCCGAGCCGGGGCCGAACGAGGTGCTGCCCGATCTGCCGTGGGCGTGGACGGCGCGCAGCATTCCCAACAGCGGACCCGACAACAATGCGCCATCAACCGACCTGGCGAGGTTCCTGTCCGCAGCCTTCGAGCAGGGCGAGCACATCGACATCGAGCGGTCGAGCGGCGACGGCACGGCGGCCGCGGGACTGCCCGCCGGGTCCGATCACATCGCCCGGCTGTGGGCACGGGACAAGGTCGTCGCTCTGATGACCGAGAATGCCGGAGAGAACCGTACCGCCGCCGTGTCCCTGGCCACCGCGCATCGTCTGGTCACACCGGTCAGTGGAGTGGTGGTGCTCGAAACCCAGCAGCAGTACGCCGAGGCCAACCTCAATCCGGTCAGCCCCGGTTCGGTGCCGACCGTTCCCGAGCCCGAGGAGTGGGCCCTGATCCTGCTCGCGTGCGGCGCGCTGCTGTGGATGCGCCGGAGGCAGCGGGAGGGCGAAGGCTTTGCATCGATTGGCCGGGAATAATCACATGTCGGAACTCGCTCGGCCTATGATCGGAGCTGCGCGTTCGGCGGCAGGGCGGGTGCGGAGCGGCACGCACGCCGCATCTGGCCCGCTGCTGGTCGGCCTCGTCGCTATGGCGACCTGGGACGGCTGGCGATGGTTTATCGCGCGGATCGCGGCAACGCCGGAAGAGGCTCTATCATTGGCTTTGACCCTCGGACTGCTGATCTCGGTCGGAATCGGCGCGGCACACGCTCCCACCCGGAGACCGACGCGGCTGCCGCTGCTGCCGCTGGCCGGTCTTCTGGCACTCTACGCGCTGTCGTTCGCCTTCGCGCCTCCGATCGTGCGCGCCGCACTGGCCGTCACAGCGACCCTCTATGCCGCGTGGCGAACGCTGACCGGATCGCAGCCTCCGGTCGCGTTCTTTCCGCTCGTCGCGCTGTCGCTGCCGGTGGTGCCGTCGCGTCAGTTCGTGCTCGGCTATCCGATGCGGCTCGTATCGGCGAGCCTCACTGTTGCACTGCTGAAAGTGCAGGGGCTCGCCGTCGAGCGCGAGGGCACCCACCTCCTGTGGGCCGGCCAGCGGATCGAATTCGACGCTCCGTGCAGCGGCGTCAACATGCTCTGGGCGGGATTGCTGCTGACCTTGCTCGTGTGCACATGCTGGCGGAGCGGGTGGGTGGTGACGGCCGCGGCGGTCGTGCTCTCGCTGGCGGCGACGCTGGCGGCCAACGTGCTGCGCGCGGCCAGCCTGTTCTACGTCGAAGCCGGACTTGTGACCGGCGCGGCGCCATGGTGGCACACGGGCATCGGGCTCACCGCGTTCTCGCTCGCCGCCGCCCTCATGCTGAAATCGCTGATCCTGCTTCGCGACATGGAGGCCCGATGGACACGACCATGAGCGCGCCCAGCGCTATTCGAAGCGGAAGGGCGAGCGAGTTGATGGCCTTCACTCGCAATATTCTCTTCGTGCTCGCGATCCTCGGCGCCGCCGTGGCGCCGATGGTTTCTCAGTCCCCAGCGCGTCCGGCATCAGCCGACGCCTCCTTCCCCGGCTGGCCGGCGACGTTCGAGGGCCAGCCGCTGTCTGCCCTGCCGCTCGGTGCACGCGAAGCCGCCTTCGCGCAGGACTTTCCCGGCCGCGTCGGTCGCTTTTCCGACGGACGGCGCGAGATCATCCTGCGGTGGGTCGCGGCGCCGACCCGGATGCTGCACCCGGCGTCGGACTGCTTCCGCGGCAGCGGCTACGCCATTGCGCCGCAGCCGCTGCGCACCGGCTCGGATGGCCGGACGATGAGCTGCTTCCGCGCGGCGCGCGGCGGCACGGCCCTGTACGTCTGCGAGCACATTCGATCAGCAGACAACGAGAGCTGGTCCGACGTGTCGTCCTGGTACTGGTCGGCGCTGCTGGACAGGAGCCAGGGCCCGTGGTGGTCGGTGGTGATCGCGGAGACGACGGCGCAATAAGCTCGACCGCGTGACGGGGACGGACTCCCCGTCGCCGTCCGTTCAGGGCTTGCCGGCGGCGCAAACGGCGGCGTCGAGGAAGGTGAGCTCCTTCAATTCGCCGCTGAAGGCGAACTCGCCGTGATCGATGACCAGCTTGCTGGTGACGCCGTTGGCATGAAAGCGATAGCTCATCTCATAGGCCGGGATCGCATCGGCGCGCGAATTGTCGGATTTGAAATAGCTGATCGAAACCGGCCACGACGGCGTGCGCGACAGTTGATCGCCGACGCCGGCGAGGGCCGGCATGGCGATGGCGCCGGGGGCCGCCTGACGGCCGATGAGTGCACTGGTGACGAACACCTTCTCGCCGTTCTCCGAGCCGTCGTAGAGCTCAGCCTTGAATAGAGTCTTGCCGGCCTGCGCCGCCTCGATCAGCGCGATCGAGTGCTGCACCGGAAAATAGATGCCGGCCGACAGATCGACCGTTTTCTTCGCCGGCTTTGCGAGATCGACCTTGGCCGGCGCCACGCTTTCGGCACGCCGGGCATCGCCCTGCGTCTGCTCCACCATCGCCTCGTTCTGATAGTTGGTGGTCGAAAACCGGAGGCGGCGCGCCGGCACGTCCTCCCAGCTCGACGTTCTGAGATCGGTGACCGAAGCCTCGCCGTCCTTGTTGATGGTGCGGGTGACGAACCGCATGGTCTGCGTGTAGCCCTCGCAGGGGCTGCCGGAGATCTCGTAGACGAGCCGGCCGGTCATGTCGTCGACGCCGGACCCAGGCGTCGTCCGGTTGAGGGCGATGTCGTAAACGGCCCGATGGGGCGCCAGCTGAACGGGCGGCCCATTGGGGCCGGCCGATGCTATCTCGACAGACGTCAGCAGAAAGGGTGCCAGGGCCAGTGCGGCGATTGCAAGTGCGCGGTGATTCATCGGCGGTCGGTTCCCTTTGGTCTCGGCCATCAGTGCGCCCGTGACCATCACGATAATCAAGTGCCCGACCTAGACCGGAATTGTGCCGGAGCCGCGGCGGCGTTTCCAGGTAGCATAGCAGGTCACGACGGCCCGTTGTACAATTCCCGGGCTCGACCCTGTTTACGGCAGATGAAGGTCAAACGCCCATGCTCGATCGCAGCGCTTTCCTCCGCCCGATCGCCCACCGCGGCCTGCACGATGGCGGCCTCACCATCGTCGAGAATACGGCTCCGGCCTTTGCGACGGCGATGGCCAGGGGAGTCGGGATCGAATGCGATCTCAGGGCCGCGGCCGGCGACCTGCCGATCGTGTTCCACGACACGACGCTCGACCGCGTCGTCGAAGGGACCGGACCCGTTGCACGGCTGACCCGATCCGACCTCAAATCCCTGCGCCACAAGACCTCCGGCACGCCGATCATGACATTTGGCGAGCTGCTCGAGATGGTGGCCGGCAAGGTGCCGCTGCTGGTCGAGGTGAAGGGAGAATGGGAACGGCCGAACGTCGAATTCCTGCGTCAGATCGCCGACCTCACCTGGAGGTATCGCGGACCGCTGGCATTGATGTCTTTCGACCCGGCGCTGATGACGGCGATCGGGGCATTCGCGCCCGGCGTGCCGCGGGGCATCGTGTCCGGCATGTACCGCAACGACGATCCGGAGGGGTGGTGGGGCGACATCCTCTCGCCCGAGCGGCAGGAGCGGCTGTCGCACTTCCTCGAGTCGCGGCCCGCCGCGCCGGATTTCTATGCCTATGACGTCAAATCGCTGCCGACCCCGGTGACGCGCTTCGTGCGCGAGGTCGTGGGCCTGCCGCTGTTCACATGGACCGTGCGCAGCGCCGCGGACCGCGCCACCGCCAAGGCGCACGCCGACGTGCCCATCTTCGAAGGCGAGGTTCCCGAATAGCCGCGGCGGACCACAACAATAAAGCAGGGTGGAAACGAAGCTCGGCCCGGCCCCATCATCATGAAGGGCCGG
>JBQTIA010000149.1:0-15488 GCA_052388455.1 Hyphomicrobium sp.
CCTGCCCTTCGAGGGGGAGGCGATGCAAGAGCGTCGGGCTGTCCTCAACACGATCTGCGAACAGAGCAAAAGAAAAGGAGCCGCCCCGATGGGGACGGCTCCGAACTTTTTCGCGGGGGTGGATCAAGTGTCGCGGACAAAGCGCCCTTTCGGACGGCCGTCAGACGCGACCGTGACCAAAGTCGAGGCTGGCGCCTCGACGGTTGACCTCAGGCGGCCTCGATACGCGAGACGGCGATCTTGCCGGTCCGGCGATCGTTCTCGGTGTCATAGGACACCTTCTGGCCTTCGGTCAGGCCACGCATGCCGGCGCGCTCCAGCGCGGTCGCGTGAACGAAAACATCCTTGCCGCCATTGTCCGGCGCGATGAATCCGAAACCTTTTTGATCGTTGTAGAATTTGACAGTGCCCTTATCCATGGGGGCTCCTTCTTCTGTTCGTTCGAGTGCTCACGAGCCGGTGAGCGCGCCAAAGCCTTTTGGCCTCGAAGCATACACCGGCTCTCGTTTGTCGATGATGGGGGTTGAAGAACGTGCGCGTTCCAATGACGGATGCACAGCGGCCCGGTCGTCCGGCCAACGTCGATGCGCAGGACATAGGCGGTGTTGGCCGATCCCGCAAGGTCTGACCGGTCTCCGACCGATATTTCTTTTTTGCGTCGCAATCCGCCGGAAAGGCCCTAAAGACGGCGTCGGGCGTGGGAATTCCGCCCGGAGGCAGCGGCGATCACGCTCCGTCGCGATGGCCGTTGGACCTGATCAGCGTCCTCTTCGTACGCCGCCGGATCGGCACCGACGACGCTGTGGGCGCCCAAGGCCTTCAGCTCGTCATGGGTCTCCTGGTCGACTGGAACGTTGGCGACGATCAGCTCGACACCCGGGATTTCGATCAGCCGGCGAACGTCGCGCATCACGTCCGGGCAGCGACCGCCCTTGCAGAAGTAGTCGACAATGATGGCGGTCGGCAGGAACGGGCGGGCGAGCGAAACGGCCCGCCAGACGGCAATCATGTTTGTGGGGCTGGACGGGTAGGACGCCATGCAGATGCGTCGTTCGGAGTGGTCGAGCGACCGCGCCAGTCGCTCGGCATCCCGACGCTCGTCGGTGATGTAGATGATCTGAACGTCTGCGAGGCGACGCGAGAGTGTCAGCATGCCCGATTACGGTCCAAGTCCATCAAAACGGGCCGCCGGATGACGTTCGGCCCTTTCCTACGCGCCGCACGCGGTCTCGCTGGAGATCGCGTGACTACGAAAGCGGCTTTGATCGCGGGCGAGTAGGGGGTGATTTGGCGCAGGTACGTCAGGATAAACCCCGACGCGTCCGAAAAGTTCCCATGCACGCGTGCTACGTATTGCCCAGCCAACCTTTGGCCAGGGCGTAGCGGACCAGTTCGACGCGGGACTGGAACCCGAGTTTTTCCATGGCGCGGGCCTTGTAGGTTTCGACCGTCTTGACGCCGATGTCGAGCTCGGCGGCGACCGCTTTGTTGCTGTGCCCCGCGGCGGTCAGCTTCACGACGTCGATTTCGCGCTCGCTGAGGTCGACGGCCGAACCGACCGAGCGCTCCCAGGTGCCAGCACTGTTGGTCCCCAGCACTTTTCCTGCGATGGAGGGATCGAGGTAGACGCCGCCGGCCGCCACGATGTGAATGGCGCGGATCAGCTCGTCCGTGGCGGAGCGCTTGACGACGTAGCCCACAACTCCGACTTCCAGCAACTGCCTGAGGTAGCCGCGATCCTCGTGCACCGTCAGCGCGAGCAGCTTGCAGTTGGGGCAGAGGGCGCGCAGCTGTTCGGCGAGCTTGGTGCCGCTGAGGCCGGGCATGGAAATGTCGAGGACGACGATGTCGGGGTTGAGTTCCACTGCCATCTTCAGCGCCGTCCTGCCGTCGCGCGCCTCGCCGACAACCTCCAGATCCTTGTCCGCCATGACGAGCGCCTTGACGCCGGCCAACACGATCGGATGGTCGTCCGCGAGAAAAACTCTGAGCTTGGCCGCATCCATATCGGGGCCTCTCACACTGGCACGTGGATGATGAGCGTGGTGCCTTGCCCGGGTGCCGTCTCGACTTCGAGGACGCCGCCGACCAGCGTCAGGCGCTCGCGGATTCCGAGCAGACCCAGCCGCATCGTGGGCGCAACGGTGTCCTCGACCTTCTCCCAGAGAAATCCCTTGCCGTCGTCCTCGATGATGAGACGTGCCTCATGGCCGGTGGCTTCGAGAATGATGCCGACCTTGGTCGCGTCGGCGTGCTTCACCACGTTCGTCACCGCTTCCTGCAGAATGCGGTAGAGCGCCGTCTCGATGGTCGGCGGCAGGCGGCGGTCGCTGAGCGTCAAATGCAGATCGAACCTGAGCTTGGAGGTCTCGCTCCATTCTTCTAGAAACTGCTCCACCGCCGTTTGCAGCCCGAGGTCGTCGAGGGCAGTCGGGCGGATTTCCCAGGCCAGCCGGTTGACCTCCTGGCCGACGCTCGCCGTCAGCTCCTTCAGCTTGGCGACGCGATGCTGTATTTCCTCGCTCGCTTCCGCGTGCCGGCCGATGCTGTCGAGGTCGATCTGCATCACGGTCAGATACTGCCCCAGGCTGTCGTGCAGCTCACGCGCGATGCGCCGGCGCTCCGCTTCCTGCTCGATAACCGTGCGGCGCAGCACCAGCGACAGCTCCGCCTCGACGACCGCGCGCCGGTCGCCCTCGCGCTGCAACTCCTGCGCGGTCGCCTCCCACTGCTTGATCCGCTGATCCAGTTCGGCCATCAGGGCCTCCTGGCGGATGCGCGCTTTCTCACGCTCCCGTGCCACCTGATCGATGCGTCGCAAGACAACCTCCAAAAGCGATACCCTCAGCGCCTGGGCGGTCTGCACGTCGGCACTGCTCCAGGGCCGGGATTGACGGCGCACCTGCTCGCGCCAGGCGGCGAAACTCTTGCGCGGAGAGAGTCGCTGTCCGTCCGGGCTGCTCTCGACCGGCTTCTCGGGATTGCCGCCCCAGGTCACGTCGCGGATCAGCTCGGAGCGGAACCACAGCACATAGTCACGGGGCGTCTTCGAGATCGACAGCGCGAGCAGACCGCTGGCCACACCGGAATACGCGACAGCCGGCGGATAGACGGCTGGCAGGGCGCTGGTTTCGAACACGCCGTCAGACACCTTCTCGTTCAGCCATGCGACCAGCGTCGTCACTTCCGGCAGCGTCGGCGTCGTGCCTATTCCCAGGAAGCGATCATCGAGCCATACGCCCACCCCGTCGGCCGGGATGTAGTCCATCAGGTTGGGCCGCGTGCCGGCCAGCTCCTTCGCGAAATCGGATTCCGAAGTCAGCCGCGAAACCAGCGCGTCGTGGACGGTCTTGCGCTGGATGCGGAACTCGAACTCTTCGGCCGCGATTTTGGTTTCGAGCAGGAACGAGGCCATCTGGCTGAACAGCTCGAACGCCACCCGCAGCCGGTGGGGCAGATGCCGCGGCTCCTCGTGATGGCACGCGATCAGTCCCCACAGCTTTCCATCCATGACGATGGAAAGCGACATCGACGCGGCGACGCCCATATTGGCCAGATACTCGAGATGGATCGGAGAGACGCTGCGCAGCGTGCTGTGGCTGAGATCGAGCGCCGGCGGCCGATGGCGGTTCCAGGTCACGAGCGGCACGGGCGTGTAGCGAGCGTCGGGAATGAGACGCAGCCAGTTGCGCAGATAGAGTTCGCGGGCCTGCTTCGGGATGTCGGAGGCCGGGTAATGCAGCCCGAGATAAGATTGGAGATCGGCGCGCTTGGCTTCCGCCTCGACGACGCCGGCGCCGTCCGGGAGGAAGCGATAGACCATCACCCGGTCGAAGCCGGAGACCGCGCGAACCTCGTCGACGATGATACGGCAAGAGGCGTCCACCGACAGGGCCGGCTGGATCTTGCGGATCATGTTCTGGACGACGGAGAGGAAGTCGCCGGTGCCATTGTCGTCCTGCGGCTCGATTTCGAGCACGACGAAGCCGGAGCTGCGGTGGGCCGTCACCTCGATCCGGCGCTCCGCACCTTCGAGATGGGCGCTGAAGGCGTGCAGCGGGCGCACCATCGCCCCGGCGGTGGCGATGAGGTCTCGCACCCGAGCCACATGCTCGGCCGAAAACCAGTCCGCCAGCGGTGTCCCGAGCAGATCCGTC
This sequence comes from Hyphomicrobium sp., assembly GCA_052388455.1. Classification (GTDB taxonomy): domain Bacteria; phylum Pseudomonadota; class Alphaproteobacteria; order Rhizobiales; family Hyphomicrobiaceae; genus CAZSNH01. The sequence continues at coordinate 4,158 of JBQTIA010000149.1, forward strand.
AGCGCGACACCGAGCAGCCGGCGCGTATCGCCGCCCGCCTGCAGGATGCGAAGATCGACCGGGTCGACGGCGATCAGCGCGCCGTGCGGCTGGATGGAGCCGGGAATGTGGATCGGCTCGCGATCACAGTTGGTCAGATCCGCCGTGCCGAAGTCCGGAAAGTCATCGGGTCGGTCCGCTCGAAGTCCCGCCGCCTGGGTCACGATGCCCTCGCTTCCGGTTGGATGGAGGTGGTGATGAAGACTTCCTGCGCTTGCGCCGCGGCGAGCCAGGCGTCGAGTGTCGCGAAGGTGTCGAGCGCAGCACGCTCTATGGCGAGGGCAGCCGCGCGCTCGGTTCCGGCCTGCTCCAGCGAGGCGAGAAAGCTCTGCCACATGGCGCCCGTCGCGGACCCATAGCTCGCGAAGAACCGTCCGGCGGACGCTGGCGAGATTCCAAGCTCCGGTCCGAGCCGGCGGCTGATCAGTTGACCGCCGAGCGTCGCGCCTTCGAGTACGTAGAGTATGCCGAGACCCTGGGGGATCGAGCGACACGCCGGCAACGACACGCAGCGCGAAAGTATTGCGAGCGATTGCGCCGTGTGTCCGAGATCGAGAAGATCGGCGGCCAGCCAGAGAGCCTTGCGTCGCGATGCAAAGGAAAGGTTCGTTCCAGTCCATTCCAGGTGCGCGAGCGCGTCCTCCAGCGGATCGTAGTAGCCCCACATGATTTCCAGCAGCCGCCTGTAGGACGGACGCGTGAGTTGTCGCTCCATGAGACCAAGCCGTTGCTCAAGCCGGTCATGGTGCTGCCGCGTCGCGTCCCTCAGCCGCCAGCGAAGCGACGAGGTCGACGGTTCGTGCGGTTTTGACATGGCCTTCATTGTCCGCCGTTGCTCGTGGATGGCGCCTCGGGCGTCCATCGGATGGCGTGAAGTCCGACATCGACCGCGGCAATTTTTGCCCACCGCGCTCGATTGGTTCGGCAGTGAGCCGCGTCATCGACCGGCGGAGAACCCGGACCGAAGCGCGTCAGTGATTTTCCGCATGTGAACCTGGGAAGGCCCGCGTTTCCACTGGGGACTTCCCGGACGCGTCCGTGATCATCAGTTCATTAGCCCACCGATCGCATCGGGTTCAATCATATAGCCTGCAAAAACGGCCCGAGACAGAATCACAACAGCGCCGGGCCGCAGGAAAAAGGGGAGACTTCCATGGACCTCATTACGGCTCTTGCAATTAGTATCGGTGTGCTCGGCGGTTTGGCGACCTTCGTATTTCTTTCCCCGATGGGCTTGGGGTTGAGCATCTGGGCGGCGTTCATCGCCTGGGGCAGCTTCTATCATTGCGGCGGCAAGACCGCCGGTCTGCAGACCAGCGTGCTGGGCAATCTGTGGGGCGCGCTCTGGGGCGCACTGACGCTTGCGGCGGTAACCAAGACCGGTCTGGCCGACAGTCTCGGCCTGCCGATGTGGGCGGGGATTTGCGTGGCGGTCGGCGTGGCCCTCATGATTCTCGGATCGAAGCTGCCCAATCTCTCGTCCATTCCGGCCGCCGTCTACGGCTATGCCTCGGTCATCGCGCTCTCGCTGCTGACCAACGCCGCCGGCAACGTCACGCTCGCCGGGTGGGAGAACCCGGCGCTCAACATCGCCATTTCGATGGTGATCGGCGGCGTTCTGGGACTGGTCTCCGAGCATGTCGCCGGACTGCTGACCGCCTCCAAAGCCCGCGCCTGAGGGTGTGCGCCGGCGGGATCGCACCCTGATCCCGCCGGGCATCGCTATTGATCGGCACCTGCCCGTCAATCGGTTCCGGGTTCGGCTTGCATTCCCTTGCGGACGGCGGCCTCGGTCAGCTCATGCGAGCACAGCTCGATGAAGCGGTGGGCATAGCCGCGCAGATAGGTGCCGCGACGGACCGCGATGCGCGCGGTGTTGACCTGGAAAAGGTGTTCCGCCTTGAGCAGCCGGAGGCGCGGATCGCGGGCCGCATCGAAGGCCATCGATGCCACAATTCCGATGCCGAGCCCCAGCTCGACGTAGGCCTTGATCACGTCGGCGTCGAGCGCTTCCATCACGATATCGGGCTCGAGGCCCGCCCGGCCAAAGGCTTCATCGATGCGCGCGCGGCCGGTGAAGCCGGTCTGATAGGTGATGATCGGGTGCTCGGCGACGGCTTCGAGCGTGACGGAGCGGGCCTTTTCGAGCAGGTGGCCCTCGGCCACGATCACCCCGTGATGCCAGGAATAATAAGGAAACGTCGCCAGCTCCGGCGTGTCCTGCAGCGCCTCGGTGGCGATGCCGATGTCCGCCTCGCCCTTGACCAGCATGGAGATGATCTCGGCGCCGCTCGATTCGTGCAGCACGAGATTGACCTTCGGAAACTCCTTCTTGAAGGCGGTGACCACCTTCGGCAGGGCGTAGCGGGCCTGGGTGTGGGTGGTGGCGACGGAGAGCTGGCCCTTGTCCCGGTTCGAGAACTGCTCGCCGAGCCGCTTGATGTTCTGCGTATCGAGCAGAATGCGCTCGACGATGCCGACCAGCTCCTGGCCCGGTTCCGTCAGCCCCAACAGGCGCTTGCCGCGGCGCTGGAACAGCTCGACGCCGAGTTCGTCCTCCAGATCCTTGATGTGCTTCGATACCCCCGACTGCGAGGTGTTGAGCGCGTTGGCGACCTCGGTCAGGTTGAAGCTCCGCCGCACGGTCTCACGGATGATCCTGAGCTGCTGGAAATTCAACGTTCCCTCCTCAAGACTTGTCGCCGAAGACGCTCAGCCGCCGGCTGGCGATGCGCACACGCTTGCCGGTTGCGAGATCGAGGGCGGCGATGGCGGCCGGCGTCAGCTCAACCTCGAAATAGTCCGTGTGGCCCTCGCGCGCCGCACCGTTGGCGACCAGCTCGACGCGGGAGACGGCGCCGCTCGCCAGAATGCGGTTGACCTTGGCCGCGACGCCCGGTGCGCCGGCGCTGTCCGGAACGATGTCGGTGTCGTGCGGCCGCGCGTAGGCGACGACCGCCGTTCCGTCAGCAAGATCACTGCGCCCGTGCGGCAGGAGGTCCTCACCGACGCGCAGGAAGCCGCCTTCGACGCGGCCGCGGAACTCGTTGACGTTGCCGATGAAGCTGTAGGCGAAGGACGTCGCGGGATTTGCGTAGATCTCGCGCGGTGCGCCGACCTGTTCGATCCGACCTTTGTTCATGAGCACGATCTTGTCGGAGACTTCGAGCGCCTCCTCCTGGTCGTGGGTGACGAAGATCGACGAGATGTGCAGATCGTCGTGCAGGCGGCGCAGCCAGCGGCGCAGCTCCTTGCGCACCTTGGCATCGAGCGCACCGAACGGCTCGTCGAGCAGCAGCACCTGCGGTTCGACGGCGAGAGCGCGGGCGAGCGCGATGCGCTGGCGCTGACCGCCCGAGAGCTGCGAGGGGAACCGATTGGCGAGCCAGCCGAGCTGCACGAGATCGAGCAGCCGTCCGACCTTGTCGCGGATCGCGTTTTCACTCGGGCGCTCGCCGCGCGGCTTCACGCGCAGCCCGAAGGCGACGTTCTCGAACACGCTCATGTGCCGGAACAGGGCATAGTGCTGGAATACGAAGCCGACCTGACGCTCGCGCACGTGCTTCGCCGTCGCGTCCTGGCCGGCAAGGCGCACGGTGCCGTAGTCGGCGGTTTCCAGTCCGGCGATGATGCGGAGCAGCGTCGTCTTTCCACAGCCCGACGGGCCGAGCAGCGCGACGAGCTCGCCCTTGGGCAGCTCCAGCGAGACCCCGTCGAGGGCCTTGAAGGCGCCGAAGGATTTGTGGATGTCCCTGACCTCGATGCTCATGCTGCAAACTCCTCTCGGGCGGCGCGATCGGCCTGCCACTCGATGCCCGTCTTGATCGCCAGCGTGACGAGGGCCAGCATCGCCAACAGCGAGGCGACGGCAAAAGCGGCAGCGAACTGATATTCGTTGTAGAGGATCTCGACGTGCAGCGGCATGGTGTTGGTCTCGCCGCGGATATGCCCTGATACGACCGAGACGGCGCCGAATTCTCCCATGGCGCGGGCGTTGCAGAGGATCACTCCGTAGAGCAGCGCCCACTTGATGTTGGGCAGCGTCACCCGCCAGAACGCCTGCCATCCCGAGGCGCCGAGCGTGATCGCCGCCTCCTCCTCGTCGCGGCCCTGCGCCTGCATCAGCGGGATCAGCTCGCGGGCGATGAAGGGGAAGGTGACGAACACCGTCGCCAGCACGATGCCGGGCACAGCGAAGATGATGCGGATGTCGTGATCCGACAGCCATGGTCCGAGCCAGCCCTGGGCGCCGAACACCAGCACGTAGATGAGGCCGGCGACGACGGGGGAGACCGAGAACGGCAGGTCGATGAAGGTGATCAGGAGCTGCTTTCCGGGGAAGTCGAACTTGGCGATGGCCCAGGCTGCGGCAATTCCGAACACCAGATTGAGCGGCACAGCGATGGCCGCCGCGAGCAGCGTCAAGCGGACGGCAGCCGCGGCGTCCGGCTCTACGAGTGCGGCGAGGTAGGCGGCCCAGCCCTTGCGCAGCGCCTCGACGAAGACGGCGATCAGCGGCAGCAGCAGGAAGATGAGGAAGAACATCAGCCCGACGCCGAGCACGGCGTACCTTACGAAGGACGAATCGCGGGTCGCGATGTTCGATTCGAAGCGGCTGGCAGAGCCGGAATGCGGCGAAAGCCGTGAGGCGGCGCCCATTACACGGTCCTCCCTTGCCGGCGTGATGTCCAGGACTGCAGCAGGTTGATGATCAGAAGCAGTATGAACGAGACGACGAGCATCATCGAGGCAACCGCCGTCGCGCCCTGATAGTCGTACTGCTCGAGCTTGGTGATGATCATCAGCGGGGTGATCTCCGAAACCATCGGAATGTTGCCGGCGATGAAGATGACCGAGCCGTATTCGCCGACCGCGCGGGCGAAGGCGAGCGCGAAGCCGGTCATCAGGGCGGGCAGCAGTGCCGGGAAGACGACGCGGGAAAAGGTCTGCCAGCGGCTGGCGCCGAGGCTGGCGGCCGCTTCCTCGAACTCGGCGTCGAGATCTTCGAGGATCGGCTGCACCGTGCGCACGATGAACGGCAGGCCGATGAAGATGAGCGCGACGAGGATGCCGGCCGGTCCGAAGGCGATCTTGATGCCGAGCGGCTCCAGGTACTGTCCGAGCCAGCCGTTCTTGGCATAGAGAGCGGTCAAGGAGATACCGGCCACGGCCGTCGGCAGGGCGAACGGCAGATCGATCAGCGCATCGACCAGCTTCTTGCCGGGAAAGCTGTAGCGCACCAGGCCCCAGGCGAGCACGAGGCCGAACACGGCGTTGATCGACGCGGCGAGCAGCGACGCTCCAAAGCTCAGCTTGTAGGAGGCGACGACGCGCGGAGACGCAACGGCCGCCCAGAACTGATCGAAGCTCATGCCGGCGGTCTTGATGAAGACCGCCGAGAGCGGGATCAGAACAACCAGCGAGAGATAAGCGAGCGTGAAGCCGAGCGACAGGCCGAAGCCCGGCAGGACGCGCCGCGCGCGTGTCGGTGTCATGATGTCGTTTCCCCCGGTCGGACGTCAGGCAGCGAGCGTCAGATAGGCGACATAGGCCAGCGATACGGCGAGGCCCGCCCAGGCAAAAAGCAGCTCCGAGACAGCGCTGTGACGAGACATCGATCCGCTCCGTTTTCCTCTACGGTTTGGAGACTATTGCGGAGGCCGGCCGGACCGAACCAAGAAGAACTGCAATCGATATTCCGGAATCGGGAATGACCCGCGCCGCTCAGAATCCGCTGCTGCGATCGCGCGCCGGCGTGACGACGAGGAATGCGATGGCGTCGATCGCGCCGGGATTGGAAAAGACGTTCTCGTTACCGGCTTCGAAAAGGATCGCGCCTCCTTCCGTCAGCTCGACGGGGTCGTGGTCGCCGATCCCGACTGAAACGGTACCGGCGGCGACCGCGAGAGCCGCGCGGCTTGCGTATGGCTGCGGTTCGAACCTGTCCGAATGGCCCGGCGCAATGGTCAAGGCATAGAAATTCGTGCCGAGGTCGAAGCCGGCCGCCGAAATGGCCCTGAATGAAAAGCCGCCGCCGTTGGCCATCACTAGCCGTGCCGCCGATTTCGGCAGCACGACGAGGCGCGCCGGTTTCGGCCCTTCGACGAGGGCGGACAGTGAAACGCCGAGCGCGTTCGCGACCTTCCACAGCAGGGTGATGGTCGGAACGCTCTTTCCGGTTTCGATCTGACCGAGCATGGCGCGGCTGACGCCCGAGGCCTGGGCGAGGGATTCCAGCGAATGACCCTGCAGCTTGCGCAGCCGCTTCAGATTGCCCGCCATGTCGGCTGGAAAGCCGTCCGCGCGATCCCGCAGCGGGCCGGCCTTTTGCACGCCGTTGCCGTCTCCCGCCTTCGATTTCGACATCAGCTGCATGGTCCGGCGCTATCGTTGCCTGTTTCGTCCAGGCTAGCGGCGGCAACCGATGCAGGGAACGAAGAAGAAGCGCTTTGCTTATGAACCAGGGTGGCATTGCAAGCCGGCTAATGAAGAGGGAGCCGCCTTGCGACAGCTCCCTCCGATGGTCCAGAAAATCGTGTCAGTATGAGTGTGCGTGTGCGGCTTAGAACTTGATGATGCCGCCGCTCATGACGACATCGAGGTCTTCCAGCGGGGCATTCTCGATGGCGCCGTTGGCAACGCCGGCGGCGTCCCGCTGTCGAAGCGTGAGGTCGGCCTCATAGTGACGATAGGACAGGTACAGCGTGAGCGCTGCCTTGTCGAAGCCCTGGGCTATGCCCGCCCCGTACATCTCGACGCCTGTGGCCCAGACCTGCCACGTCCCGATACCCGTCGGATTGAGCGCATCCGTTGCTGTGACGAAGCGCTTGGAGTTGCCGCCGCCCTCGTAGTCGTAATATTCGCCGTAGATCGTGGTCTTGCCGTGCTCGATGAATTTCTTCTCGATACCGGCCTGGATAGCCCAGAACTGCTGACCGTCGTCGACATTGGTGCCCTGGAACCGCTGCGTCTCTTCGATCAGGTCGTCGATCTTCTCTCCGGCGGCCAGATTGACGAACAGTCCGGTCGCCTCGTGCAACACGGCGATGGAACCGCCGTACTGGTGGCATTCCTGGTTGGCCTGCTCCGTGCCCACGGCCACGGCATCGCCGACGCCGGCCCCGATCGAGGCGTTGCACGCTGTCTGCGTGTCGGGACCGTCCGTCTGCTTGCCATAGCCGAAGCCGGCCGCCAGCTTGAAGCCCGCGAAGTCTCCGTTGTAGCGGATCGCCACGTCCCAGAAGTCGTCCTCGCCCCAGGCACCCGAGACGTTGAATCCCTTCAAGGCGGGAGATTCGTACTTGATCAGCTTGTAGCGGCGCTCGCCTTCGCCCGGCTGGTCGCCGCCGTCGCCGATGAGCCGGCGCCACGTCAATCCCGTCTGGCCGCGGGCGTTGATGCCGCCGGTGGTCAGATTGCCGTTACGCGCGGAGCGCAGCAGCATGCCGAGTCCGCTGTCCTCGATGTCGGAGTATTTCGAGAAGTCTTTGGTCTGGGTCAGGTTGATCTCGGTGATGGCATCGGTTGCGGAGCCTTGCAGGCCGAGCGACGTGGTGCCGTAGGTCTTGCTGCGCAGGAACCAATGGCTATCGCGCATGTCGAAGCCGACGTCGCCCGCGAAGTCGTTGCCTTCGTCATTGTCCTGGTTCGACCGCTTCGAGTTTGCCGCGCGGACACCGATCTCGATCTGATAGCCGGCTTCCCAGTCGGCATCGATCTTGGCTTTGCCCTTGAACCGGAAGCGCGTGCGGGCGTTGTCGTTGGTCACGATGTAGGCGTTGCTTTCGCCGCCGTCGTCCCAGAACATGATCGCTTCGTTCACATGGCCGGACAGCTCCAGCGACACCTTGCGGCTGCCCTTGCGGACCGTGGTCGCCTCCAGCTCGGCAATCCGCTCTTCCAGATCGGCGCAGCAGTTGCCGCCGAGGTCGGCCGCACCGGCCGTTGATGGGAGCACAGTCCCTGCCAGACCCAGGCTGAGCACGGCCACGGCCAAGCTCGTCGATTTCACCCCGTCGTGCATACCAAACCTCTCTGCTATCTTGGAGCCACGTCTGCTATAACATATTGTATTAATTGAAGTTTTTACGTTTTTTCCGCACTCGGCAAGGGCCAGCACAGCGGTTTTGCTCGGACGTGGACCGGCTGTCACTTTGCAGTCACAGACCGAGCGTGTCTGGTCAGGCATGACCGGCCCTGCGCCCGATCGAGGCTTGCGGATCACCCCTCGTTTCGTGCCAGCAGGCGGCGCGCGATGTTCTCGCGGCCATGCACCCGCGGGCGCCGCGCACTCGCCTGACGCCAGGCGATGGGAAGCGGATCGGGGCCGCTGTCGCGGGCGATGTATTCGCCGGGCAGGGGCGGATAAGGCGGCGCTTCCTCGTCGAGGTCCTGGATCGAGTGGCGCAGTCGGTCCAGCAGCGTCAGGCCCTCCGGCCAGGGACCGAAGCCCGCCTCGGCATTGATGTGGCCGACGGGGCCGAGATTGACGACATCGCTACCCCAGCGGCTCGCCCAGTGGACCGCGCGGCTGAGCGTCATCCACGGATCGTTGGTGCTCGCCACCACGATCGACCGATAGGGCAGCGGATGTTTCGGCACCTGGTCTTCCAGCCCGAGCCGTGCCGGATCGGCGGGCGCGACGAACAGCGCGCCGGCAATGGCGTCGGAAATTTCATGCGTGGCAGCGACAGCGGCCAGGACTCCGAAGCTGTGCGCAACGATGACGATGCGGCCCGGAATGCGATCGATCTGGCGGCGGACGCGGTTGGACCATTCGGGCAGATCGGCGTGGCTCCAGTCGCGCTGAATGACGCGGACGCTGCCGGGGATGCGGTGCTCGAGCCAGGTTTGCCAGTGGTCGGGTCCGCTGGATTTGAGGCCGGGAACGATGAGGGTGGCGGTCATGGCACGTGTCTCTCTTTTTCGATGCGTCGGTTTTAAAGTTCCATGGCGAGGTTCGAATTTCGGGCGCTGAGCAAAGGCGCAGGGCGGCGCGAAAGTTCTGACCAGGGCGGCGAGAAACACGTCAGAGCCCTGAGCACGGTACGAACCTCGGTCATCGGCCAGCCGGTTCGCGATTCACCGCGGTGACTGCGGGGTGTCGGGATCGTCATGGGAGGGCTCCACGTTTGGATCGAGGGGTGAGGAAGAAGCGGCCGAGGTGTGCCGCCAGGGAGGACAAACGGCACGCCTCGGCTCGCGCGGAGGGGCTGCGTCAGCCCTTGCCGCCGAAGATCTGGTCGAAGATGCCACCGTCCTTGAAGTGGACTTCCTGCGCCGCCGACCAGCCGCCGAACACCTCGTCGATGGTGAACAGCTTCACCTGCGAGAATTGCGCCTTGTACTTCTCCTGTGCCTTGGCCTCGCGCGGCCGGTAGTAGTGCTTGCCGGCGATGTCCTGACCTTCGGAGGAGTAGAGGTAATTCAGGTAGGCTTCGGCGACCTTGCGCGTGCCGTGCTTGTCGACGCTCTTGTCGACGACGGCGACCGAGGGTTCGGCGAGGATCGAGACGGTCGGCGTCACGATTTCGAATTTGTCGGGGCCGAGTTCCTTGGTGGCGAGGTAAGCCTCGTTTTCCCAGGAGATCAGCACATCGCCGATACCGCGTTCGGTGAAGGTGGTGAGCGAGCCGCGCGCACCGCTGTCGAGCACCTTGGTGTTCTTGTAGATTCGGGTGACGAGATCGCGGGCCTTGTCCTCGCTGCCGCCGTCGGCCTTCAGCGCATAGCCCCACGCCGCGAGATAGTTCCAGCGGGCGCCGCCCGAAGTCTTCGGGTTCGGCGTCACCACTTCGACGCCATCCTTGGCGAGATCAGCCCAGTCCTTGATGCCCTTGGGATTACCCTTGCGGACCAGGAAAACGATGGTCGAGGTGTAGGGCGCGGAATTGTTGGCGAGGCGCTTCTGCCAGTCGGCGGGGATGAGGCCGCCGTTCTTGTAGAGCTGGTCGACATCGCCGGCGAGCGCCAGCGTCACGACGTCGGCTTCGAGCCCGTCGATGACCGCTCGGGCCTGCTTGCCCGAGCCGCCGTGCGACTGCTTGATCGTGAGAGTGTCGCCGGACTGGGCTTTCCAGTACTTGGCGAAGGCCGCATTGAAGTCCTGATAGAGTTCCCGCGTCGGATCGTATGAGACGTTGAGGATCGAGACGTCAGCGGCGAGGGCTGGAGGGGAGAGGCTCGTCAATCCGGTCAGGCCGGAGAGTCCAAGGGTGAGGCCGAGGGCGAGGGCCGTGCGGCGGGAAAAGAGGGTGTAAGACATCGTGTGTTTCCTTCAGTCGGTGTTGACTGAGGGAAAGCTAGGCGCGCCCGTTGCTCCGACGAACCAAGAAGAAATGCTGAGCTTATGAAGCGACCCGGCGCCGACCGCAGCGGATGCCGTTCGAGGTGGGGCCCGCGCAGAGCAGAAATTGTCGCGCCGGGTGCGTGAGGTCAAAGCGCCGGCGCGACTTCGGCTCCTGTCGGTGGCGGGCCGGCGGCATCGAGGGCCTCGACCTCGGCGTCGGTATAGACGCGCGAGCGGGTCAGGAAGCGCACGCCCTCCGGCGCCTCGACCGAAAAACCAGAGCCGCGGCCCGGCACCACGTCGATGATCAGATGCGTGTGCTGCCAGTACTCGAACTGCGATTTGCCCATGTAGAACGGCTGGCCGCCGATCTCGCCCATGTAGACATCCTGCGCGCCGACCTTGAACTCGCGGCGCGGGTAGCACATCGGCGCCGAGCCGTCGCAGCAGCCGCCCGACTGATGGAACAGCAGCGGCCCATGAATGCCGATCAGCTTGCCGATCAGCGCCTCCGACGCTGGAGTGGCCGAAACGCGGGTGGGGATGTTGGTGGTCATCGGCTACCTGCTCTCTGTGATGGGCGGTTCAAACCATCTGCGCTGGTTCGCAGCCGCACGTCGTGTCGGCCGTCAGTTCGAAATGGAAGCCCGATCCGGCTTCGAGCGAGAACCCGGGCGAATAGCCACGCGCGAGCCGGATGGTCATCGCGCGTGCGCGCCACCGGCCGGCCTCGCTCGACATCATGTAGAGCAGCGTGGCGCAATAGTCACCGACCAGGACATCGCGTTCGCCCAGGCGCAGCTCGCCATGCGGCAGGCAGACGAGCGTCGTCCCATAGCGCCCCGACATGTGAAACGCGATTGCGCCATGCTTGGCGATCAGCGAGGCGATGAGGCGGCTGGCCTCGGGGCTGGCGGCGATGGCGATCGGCATGGCGCGACGTCACTCCTCCGCTCTGAGAGCAATAAAGGCGGCGTGGAGTGAACCACGCCGCCGCTCATCTG
>JBQTIA010000150.1:0-35109 GCA_052388455.1 Hyphomicrobium sp.
CCGGCACGGACAGCCCCAGTCGGACGCATGAGCCGAAGATATTTTCCTGAAGTCCCGTCGGGGACAAAATTTTTCTACTGGCGCTCGTTCGTCAGGGACAATCGCTGTTCTTTTTTCGTCTGCTTCTGTTTTCTGGAACGGATTTCCCATATGTTGCCGGCCAACGGAGGATCTCCATGCCCCCATCCGGCTCCAGGGCCGGGGCGACCAACATGCCCCGCGCCACCGAAAAATCGTCAGCCAAGACGGCGACGACGGCCAATTCCGCGGACACCAGCGCCACGGCCCGCGCCCGTGCGCTCGACGAGCGTCTCGCAGCACTGTCCAGCCTCGAAGAGCGGATCGCCGAAATCCGCAAGTCGATACCCGGCCGCGTCACGTTCTCGACCAGCCTCGGCCTTGAGGACCAGGCGGTGCTCGACGCCATCGCCGCCAAGGCGCCCGACATCGACGTGTTCACCCTCGACACCGGCCGTCACTTTCCCGAGACGCTGGAGACGATCGAGGCCAGCGAACTGCGCTACGGCTTGAAGATCCGCCTCGTCGCCCCCGACGCCAGGGAGCTGGAGGAGCTGGTCGCCCGCGACGGCGTGTTCGGCTTCCGCCAGTCGATCGACGCCCGCAATGCGTGCTGCGATATTCGCAAGGTGCGACCTCTCAATCGGGCGCTCGCCGGGGCCGCCGGATGGATCACGGGTCTCAGGCGCGCACAGTCCGACGGCCGCCAGGACACGCCCTTCGCCGCCTGGGATGCCGAGCACGCTCTCATCAAGCTGAACCCCATCGCCGACTGGTCGCTGGAGCAGCTCGAAGCCACCATCGCGGACCGCAACGTGCCGGTGAACGCGCTGCACGCGAAGGGCTTCCCGTCGATCGGCTGCCAGCCCTGCACGCGCGCCATCAAACCCGGCGAGGACATCCGAGCCGGACGCTGGTGGTGGGAGAACGAGGACGGCAAGGAGTGCGGCCTGCACAACCGTCCGAAAAATATCAAAGCCCGCGAAACCGCCTGAGCACCAGCCTGCAACTTCGCCTGAGGAACCCGCCTGATGACGGCCCATGTCTCGCATCTCGATCTTCTGGAAGCGGAGAGCATCCACATCTTCCGGGAAGCCGCCGCGCAGTTCCAGAAGCCGGTACTGCTCTATTCGATCGGCAAGGACTCGACGGTGCTCCTGCACCTCGCGCGCAAGGCGTTCTGGCCGCAGAAGCCGCCGTTCCCGCTGCTGCACGTCGACACGACGTGGAAGTTCCGCGACATGATCGCCTTCCGCGACAAGACGGTCAAAGACTTCGGCCTCGAGCTGATCGTGCACACCAATCTGGACGGCGTGGCCAAGGGCATCAACCCGCTCGACTACGCCCCTTCGGTCTACACCGACGTGATGAAGACGCTGCCCCTCAAGGAGGCGCTCGACAAATACAAGTTCGACGCGGCCTTCGGCGGCGCACGGCGCGACGAGGAGGCGAGCCGCGCCAAGGAGCGCGTGTTCTCGTTCCGCGCCGCCGGCCACCGCTGGGATCCACGCCGCCAGCGCCCCGAGATGTGGCGTCTGCTCAACGGCCGCCTCGGCGCTGGCGAAACCGTCCGTGTGTTTCCGCTGTCGAATTGGACCGAGCGCGACGTGTGGCGCTACCTGCTGCGCGAGAAGCTCGACGTGGTGCCGCTCTATTTTTCTGCCGATCGCCCGACCGTCGTTCGCAACGGTCAGATCCTGATGGTCGATGACAAGCGGTTCAAGCTCAAGGCGGGCGAAAAAATCGAGCAGCGGAAAATCCGCTTCCGCACGCTCGGCTGCTATCCGCTGACCGCCGCGGTGGAATCGGATGCCGCCGACATGGACGCCGTCGTCGCCGAGACACTCGGCGCACGCACCTCCGAGCGCCAGGGCCGGCTGATCGATCACGACAGTGTCGGCGCCATGGAAAAAAAGAAGCAGGAAGGGTATTTCTGAGATGTCCGCGCAACCCGCTCGCACTGCCGTCCGCAAAAAGTCCAGCGCCTCCGTCGCCGAGGCGGTCGAGTCAAAACCCCTGCCGACCGCCGCTTCGGTGCTCGGCAAGGAGCTGACCGGCCTCGTCCGCATCCTGACCTGCGGCTCCGTCGACGACGGCAAGTCCACCCTCATCGGCCGCCTGCTCTGGGACGCGACCGACCTCTACGACGATCAGCGCGAGACATTGAAGCGCGGCAAGAAGGTCGACGGCGGTAACCCGGATTTCTCGCTGCTGATGGACGGCCTCGTCGCCGAGCGCGAGCAGGGCATCACCATCGACATCGCCTGGCGCTACTTCGACACCGCGACCCGGCGCATCGTGGTGATCGACAGCCCCGGCCATGAACAGTACACGCGCAACATGGCCTCCGGCGCCAGTCACGCCGACGTCGCCATCATGCTCATCGATGCGCGGCACGGCGTGAAGCGGCAGACGCGCCGCCACGCCGCCATCCTCGATCTCATGGGACTGAAGCGCGTTATTCTCGCCGTCAACAAGATGGACCTCGCCGGCTGGTCGGAGCCGCGCTTCCGCGAGATCGAGAAGGACTTCCGCAACCTCTGCCTCAAGTTCGGCTTCCTGGAAGCGCTCGCCATTCCGGTAGCGGCCGTCTCGGGCGACAACGTCGCCGCCAAATCCAAGACCATGCCCTGGTACACCGGCCCCAGCCTGCTCCAGCATCTCGAAGAGGTGCCGAGCCGCGGCACGCAGATCGGCGGACCGTTCCGCTTTCCGGTGCAGACCGTGCTGCGCGACCTGCGCAACGACTTCCGCGCGCTTGCCGGCACTGTCAGCTCCGGCACCGTGCGGGTCGGGGATGCCGTGCACGATGTTCTGAGCGGGCGCACGGCGAAAGTCGCGCGCATCGCCACCATGGGACGCGATCTGCCGGAGGCGGTGCAGGGACAGGCTGTCGCCATCCAGCTCGACATCGATCTCGATGTGTCGCGCGGGGCGGTCCTTTCCTCACCCGCGACCGCTCCGACTGCCGCACGTACGATCGAAACCAGGCTCGTGTGGCTGTCGGAGAACGGCTTCGACACCGATACCGGCTATCTGCTGCGCACGGCGACCGACCTCGTTCCGGTCTCCGGCATCGAGATCAAGGCGCGCCTCGACCTCGAAACACTGACCCAGCATCCGACCGCCACCTGCGGCGTCAACGACATCGCGCTCGCCACCATCGAGCTCGGCCGGCCATCGGCCGTCGATCCCTTCGCCAACGCACCGGAGACGGGCAGCTTCATGCTCGTCGACGCGGTGACCGGCGCATCCGTCGCCGGAGGTGTGATCGCTTCTGCGTCGGCGAGCGCGGGCGCGGCCAAGGACAACGTGTTCGTGTTGACGCGGGCCATGCTGGAGAGGGGCGTCTGTGCCGACCTCCGCGATCAGGCCAGCGCCGAGCCGGAGTTCCGCCGCCGCGCCAACGAGGTGGCGCTGATCCTGCGCGCGGCCGGCGTCTCGGTGAAGATCGAAGGCCCGCAGGACTTCCAGATCTGAGCGGATAGACTTTTACTTTCAACGAAGCCATGCAACGCTGACAGCTGTGAAGTTCGTTTGCCAAAAGATGACGGGGCGTCCTGATAGATGTGGGAAGAAATACTCTGGTACGCGCTCGTCGGCTTTCTTGCGCAAATGGTCGATGGGGCCATCGGCATGGCCTATGGCGTCACGGCGACCAGTGTCCTCTTGAGCATGGGAGTGGCACCAGTCACGGCAAGCGCCTGCGTGCACGCTGCCGAAACGTTCACGACGGGAGCTTCCGGACTGGCTCATTGGAAGGTCGGCAACGTCGACGTCAACCTACTTCGACGGCTCGCACTACCTGGAATGATCGGCGGTGCGATCGGCGCCTACGTGCTGACCACCATTGACGGCGATACGATCAAGCCTTTCGTCAGCGGCTACCTGCTGCTCGTCGGATTGTTCATCCTGTACAAAGCCCTGCACAAGAAGCACACGTTCGTCGACGAGCCTCCCAATCACGTTGCTCCGCTCGGCCTCGTCGGAGGGTTCGTCGATGCCATCGGTGGCGGTGGCTGGGGGCCGATCGTTACATCCACGCTCCTGGGTCAAGGAACGACGCCACGCTATGCGATCGGCTCCGTCAACATGGCGGAGTTCTTCGTCACGCTGACCATCTCGGCGACGTTCGTAATGACCATCGGCCTCGACCTGTGGCCGATCATATCGGGTCTGATCATCGGTGGCGTCCTTGCTGCGCCTTTGGCGGCCATGGCCGCAAAGCACGTTCCGCCAAAACCTCTGATGCTGGTCGTCGGCATCGTGGTGGTTTTTCTCAGCCTCCGAACGATCCTCAAAGCCCTCGGTCTATGGTTCTGATGTCGCAACTCGCCGTGACGCGGAGCGTCGACATCCCACCTCAAGAGGCCGGGTAAAGACGAACCCATGGAATCTCTGCTTGCAAGTCCCTGGGCCGTCATCGTCGGAGGCGGGTTCATCATCGGCTTCCTGATCGGCATCACCGGCGTCGGCGCGGGATCGCTGACCACGCCGCTGCTGATCTGGGTCGGATATTCGCCGGCCGTCGCGGTCGGCACCGATCTGCTGTTCGCCTCGCTCACCAAGGCCAGCGCCGCCTGGCGTCATCACCGGCTCGGCAACGTCAACTGGGGCATCCTCGGCTGGCTCGCGCTCGGCAGCATTCCGGGCGCCGCGCTCATGCTCGGCTGGCTCTACCACGCCCAGCATCAGGAGGCGCTGGACATGACCGTGCTGGCCTCGGCCATCAAGCAGGTGCTCGCGGGGACTTTGGTATTGAGCTCGCTCGCCATCCTGATCAGCGTGTGGCTGAAAGGACATCGGCCTCCGGAGCACGAGGCCGCCACCGACGTGCCGGCCCGTCGCTGGCCGACGCTCATTTTCGGAGTGGTGCTGGGCGCCATGGTGGCGCTGACCTCGGTCGGAGCCGGCGCCATCGGCGTGGCGGTGCTGACCGGGCTCTATCCGATGCTGCTGGCGCGCCGTGTCGTCGGCACCGACATCGTTCACGCCATCCCGCTGACCTTCGTCTCCGGCCTCGGCCACGCCGGCATGGGCAACATCGATCTCACCCTGCTCGCCACCCTGCTGGCGGGATCGGTCCCGGGGATCCTGATCGGCTCGCGCGTGACCGGGCTGATCCCCGACTGGCTGCTGCGGGTCGCCCTGTCGATCATCCTGCTGTGGGCCGCCTACGTCATCTTCCACAAGTGAGGGCAGCCCCGGTCGGTCACCCGGACGGCACACCACCCGTCAATTCGCCCGCCTTGCTGAGGACGATCCGTCGCCCAAGCCGGCTTCGCGGTCACATCTCGGGCAAATTCCGACGCTAGCCAGAGTTGCGGGGAGTGCGACTCGAACCGCCTGCTGATAAATCGTGGATTGAGCGAATCACGAGGTCTCAGATGCACTTGCACTGCCTTCCCTGCCGCATCGCGGTGGCATTCTGCATGGCTGCCATCACCCTTGCGAGCACAGACATCGCCTCGGCCGCCGAACGCAAAGGCGAGGATACCCCGCCAACACCCATCACCGAGATCGGGCCGGCACGCATCGCGGTCGTCTCGCTCGCCCGCCAGCGGGTATCGTTCTACGACGCCGACGGCGGCGTGGTGCGTGCGCCGATCTCCAGCGGTCAGGCCAGCCTCGACACTCCGGTCGGTGTTTACAGCATCCTGCAGAAGAAAGTCGACCACACGTCCAACATCTACGATGATGCGAAGATGCCGTTCATGCAGCGCATCACGTGGTCCGGCATCGCACTCCATGCCGGCGCGCTCCCGGGCTATCCGGCCTCGCACGGCTGCGTCCGCCTGCCGCTGAGCTTCGCCGAGCAGATTTTCGACAAAACGCGCCTCGGTCTCCGCGTGGTTATCTCGAGCGACGACGTTGCACCGGTCGCGATCACGCATCCCGCCCTGTTCCAGCCCCGCGCCGCCGACGACGACAGCGCGTCGCGGATGGAATTGACGGCCTATTCGGAATCCGATCCGCCCCTGCTGCCCGACGTCACCGCCTGGCCGGGCCGCCGGCACGAGCAGGAGCGCCTGCGTGCCGTGTTCGCGGAAGAGGCGGCCGTGGCGAAAGCCGCTTCGGACGCGGCCGAGCCCCTGAAAGCGCCGCACAAGCAACTGACCGCTGAGAACGCCAAGTTTCAGAAATCCTTCAAGGCGGCCTCGTCGGCCAAGACCTCTGCCGAGAAGCAGCTGGCGAACGCCGAGAAGGCCCTTGCCAATGCCAAGAAGCCGAAGGCGATCGCAAATGCCGAGCGGTCGAAGGCCGGCGCCCAGGCCGCCATCGAAAAGGCGGTGGCCAAGATTGCCGCGCTGACGCCGGAAGCCGATCGGATCGGGACGGCCCTCGCCGCGGCGCAGTCGGCCTTGGACGCGGCGGACTCTGCGATGAAGGCCGCCGTTGCGAAGGCGAAGGAGGCGGAGCGGAAGCTGCTGCCCGTGTCGGTCTTCATCAGCCTCAGAACGCAGCGGATCTACATCCGCCAGGGCCACGAGCCGGTGATGGACATGCCGGTGACGATTCGCGATGCCGACATCCTGCCGATCGGCACTCACGTCTTCACGGCCCTCGATTACACGCCCGACGGCAATTCGACCCGCTGGAACGTCGTCTCTCTCGCGCGCTTCGAGGACAGCTACGAACAGCCGCGCGCCTACCGTGACTATGACTACGAAAGGGATAGGTATGCCGACCGGGACGAGCCGGTCAGAGTCACCAAACCGCGCGACTCGTTATCGGCCGTGGCCGCTCTCGAGCGCGTCGAAATTCCCCAGGAGCTCCGTGACCAGATTTCGGAATACGTCTGGCCGGGGACTTCGCTTATCATTTCCGACGAGGAAATGCATAAGAAGGAAACCAACAACTTCACCGACTTCGTCGTGCTGCTCGACGGCTACCCGCAGGGCGGCATCAAGAAGCGGCGCCCGCCGCCAGTGCAGCCCTACTACTTCGACAACCCTTACGGATTCCTGTTCTCTTCGCAGCAGTACGACAGCCCGCGGCCGCGCACACGAACGCGCTACCGGTCATCGCCGTCGCCCTGGCCGTTCTGGTGATTTGGCCGTCGTTGCGAGACGACGACGCCGGCTGTTCGCAGGCGGCTCGAAAAGCTGGCGACCCCGGCGTGATTCGAACCCGCGACCTACGGTTTAGGAAACCGTTGCTCTATCCGGCTGAGCTACGGGGCCGATCCTGAATGCCTGCAGGATAGCCCACTTGGCGTGTGGCCAAAAGGGGCGGAGCGGCAGGAGGGGGCAAAGTCAAATCGCATCGAAACGTCTACGCCGGCACCTCGGCCTTCGCCAGCGCGCCCGTCGTCAGCCAGCCCTGTAGGACCTGCGCGGCCCTGAGCGCGGCAGTGGCAGGATCGTCGTAGATGGCGGACAGCTCGCAGAGGGCCGCGAACGGCACGCCCTTCGCCGCCTCGTCCCACAGCATCGCTTCCTCGGCCCCGAGCACACGCACGCGGGAGGTCGCCCCTTCGCGCCAGACGAGCAGACGCTCGGGGTCATCGTGTCGCGCGATGTCCGGCGGCGCCTCTCCGTCCTTGAGCAAGCGCCAGAGGTCGAAGCTGTTGGTCGTATGGTCCAGGCGCCGGGCGGCCGAATGGGGCGCGAACACCAGCTCACCCCAGCGCTCGGGCGGCACCGTGCGCAGGGCGTCGAGGGTCGCGACCGGATCATCGGAGGCGTCGAAAGCGTCGGCGAGCGCCCTTTCGAGCGCGGCCAGCTCGGCGAGCTCGATCCGGCCCGACGTCTCGGGCGCGGTCGCGAGAAACTCGGGGAGCGCGTGCGAGAACCAACGCGCGTTCGGCGTGCGCGAAGGATGCGTCTCGATGTAGCCGAGCGCGGCCTCGCGGAAGGCATCGGGGCCGAGATAGGCCGTCAGCAGCTCATAATCGTTGGCCAGGATTTCGACCAGCCGTCCGCGGTAGGCGTGCCGGTAGACGCCGATGAGCACGTCGACGCCGGTGCGCGAGTTTGGCGGGATCAGCGCCATCACCGCGTCGTCACCATCGACGACAGCGCGCTGGAAGGCGTCCTGCACCTCCTTCAGGCTTGGTGGGGCAGGCTCGATGGAAACGTTCGCGGCTGGCGCAGCGGTCGAGGTCGACGCGGGCCGTCGCACGGAACCTTTTTGCGTCGGGGACTTGAGGGGCTCGGTCGAGGGTTTGCCCTTTGCCATGAGCCGGGTCACCCGCGCGCGGCGCTGACGGGCCGCAGCACCTCGGCTGCGATCTCGCGCGCCTTGCCGAGCTCACTCACCATGTCGGCGAGCGGCGGAATGTCGTCGTCGCGCTCGATGATCGTCGAGACGTGCCCGAACCGCTCGAGCGCCGCGCGGTAGAGCTTCCACACGTCGTCGCACACCATTGCATCGTGGGTGTCGATGATGTGGGTCATATTGTGCTCGTGACCCGCGAGGTGGAACTGCACGACCCGGTCGGCCGGAATGCCCGCGAGGAACGCATAAGCGTCGAATTCGTGGTTGAAGGCGCTGACGTACACGTTGTTGACGTCGAGCAGCAGATAGCAGCCGGTACGCCGCGTCAGCTCGGAGAGAAACTCCCACTCCGGCATTTCGGAATGCGCGAACTGCACGTAGGTCGAGACGTTCTCGAGCACGAAGGGACGCTTGAGGAAATCCTGCACGTGCTGGACGCGGGCCACGACGTGATCCAGCGATTCGCGCGTGTAGGGCAGCGGCAGCAGGTCGTGCAGGTTGACGCCGTGCACGCCGGTCCAGCACAGGTGATCGGAGACGAACACGGGCTCGGTACGCTCTGCGAGTGCCTTGAGGCCGTCGAGATAGGTCTGGTCGAACGGCGCGGTCGAGGCGATCGACAGCGAGACACCGTGCATGACGATCGGATAGCGGGCGCGGATGCGGTCGAGCATCTTCAGCGGCTGACCGCCGGGCACCATGTAATTCTCTGAAATGACCTCGAACCAGTCGACGGGCGGATCGCCGTCGAGGATGTCGGCGTAATGCTGGGCTCTCAACCCGAGTCCGAAACCAAGATAGGGCGGGCGGGCGGAGGTTGATGACTTGGCTTTCGGCACCGTGCGCGGTTTCGATTTCGCTGTCGCTTCGCCAGCCATGGCTCATGCTCCTCGACGTGAGAGTGGTGGCTCCGAAACGGAATCCGGCGGCCACTAGGGGGCCGCCGGACACGCGAGCGGTCTGGCGACCAGCTTACTTCTTCTCTTCCACCTTGGCCGCCTCGAACTTGCCGCCGGCCTTGTCGCAATCGGCCTTCGTCGTCGAGGTGAAGCCGGTGCCCTTGCAGGCGTTCTGGCCGGCGCAGGCGCTGGTGGCGGTCTTGCAGGCGCTGGTGCCCTTGCAGGCGTTGGCGCCCACGCAATGGCCCTTGGCCTCTTCGCCGGCGACGGCCGGGGTGATGACGGCACCGGCGAGCAGGAGCGAAGCGGCGGCGGCGGCGAGAGCCGAGCCCGACTTGGCGGAGATGATCATGCGTTAGTCCTTCCCTGTTGGTTTCGAATTCCGTGCCGAAGCGGCGGACATCGGCGGTGCCGGCGTCCATCGGCGGTGAAGCAGAAGCGCTTCATTGCGGAACTACGGTGACAGCCTGAAAAAGTTTCACCGAATTTTTACCGATTTCCCAGGATTGCGCGGCTGAACAGCCGAAAGCCGCCGTCGGACGGGCTTCGGTGACCCATGCGTCAAAAACGCAGCCAAGTCTTTGATGAGACCGACGATTCACGCTTCGGACTGATAGGGTCCGAAGCGATCGTGGTCTATGGCGTCGCCTGCACCAGCTTGCCGGTGTAGAGCACCGGCCCGGTCGGACCGCCCGTCGGAGAGCCGCCTTCCGGCTCCAGGCTGACGGCGAACGTGGCGTTCATCAGCATCGGCTCTTGCGGATCGTCGAGCATGGGCATAGGCCGCATGTCGCCTTCCTGATAGATGCCGAGCGACTTGGGCTTGGGCAGCTTGTCGTGCACCAGCCAGACTTCGTAGCTCTTGTCTTTCTGCTTCGGAGCGGCGATGGCCGAAATCACGCACATGTTGGACTTGGCATCGAGGGTCATGAGGAACGCCGGCTTGTCCTTGTGGGACTGAAGCACGGCGATGTACTGCGTCGGCATCACCGATCGCGCCGCGTCGGCCTTCACCTTTTCGATGGCTGACTTGTGCTCGGCCAGCATCTGCCGCTGCTCGGCGCGCACGGCTTCGAGCGCCGCGAACTGCCGTGCCGCCTCGTCGCGATGATCGAGCTCGCGCCAGCCGATGACACCCAGCAGCGAGGCGGCGAGTGCTGAAATCCCGATGGTGGCCCGCCGCCAGCGCTTCGCCTTGCGAGTGAGTTCCGTCTCGCGGGCGCGAAGCGACACGACGTGCGCCGAAAGCCCGATCTGAGCCCTGATCTTGCTGTAGAGATGCGGAGGTGGCGAGACGGGAGCAACGACCTCGACCATCGGTCCGAGGCGCCGCTCCCAGTCCGCGATGGCCTTTGCCAGCGCCGGCTCACGCTCGCGCCGGGCGGCGACGCCCATGCGCTCGTCGCGATCCAGCGTGCCGAGAACGTACTCGGCGGCCAGCGCATCCATGTCATCGAGTTCCATCATTGCTCGAGACAACCCTTGAGCTGCGCCAGGCTGCGGTGCAGCCAGGTCTTGATGGTGCCTTCCGGCCGGTTGAACCGCTTGGCGATGGCCTCGCGGCTGAGGCCGTGCAGATAGGCCAGCCGCACGATCTGCTTCTTTTCCGGGTCGAGCCCCTCCATGCAGCGCAGCAGCCGTTCGACATCCTGACCGCGCTCGATGGCGTTCAGCGGATGCTCGTCCTCGCTTTCGATGTCATCCAGCTCGGAGGCGTCCGCGAACGGCCGCGCGACCCGGCGCCGGGCCTCGTCGAGTGAACGGTTGCGCACGATCGCCGCCATCCAGGTGATGGGCGAGGCGATAGCCGGGTTGAAGTCCCCGGCGCGCTCCCAGACTCGAAAATAGGATTCCTGGACCACTTCTTCAGCCACCTCTCTGCTGCGCAAGATACGCAAGGCAACTGCAAAAAGTTTCGACGAGGTGGCCTGATAGAGTTCTGCAAACGCCGCTTCGTCGCCCCGCGCGACAGAAGCCAGCAGCAACTCGAGACTGTGGCGGCTGGACTGCATACGGCCTAGCTGAGGGTTCCGGCTGGGGTCGAGCGGCGGCAATAAGACAGGCTGTAGTTACGAACGCAACGGGCTTCGGGGTTCCGGTCCTGACCGATTTTTCGGCCCCGGCAGCACAGTTTTGCGCCCCCCGGACGCCCGCGAAAGTCATCGCACGGCGCCCGCCGCCGATGCAAGGCTGGGTCTTAGGCGCCGGCATTTGGTCGGGCAGCAATGTTTTTCGGCAAATTTCGCCGACTGCTGCCGCCGGGCCACAGGCGCGGACCACAGCCGACCTCTGCGTCGCGGGCTGCTGCTGAAGCGCTCGTGAGAGACTGGCGAACGACCCGCGCAAAAATCGTTAGGGCTGCTTCCTTCCGGACCTGACCCGGTTGGCGACATGAGCGTCCGCCGCCAGCCTCCCGGGGCGCTTATGGTGCATCCGGCGACGGGTTACAATAATTGTGTTGCCCCACATCAGAACGAACGATGACCCGCCTGGACCGAACTCCCCTTCCATCCGAAGTTGCCGGGTTGCCGCCCCGGGATGCCGACGCAACCGGAGTTCCATGACCGACCGAAATCCGCCAAGCCTAAGTCCGATGCCGCCCGCGCTCGATCCCAGCGCGCACCTCCGCCGGGATGCGCCACGGCTGGCCGAGCTGATGGCATCGCCCGGATGCCGTCTTCTGGTCCTGGCCGATGATAAGCCCGTCATCCGCTCCGACGCGCAGCGCGCCGTGACCGCCATCCGATGGTTTGCGCAGGCCGAGTTGGCGGCCGCGGGCCACGAGCCGGACGAGTTTACTTTTCTCGGCCGCGACGCGAGCACGGGGGCGGGCCGCTTCTCCGTTTCAATCCCCGCTGCCGGCCCGCGGCCCGACAGCTCCGCTCCCGCCGTCGATTTCCGCTCGCTCGTCGGCCAGGGCACGATGAGCGACACCGATCTCGCGATCATCGCCACGGCGAAATCGCTAGCCCACTGGCGCACACGCTCCCGGTTCTGCGGCAGCTGCGGAGGCCCGGCTGCACTGACCGACGGCGGCTGGAAGCGCGTCTGCGCCATGTGCGCCGCCGAGGTTTTCCCGCGCGTCGATCCGGTGGTCATCATGCTGGTGACGGACGGAGATCGAGCGATGCTCGCCCGCGAGCCGCACTTTCCGCCGGGCATGTATTCCGCACTGGCCGGCTTCGTCGAGCCGGGTGAAACACTGGGCGAGGCGGTCGCTCGCGAGACGCGGGAAGAGGTCGGCCTCACGATCGCCGAAGCCCGCCTGGTCGCCGACCGGCCGTGGCCGATGCCCCATTCCCTGATGCTTGGCTACATCGCGAGCGTGAAGGGGACGGCCACGCTGGCGCCGGATTCGACAGAAATCGAGGACGCCCGCTGGTTCCCGCGCGACGAGGTGGTCGAACTGGCGGCACGACGGCATCCGCGCGGGCTTTCCCTCCCGCCGAAAGGAACGATTGCCTATATGCTTGTCGAGCGCTGGCTGGCCGATACCGGCTGACTCGGGCGCCAACGTAATGGATCACGTGCCTTGGCCATCGGCTTCATCGTCCTCGCCGTCCTGGTCGCGCTGGCCGTCCTGCCCCAGATGTGGGTGCGGAGCGTCGTCAGCCGCCACAGCCAGCCTCGCGCCGACATTCCGGGCACCGGCGCCGAACTCGCCCGCCACCTTCTCGACGGCATGAAGCTATCCGACGTGAAGGTCGAGGAGACCAAGCTCGGCGACCACTACGATCCCTCCGAAAAGGCCGTACGTCTGCTCCCCCAGCACTACCACGGGCACTCCCTCTCCGCGGTCGTCATCGCCGCGCACGAGGTCGGGCACGCCATGCAAGATGCGACCGGCTTCAAGCCGCTCGCGGCGCGCACCAGGGTCGCGAAGCAGGCGCAGGTGTTTCAGACCGTCGGAGTGGTGGTGATGCTGGCGGCGCCCGTCGTCATGGCCCTGACCAAGGCGCCGCAAATGCTGCTGATGGAGTTGGCGGCCGGCCTCGCGATCATGGGTTTTCCGATCCTGATGCACGCGCTGACCCTGCCGGTCGAGTTCGACGCGAGCTTCAACCGAGCGCTTCCCGTTCTCGAGCAGGGCGGCTACCTCGAGCCGGAGGACGTGCCCGCCGCGCGGCAGCTTCTCCGCGCCGCCGCCTTCACCTACGTCGCCGCTGCCGCCGCCAGCCTGCTCAATATCGCCGCCTGGCTCAGGGTGCTGCGAATCTGAACGGCAGTGCTTGCACCGCATTGCCCTCGGCTCGGGGCACAGCTAAAAGCCGCGCCATGCCTCAACTCACGCAAAAACGAACTGGCGTCGCACCCGCGCCGACGAAAGCTCGCCATTCCAAAGCCAGCGCGCCCAAGGTCGGGTTCGTGTCGCTCGGCTGCCCGAAAGCGCTGGTCGATTCGGAACGGATCATCACCAAACTGCGCTCGGAAGGTTACGAGGTGGCGCCCGACTACGCCAACGCGGACGTCGTCGTCGTCAATACCTGCGGGTTCCTGGATAGTGCCAAGGCCGAAAGCCTGGAGGCGATCGGCGAGGCGATGGCCGAGAACGGCCGCGTCATCGTCACCGGCTGCATGGGCGTGGAAGAAGCGCGCATCCGCAAAGCGCACCCCGGCGTGCTCGCGGTCACCGGCCCGCACCAGTACGAGGCCGTCGTCTCGGCCGTGCACGACGCCGTGCCGCCGCTGCACGACCCCTATGTCGATCTCGTGCCGCCCGAGGGCCTGCGCCTTACCCCGCGCCACTACGCGTACCTCAAGATTTCCGAAGGCTGCAACAACCGTTGCTCTTTCTGCATCATTCCCTCGCTGCGCGGCGATCTCGCGTCGCGTCCGGCGAGCAGCGTCATGGCTGAAGCCGAGCGGCTGGCGAAGGCCGGCGTGAAGGAGCTGCTCGTCATCAGCCAGGATACGAGCGCCTATGGGCTCGACATCAAATATGCCGAAAGCCCGTGGAAGGGCGCGCCGCTGAAGGCCCGCTTCCTCGATCTTAGCCGCGCACTCGGCGACCTCGGAATTTGGGTCCGCCTACACTACGTCTATCCCTATCCGCACGTCGACGACGTGATCCCGCTGATGGCGGAGGGGAAAATCCTCCCCTACCTCGACATTCCGTTCCAGCACGCCTCGCCGGCCGTGCTGAAGGCCATGCGCCGCCCAGCGCATCAGGAAAAGACGGCGGCGCGCATCGTGGCGTGGCGCAGCGTGTGCCCCGACCTCGCGGTGCGCTCGACGTTCATCGTCGGCTTTCCCGGCGAGACCGAGGAAGACTTCGCGTTCCTGCTGCAGTGGCTGAAGGACGCGCGGATCAACCGCGCCGGCTGCTTCAAGTACGAGGCCGTGGAAGGCGCAGTTGCCAATGCGCTCCCCGGCGCCGTTCCCGACGAGGTGAAGGCCGAGCGCTGGCACCGCTTCATGGCCGCACAGCAGGAGGTGTCCCGCGAGCTTCTGGCCGAGAAGGTCGGCCGCACGATTCCCGTTCTGATCGACGAGGTGGACGGCGAGGGTGCAATCGGCCGCTCGCCCTGGGACGCGCCCGAGATCGATGGCAGCGTGTTCCTCAACGGCGAGACCGCTCTGAAAGCGGGCGAAATGGTCGAAGCGCATATCACCGACAGCGATGAGACGGACCTGTGGGCCGGCATCGCCGAGGTCCGCCCGTCGTGACCAGATCGAACGACCCCTTCGGCGTCTACATCCACTGGCCGTTCTGCGCGCAGAAGTGCCCCTATTGCGATTTCAACAGCCACGTCCGTCACCAGGGCTGGGACGAGGCGCGGTTTCTGGCCGCCTACCGGCGCGAACTCGATCATGTCGCCGCGCTGCTTGCGGATCGCCGCCGCATCGTCTCGTCGATCTTCTTCGGAGGGGGGACGCCGTCGCTGATGAACCCGGCGACAACGGCGGCCATCCTCGACCACATTGCGGGTCTCTGGTCCATTGAACCCGGCGCCGAAGTCACGCTCGAGGCCAATCCCGGCAGTGTCGAATCCACTCGCTTCGCCGGATACAGATCGGCCGGCGTCAACCGCGTTTCGATGGGACTGCAATCGCTGCGCGACGACCAGCTGAAGCGGCTCGGGCGCATCCACTCCGTCGCCGAAGCCAAGGTCGCGCTCGACATCGCGCGCCGCACGTTCGACCGCTTTTCCTTCGACCTCATCTATGCCCGGCCCGGTCAAACGCCCGAAGACTGGCGCGCGGAGCTGAAGGAGGCATTGGGGCTCGCAGGCCGCCATCTCTCGCTTTATCAGCTGACCATCGAGCCGGACACGCCCTACGCCGCACTGCATGCCGCCGGAAAGCTCGCCGTGCCGGAGGATGAGGAGGCCGAGGAACTCTATGCGATCACCCAGGAGATGACCGAGGCGGCCGGACTGCCGGCCTATGAAATCTCGAACCACGCCACGCCGGGCGAGGAGAGCCGTCACAACCTGCTCTACTGGCGCTACGGCGAATATGCCGGCGTCGGCCCCGGCGCGCACGGGCGGCTGATATTCGATCGAGCCCGTCACGCCACCGTCACCGAGCGTGGTCCCGAAGCCTGGGCCGGAGAGGTCGAGCGCACGGGCCACGGCTTCACTCAAATTTCGCCGCTGACACGCTGTGAAGAAGCCGACGAGATGCTGCTGATGGGCCTCCGGCTGAAGGAAGGTCTCGATCTCGAACGGCTTGCGAAGGTCGGCGACGCAACACCATCGGCCGGGATGCTAACGGACCTCGGCCAGCTTGGACTTCTGGAGACGATCGACGAAACCCATGCAGCCGAGGACGCCGACAATAGCGACATCATCCGAGGCTGCATCGGACCTGCACCAATCGAGACCTGGGGGACGGCAGGACAAGGCGCGTCGCCGGCACTGCTCGCTCCTTTGGCAGGGTGCGAACCGTCGAGGGGGGCCGGCCGCCACAACCGCATCCGCGTCACGCCGAAGGGGCGTTTTGTCCTGAACGAGGTTGTCCGCAAACTGTCACAGAGCTTCGAAACCCTGCCCGCGCAAGACTCGAGTAACCGCATTGGGTGAGAGTGCCTGACGATCACCGGCGGCGACCCGCCCACTCTCCTGCCGAACCTGCATCTCCCGAACGAGCGAGCCTCGCATGATCCGCCGCCTCTACGACTGGACCCTCTCGCTCGCCGGCCGCAAGACGGCCGAAGTCTGGCTGGCGGTCATCGCATTCATCGAAAGCTCGATCTTCCTCGTGCCGGCCGACGTGCTGTTCGTGCCGATGGTGCTGGCGCGTCCCGAACGAGCCTATCGCTACGCCCTGGTCGCCACCATCGCCTCGACGCTCGGCGGCATCGCCGGCTACCTCCTCGGCGCCTTCGCGTTCGAGGCGATCGCCGGCCCCGTTCTCGAGGCTTACGGCAAGCTCGATGATTTCGAGAGGCTTAAGGAGTGCGCCGGACAGGAGACGACGATGCTGATGCTCGTCACCTCCGGGCTGTCGCATCTGCCGCCGATCAAGGTGGTGACCATCCTCGCCGGCGTTGTCGGCGTCGGCATGACATTCTTCATCGTGTCCTGCCTGATCGCCCGCGGCGCCCGCTTTTTTGCCCTCGGGTGGGCTCTGAACCGCTACGGCGAGGCGATCAAATCCTTCATCGAGAAACGGCTCGGCCTGCTTGCCGGTCTCGCGGCCGTCGCGCTGATCGTCCTCTATTTCGCCGCCAAGCTGATCGTCGGCAGCGGCGCTCTGACGAGTTGCTGAGACCGGTCTCTCTCCGGTACGATCCCAGCATGTTCGAACCCCACCCATCCGTCGGCGGCAAGGCCGCCTATCACACCGGCTGCCTGGCGCTGTTCGTCGCGACCGGCGTCATCCTGGCCGCCCTCGCCTTCGAGCACATCGGCGGCTACGTCCCCTGCCCGCTCTGCCTCCAGCAGCGGTATGCCTATTACGCGGCAATTCCGCTGCTGTTCGCGGCCCTCGTGCTGGTGACGACGGAGCAGCCGCGGATGGCCGCCCTGCTGTTCGCCCTGGTGGCCCTCGCATTCCTCGCCAACGCGGGACTTGGCATCTATCATGCCGGAGCCGAATGGAAATTCTGGGCCGGGCCGCAGGGCTGCACCGGCATCAGCGAAGCGCCGGCCACCGTCGGCAACCTGCTCGAAGGACTGGAACAGGAGACGGGCGCACGCTGTGACGAGCCGCAGTGGCGCTTCGCCGGCCTTTCGTTTGCCGGCTGGAATGTCGTCATGTCGGCGCTGCTCGCCTTCGGGGCCGCGAAGGCCGCGCGCCTCAGCGCCCGGCACGACTGATCCGGGGCGCCCGCAGCACTCTGAAGCCGGCGCCGTCTCAAACCATTGAGTGAATTAAGCCCTTGAGATAGGCTCTCTCCCGGAGTTCGACATTTTGTCGATGGTACTTTTTCGTATCCAATTTGTTCGAGGGAGTTCGACGTGGACGATATGTATTATTACTATTACGGGCTGGCTGCGGTCCTTATTCCGACCCTGGCGACGGTCGTCGTCTACGTCCTCATCGCGTATTTCGTCTATCGATGGTGGAGGCGAAAGAAGGCGATCAAATTCGGCAACCCACTGCTGCCGGCCGGCGATGCGACACGCTACGCGCTGGCTTCTGTGGTGTTGGAAGGCTCCGGTTTCCGACGCGAGATCATCGACATGGCGCGCCATCGCTTCCAGGCCAAGGCGCCGGAGCTTGGCCTGGATTTCCCGCTCGTTCTCGCCGCCTGCCTGCGCTTCGAGCGCGAGGATCGCATCTATAACTGGCTGATCTTCGGCACCACCGTGCTGGCGCTTCCGTTCCTGCTCAGCTTCGTCAATCCGTTTCTCGTCCTTTCGCTGTTTGGCCAATTCGGCATGACCATCGGCACTCTCGGCATGATCGCACTGCTGGCGAGCATCGTCGCCAAGGCGGTGCGCGACGTCCGGCGGCTCGCTCCGTTCTATCGGGAAACCTACGATCCCGCACAGCTGCGCCAGGAGCTGATGCCAGAGCTCGGCGATACGCCACCGCCCTACTTCGGGCCGGCGGACAATGTCATCTGCTACGGACTGCGCAATCCGTTCATCGGCCTCGGCGATCAGATCGGCGCCTGGCAGGTGACGGTGGAGCTGGACCGCGGCACGAGCCAGTCCATCAAGACGGTGACGAACGGCAACGGGCACCATGACGGCGGTCCGGGGCCGAGCCCCGTGCACATGGGCCAGATGCTCCAGCAGGTCGACGAAAGCGTGCGTCGCCTCAACCTTCCGAACCTTCAATTCCGCTTCCCGCTGTTCGTCTCGGGAACGGAAGTGGCGCAGTTCAGCACCCTGCTGCCCGACAAGTTCAGCCTGCCGCGGCGTTACGCGGAGAACGATCTCCTCGGACATTTCTGGTACGCGACCGATCCCCGCGCCCGCAGCTACCGCTGGTACGTGATCACCGACTGGAACGGCGAGCTGGTTTTCTCCTACCTGCTGCGCATGGTGCAGACCGGAAACTCATTGGCCATCGAGACGGCGCAGCTCATCCTGGCCCCCATCGCCGAGCGCTACCGCAAGGTCGACAGCCTGCGCTACCGGGGCATTCTCGGCTGGATTTCGACGGTGGCCTTCGCGCTGCTGCGGTCCCCGCTGACGGTGCTCCACTCGATCACAGGTGCGTTCCAGAGCTTGAGCGAGGCGATGGGACTGGCGCGCCTTCCCGACAGCGATGCGAAAAAGGAGATCTCTCGCAGCCAAGCCTTCAACTACGGCGCCTTAACCACTCTGCGCGAGCAGATGGCCTCGAAGAATTATCACATCTATTTTCAGGGGATCGACGGCCGCCAGCACTTCCGTGCCATCAATCAGCGCGTGCTCAATTCCGTCACGCAGTCGCTGATCGAGGCGGGTGTCGATGTGACGAGCCTCGTCGGTCAGTCGAACGTCGTCATCAACAGCAGCGTCGTCAACAGCAGTGTCGTCAATAACGACCAATCGATCAAAGGAGACGTCAATTTCGGCGTCATCAACTCCGGCACGATGGGTAACGTACAGAACGCGGCGGCTGGTGCCATCGGTCAGGCAGCCGCCGCTGCGGCCAAGGGGATAGGACGATGAGTGGCCAGCGATTTGAGAACATCAATTTCGGCGTCATCAACTCGGGCACGATGGGTGATGTCGTCAATCACGGCGGCAGCCTTCAGATTGGCGTGTCGAGCGAGGCGTCGGACGCGGCGCGTCGGACCGTCGACGAGATGGCCGTGCTGCTCGCCGAGCTTGCCAAGGAATCGCGTCTTCAGCAGCGGCAGGTGGAACTGCTGGCCTCCGACCTCGCCCGCATCCACCGGGCCATTGCCGCCCCGCAGCCGGATCAGACCGAGTTCAAATCGGCGGCCGGAGATCTGTGCAACAAGCTGCTGATGCTCGGCAACGCCTACCAGGGCGTCACCGGGTTGGGACAGGGATTGAAAACCATCGCCCAGGCCTTCGGCTGGTCGCTGGCGCTGCCGCTCTTGTGAGACGCGGCAAACGGTGTTGACGGCCAACGACCAGCTGGCGCGCTTATCCACAACCGCATCAGCACCACCACCCGGCAACGCGCCCGCGTTTGTTGCTTTCTGAACATACTGCAAGCAAAATAACAGAGAGCAGCCGTGTCTCGGTCGTTTTTGCGCCCAAGTGTGGCGGCATGTTCACATCTGTTCGCGGGACACACCTCGCAGCACCGGCCGCAAGGCTCGCTGAGAGAACCCCGCAGGTGAGACCGGCCGAAACGAAAAAGTTGGTTCGCGTTCAGGGAGTTGGGTGTGCAGGTGTTGCGTCGCATGCCCGCAGCCGGTCCCCGCGAATGGCAGATCGTGTTCCCGCGTCGTGGGAAAGCTGCCTCTTCAGGCACCCGAGCCGCCGCCCCCGGCTCTTCGGCGATCGAGTTCATCGCCGCATCCCGCGGTGCCGAATGCCGGCGTTGTGATGTTGCGTCTGTCGCGTCCGAGTTGCGTGGTGTTGCGTTCGAGTGCGCCCTCTCTCCCAAGAGCACGCTGCCCCGCGTGTTCCAGATCGTGAGGCGAGTCGTCCACGCGAACAGGTCAGCGCGTATCGCTGGGCGGCTCGCCGGCTCGCAGAACGCTTCGCCCGAGGCGCCATCAGGCTGGTTGATCCCGGCCCGCGGCTTCGCTCCGGGATCGGCGTCGGTACACTGAGCCGACTGCAGAGAACGGCGCCGCTCACTGTGTAGTTGTCCCCGAGTTTTTGGACGAAGTTCGTCGTGTTCGCCGAACGAAGTCCGCTGTCCTCATGAGGTGTTGCGTGACGTGCGAAGAGAGTTCGTGGCGTTCGTTGAGTGATGCGGTGCGTGTGGTGATCGGCTCAGTCGTAGTGGCGAGTGAAGCGTCGGGCGGGGAACCCCCACGCAGCAGTCAGCCGAACCCGGCTTGAAGATTTTCGTTTCGGCGGGAAGCCCCGTCCCGCCGAGTGAGTAGGCAAGCGCGCCTGGTGCCGCGACGGCAGTCACCTCAGGCATCACCTACCCCGGTTCCGCGTTGTGGTGTCAGGGTACTGGGCGTGCTTGCCGCCCCCTTCTCGTGTCGTAGCGTCAACCGTTGGGAACCCGCGTTGTGCCCTGAGTGCGATCCGGTCCCGTCAGGAGAAACCCCGATGACCCCCGACCATGTCAATCCGATCCAGTGGCAGCAGGCGAGCGCGATCGCCCGGCAGTCCTGCGCCCGTTTCTTCCGCGACGGCGGACGCCCCGCCGATGCGATGCGCGCGTTCGGCCTCGAGCCCGCGCAAGCCAACGCCGCCGACTGGAGCCGGGCCGTCGATGCGATCGCCGAGGTTCTCTGCGCCCACCCGATCCAGCGGGCCGCCTGACCCGAATTTTTCTCCCGCCATCTTCGCCGCTGTCCAACTCGGCCCCGGGGCTCCGCCTCGGGGTCTTTTTTTGCGCCTCAGTCAGTCGCCCGGCAGCGCCTGCCGATCCATCGAACGGTCGGGCGCGTATCACAAGGATAACCTCAATCGGAATCGCAATCCGATGCCGAACACGCGCAAGCCCGTCCGCAATTTGATTCTCGTGCTCGGCGATCAGCTCTCGCTGAACATTTCGAGCCTCGCCCACGGCGATCCGGCACGCGACCGCGTTCTGATGTCCGAGGTGACGGAGGAGGCGACCTATGTCCGCCATCACAAGAAGAAGATCGCCTTCCTGTTCTCGGCCATGCGCCATTTCGCCGGCGAACTCAGCGCGGCCGGCTGGAGCGTCGACTATCGCCGGCTCGATTCGCCCGCCAACCGAGGCAGCTTCACCGGCGAGGTCGCGCGATCCGTCGGAACGCTGAAGCCACAGCGCATCGTCGTCACCGAGCCCGGAGAATGGCGGGTTCGCGAAGTGATGCGGACATGGTCGGAGCGATTTGCCATCCCGGTCGACATCCTGCCCGACGATCGATTCCTTTGCTCGCTGCCCGAGTTCGAAGATTGGGCGGCCGACCGCAAGCAGCTCCGCATGGAATATTTCTACCGCGAGATGCGAAAAAAGACCGGACTGCTGATGGACGAGGGCGAGCCGGCCGGGGGGCAGTGGAACTTCGACCACGACAACCGCAATCCGGCCCGCGGCGATCTCTTCATGCCGCAGCCGCTGCGATCGGCGCCCGATGCGATCACCCGCGAGGTGCTGGATCTCGTAGCCGCACGCTTTGCCGGTCACTTCGGCGACCTCGAACCCTTCTGGTTCGCGGTGAGCCGTCGCGATGCCGAAGCCGCCTTCGATCGCTTCATCGCCGACGCCCTTCCCCGCTTCGGGGACTTCCAGGATGCCATGCTCGAAGGCGAGCGGTTCCTCTATCACTCCGTCATCTCGATGTATCTGAACTGCGGACTGCTCGACGCACGCGACATCTGCCGGAAGGTCGAGCGGGCCTGGCGAGAGGGGCGCGTCCCGCTGAACTCGGCCGAGGGCTATATCCGGCAGGTCATCGGCTGGCGGGAATACGTGCGCGGCATATACTGGCTGAAGATGCCGGGCTACGTCGACGAGAATGTCTTCGGGCACCGCCGGCCGGTGCCGGCCTTCTACTGGACGGGCGAGACGGACATGGCGTGCCTTCGCGCTGCGATCACGCAGACCCGGGAGGAAGCCTACGCGCACCACATCCAGCGGCTGATGGTAACGGGAAATTTCGCGCTGCTGGCCGGCGTCGATCCCAAGGCGCTGCACGAGTGGTATCTGATCGTCTATGCCGACGCCTTCGAATGGGTGGAGCTGCCGAACACGCTCGGCATGAGCCAGTTCGCCGACGGCGGGCTCTTGGCATCGAAGCCCTACGTCGCGTCGGGCGCCTACATCAACCGCATGTCGGACTACTGCAAGGGCTGCCGCTACGACGTGAAGATGCGCACCGGCGACGGCGCCTGTCCGTTCAACGCGCTCTACTGGGATTTCCTGGCCCGCCACCGCGACACGCTGGAGCGCAATCCGCGCATGGCTCAAATGTATCGCACATATGACAGGCTCTCAGAGTTCGACCGCGAGGAAATCGCGGCCAGTGCCCGAGATTTTCTCGCTGAGCTCGACGCCCAGACGTCAGCCTGGAACAAGGCGAAAAAAATCCGGTCGTGAGGCCAACCTTCCGGCTGCGGTTCTGCCCTTCGCGCATCGGCTTGACTCTCCCCTCGCCGTCCTCTCCCTTCTCGCGGCATCCACCGCAGCCGAGAGAGACGAGCGATGACCGACACGAGCCAGCCTGCTGCACACGCCCCTGCCTTTGCGACGCTCGCGGTTCACGCCGGCGCGACGCCCGATCCGGCTTCGAAGGCGCGGGTGACGCCGATCTACCAGACGACCTCCTTCGTTTTCGACGACGCGGACCACGCGGCTGCGCTCTTCGGGCTGCAGGCGTTCGGCAACATCTACACGCGCATCATGAACCCGACGCAGGGCGCGCTCGAGGCGCGGGTGGCAGCGCTCGAAGGCGGCACGGCGGCGCTGGCGGTGGCCTCGGGGCACGCAGCACAGTTTCTCGTGTTCCACACACTGATGCAGCCGGGCGACGAGTTCGTCGCCGGGCGCCAGCTCTACGGCGGCTCGATCAACCAGTTCAATCACGCCTTCAAGGCGTTTGGCTGGAACGTGGTGTGGGCGGACGCGACCGACCCGGCGTCGATGGCCGCCGCCGTCACGACGAAGACCAAGGCGGTCTTCGTCGAGAGCATCGCAAACCCCGGCGGAATCGTCATCGATCTTCCGGCCATCGCGCGCGTGGCCAAAGAGGCCGGCGTGCCGCTCATCGTCGACAACACACTGGCGACACCCTACCTCTGCCGACCGAAAGAGCACGGCGCCGACATCGTCGTGCATTCGCTGACCAAGTTCATGGGCGGACACGGCAACTCCATCGGTGGCGTTCTGGTCGACTGCGGCACCTTCGACTGGATGGGCGCCAGGCATCGTTATGCTTGGCTCACCGAGCCGAACCCCTCCTACGGCGGCATGGTTCTGGGCGAGGCGTTCGGGCCGATGGCGTTTGCAATCGCCGCCCGCGTGATGGGGCTGCGCGACATCGGCCCGGCCATCGCACCGATGAATGCGTTCCTGATCCTGACTGGTATAGAGACGCTGCCTCTGCGCATGGCGCGGCATTGCGAGAACACGCTCGCGGTGGCCGCGTGGCTCGAAAAGCATCCGAGTGTCGCCTGGGTGAATTACGCCGGACTGCCGTCGAGCGCCAATCACGCGCTCGCCAAGCGCATCTGCCCGAACGGCGCCGGGGCGGTGTTCACCTTTGGATTGAAGGGCGGCTACGCAGCGGGCGTCAAGCTCGTCTCCTCGCTCAAGCTCTTCTCGCACCTCGCCAACATCGGCGACGTGCGCAGTCTCGTCATCCATCCGGCCTCGACCACGCACCGGCAACTGACCGACGAGCAGCGCATCGCCGCCGGCGCCGGACCCGACGTGGTGCGCCTCTCCGTCGGCATCGAGGACAAGCGCGACATCATCGCCGATCTCGAGCAGGGGCTGGCGGCGGTCGGCGGCTAAGCCTAGTCCGGCCGAGCGTGCCGATCACAGTGCGCCAATCACAGCGCGGATTGCCCAAAATCGCCGGTGCGGATCCGCATGAGCTGCTCGACGTCCTGCACGAAGATCTTGCCATCACCGATGCGGCCGGTGCGGGCGGCCTCGCACATGACCTCCAGCGTACCGGCGAGCCGGTCGGCGGGCACGACAATCTCGATCTTGAGCTTCGGCAGAAACGACATCCGATACTCGGCGCCGCGATAGAACTCGGTGACGCCACGCTGCCGGCCGCAACCTTTGACCTCGGTCACCGTCATGCCGGCGAGCCCGAGGCGAGCCAGATCGGCACGCACCGCGTCGAGCTTGAACGGCTTGATGATGGCGGTGACGAGCTTCATCATCGGATTGGCCCCGTCGTCATCAACGGACGACTGTCAAAGTTCTGGGCAATTCATGCCCTGCAAAAAAGCAAGCTGCACCAGAAATCGGCATATCAATCGATTTCTGCAATTCGTGTGGCGCGGGGCCGCAGGCATCGCGCTGACTTCCCTTTGCGCCACCTCGTTTTGTCTTGTCTAAATTCGATTGCGCGGGCCAACGAGGGTCGGCTCAGAATTCGGCTGTGGCCAGCGACGCGGTTGGCGGCAGCTCCGACAGGACCAGCAACAGCCGCCTGTTTGCCGTCCTCGCAACCGCGTCATCCAGCCTGATCGCCTTTCGATCGACGGCCGCGACGCGGAACGCTCTTGATCTGCGTTCGCGAGGATTGCTTCGGCGCGCCATCCGATGAGAGACACATGACGACAACCACACCCCAAAGTCTCAGCCTCTTCAGCCGCGAGCCGCGCATCAAGGTGCTGCATCTCACCTGGGTGGCGTTCTTCGTCAGCTTCATGGTGTGGTTCAATCACGCGCCCCTCATGGCGGCGATCCGCAAGTCGCTCAGCCTCTCCGACCAGGAAGTCTCGGCGCTGCTGATCCTCAACGTTGCGCTCACCATTCCTGCGCGCATCGTGGTCGGAATGCTGGTCGACAGAATCGGCCCGCGGATGATGTATTCGGCGCTGCTCGCCATTTCCGGCGTGCTGTGCATTTTCTTCGCGCTCGCCGACAGCTTTGCGACGGCGGCCATCGCGCGTTTTCTGCTCGCCTTCGTCGGCGCCGGCTTCGTGGTCGGCATCCGGCTGATCGGCGAATGGTTCCCTGCCAAGGAAACGGGCCTCGCGCAGGGCATCTATGCGGGCTTCGGCAATTTCGGATCGGCGGCGGCGGCGGTGACGCTGCCCTCGCTCGCGCTGTGGATCGGCGGAGACGACGGCTGGCGTTGGGCCATCGCCTCGACCGGCCTGGTCGCGATGGCCTACGCCGTTATCTTCTTCCTGACGGTCAGCGATACGCCCAAAGGCTCGACCTACTTCAAGCCCAAGAAGCTCGGCGCCATGGAAGTGACGAGCCGCACCGACTTCGTGCTTTACGTTCTCATGCAGGCGCCGCTGGTGATTGCCATGGGTGTGCTGGCCTGGAAGCTCGGACCGGGCGGCCTCAAGCTGCTCTCCCCGAGCGTCACCAGCTTCGTCTATGCCGCACTCGTCACCTACTATGTCTATCTCGTGTTCGATACCTGGCGCGTCAACGCCGCGGTCGTCGGCGGCAAGCCGGTGGCCGAGCTGCATCGCTACCGGTTCCGGCAGGTGGCGGTTCTGTGCGTCGCCTACTTCATCACCTTCGGCTCGGAGCTGGCTGTGGTCTCGACGCTGCCGCTGTTCTTCACCGACGTGTTCTCGCTCTCCCTCGCCGTCGCCGGCTTCCTCGGAGCCAGCTTCGGCGCCACGACGTTCTTCGCCCGGCCCGCGGGCGGCTGGCTCAGCGACCGCTACGGACGCCGCACGGTGCTGCTCGGCTGCTTCGCCGGTACGGCGGCCGGCTACTACGCCATGAGCTTCATGGGGCCGGCGACCGGCGTCGCCTATGCAGTCATCGCCACCTTGTGCTGCTCGCTGTTCGTCAATGCGGGCAACGGCGCCGTCTACGCCATGCTGCCGCTGATCAAGCGGCGCCTGACGGGACAGATCGCCGGCCTCGTCGGCGCCTTCGGCAACGTCGGCGGCGTGCTCTACCTCACTCTCTACTCGTCCGTCACGCCGCAGGTCTTCTTCGCCATTGCGGCGACGGCGGCCGTGGCCGGCGTGGTGCTGATCTATTTCTTCGTCGACGAGCCGAGAGGCCAGATCGCCGAGGAAATGCCGGATGGCACCGTGACGATGATCGACGTAGCCTGAGCCGATGCAGGCGAGAGCAGCGGCTGGAAACCTATGACCGCCGGGCCGAAGGTCACGATCGGACAGCACTCGGACGCGGGCGTGAAACCCCGCAACGACGACTCCTATGGAGTCGTCGTTCCCGAGCCGGCGCTGCTCGAAACCAAGGGCATCGCCATCGCGATCGCCGACGGCATGAGTTCCAGCGAAGCCGCCAAGGCCGCCAGCGAGACCTGCGTCCATTCCTTTCTCGACGACTACTACGCGACGCATCCCTCGTGGACGGTAAAGACGTCGGTGCAGCGGGTGCTCACGGCCATCAATCGCTGGCTGCACAATCAGAGCGAGATCAACTACGACAGCGACCGCGGCATGGTGAGCACCTTCTCCGGGCTGGTGCTCAAGGCGTCGATGGCGCATGTGTTCCATGCCGGCGACTGCCGCATCTACCTCGCGCGCGGCGGATCGATCGAGCGGCTGACGGTCGATCACCGTGTGAGAGTGGCGCGGACCCAGGAGTACCTGTCGCGCGCCATGGGCATCGCCCCGGATCTGCAGGTCGACTATCGCGCACTGCCGGTCGAAGCCGGCGACCTGCTGATCTTCACCACCGATGGCGTGCACGATTGCCTACGCGACCACCAGCTCATGGCGATCGTTCGCCAGCATCCCAGCGATCTCTCCGAGGCGGCGCGCGCCGTCACGGCTGCGGCTCTCGCCTCTGGCAGCACCGACAACCTCACCTGCCAGATCGTACGCGTCGACGACCCCGGACGTCCCGACGAGGATGCGTTCCTGAAGCGCGTGACCGCGTTGCCGTTCCCGCCGGAGCTGGTGCCCGGGCAGATGTTCGAAGGCTACCGGATTTTGCGCGAGCTGCATTTGAGCAAGCGGACGCAGGTCTACCTCGCCCGCGACGGCGCTGACGGCGAGACGGTGGTGCTCAAGACCCCGTCGGTCAACTTCGAGGACGATCCCGTCTACCTCGAAATGTTCACCCGCGAGGAATGGATCGGCCAGCTCGTGGCGAGCCCGCACGTTCTCAAGGTGCTGCGGCCGGCGCGCGTGCGCCGGAGCCTCTATTACGTGACCGAGCACTTCGAAGGCCAGACGCTGCGCCAGTGGATGCGCGAGCATCCCTCGCCCGCCCTCGACGTGGTGCGCGGCATCGTCGAGCAGATGGCGAAGGGGCTCAGAGCCTTCCACCGCAAGGAAATCATCCATCAGGATCTGAAGCCCGAGAATGTGATGATCGACGCCACCGGAACGGTAAAGATCATCGACTTCGGCTCGTCGCGGGCGGCGGGTATCGAGGAATCGGCGCGCTCGGTCGAGACACCGGATCTTGTCGGGACCATTGACTACACGGCGCCGGAATATCATCGCGGCGAGACGCCGACCAACCGCTCCGACATCTATTCGCTGGGCGTCATCGCCTACGAGATGCTGACCGGACGGCTGCCCTACGGCAAGGGTTTCACGCGCGCCCGCGACATCGACCGGATGGAGTATGTCCCGGCCTCGTCGGTCAACCCGGCCGTTCCAGGCTGGATCGACGCGGCGCTCGAAAAGGCCGTCCACAAGCGCCCCTCGAAGCGCACTGAAGCGCTCTCCGAGCTGGTCGAGGACCTGAGAAAACCCAATCCCGACTTTCTGGGCGAGCGCCGCCGGCCGCTCATCGAGCGCAATCAGGCCGTGGTTTGGCGCGGCGTGTCGGTCGTGCTGCTCGCCCTCAACGTGGTGCTGCTCTACCTGCTGGCACGATAATCGACACGGGGAAGTCGCTACACTCGTGACCCCAGGATGCCAATTTACGCGCGCCACACCGCCGTACGCTTGATCAGCGCGTCTTCCAGCTCACGGGTGACCGGCACCTGATATTCGGCCGCCTGCCGGAAGCGGCCGCGCGGAAAATAGTTCCGCTGCGGATCGCCGATCAGGACGACCGAGCCTGTTGAGACCGCGGCCTCGACGAAGGCAAGCACCCGCTCGGCGAGCTGGCGCTCGTAGAAAAGATC
The DNA here is from genome assembly GCA_052388455.1 of Hyphomicrobium sp. Taxonomy (GTDB): domain Bacteria; phylum Pseudomonadota; class Alphaproteobacteria; order Rhizobiales; family Hyphomicrobiaceae; genus CAZSNH01. Next base: position 28,366 of record JBQTIA010000150.1, read on the forward strand.
ACCGACCAGGACCACCTGATGCTCTGCCGGTGACGCAGCGAGAAGATCGGCGTCGGTCGTCTCGACAGCCACACCGTTCGCCGCCGCATTGAGCGCGACGGCCGCGAGTGCCATGCGATCGATATCCGACGCCAGCACCGATGCTGCTTCTGCCATCCCTGCGGCAATAGCCGTCAGCCCCGAGCCCGAGCCGAGATCGAGCACGCTGCGGCCGCGCACCAAATCCGAGTGATCGAGAACGTAGCGCGCCAGAGCCTGACCGCCCGCCCACGCGAAGGCCCAATAGGGCGGCGGCACGTTCATCTCTCCGAGCTGCTCTTCGGTCTTCTGCCAGATCGGCAGAGATTCCTCGGCCAGATGCAGGCGCAGCTCCGGCACGAGCGGCGGGGCGAGAAGCCGGGTGTTGGCGAGGATGAATTCGGCCGGATCAAGCGCCAAGGGCGCACCGGCGATGTTCTGCGGCGCCTGCTTTCATTTCGCGAATGCTTTGGCGCTGCGGACCGATGTCAGACCACCCATGCGGCACACCTGCGTCCACTCGTCGGCCGTTACCGGCTGCACGGAGAGCCGCGAATTGTTGATGAGGACCATGCCGGCGAGCTTCGGATTGAGCTTCACGTCGTCGATGGTGACCGGTTTTGGAATGGGCGTCACGGCCCGAACATCCACGCACTCCCACTTGCCCGTGTCATCACCGGCATCGGGATGAGTGCGTGCGATCACCTCGCAGATGCCGACGATCTCCTTGCCGATGTTGGAATGGTAGAAGAAGCCGAGGTCGCCGATCTGCATGGCCCGCATGTTGTTGCGCGCCTGATAGTTTCTGACACCCTCCCACGGCTCCCCCGCCGCTCCCCGCGCCACGAGATCCTCCCACGAGAATGCATCCGGCTCAGATTTGAGGAGCCAGTAACTCGGACCCGAGGCAGGAGGAGACGACGAGACATCAGCTGAGGCAGGCAACTTCTTGGATTTCTTCGCCATTATGCCATCATCCGATTAGTCCGCTGTCGCATCTTTTCTCATCCGATCTCATCCCGAGTCACCTCTGCTGCGTGATGAGCGCGTGATGAAAGGGTCTGACTTAAGTTTTCATCACGCGGGCACCTGACGAGCTATGAGTGAAACGCATGTCGAAGCACATCGTCGCCCCGAATGAGTTGTCGATCAAGGCCTTACGCTGCCCCGAGTCGATGTCCCGCGTCATCTATCACGTCGAGGGGCACGGCAACGAGGGCTTAAAACTGTACGTGGAACGGTCTGGAACAAAGACCTGGTACTACCGCGCCCGCGTGATGGGAAGCCGTTCGCGGGAGATGGCACTCGGACGATGGCCGGATGTCTCTATCGGCGAGGCGAGGAAGCGCAAGGCGGATGCGGTGGCCGCGATCTCGCTGGGCACCGACCCATGGCGGGAGCGCCAAGAAATCAAGCGCCGCCGACCCGGTATCACGCTCGACGAGGTGTTCGCCGAGTGGCTGGAGGTCCAGGGCAAAGAGAAGCGATCGTGGCAACAGGACGCGATCCGCTACCGCATGAACATCAAAGGCGGCCACCGGTTCAAGTACGGCAAATGGAAAGATCGGACCCATAAGATGGGAATCGGTCATGTCGCCGTCGCCGACATTACGCGTCTCGACGTCAGCGGCTGCCTGTCCGACGTAAGGAAGCGTTCGCCCTCCCAGGCACACCAAACGCTTATATTGATGAACACCGTGTTCAAGTGGGCCCGCGCGATGGGGTACGTCGACACCAACCCGGCGGAAGGCCAGCCGTTCTACCGCCGCAAGGAGGTCCGCGACCGCTATCTCAGCGAAGACGAATTGAAGCGGTTCTGGCACGCACTCGATACCGATCCGCACTTGATGCCGACGACCCGGATCTGCCTCCGTCTGCTGTTGTTGACCGGGGCGCGGCGCGACGACTGGGCGGAAGCCTCGAAGTTCGAGATCCAGGACGGCTGCCTCGTGGTTCCGGCGGAACGCTACAAGACGAAGCGAGTGCACCGTATTCCACTCGGCCCGATGGCACTGGAGCAGGTGCGGCTCGCGATCCGGCTCGACCCGGCCTCGGAATGGCTGTTTCCGAGCCTCGGAGCCTTTGGTCCGAAGTCCGCCGCTGGCCGAATGAACTCGGCAGTAGTGACGGAATCCATGGGACGGCTGATGACGCGGCTTGGAATTCCGCACGCCACGCCGCACTCGCTAAGGCACACGGTCGGGTCCCATCTGGACCGGCTGGGCTATGCCCTCGAGGAGATCGCACTTGCCCTCGGGCACAAGTTGAAGGGCACGACGGCCGGTTATATCCACGACAAGGACGACCGCCGTGCCGCCGTTCGTCGCCGCCCGATCCTAGAGGCCTGGGAGCGGGAAGTGGCCCGCATCGTCTCGGAGCCGCAGATTGCAGCTCCGGCGGGTGGAAACGACGCCGGTCCCGTAAGCCACGACAACGCCGGTGCGGTGATCATTCCGATGCGAACAGGTCGCCCTGCCGCCACTTGAACTCGGTTTTCGCCCACGTCTTGGTCGCCGCTTCGCGCTCGATCCAGTCGAGGAAGAAGATGACCGGGCCACCCGCCTTCTTCAACAGGTCCTCGTCGAGGAAGTGCGAGCGGTATCCGGTCTCGGTGATGGGAAGCGGCGCGTTCTTGGGCGAGGCGACGATGATCTCGATGTGGCTCCATCCCTTCGACAGGTAGTTGGGCGTGTGTCTGACGCGGCAGGTCACGTCGCGCCAGACGAGCTTGGTGGTCGTGGTCTTCTTCTGAGTTGTCTTCGGCGTCCTGGCTTTCGCCGCCGTCTTCCGATCGGCGGTCTTGGTCTTCGATCCGGTGGTCATCGATGATCTCCGTGATGAGTAGGTGAAAAAGAAAAAGCCCCGGTGGATGCCGGGGCTCGCGTGCGATAGATGAGGTGTGTCAGTCTTATTTGGGCTGCTTGCCGTGTAGCCACTCGACGGCCCGGTTCGCGGCGGCAGCGGCGGTGAAGATCGCCTTCCTGTCGCCCTTCATGATTTCGAGCCAATGCGCGATGTAGTGCGTGTGGTCGTCCCTCAAATGGGGCGTTACTGCGAGGTCGGCGCAGAGAAATGCCGACCCAAGCTCTGCGACCAGTTCCTCGGCGCTCCGCTCTTGCGTTCCAAACCGTCCGGTGATGTTGCGGTCTAGCCGCGACTTGTGGCCGGTGGCGTGAACTCCCTCGTGCAGCCAGGTGGCATACAGGGCCTCGGTCGCCGATGTCGTATCGGTGCCGGTGAACAGCCCCCGCTCGGGCATCTGGATGGTGTCGTCGGAGGGGCGGTAGTAGGCGGAGTGTCCGCCCCATCTCGTCTCGATGCCGGTGCTGGCCATGAACGCTTCGACGCGTTCGTTGCGCTCGATCTCGGCGACAGGAGGCCGCTCCGGTAGCTCGTATCCGTCGGCCTGCTCGGCATTGAAAACCCAGTAGCCGCGTGCGAGCCACGCGGACGATGTGGGATCGTCTCCGTCCTTCATCTCGGCGGCATCACGCTCAAACTCGATTTCCTTGTAGAAGACCACGAGCGATGCCTTCTCGCCCTTGCGCACCTGGCATCCGGCTTCCTGGAACTGCTTGTAGGTTCCCCAAACTGGCGTCGCGTAGCCTCTGAGCTGCGCCTCGACCCACAGCGTCACCACGTTGATGCCGCGATAGGCCTTCTTCGATTGGATGTTGGTTGGTCGCGTGATCGAACCGGCCGGACGGTGCCAGGGCAGCTTGAACTCGCCCGCCCCCTTCTCGATCGCCTCTATGATTCGGTTGGTGATTTCCTCGTGAACGTCGATCCTCTTTGCCATGTCCGTGACCCTTGGCCATGCCGGCGCACGACTTCCGTGCTGCCTTCAGCGGCCAAGGCGCAAAGCGGGCTCTGTGACGGCGCCGCACCCCGTCGCGAGGAGCGGCGAGGTGTTGGCAGGGCCGGAACGAAGTGGAGGAGGAAGGAGCGGCAGCGACGACCTTGCGGCGCCGGCACGCCCGCTATGATGGGAAGAGACAGTCAGGACTTTTGTTAGAAGCGACTTTCAAGCAGCACGTGATTTCTTCATGAGTTGGGCAAGTTGGGCCTTCCATCCCTTGGCGTGCACAATCCTTGCCGTCTGCATGCTGTCGCGAACGATTTCACCCTTGCTGAGCTGCGATACGCGCTTCCAGTCGAGCCCGAAGACGTAGATGGCGTTGTCCTTCCGGACGCTTTCGAGAACGACCAGCCGCCGAGACGTAAAGACGTAGGCCAAGTAGTCGTCGAAGCCGGCCTCACCAACGTAGATCTCGTCAGGACTGAAAGCCTTAATCGTCGTCTGCCGATCCCAAATGACACGCTTCGTGTCGCCCGAGCGCTTTCCCACGGCCGCATCAATGTGCGCTTCCACCTTGTCCCAAGGGTAGTCGCCAGGAGGCAGCATCCGCCAGTTGGCCCGGCGAAGGGTGGGTAGCCGCATCGGCCGCATGCTCGAGGTAACAAGCTCGCAGCTGCCGAAAATCTCGAGAAGGAGATTGACGCAGTGCCGATTGTGCTCGGTGTTCTCGTTCGACTTTTTCAATTCCGGCGTCGTGACATGCGCGGCGCCGTCAATACCGATGACTGAGAGTTCGACCGATGGCGGCGGAACTGGATCGCGCGGATAGCAATCGCGATAGATGTCGCGAAAGTCCTCATGCTCGGTTTGGTCCCTCCCCGCCCACTGCGTCCACTTCCACGTCACGGTACGGATGTAGCGAGGTTCTTTCGGAAGATCGCGACGCACAATCCAGCGGCCGCGAGCATTGTACCTCGTCACCGGACCGACGACGCGCGGCAGGACAGTGTCGCCGGCTCTTGGCGAGCGAGACAAACCCAGCCGTTCGCATGCCTCATTCGGGAGCGGTGCGATAACCCGGAACGCTTCCCCGTCAGCAATGCCGCCGAGGTAGAGGCCGAGGTTCGTCACGTGATGTTTCGTGATGCGCATAGCTGCGCCTCCTTTCTCCAAAAATGGAAGAGGCGGCTCAGTCGAGCCGCCTCTATTCAACCCTTCGGGGGATAGGGATCGTTGCCGTAGCTATCCTTGTCCCGAATGCGTCCATCGGTCCGATGGATCACAACCTCCGAGCCCTGGTTCTCAGCAATGCGTCGAGCCGCAGCTGCCGCCTCGGACTGCGTGCCGTGGGTCGACGTGACCCTGCTGTTACCTGCGCCTCGCACAGCCCAGTCGTTCCCATGTGGCACCACATGCTGGTTCTTCCGTGACATGATCGTCTCCATGCTTCTTCGGTCGTCTTGCCGACGAGTACATCCAAACCCGATTCCCCGATCCCGTCAACCACAAGCACACCTCGCTGTGCATATCCCCAACAACGTTTGCCACATTGACAATTGGCCGTGTGAACGCGAAGGCTAGCCTCATGAATGAATCGGAACTCTACGAGGAGCTGGGACGGCTGGTGCGACAGCACCGGGAGCGGCTTGGCATCAGCCAGGACGTTCTTGCTCAAGCCATTGAACTCTCACGAGCTTCAGTCGCCAACATCGAGACTGGTCGCCAGAGGATACCCCTTCACCACCTTTACCGGCTGGCCCGGGCTCTCAAGGTCGAGGCGGAAGCGTTGTTGCCGAGAGCAGAGCGAACCGCATCTAAGCCAATAGACCGCCCAATCAGTGCCAGCTTCAATCTGAACGAGCGGGAGGAAGCCGACGTGGCCAGGGCAGTCGGCGCAGCGTTGCCTACAAGTAGGAGGTCCTGACGATGGTAGGCAGTAAGCGGAGTCGCGACCCCCGGCAGCGCGCCCGTGAAGTTCTCAAGGAGTTGGGAATCTCCGAGGTGCCGGTGCCTGTGGAAAAAATCGCCGAGGATCGCGGACTGACCGTCCGCTTCATGCCGCTCGATGATGAACTGTCTGGCATGATCTTCGTGAAAGAAAATACGCCGATTGTCGTCGTTAACTCGCTTCATCATCCAAACAGGCAGCGCTTCACGCTCGCGCACGAGTGCGGTCACTTCGAGCTCCACATGAGCGACATCGGCTCCGATGTGCACGTGGATAAGAAATACTTTGTCATGGCGCGCGACGGCAACTCGTCAAAAGGCTTCGACCGTAAGGAAATCGAGGCAAACAGGTTTGCTGCCGAACTCCTCGTGCCAAGAGCGATGCTGATTGCGGAGCTACGTGGACGGATCGTGGATGTCGATGATGAACCTATCATTGCAGAGCTTGCGCGCTTATTCGAGGTCAGCACGCAAATGATGTCGATCCGCATCGGTGAACTTTTTCAGAGCGGCTGAGCATTTGTCGCGGCTCGGCGCAGCTGCTGGTCGGGGATGCGGGGGTCATCGAAGAACATTTACGGGGCACGGCTGATGAAGGCGACCGACATCGAGGAAGCCATTTCCCTGCTAGCGGAGCAGCCGTTCGACGCGACCGAGTTCCCGTTCCGGCTACTGGAGGCGTTCGGCAACAAGGAGACGACCCTCAAGCGGCTGCGGTCCGGCACCTCCAACGCCTCCGATGTGGAGGGGGGCGTGCTTCAGCGCAGCAACATTCACATCGCCGTGTGCGGAGCCGGCGCGGTCAGTGAGACGCTGAAGAAGCTGAGGTCGAGCCCTGCAACCCTCAAGGCCAAAGCCAAGTTCGTGCTGGCGACCGATGGCGACATGCTTGAGGTCGAGGAGCTGGCGACTGGCGAAGCCAAGATCTGCAAGTTCACGGATCTGCCGAAGGCCTTTGGTCTGCTGCTGCCGCTGGCCGG
>JBQTIA010000151.1:0-17213 GCA_052388455.1 Hyphomicrobium sp.
GCATCGAGAGCGCATCAACCGGCTCGCCATTGACCAGCATCGACAGTTTTACCAGATCGCCTTCGCGATAATCGGTGAGCTGATAGTCGAACGAGGCGTAGCCGCGCGAGATCGATTTCAGCCGGTCGTAGAAATCGAACACGACCTCGTTCAGCGGCAGCTCGTAGATCAGCATGGCGCGCGAGCCGACGTAGGTCAGCGTCTTCTGGCGACCGCGCCGGTCCTGGCAGAGCTTCAGCACCGAGCCCAGATGCTCGTCCGGCACCAGAATCGTCGCCTCGATCCACGGCTCCTCGATATGATCGATTTTCACGGTGTCCGGCATGTCGGCCGGGTTGTGCATTTCGATCATCGTTCCGTCGGTCATGTGCAGGTGATAGATGACCGATGGCGCGGTGGTGATGAGATCGAGGTTGAACTCGCGCTCCAACCGCTCGGTGATGATCTCCAGGTGCAGCAGGCCGAGGAAGCCGCAGCGGAACCCGAAGCCGAGCGCGGCCGAGCTTTCCGTTTCGAAGGAAAAGCTCGCATCGTTGAGGCGCAGCCGCGACATCGCCTCGCGCAAATCCTCGAAGTCGGCGGCATCGACGGGGAAGAGGCCGCAGAACACCACCGGCTGCGCCGGCTTGAATCCGGGCAGCGCCTCGGCGGTCGGGTTCTTCTCGTCCGTCACCGTGTCGCCGACGCGCGTGTCCGCCACTTCCTTGATGGCGGCGGTGAAGAATCCGACCTCGCCGGGTCCAAGCTCGGCCAGCATTTCCTGCTTCGGTCGGAAGATGCCGACGCGCTCGACCTGATAATGGCCGCCGGTGGCCATCATCTGAACCTTCTGACCCTTCTTCAGCGTGCCCTCGACGATACGGACGAGAACGACGACACCGAGATAGGCGTCGTACCAGCTGTCGATCAGCATCGCCTTCAAGGGCCGGTCGCGCTCGCCCTTCGGAGCGGGCAGCCGCTCGACGATGGCTTCCAGCACAGCGGCGACGTTGAGGCCGGTCTTGGCCGAGACGCCGACCGCGCCGGAGGCGTCGATGCCGATCACATCCTCGATCTGCTCCTTGACCCGTTCGGCATCGGCCGATGGAAGGTCGATTTTGTTCAGAACGGGGAGGATTTCGAGATCGTTGTCGAGCGCCTGGTAGACGTTGGCCAAGGTCTGCGCCTCGACGCCCTGGCTGGCGTCGACCACCAGGATGGCGCCCTCGCACGCCGCGAGGCTGCGCGAGACCTCGTAGGCGAAGTCGACGTGTCCCGGCGTATCCATCAGGTTGAGCTGATAGGTCTTGCCGTCCTTGTAGCGGTAGTCGAGGCGGACGGTCTGCGCCTTTATGGTGATGCCGCGCTCGCGCTCGATGTCCATACTGTCGAGAATCTGCTCCTTCATCTCGCGGTCGGAGACGTTGCCGCAGAGCTGGATGAGCCGGTCCGACAAGGTCGACTTGCCGTGATCGATGTGGGCGATGATGGAGAAATTGCGGATCAGGGAGATATCGGTCATGCGCGGCTAGATAGCACCCGCCCAATCCCGGCAAAAGGGCAATGGCTTCAGGTCGCCCCCTACTTGTCGCCGCAGCACCTGGCGCGCCTCGGTTAAGGGCTGGAAAGCCAGCACCGCGTGTGCAAGATGCGGTTCAATCCCGCACGTCCCGATGGAGGACCCCCATGGCCAGCAACTTTTCCAATCCGCGCAACAAACCCGCCGTTTCCCCGCTCGGCGCCGGCATGAGCGAGGACGCCCGCAAGGCGATGAACGGAGCCTTCGACGCCCTGTCGAACTGGCGCAACGACATTGCGACGGTGGCCGAGAAGAACAGCTCGGTGGTGTTCGACCGCATGGGCGCGGCCGCCAAAGCCATGGGCTGGCCGGCCGAATTCGTCGACATGACTCGCCAGCAGATGCAATCCGCGTCCAAGATGCAGCTTCAGATGATGGATCAGCTCATGGATGTCTGGGAGCAGCAGATGAAATCTCCCGGCTCGCCGATCGAGCTGCCGAAGCTCGCCGGCATGGGCGGCTTTCCGGGCGCGTTCGCCGGCATGGGCGGCGCGCAATCCTTCCCCGGCTTCCCCGGCTTCGACCTCTCCAGCATGCCGGGCAACCCGATGATGTTCTGGATGCAGGCCGCCGAGATGTGGCAGAAGAGCTGGCAGCAGGGCATGGCGGCGTGGATGGACGCGGTACAGTCCGGCGGCATGGGCGGCTGGCCCCCGGGCGGCGGACGGCGCTAGCTCCTGCCGCTGACGATCCAACCGCCCCGGCTTCAAGCCCCGTGCGACACAATGGCCGCACGCGGGCAACCCGCTCCAGGTTTAGGGTCCCCACCGGGTGTTCGCGGCGCGTGGGGACTACAGGCCGGCGTCACCCCATCCATGAATTTCAGACATCGCCGGCGCGAACGCGCGGCGGTAACGGGGCGGACCTGACATGACGACCAACACCGAGAACGCCGCCAAGGCGGAGTCGACCTTCGGCAGTGATCTGCTCGCCTCGATTGTGGTGTTCCTGGTCGCCCTGCCGCTCTGCATGGGCATCGCCATCGCCTCCAACATGCCGCCCGCCGCCGGGCTGATCACCGGCATCGTCGGCGGCATCATCGTCGGGTTTCTCGCCGGCTCGCCGCTGCAGGTCTCGGGCCCGGCCGCGGGTCTCGCGGTTCTCGTCTGGCAGCTCGTCGAGAAACACGGCGCCGAGATGCTGGGGGTCATCGTTTTCTTCGCCGGCCTCATCCAGCTGACGGCCGGCGTGTTCAAGCTCGGCCAGTGGTTCCGCGCCGTCTCGCCTGCCGTCATCCACGGCATGCTGGCCGGCATCGGCCTCCTGATCCTCGTCTCCCAGTTCCACGTCATGCTCGACTACCGGCCGATCGGCACGGGCGTGCAGAACCTGCTCGGCATTCCCGGCGCTTTCATGAATGCGCTGCAGGCCGGCGATTCGCACATGACAGCGGCGGGCGTGGGACTGCTGACCATCGCGACCATCGCCGGCTGGAATACCTTTGCACCGAAGAGCTGGCGGGCGATCCCGGCGCCGCTCGTCGGCGTCGCCATCGCAATGGTCGCCGCCGCCCTCTTCCACCTCGACGCGATCAAGTATGTCGACGTCAAAGACAACATCCTGACCGATGTGGTTTCCGGCTCGACGCTGCCGAGCTTCGCCAACCTCGCGCGCATCATGGAGCCCGGCATCCTCATCGGCGCCGTGTCGATCGCCTTCATCGCCAGCGCCGAGACGCTGCTGTGCGCGACGGCGGTCGACCAGATGCATTCGGGACCGCGCACCAAGTACGACCAGGAGCTTTCGGCCCAGGGTGTCGGCAACACGATCTGTGGCGTGCTCGGCGCGCTGCCGATGACGGGTGTCATCGTGCGCTCGGGCGCCAACGTCGAAGCCGGCGCCAAGACGCGTGCCTCGGCCATCATGCACGGTTTCTGGCTGCTGATCTTCGTCGCGGCGCTGCCATGGACGCTCGGCTACATCCCGCTTTCCGCGCTCGCCGCCGTGCTCGTGTTCACCGGCTACAAGCTGGCCTATCCCAAGATTCTGCCGACGCTGCTGAAGTACGGCAAGGGCGAGGTGTTCATCTACTTCGCCACCATCGCCATGATCGTGCTGACTGACCTCTTGACCGGCGTGCTTACTGGCCTTGGCCTGTCACTCGCCAAGCTGCTCTACTCCTTCTCGCATCTCGAAGTCGTGAAGGAGGAGAAAGCCGGCGAGAATCGCGTCGATCTGTTCCTCAAGGGCTCGGCGACGCTGATCCGTCTTCCGCAACTCGCCCAGGAGCTAGAAACGCTGAAGCCCAACTCGAACGTCAGGGTGCATATCGGCGACCTCGATTACATCGATCACGCCTGCATCGATCTGCTCACCAACTGGGACAAGCAGCATCGGGTGAGCGGCGGCAGTCTCGAAATCGAATGGGAGGGCCTCGCCAACAAATACAAGGCCCGCACCGGCCCCGGCATCAAGGCAGCCCGCGAGGCGTCCAAGGCGCCCGTTTAGCCGGAAACGCCACGGACGGTCCCCGAGTCGGATCACAGGGTGGGTGCCTTCCGGCCATCGCCGCATTTGTCGCCTGCCAAGAGCGGACAGCGGCAGTCGAGCCATGCCAGATACACTCGGCAATGTCACTGTGACTGCCGCCCGCTCGGAACCCCAACCATGCGACCCCACGCCAAGACCAACGACCTCGATGCCTTCTGGATGCCGTTCACGGCCAACCGGCAGTTCAAGCAGAAGCCGCGCCTTTTCGTCGGCGCCGAACGGATGCACTACATCACCGACGAAGGCCGCCGCGTTCTCGACGGCACGGCCGGACTGTGGTGCTGCAACGCCGGGCATTGCCGGCCGCGCATCGTGGACGCCATCGCCCGGCAGGCTGCGACGCTGGACTTCGCGCCGACCTTCCAGATGGGCCACGACAAGGCCTTCGAGGCCGCCTCGAAGCTGGTCAACATCGCGCCGCCCGGTTTCGGGCACGTGTTCTTCACCAACTCCGGCTCGGAATCGGTCGATACCGCGCTGAAGATGGCGCTCGCCTACCACCGGGCGAAGGGACAGGCGACCAAGGTGCGCCTGATCGGCCGCGAGCGCGGATACCATGGCGTCAATTTCGGCGGCACGTCGGTCGGCGGCATGCTCAACAACCGCAAATGGTTCGGCGCGCTGCTCGGCGGCGTCGATCATCTCCGCCACACGCACGATCTCACCCGCAATGCCTTCTCACACGGCGAGCCGGCGCATGGTGCCGAGCTGGCCGACGATCTCGAACGCCTCGTCGCCCTGCACGATGCCTCGACCATCGCCGCCGTCATCGTCGAGCCGGTGGCCTGCTCGACCGGCGTGCTGGTGCCGCCGAAGGGTTATCTGAAGCGCCTGCGCGAGATTTGCACGAAGCACGACATCCTGCTGATTTTCGACGAGGTGATCACTGCCTTCGGACGGCTCGGCACGCCGTTTGCGGCCGATTACTTCGGCGTCTCGCCCGATCTCATCACCACCGCCAAGGGGATCACCAACGGCACCATTCCGATGGGCGCCGTGCTGGTCAAATCGGCCGTGCACGATGCCTTCATGACCGGGCCGGAGCAGGCCATCGACTTCTTCCACGGCTACACGTATTCGGGCCATCCGATGGCGGCCGCGGCCTGTATCGGCACGCTCGAAACCTACCAGGAGGAAGGTCTGTTCGAGCGGGCGGCTGAACTGGCGCCCTACTGGGAGGAGCGGCTGCACGCCTTGAAAGAGCTGCCGTACGTGATCGACATCCGCAACCTAGGGCTGATCGGCGCGGTGGAACTCGAGCCAGCTGCGGGCGAGCCTGGACGGCGGGCCTATCAGCGCTTCGTCGCCGCCTTCGAGAAGAACCTGCTGATCCGCGTCACCGGCGACATCATAGCTCTCTCTCCGCCGCTGATCGCCTCGCGCGCGGACATCGACCAGCTGTTCGACATTCTCGGCGGCGTGCTGAAATCGACGGCCTGACGACCCGAGCCGCGTCAGCCGCGCCGGCGCGCCGCTTCGTAACCGGCGATGTGGCCGGCGAGATCGGCATACTCCGCGCAGGCCCGGCCGCAGCGACGCTCGATCTCGGCCAGCTCCTGGCGGGCTTTCGCGGGCTCGTCCTTGCTCAGATACGCTTCGCCGAGATAGGCGCGGGCAACGGAATAGTCCGGATTGCGGGCGAGGGCCGCCGCGTAAAGCGGGAGCGCGCCGTCCACGTCGCCGAGCTTGCGGGTGGCGAAACCGATGTAGGTCAGCACCCGCTCGTCCCGGACCTTGGCCAGCGTCAGATAGCCGATGGCCTCTGCGTAGCGGCCGGAGCGGGCCAGCCAGTATCCCGCATAGAACAGCTCCGAATCCGGCATCCCGGCCCGGACCGTACCGACGCAGGCCGTCCAGGCCGGTCCACCCGTCGCGTGCACATCGCACGGCCCCGCCGGCCCTTGGTCCTTGAAGGCCGTCGGCGGTTCGGCCCGCAGCGCGACGGGCGAAAGAGAGGCGGCGAAGAGGGCGATGGCGAGGACCGCGTCAGGTCTGATCATGGAGGGGTCTCCGTCAGCAGTGATTGGCGGAGCGCGGTGACCGCCCATCGCTCTGGCAGCGATAGCGGCGGACGCCGGCAACCTCGGATCGACTAGCATGATGGCGCCGGCCGATCAAACCTCGCGGCGACGCGCATCGGACCGAAACCCGCCGGCGTTCAGCGCCGGAATGCGCCAGGGGCTCGCTGCTCAGCGCTGCCCGGAGATGTGCGCGGCTAGCCCATGTAGGCGCGGGCGTAGACGTAATCCGGGTTGGCCTCCAATGCGCGGCGATAAAAGCCGAGCGCTCCGGCCACATCGCCGAGCTTGCGCGTCGGGGCTGGCCATGGCTACAGCGCCGATCATCGCACCGAGAAGGAGCAGCGAGCTTATCCAGCAGGCGTTCGAGGTTGCCAACAAGTTGTGCATGGCCATCATCTTGAGGTTCTAAGCATTCCGACAGCGGTACGATAAGCCTAAGATCGGCAGATCGGTGATGTCTACGGCCGAAGGCGCCGACTGGACCCGGAGCACGTGGCACGGCCCAAGGGATGCCATCTTTGAACGCGAACTTGAATGGCCCAGCACGAGCGCCGCGTCGTACACACCGCATCGAACCCTGACGTCGAACCTAAAGGCGATCAGTCGTTGCATCGGACCCGAGAGGCCCATGTTCCGCTGGAGACGAAAAAACGATGGCTTCGAGTGGCGCGAATACGTGCGCACGACGATCCTCGTGCGTCGCGGAGACCGTCGCCGCCGGGTCGAGGACATCAAGGATCAGGCCGTCGCCGGGTTGAAAGATGCCGGAGTGAAGGGCGCCGGTGTCGCCGCCACGGGGCTCAAGTCCACAGGCTTGACCGCCCTATCCGCGCTCCGTTGGATTGCGGCTTTGCCCGGTCGGCTGATCCGGTGGACCGCGCCCCGCGTGCTGCCGCCCATCGTCCGCGCCGCGACCCCGGTCCTGATCACCCTGGAGCCGACGTTCGCCACGCTGCGGCGGCGCGAAGTCCGCACGCCGCTGCTGATCATCACGGCCATAGCGGCGTTCGGGGCCGGCCAGCGGACCTATCTTCACGGCTACGACCAGGAGGTTCTCTTCGCCCTGCTGATCGCAGCCGCGGCCGGATTGCTCGTGCTGGTTCCGGCCTGGGCCGCGTACGATCCGCACGCCCCGTCGGGCTGGTTGCTCGAGACCTGGCGAAGGTTCGCTCCCCGCTGGCCTATCGGAATCCGCTGGCCGACCGGATTTCGCTGGCCCGCCGAGGGGCCACAGACGCGGACGTGGCTCGCCGCGGGCGCGGGACTTGCCGGACTGGTGGTCGTCGGACTTGGCGCCAACGCACTGATCGGCGGCGGCGACCCGACTGAGGGAGATCAGGGCAAGAACCGCGCCGAGGTCGGCGATACCGGGCGCCTCCAGGGTCCGGCCGTCGCTCTTTCCGGCGACACCATCCGCATCGCCAACCGCATCGTACGCCTGACGGGGATCGAAGCGCCCGACCTCGAGCAGGATTGCGACCGTAGGGGCTCGAACCGCTGGCGATGCGGCGAAGCGGCCCGGGCCGCGCTGGCCCGGCTGCTGCGCGGACGTCGGATCGATTGCAAACCCAGTGGAATGAACGGCAGCGACCCGATCGAGGCCGCGTGTCAGGCGCAAGACGACGATATATCCCTTGCGCTCGTGCGGGGCGGACACGTGTTCGCCGGCAGCAGCCTTTTCTCCGGTTATACATCGACCGAGGAGACGGCTCGCGCCGAAGGTGTCGGCCTGTGGGCCGGCACGCCGGACCGCCCCGAAGCCTATCGTGCGCGCAAATGGGAGGAGGCCAGGCGCGCCGCCCCCGACGGCTGTCCGATCAAAGGGCAGATCGCCAACCGCGATCGGGTCTACGTGCTGCCGTGGTCGCGCAATTACGATCGGGTGAAGGTGCGGGAAGCACGCGGCGAGCGCTGGTTCTGCAGCGAGGACGAGGCCAAGGCGGCGGGATGGCGGGCCACGGTCCGGTCATGAGAGCCCGTCGCTCGAGTGGTCAATCTTCCGCGTCGCGTGACTGTTCCCCAGCCGGCCGACCGGAAACGACCCGGCGCAGCCCCTCGGCACAGAACGCGAGCGAGGCGAGGAAAACCACGGTGGTGGCGGCCTTGGCCGATACGCCCATCGAGGCTGCCGCGTCCGAAACGAACGGGAACGGCACGCCGACGAGCCAGCCGACAAGGCTCAGTGGCCACACATGCAGGCCGAGCACGTGGGGCGGGACGGCACCGGCTGGAGACATCACGTGATCCGTGAGCAGCAGCAGCCCTGCAGACGCATAGATCGCTGCGAGCATTCCGCCGAAGGTCTGTCTCGACATCTCCATCCCGGGCAGCCTGCCACACGATGATCGGCGGTGCCAGACGCAGTCTCAGAAGATGTCATCGCATGGCAGGTGCCGCGGAGCGAACCGCGGCACCTGCTCCGGCATCGCTCAGACCTGGATCAGTCTTCGAGATCGCGCTTCAGAATCCTGAGATCGGCGACACTGAGATCGACATCATAGATCTTACCGTCAGCGTGAACTGCGTCGTCGACCTCCCACTTGCCGTCATCAAGCTCGATCTTGGTCCATCGCTGGAACCCGGCGGCCTGCAGCGCTCCGCCGACTGCGGCCGCTTCCTCGGCCGACGCCAAGCGGTCGCCGGCCGTCGCCACGGTCGGCAGTGCGGTTGCCGCGAACATCAGCGCGGCTGCGGCGGCTGTGAATTTGAACATCTCAGGTCTCCTTGTGCTTTCTCGATTGAACGACAAGCCCGATATGGTGCCTATGTAACAATATACCATATGAAGTGCGATCACGATGGTGTCACGATGCGGTGAGCGGGTTGTCTTGCGACGCTACTGCTTGATTCTGAAACTCCAGACCGCCGTGTGCAAGCACCTCGTTTCGTATCTCATGCGGCGCCGGCAAACGATAACAGGGCCTAAGATCTGGCCCTTCAGGACACCGCCCTACGGCCACTAGAGGTTGCCGCGGGCTCCGATGCGAGAAGGCTGCGGCAACTGTCATGCACACCGATCAGGAAAAGTACGGCGAGCGGGCGATTCCGCCGTCGATGGACGCCGGCATCGTCTCCGAGATCGACCGTCGGCTGGAGACCGTCGAACGCGAGCACGGCGTCGCCATCGCTTTCGCGATCGAGAGCGGCAGCCGCGCCTGGGGCTTCCCCTCACCCGACAGCGATTACGACTGTCGCTTCGTCTTCGTGCGCCCGCAGCACGATTATCTCTCGCTGTTTCCCCAGCGAGATGTGATCGAGACCGAGCTGACTCCGGTGTTCGACGTCAACGGCTGGGATCTGTCGAAGGCGTTGAAGCTGCTGCTCAAGGGCAACGCCGTCATCATCGAGTGGCTGACGTCGCCGATCGTATATCGCGCGCGGACCGGTTTTCGCGCCGAGCTTCGCGAGCTGGCCGCCACCGTCGCCGACCGCAGCCGCATCGCTCACCACTACCTGGCGCTAGCGGACCGGCAGATGGCGGTTTCACTCGACACGCCTGCCGACGTGTCGCTGAAAAAGCTGTTCTATGTGATGCGCCCAGCGATTGCGCTGCGCTGGCTGCGTCTGCATCCCGGCGCCAGCGTCGCCCCGATGAATTTCCCGGTGCTCTGCTCCCAGTCCCGGCTCGAGAGCGGGCTTGAAACTACGATCGCGGCGCTGCTCGCGCGCAAGGCCGAGACGCGCGAGATGGGCCGCGGACCCGCCCCCGACGACGTGATGGCCATGATCGAAAGCGAACTCGCCGCCGCGCGCGACCACTTTGCCGAGACGACAGCGCCGAGCCCCACCCATGAGGAGGCTGCCGGCACCTTCTTTCGGAAGGCGGTCGCGAGCTTCGGACGCGAAGACTGATGCGCTCTCGTAAGCGACTAAGGCAGTCGACCGTAGCTGAAGAGGCCGTAAAGCCATGCGGTGACGGCGCCGTAGCCGGCCAGGATCGACAGCACGGCGATGATGCCGCCGACATCGCCGCCGAGGAACGGCGGGTTGCCCTTGAGCAGCGGCACGATCAGGAAGACACCGGCGATCGCCGGTCCGAGAATGCCGAGCACGGCGCCCCGCAGCGTCATCGAGCCTTGCGGCGGGTTGTCCAGCATCACGGCGAACAGCGAGCCCCAGAGCCCGCCCCAGAAGGCCGCGTTGGCCACCCGCGGCATCACGCCGGCCAGCGGCCCGTTATCCACTGGGGCCATGTCCCACGGTTTGAACGGAATGATGTTGGCATCGTAGAAAAACATCTTGATCAGCTCATGTACCGTCAGCGTGGCGATGACGCCGGCAATGAACCCGAGAATGATGCTCTTGATGGTCGACATGCTGTGCTTCCCCCGTGATGTGCGGTCGTTTTCCAAGCCGCTCCGCCGACGAGTATCGCCTGTGACGGCGATGAACGGAAGATCGACGTTCAAGGCCTTCGTTTCCGACGCGTGCACATCGCGAGGATTTTCGTGCCGCCTGTCACCTTCAGAACAGCCGGCGGCGCCCCGGTGCCAGCATTGTAACGGCATGGGGTGCACGGGCCGCCCGAGGCCGGACGCCAGCGTAACAGGGGGTTCAGATGAAAATTCGCAAGCCGATCAAGGTTCGTCGCGCTCGTGCGGCTGATGCCGGTGACATCCGCGCCCTGCAGGAGGCCGCTTTCCGCATTGCCAGCAGCAAGGACTACGAGACGCGATCGGTGCTCGGCTTCCTCCGACACGCCGGCACGCTCGACGAAACGACGCTCGACGACGGCACCTGCTTCGTTGTCGAGATCGATGGAGAAATCGTCGCCAGTGGCGCCTGGAGCCACCAAGCCCCGAGCTACCTCGACAAAGCACAGGCCGCGTCGACGGTTGCGGCCGGAGCTGCGGTGATACACGGCGTTTACTGCGATCCGGCCCATGCCGGCAGCGGTCTGGCCGGCCGCATTCTCGCGGCGCTCGAGGACGACCTCGCCGCCGCCGGCCACACCAACGCCGGCATCGCGACGAGCTACACCGCCATGCCGTTTTTCTCCGCTGCCGGCTACCGGCCGGAAAGGCTGATTTCGCTCGCATTTCCAGACGGTTCAACATTCGGCGGCGTGTTGATGTCGCGGTCGATTACGGCCCCGCTGGCCCTCGCCGCCTGAGCAGCCGGCTTACTGTTCCGTCCGATTTGGGATTGCCGCTCCGCATGAGCCGGGGCTCGCTGGACGGCGTTCATTGTAAATATATGTGCCAAATGCGGACACTCGCGCTCTACGCCACACTCGTCCGAACCGCTTGTTAGCAATCTAAGATTGCAAATAGTCTGCAACCTTTGATATGTCTTAGCGGTGAAAAGGCCTCGATGGTCCACTTGTGGACCGCGAACCTTGCCAACGGGGTGCGGCGTGACGGCGTTCGGCTTTCCTAGCCCGAGTTGGCAACCCCCTGAGGGCGTTGCGCTACTTCGCCCCATCGGCCGGCACAACCGAAAGACCACGGCCCGGCCTACTCCGACATCCCAGCCCCGCGTGCCGTATGCCACCCCTCGCCGGCAGCCGGCCGAGCATCGCCGGCTTCCGCGCGCCGCATTCACCCAAGCCCTGTTTTTCAAGGAGTAATCGCTCATGGCCATTCTGCGTCTCGAACGGGTTCCCATCGAACGTTTCAATCTCGGGTGGTTCGGCGGCGATCACCTGCATCTCGTGCTTCAGCAGGACGAGCTTTTCACCACCCAGGATGCCTGGTGGGTGATGGAGGGTACGCTCGGCAGCGACGGCACCATCCTGCGACTGGGAGTCGACGGTGCATCCGGCACCCTGACGCTGTCCGAGGCCAACGATGATCTCACGGGCGCCGCGCTGACTGCGAAGATCGGCACGCCCGAGTGGCGTGGATCGCACGTCATCCCGCTCGGCGGTCTGGAGTTCGAGCAGTGGTTTCTGATGGCACAGCGAGGCGAGGACATCGACGCGCAATCCTTCCCGTATCTGGCCCTCGCCGATCGCTGGAGCGCCCGCTCGCCGATCAACTCCTCCTCGGTGATCGCGACACTGCTCTACTCCATCGGCATCGACATCACGCAGTACTTCCCGACGACGATGCGGCTGTCGCCCGGCTGGCAGACGCTGATCGGAACCTCGGACGACGACACGCTCTCGATCACCGGCAGCTTCAGCTACATCTACGGTGGCGAGGGCGACGACATCCTGCAGGATTCCCCCGGCAACTTCTTTCCGGAGAAGCTCTACGGCGGAACGGGCGACGACGTATTCGTGGCCCGCTCCGGTTACAACTATTACAACGGCGGCGAGCTGGGCCTGCCCTACAATCAGGACGGCACCGACACCGTCGCCTATATCAACATCGAATTCATCTACATCGTCGTCAACGACGAACGTCGCGAGCACCTGAACCCGGACTTCTATGCCGTCAAATCGGATGGAGTCGATCACTACTATTCGATCGAGCGGATCGAGTACGATTCCGGCAACACGCGGGTGATCGTCGGTCCGGGCGTCGAGCTGCTGCGCGACAGCCTGCGCATGAACCTCGGCGATCAGTCGAGCAACGACCGCGGCGACGAGGCCGATTTTTCCGACAGCAGCAGCGGCCTCCTGATCAACGTCGATGCCGACGGCCATACGATCGTGCAGGCGAGCGGTGCGGCCGGCACCAGCATCGGCCTGTGGTTCGAGTCCGTCGAATGGCTGGTCGGCTCGGCCATGGATGACCGCATCTACGCCCCGGCAGACGTCCGCGGTGTGGAAGGCGGCGGCGGCAACGACCTGATCGACGTACGCCTTTCCACCGCCTTCAGCGGCGCCAGCCCACGCCAGTACGACGTGGAGATCAACGGCGGCGCCGGCGACGACACCATCGTTTCCGGACCTGGACGCACGACCGTTGTCGGCGGCGCTGGCGCGGACCGGTTCGTGCTGTCATCCACGACGCCTTTCGTCGGCAGCGCCGTCGAGTTCGTGATCGAGGATGCCGAGGCCGAGGACCGGCTGCTCGTTCCCCACGACCTCTTCAACCTGACCTACGCGGATTTCGATGGATCGCCATTACTTCCCCTGCTCGGTGCCATGGGCCGGTTCGCCGGCGAGGACAGCTTCGCCGAGCTGCCGCAGAACGTCGGCTCGTTCATCACCAACAGCCAGAACCGCTCGGATGTCCTGAGTTTCGAATGGCAGCTTCAGGACGACCGGCACTACGGCGACGACCAGACCCAGGGCGTGATCGAGTTCACCGGCGCCATCCTCTACAATCGCGACGGCAACGACCTGCTGATTCATCTCTTCGTCGGCGACCCTCAGGAAGTCACGGAACTCGGCAACGACGAAAGCGACTGGACCCACACGATCAACGTCTTCTACCCCGAGTCGGAAACCATCATCCGGGTGGTGAATTTCCAGGAGGGCGATCTCGGCATCCGCTTCCACGACCGCGGCGAGCCCGACATCATCGATGTCCAGACCGATCACGGTCTCTACAGCGCCTTCGACTATCCGAACTGGGACGAGGCGGTCCGCCAGATGACCAACGGCGGCGTTTTTCTGGCGCCCCTCGATCTGCGTCCCGATGCGCCGGTCTACCAGCCAGACGAAATCGCTCCCCAAGACGCCGAGACCACCGTGCTGATCGGCTCCGCCGACGACGATGTCCTGATTGCGACTGACGATGCGACGCGGCTCGAAGGCGGGGCCGGCGACGACGACCTCTCCGGTGGCGACGGCAACGACACGCTCGATGGCGGCGCCGGAACCGACACCATGACGGGTGGAGCCGGCGACGACACCTACATCGTCGATCGCAGCACCGATGCCGTTGTGGAATCCGCCGACGGGGGACGCGATTTCGTCATCTCCATTGTCAGCCATGCTTTGGCTGACAACGTCGAGAACCTGGAGCTGCGGGGCGACGCCGAAACGGGAACCGGAACGGATGCGGCCAACCAGCTCACCGGGAACGACAGCGCGAACGTGCTCGATGGCCGCGACGGCAACGACCTTCTGACCGGCGGGCTCGGCGACGATACGCTGATCGGAGGCAGAGGCCGCGATACCTACGTCCATTCGCTCGGAGACGGCGATGACACGATCCGAGATTTCGGAGACGCGGCCGACGCCGACACGCTGATCCTCGACGGGGTCACTACGGCCGACATCGCCCTGGTGAAATACGAGAGCGCTCCCGGCGATCTCTTTGTCCTCCTGGCGGACGGCAGCCAGATCCGCATCGAAGAGTTCGATGCGCGGGACGGCGGCGGTATCGATCGCATCCGCTTCGCCGACGGCACCCTGTGGTCGCGGACGGAGATCGAAGCCCGCGCCGACGCGGCACCCGTGCTCGAAGAGCGCCCGCCCTTCGCGCGCGCCGACTTCGGCTTCTGGGCTGCATCAGGCCGGGTTGAAATCCCCTCCGCCGACCTCTTGGCCAACGATTCGAGCGGAGACGGCGGCGCGCTATCTATCGTCGGCGTCGTCGCGGTCGGCAGCGGAGCCGAGGTCACACTCCTGGCCAACGGCAATCTGCTGCTGCTCACCGCCGAGGGCTTCGAGGGCGATGTCACCTTCACCTACACGATCGCGGATGCCGGGGGAGCAACCTCATCGGCACAAGTCGATGTCGCCATCATCCCGAACTATTCGCCGGTTGCGGACGGGGCGCTCTCGCCTGAGACTTTGACGGCCGGCACACCATGGAGCTTCACGCTCGACGCCGATCACTTCACCGACCCCGACGGCGATTCCATCGAGCTCAGCGTGCGGCTGGCAAACGGCGAAATGCTGCCCGGATGGCTGTCGTTCGACAGTACGACGCGCACGCTCTCCGGCACGCCGCCTCCCGGTTACGGTGGCGAACTTAACATCGCCTTCGTCGCCAACGACGGACTCAGCGAGACCGAGGCTGTCAAGACGCTGACCATAGACGTCACCACCCCGTCGCCCGGACTGACCATCCTCGGCACGGCCGGCAACGACACGCTCGACGGCACGGCGGGGTCCGACACCATCATCGGGCAGGCCGGCGACGACGTGCTTACTGGTGGCGCGGGTAATGACGCGTTTCTGATCGACCGCAACGACGGGCTCGATCATTTCGACGGCGGGATCGGCTTCGACACCATCCGCGGCGGCAGCAACAACGATCTCATCGGGTTGCGGTCGGGCTCCGCGAGTCTCGCCGGGATCGAGGCGATCGACGGCGGTGACGGGTTCGATGTCCTGCGGCTGTCGACCGGCGACGACGTGCTCGACCTCACAGGCATCGCCGTGACCGACATCGAGGAAATCCGCGGTCGTATCGGCGTCGACAGCATCTTTGGATCGGCCGGCAACGACACGATCGTCGGCGGCGGAGGGGGGGATCGGCTCTTCGGCGGCGATGGCGACGACACGTTCCTCGTCGTCGGCGGCTCCGGCTTCGACGAAATCGATGGCGGTGCGGGTTACGACGTGCTCCGGGGCAGCGCCGGCGACGACCGCTTCCGCTTCGCCACGACCGAGGGCAACCTCTCGGGTTTGGAGGCGATCGAAGGCGGCGGTGGGATCGACGAGATCCGTCTCTCGAACGGCAACGACGTGCTCGACCTGTCGGGCCTGACCGTGGTTGGAATTTCCCGTATCTCATCAGGGGCCGGAAGCGACCGCATCGTCGCCAGCCACTCCAGCGACCTGATCTTTGGCGGGGGCCAGGCCGACGAATTCGTCTTTCGGCGCGGCACGGGCCACGACACCATCGCTGATTTCCAGCGGGGGACCGGCGCCAACCCGCTGATCGACGTCATCGACCTCACCGACTTCTCGTTCGCTGACTTCGCCGAACTGATGGCGCACGCCACCCAGGACGGCGCCGACACGCTGATCACCCTCGACGCCGACTCCAGCCTGCGCCTCCTCGGGGTCAACGCCGGCAACCTGCTGGCCGATGATTTTCGTCTCGGGTGATCGAGGCGAGGCGGGGCGACGGAACACGCCCCGCCTGTTCTGATCGGCACATCCTCGCGCGCCATTGGCCGGCGTCACGTCGCATCATCTGGCGCGTCGGAAATCGGTATGCGACGCTTTGGAGATGCTCAACGATCGACGACCCGCCGCAGCTTTCGGCCTTGGTTTCCGTGTCGGGAGCCCGTTCCTTACCGGCGGCCTTGCCCTGCTGATCATACCGTGCTCGGCAGCCGAACCGACACGAGCGCCGGCATCGCCCACCACAGGCCCTGCGTGCATTCTGACAACCGAAGCGGAACGGGCCGTAACCCGCATCGCCGGTGCCGACACGCTTCAGCTCGACGACGGCAGCGAGCTTCGCCTTGCCGGAATTCTACCTCCGCGCCGGCCCCTCACGGCCTCCGGCGATGCGCCCTGGCCACCGGGCGAACAGGCCATTCAGGCGTTGAGCCGGCTGGTCATCGGTCGCACCATCGCGGTCGCTGCTGCCTCCGGACGCCGCACCGATCGCTACGGCCGCAAGATCGCGCACGCCTTCGTCCTCGGCGACGGCCAGCCGCAATGGGTGCAGGGTCGATTGCTCACCGAGGGCCATGCCCGCGCGCACGCCCTCGATGGCGACACCTGCCTCGCGGCCATGCTCCGACGGGAAGGCGAGGCGCGGGCCTTCGGACGCGGCTCGTGGTCGAACGCCGCCTACAAGATCCGCTCGGCAACCGCGACCGCCGAGCTGATGCGGTTGCGATCCACGTTCCAGATCGTCGAGGGACGGGTGAGATCCGCTGCCACCGTGCGGGGCGCCGTATATCTCAACTTCGGACCGCTCTGGCGCACGGATTTCACCGCGGGTCTTCTGAAGCGCCGTCAGCAAGGCAGCGCCGAGCCTTCTAACTTGCTCGACACCGCTGCATTGCAGGGCCGCAGGGTGCGTGTGCGCGGGTGGATCGAGCGCAACAACGGTCCCTTCATCGAGATCACGCATCCCTCTGAGATCGAGTTGCTCGACGCCCCGTCCGCGCCCATCGCAACCAGACCCGCCCCATTGCCGGACGCCGTGAGCACCGACGACGCGCAGGTTGCGGAATGACGCGGGTTCGACGTTGAGCGTCGGCAACCAATCGAGTAGGGGGTCGCCTCGCGGCTTCCCCCTCTCACACCACCGGGCATACTTCATCGTACACGGCGGTTTCCAGCAGGTTGTAGCGCGGCGTGATGGGCGGAGAGGCTGACGAGCCCCTGAGCC
>JBQTIA010000152.1:0-4460 GCA_052388455.1 Hyphomicrobium sp.
GCCCTCGGCAAAGTTGAAGTCGGTGATGGTGTCGTGGCCCCATAGGTTGCCGAAGTCGAAGCGATCGCCGTCGCCGCCACCGGACAGCGTGTCGTTGCCCTCGCCGCCGATGATCTGCTGGAGGCCCGAAGCTCCGATGACGGTGTCGTTGCCGGCGCCGCCTATGATGAGATCGCCAGCCGCGCCGGTGAGAGTGTCGTCACCCTCCTCGCCGAGCACCCAGCCGTTGCCACCGCCGAACAGCGTGTCGTTGCCAGTGCCGCCCCAAAGCCGATCACCGAAGCCGGCAAGGGGGTTGCTGCCGCCACCATGCATCACGTCGTCGCCAGCGTAGCCCATCATGTGATCGGAGCCTAAGCCGCCGAACATGGTGTCATTGCCGCCGGGTGCGCCGTTGTAACTGTCGCCGTTCAGCACGTCTTCGCCGCTGCCGCCGGTCAGCGTGTCATTGCCGTAGCCACCAACCAGCGTGACGGTCGTCGTCAGACCGGTGGCGTCCAGAACGTCGTTTCCATAGTTGGCGTTGACGTACTCGATCCCGGTCCCAGCCAAGTTGAAGAAGAACCCGCTGGCAATCGTGCTGCCGTCGGCGTTGGCGATGTCGAAGCCGGCGCCGCCGTTGACGATGTCGACGTTGTCGATCACGAGGATGTCGTCGCCCTCGCCGCCGTTGAGCGTATCAACTCCGACTTCGCCGAAGAGCACGTCGTTGTCGGCGCCGCCGCTCAGGGTGTCGTTGCCGAGCCCGCCGTAGAGCGTGTCGATGCCGGCGCCGCCGTCGATGGTGTCGCGGTCAGCGCCGCCGTGGAACCGGTCGTCGCCGGCACCACCTTGCATCGTATCTTCGCCGTTGCCGCCGTCGAGGATGTCGTTGCCGAGGCCGCCGGTCAGGGTGTCGTTTCCGTCGCCGCCAGCAAGCGTGATGCCGGTCGCAAGCCCGCTCGCATCGATGACGTCGGAGCCGGCGTTGCCATGCACGTACTCGATGCTGATGGCGCCGACCAGCAACTGCAAGCCGCCCGCAACCGTCGAGGCATCGGCGTGGATGGTGTCGTAACCTTCGCCGCCATCGATGATGTCGAAGCTGTCGGCAAGGAACAGGTCGTTGCCCGCGCCGCCGTTGAGAATGTCGATATTGCCGCCACCGGCGAGAACGTCGTTTCCGGCGCCGCCGTCGAGCTGGTTCAGCTCGGCGTCGCCGCTCAGGATGTCGTTATTAGCTGTGCCGCGGACAATCTCGATGCCGGTGATGGCCCCGGACTGGATCGTCGCCGACCCCGTCTCGAAGTAGCTCAGCGCATCGTTGGCGATGAAACGCCCCGAAGCCAGGTTGACGTCGACGCTGCCCAGGAAGCCCGAAAAGTCGAGCGTGTCGTCATCGAAGAGCCCGTCGGTGGCGGCTGTGCCGCCGAAGATCGTGTCGGTGCCGATGCCGGCCACGTTGCCGGAGTAGCGGAAGGTATCGCGGCCCGAACCGCCGATCAGGGTGTTGACGCCGGTGCCGCCGATGAGCAGGTCGTGGTTTGCGCCGCCGTCCAGCGTGTCGTTGCCGGCGCCACCGAGCAGAGTGTCGTTGCCGTCCTCTCCGAACAGGCGGTCGTCATTCGCGCCACCGAAGAGAGTGTCGACGCCGCGGCCCCCGGCGAGAGTGTCGTTGCCGCCGCCGCCCTCCAGCAGGTCGTTACCATGGTGGCCGAACATGCGGTTGGCCAGGGCATTGCCGATGCCGTGGTGGAAGTCGAGCCAGTTCGTGAACTCCAGAATTTCGACGTTGTCCGCCATGGTGTAGCTGGCGAGCGTCGTCTTGACGTGGTCCTGGGTCCCGGCTCCTCTGTCTTCGAGGATCACATCGAACTCATTGTCGACGGTATAGATGTCGTTGCCCTGGCCGCCGATCAACCGGTCGCTGCCGCCGCCGCCATCGAGCTGGTCGTTGCCTGCGCCGCCAATCAGCACGTTGCCCTCGCCATTGCCGGTCAGGACGTCATGGAAGCGGCTGCCTTCCAGGTTCTCGATGTAGGTCAGGTTGTCGCCCGCTGCGTCGCCACCGGTCGCCGTGCCGTTCCACGTGCCGCCCTGCTGATCGCCGAGCGAAACTCGCACGGCCCGGGCGGAGCTGGCGTAGCTGGCCGTATCGCGACCCGCGCCACCCGACAGGAAGTCGCCGCCCACGCCGCCGATAAGCGTATCGTCGCCCTGGTCGCCGGCCAGCAGGTCCGCGCCGCCGAGTCCATAGATGGTGTCGTTGCCGCGATTGCCTTTGATGACGTTCGTGACTCCGTTGCCGGAGATGGTATCGTTGCCATCGCCGCCGAGCGCGTTCTCGATGAGCGTGCCGGCTGCGATCTGCATCAGGCCGTTGGCGATAATGCTGAGTCCACCTGCATTGAGGTCGATGCCCGAGTCGGTCGTTACGGCTGAGGCGTTGATGGTGTCGGTGCCGCCGTCCAGATCCTCGATGATCGTCCGGGTGTCGTTGCCGAAGTTGTCCGGGCGCAGCCAGAAGTCTCCGTACTCGTCGGTGTAGAAGAACTGATCGTTGCGCGAGGCTTCGGATCCGTAGGTGCGCAGGATCAGATTGGACACCCAGCCGTTGTCACCTCGTCCGGCATCGACCTCGTCCCAGATGCGAACGACCCACTCGCCCTGGGCCATCTCACCGCGGAAAGCATTGCTGTAGAATGTCCAGCCTTCGCGTCCTTCAAGCGCCGCGTCGACTCCGCCAAGCCCTGTCCGATCCGTCAGCGTGCTCCAGGTGCCCTCCGGCGAGCGGATCTCGATGCGCAAATCACTCATCCGCTGGTGGCGCAGGTTCATCCAGAGCCCGATGCTTTCCGTGTCGATATTGTCGGTGATCGTAATTGTGAACTCGTTCGGGACCGTATTGGCCTCCGTGAGGTTGGACCGTGTGCCAAACCGCGTGCCAAGACCAACCCACTGGTTTTCGGACGTCGAGCTTTTCGTCCAGCTCTCGGCCAGCCGCACAGCGGCGTGCGCATCGACCAGGCCGTAGCCATAGTCGTTCGAGAAGTGCATCCCGCCGCCGTTCCAGTTGTCGGCTTGGTTGGTCGTCCACTCGAACCGCTCAGAGCCGGAAGGTGCCGCGCCGATGTCGCTGCCCACATGACGCGCCGACAGCGCAAGAATGTTCTGCACGTCGCGATAGCCGAGCAGCGGATTGGCTTCGAGCATCAGCGCGACGATACCCGAGACCATCGGGGCCGCAGCCGAGGTGCCGGAGAATCCGCTGTCCACGTCGCCGCCGGCAGCCGAGGTATTGGTATTGTAACCATTCTCCCCGACGAGGTCGGTCGTGACGACGGATGAGTTTGTTCCAAAGGCGGAGACGAGCAGGTTGGAGCCGGGCGAGGAATAGGAGTCCACATTGCCCCTCTGGTCAACGGAACCGACGACAATCGCAAAGTGGCCATTGTTTGCCGAATCGGCGTTGGCATCGCCCCTTGATGCAACCATTGGGCCCGCCGGCGCACCATTCGGCCCGCCACGGTCGTTGTTCGCCGCTTGGACGATAACGGTGCCGAGTCCGCCGCGCCCATTGATGACAGCGTTCTCCATCTCCGCGAACCATTGAGCGTCGCCGTCGAACTGCGTGCTGCTGCCTGAGCTGTGGTTGACCACATCGAACCATTCCATGCTCGCAAGTGAATCGGCCCAGTCGGTGATGGTCGCCGCGCCGACCGTGTCGACCCCCGTGATGCGGGCGTCGTAGGCGACGCCGACGGTGCCGACGCCGTTCCGCTCGGCCGCGATGAGTCCAGCGACGGCCGTGCCGTGCGCGTCGTTGTCGTCGACACCTATCGCGAAGTAGTCGGGACCGGCATGGTCGCCGTCCACTTCGAGCGCCGCGTTGTAATTTCCGTCGAGATCGGAGTGACTGGCTTCCACACCCGAATCGAACACGGCGACCCGGACGCCGCGCCCGGTGTAGTCGTCCCAGATGTTGCCGATGTTGAGGTCAAGTTGGCCCAACGTGGTATTGAAGAGGTGCCACTGGCCGGCGGCGATAGCTTCGAGCTGGGCACTGTCGCTGGTTGATATCGGGGCGGGCCCAACGGCCACGGCGCCGATCCCGGCCGGGCCTGCGTTCGCGGTTGGCGCGCCATTGGTCGGCGCTGCCGGGGCGGTCGTTTCTGCGGCTCGTTGAATTTGCAATTCTCGAGCCTGGACCCCGTGGTCCATGTCCGCCGTTACTGCAAGCTGCTTCTTCGGTGCGCGTGCCATTGTCGTCGTCTCCAGGTATGAATTGGGTTGAATGGAAGCCCCTCGGCCGGAGTCCCCGCCGCATCGTTCCTGGAGTGACGATCAGGGATTTCGCCGTCGTGCACCTGTCCCCGACGCGACAGCCGATCGGCGATAATTCGCACACCCCCTGTCTCGCGCGCGACAGTTGGAGCGTGGATGGTAGGCCGGAGTGAGCGCGGCGAGGGTCGATGCGGAGC
>JBQTIA010000153.1:0-19585 GCA_052388455.1 Hyphomicrobium sp.
CAGGGCAATCGCATATGGCGCGAAATGTAGGTTGGGTCGACGAAGGAGACCCAACAAACTCGAGCGACCAAAGTTGTTGGGTCTCGTGCCTCGACCCAACCTACGTCCAAATGCGATTCCCCTGCCCTCGAAGGGGGAGGACACCGCGCCACGAGTTGGCTTGCGGGATACGGGCACGACCGGTGCAACTTCACCGCAACAGCAAGTCAACTCGTCCTCGGCGCGGCGCGGTGGGGGTGTTGTGCGGCTCTCCGCACCCCCTCCTGGAACACAGTCGCACCCCCAACACGGGTGGCGAACAGAGCCTTGTTTTTTCACCAATGGAGACGTGACGCGGCTCTTTCCAAACCTCGATGGCTCTGCGTCAGACGGGCACAGCGCATGTCACATCGCTGATACACGACTCCTGTTCCGTCCGCTCAACGGTTCGAAGCAACCCGTGTGAGGCGAGCGTGGAGCAGGACGGCGACGAGCGGCGATACAGGGCAGTTTTCATCTCGGACCTGCATCTGGGAACGCGCGCCTCGCAGGCCGGCCCGCTGCTCGAATTCCTCAAGCACGCCGAGGCCGACGTCTACTATCTGGTTGGCGACATCGTCGATTTCTGGAAAGTCCGGCGCGGCGCCTACTGGCCGCAGTCCCACAACGACGTCATCCAGAAGCTGCTGCGCAAGGTGCGCAAGGGCGCCCGGCTCGTGTTCATTCCAGGCAATCACGACGAAGTGCTGCGCGACTACTGCGGGCAAAACTTCGGCGGCATAGAGATCCTGCGCGACTGTGAGCACACCACCGGACAGGGCCGCCGCTACATCGTCATGCACGGAGACGAATTCGATGTCGTGGTCCGCTATGCCAAGTGGCTGGCCTTCCTCGGCGACCGCTCCTACGAGATCGCGCTGTGGGCCAACCAGCCCTTGAACTGGCTGCGCCTGCGGCTCGGCCTCGGCTACTGGTCGATGTCGGCCTACCTGAAAAACCGCGTAAAAACCGCCGTCAACTTCATCGGCGAGTTCGAGCACGCGTTGTCCGACGTGGCCAAGCGGCGCGGCGCAGACGGGATCATCTGCGGTCACATCCACCACGCCGCCAACCGCACCATCGAGGGCGTGCACTATCTCAATTGCGGAGACTGGGTCGAAAGCCGGACCGCGATCGTCGAGACGATGGCCGGCGAGCTGGAGATCATCCGATGGTCCGAGTTGGAGCGCGAGCTGGCCGCCCCCGCGCACGCCCACCAACCTGTGGCGGTTGCCGCATAGATGCGCGTCCTCATCGCAACCGATGCCTGGCACCCGCAAGTCAACGGCGTGGTTCGGACCTACTCCCGCCTGACGCGCGAGGCGGATGCGCTCGGCGTCCAGCTGATCTTCCTGACGCCGGATCAGTTCCGCTGGGTTCATTGCCCGGGCTATCCGGAGATCCACCTCGCCCTGCCGAACCGCCGACGGGCCGCACGCGCGATCGATGCAGCCCGTCCCGACTTCATCCACATCGCCACCGAGGGGCCGGTCGGCTGGATGGCGCGGGCCTATTGCCTGCGCCACGGGCGCGCATTCACCACCAGCTATCACACCAAGTTTCCCGAATATGCGGCAGCGCTGCTGTCGATCCCGCCTGCGTGGGCCTACGGCCCGGTCAGCCGCTTCCATGCGTCGAGCGCCGGTATCATGGTGGCGACGCCCAGCCTCGCCGCCGACCTCGCCGAGCGCGGTTTCGAACGGCTGATGCCGTGGACGCGGGGGGTCGAAACCGACCTGTTCCGGCCGCAGCCGGTGCGCCTGTTCGGCGAGGAAAAGCCCGTATTCCTCTACGCCGGCCGCGTTTCCAAAGAGAAGAACATCGAAGCCTTCCTCGACGCCGAGTTCTCCGGCCGCAAGGTGGTGGTCGGCGACGGCCCGCATCTGGCCAGCCTGGAGCGGCGCTATCCGGATGTCATCTTCACCGGCGTCATGGCGGGCGAGGATCTGGCCCGCTGCTACGCCTCCGCCGACGTCTTCGTATTCCCGAGCCGCACCGACACCTTCGGCCTCGTGCTGCTAGAGGCCATGGCCTGCGGACTACCGGTGGCGGCCTACCCCGTCACCGGACCGATCGATGTGGTCGAGCACGGGGTGAGCGGCTTCCTCAGCGAAGACCTCGCGACCGCCGCAACCGAAGCCTTGAAGCTCGACCCGCGTGATGCCCGCGCCCGCGCGCTCCGCTTCACCTGGGGCGAGGCCGCCCGGCTCTTCATCGACAACGTGCGGACGGCCAACGCCGCCTGGTCCGCCGCCGCCTCGGAGCACGCCGGAGCGCGCGCCGAAGGCCGAACAGACGGCCGCGCGATTCCGCGCAGCATCCAGGGAGTACCAACATCATGAGACTGCGCGAAGCGTCGGAGACGCTGGAGATTTCCCGCAAGAAGAGCAGCGAGCTGGTCGGCCGAGCCGTGCACCGTAACCGGCTCCTGTCGCGCGATGGCCTCAGCGAGCGCGCCTTCACGCTGGCCTTTTCGAGCCTCGTCTATCCCCAGATCTGGGAGGATCCGGTCGTCGACCTCGAAGCGATGGAGCTGGCGCCGGATCATAAGGTGATCGCCATCGCGTCCGGTGGCTGCAACGTGATGTCCTATCTGACAGCCGCCCCGATCAGCATCACCGCCGTCGATCTCAACACCGCCCATATCGCCTTGAACCGGCTGAAGGTGACGGCAGCCCAGCACCTGCCGGGTCACGCCGAATTCCTCCGCCTGTTCGGCGGGGCGGCCTCGCCGGAGAACGTCACGGACTTCCACCGCTTCGTCGGCCCGCATCTCGACGCCGAGACGCTCCGCTACTGGACCCGCCGTGATATGCGCGGACGCCGCCGCATCAGCCGCTTCGCGCGCGGCTTCTATCGTTATGGCCTGCTCGGGGGCTTCATCGCCGCAGGACACCTGTTCGCGCGGCTCTACGGCAAGAACCCGCGCCGCATGATCGAGGCCAGGACGCGCGCCGAGCAGGTCGCCATCTACGAAGCCGATCTGGCGCCGCTGTTCGAGCGGCCGCTGGTCCGGCGCCTGCTCGACCAGCGGTCCTCGCTGTTCGGGCTCGGCATTCCCCCCGCGCAATACGATGCCCTCGCGGGTGGCCGGCCCATGCACGAGGTGATCGAGGAGCGTCTGCGCCGGCTGGCCTGCGGCTACGACCTCGCCGACAACTACTTCGCCTGGCAGGCCTTTGCGCGCAGCTACGCCCCCGACGGCAAGGGTCCACTGCCGCCATACCTTCAGGCCGAACACTTCTCCGCTGTCCGCGAGCGCGCCGGCCGGGTCAACGTCCTCCATACATCGCTGACGGCCCATCTCCTCCGCCAGCCTCGCGAGAGCTTCGACCGCTACGTGCTGCTCGACGCCCAGGACTGGATGGACGACGGTGACCTCGGCGAGCTGTGGCGCGAGATCACACGAACCGCACGGCCCGGCGCGCGAGTCATCTTCCGTACGGCCGGCGTCGAGACCATCCTGTCGGGCCACGTGCCGGCCAGCATCCTCGGCCAGTGGCGCTACGAGCAGGACCGGTCGCGGGCATGGACCGAGCGTGATCGCTCGGCGATCTACGGCGGCTTCCATCTCTACGTGAAGGAGGCGTGACGTGACCACCCTCGCGCCCCTCTCGGACGCCGAGCGCATGGATCGGCACTATCGGTTCCAGCGCTACATCTACGATGCCACGCGCACGCATTACCTGCTCGGCCGCAAGCATCTGATCCGCAGCCTCGCCCCGCCCGACGGCGGCACGGCGCTCGAAATCGGCTGCGGCACCGCATGGAATCTCGTTCGTGCAGCACATCGCTATCCCACCGCCGCCTTCCACGGCCTCGACGTCTCCAAGGCGATGCTCGATACGGCGGCCGGCTCGGTCGCCCGTCACGGCCTCGAAGCCCGCATCGTGCTGAAGCAGGGCGACGCGACGAGCTTCGAAGCCCGCGTGCTATTCGGACAGCGCGCCTTCGACCGGGTGTTCTTCTCCTACGCGCTGTCGATGATCCCAGGCTGGCGGGCGGCGCTCGATCATGCGACGCAGTCGCTGGCATCCGGCGGAGAACTGCACATCGTCGACTTCGGCCAGTGCGAGCACCTTCCCGGCGGATTCAAGCGGATGCTGTTCGCCTTCCTCGCCCACTACTCCGTGACGCCGCGCGCCGACCTGGAGCCGACGCTGGCCACCCTGGCCAGCCGCAACGGGCTTTCGCTGCGCTTCGAGCGCCTGCATCGCGGATACACGCACTACGCCGTGCTGACCCGCGCATAGCAGAACGCCTCGGACGATCTGTCCGAGGCGCTTGCGGTACTCGTGTGTGTGTGTCGAGAGCTGGCGCTCGATCCGACCTGCCGCGAAAACCCGGCAATCAGGTCAGATACTGGCCGCCGTTCGCGGTCAGCGTCGAGCCGGTGATGAAGCCGGCGCCATCCGAGGCGAGGAACACCACGCAGCGCGCGATTTCCTCCGGCTCGCCGAGCCGGCCGACCGGGATGTGCGGCAGGATGCTTTTTTCCAGAACGTCCTGAGGAACGGCCTTGACCATCTCGGTCGCGATGTAGCCGGGGCAGATCACGTTGACCGTGATGCCGGCGCGCGCGCCTTCCTGGGCCAGCGCCTTGGTGAAGCCGATGTCGCCCGACTTCGAGGCCGAATAGTTCACCTGACCCATCTGGCCCTTCTGGCCATTGATCGAGGAGATGTTGATCACTCGGCCGAACTTGCGCGCGCGCATCCCTTCCCAGACCTGCCGGGTGACGTTGAACAGGCTGTTGAGGTTGGTGCCGATGACGTCGTCCCACTGCTGACGGGTCATCTTGTGAAACATCACGTCCTTGGTGATTCCGGCGTTGTTGACCAGCACGTCGACTGGACCGAGCGCCTTGGCGATGTCGCCCATCGCCTTTTCGCACTCGTCATAGTTGGCGACGTTGAACTTGAAGACCGGAATGCCGTGCTCGGCCGAGAACTGCTGGGCGGCGGCATCGTTGCCGGCATACGTCGCGGCCACGCGATAGCCGGCATTCTTGAGTGCGAGAGAAATGGCGTGGCCGATGCCACGGGTTCCTCCGGTAACGACGGCTACGCGCGCCATAGTGCTTGTCCCTCCCAGGGTGAGCTTGCTTTTTTGACCCCTCCCCGCCGGTTACGGGGAGGGAAAGTTCAATTTCGTCAGTCGCGCGCCACGCACATGGCGACGCCCATGCCGCCACCGATGCACAGCGTGGCAAGACCCTTCTTGGCGTTGCGGCGCTGCATTTCGTAGAGCAGCGTGGTCAGGATGCGTGCGCCGGAAGCACCGATCGGATGGCCGATGGCGATGGCGCCGCCGTTGACGTTGACCTTGTCGGTATCCCAACCGAGACCCTTGTTGACCGAGATGGCCTGCGCGGCGAACGCCTCGTTGGCCTCGATCAGATCGAGATCCTTGATCGACCAGCCGGCCTTCTCCAGCGCCTTCTTCGAGGCCGGGATGGGGCCGGTGCCCATGATCGAGGGATCGACACCGGTGGACGCCCACGAAACGATGCGGGCGAGCGGCTTGATGCCCCGCTTGGCCGCATCGGCGGCGGTCATCAGCACCACCACGGCGGCGCCGTCGTTGATGCCGGAAGCATTGGCGGCGGTGACCGAGCCTTCCTTTGGATCGAAGGCGGGGCGCAGCTTCGCGATGCCGTCGACCGTCACTCCGTCCTTGATGTATTCGTCGGTGTCGACGACCGTATCGCCCTTCTTGCCCTTGATCGTAACCGGCGCGATTTCATCCTTGAACTTGCCGGCCTTGCGCGCTGCCTCCGCCTTGTTCTGCGAGGCGACCGCGAAGGCATCCTGCTCGGCGCGGGTGATCTGGTACTGGCGGGCGACGTTCTCGGCGGTCGTGCCCATGTGATAATTATTGAACGCGTCCCAGAGACCGTCTTTGACCATGGTGTCGATGATTTTGACATCGCCCATCTTGGTGCCGTCGCGCATATGCGAGGCGTGCATGGACTGGCTCATGCTCTCCTGGCCGCCGGCGACGACGATGGAGGCGTCCCCGGTCTTGATCTGCTGCATGCCGAGCGCAACCGCACGCAGGCCCGAACCGCAGATCTGGTTCATGCTCCAGGCCGGGGTGTCGACAGGAATGCCGGCGGCGATGGACGCCTGCCGGGCCGGGCCCTGGCCCTGGCCGGCGGTGAGGATCTGGCCAAGAATGACCTCGGACACCTCGCCCGGCGCCACCTTGGCCCGGTCCAGCGCCGCCTTGATGGCGACCTTGCCGAGCTCGTGCGCCGGCAGGCTGGCCAGCGAGCCGTTGAAGGAGCCGACGGGAGTTCTCGCCGCACTGGCAATGACGATGGTCGTATCTTCGCTCATGGCTGCCGTCTCCTGGGTCGCGTCGGAAGGGGATCGTCGGATCGATGGCATTCCGTTTCGGCGCCTTTGAACGCCGGGCGGAACGAAAATTCGTTCGACTTGCGGCGGAGCAATACAGCAGGGCCGGGATGGCGGCAATTCCGGCAGATTGACGCAAACCTCGCACGTCGCACCCTGGGAGCGGCCAGCCGCCCTAACCGCTCCTGCACATAACTATGGCAACGCGGCGGGAGACCGTGCTACTCTTCCGCAGCGCAACAACCATTGCTGTTGGAACGGTTTAGGCGATGCTGAGCAAACCAGAGACCCAGCCCGATAAGAAAGAGGCGGTGGTCATAAAGAAATACGCCAACCGTCGGCTCTACAACACCGAGACGAGCACCTATGTCACGCTCGAGGATCTGGCGTCGATGGTTCGCTCGGACAGGGACTTCATCGTCTACGATGCGAAGTCCGGCGACGACCTCACGCACGCGGTTCTGACCCAGATCATCGTCGAGCAGGAAAGCCGCCAGGGCGGACAGACGCTGCTCCCCATTCCTTTCCTGCGCCAGCTGATCCGCTTCTATGACGATAGCATCGGCCGGCTGGTTCCGAGCTATCTTCAATTCAGTCTCGAAAATTTGGTGAAGGAGCAGGAGAAATTCCGCTCGCTATTCGCCAATGCCTTTACGAACCCTGCCGCAGCGTTCGAGGCCTATCACGAGCAGACCCGCAAAAACATGCAAATGTTCGAGCAGGCCATGTCGATGTGGACCTCGTTCGGAGCGGCAGCACAGTCGAAGAATGGCGCACCGGGGGACGTTCAAGCGCTGCAGCCCAAAGAGCCTCGCGACGTGCGTCCGCTCGAGCCGGGGGTGGAGCTGAGCGAGCTGAAGCAGCAGCTCGCCGACATGCAGCAGAAAATCGAGCGTCTGGCCCAAAAGCGCGAAAGCTGAATTCACAAGCACAAAGAATGAGTTTCGCGCCGCCGCCATTTCCGGCCCGATCAATCAGGCTGTTCAGTTATGCGGCGTCCGCAATCCCCGTCGCCGGGCTTCGATGATGGCTTCGACGCGGTTGCGTGCCTGCAGCTTCTGCAGGACGCTGGTCATGTAATGTTTGATGGTTTTTTCGCTCAAGACGAGGCGGCGAGCGATTTCCTTGTTGGTCAGGCCGAGGGACGCCTGATCGAGAATCTGGCCCTCGCGGGCGGTGAGTTCGCTCTCACGGTCCGGCGCGGACTTCTTGATCTCCCAGCGTCGCTGCATGGTCATCAGCGTTCGTGCCGCCAAACCGGGACTGACATAGGTTTCGCCGTCTGCGATACTGAGAATGATACGGGCCAGCTCGGTTCCGCCCACGCCTTTCAGCACATAGCCGCGGACACCCGCCGCCATGGCCTCTGTGACGTCGTCCTCACGCTCGGACACGGTCAGGATCACCGTCCGGACGTCGGGGCAAGCCGACTTGATCGACCGAGCCGCTTCGATACCGCCGCCCGGCATACTGAGATCCAGCAGGACGACGTCGGGCTTCTTGTCGATCGCAAAGCGTACCGCCTCGAGAGCGGAGGTGCCCTGGCCGACGACACTCAGTCTCGCCTGCCCCTTGAGGGCATGAATGACCCCCTCACGAAGCATGGGATGATCGTCGAATACGCCGATCCGCACTTGAGAGACCATGACGCACCGCCACCAACTGCAAAATCTCTAGAGCCGTCGCCGTCCGAACGCCGTTCCGGTTGGGAAAAGACTACCGCCGAGGGCTTGCAGGCTCAATGATTTTCTTGCTCTGATCCAAACGCTTAGGACTTAGGATTAACCGGGTCGGCCGCAAAACCGACCGTTGAACGCCTCGTTCGCCGATCAACCAGAAAGTGCGGTCGGAAAGCTGGCGACCAGACGGGTTCCCTGACCGGGCGCCGAGCGAATTTCCAGCGTTCCTCCCAGCGACTCCAGCCGCTGACGCAGAGCGACAAGACCCATCCTATCCTTGCGCGGCTCGAGTTTCAGAGGATCGAACCCATCGCCCGCATCAGCCACCTCGACGATGATCCGTTGGCCCGCCTGATGCGCCGACAAGGCCTGACCCCGGCCGCCCGCGTGCCGGAAGGCGTTGTTCAGCCCCTCCTGCGCGAAGCGGAACAGGGAGATCGTCACCGGCAGCGGAACATGCTGCGGCAGCGTCCCGATCTCGGTCCTGACCAACATCCGCGTGCGCTGACCATGTGACTTGGCGGCCAGATCGAGCGCCGACGCCAGCGGGACCTGCTCGATGTCCGGCAGGACCAGGCCTCTCGCCGTGTTCCGGATCTCGCTCATCGCCTCAGCCGTCGCGCGGCGGATCAGCTCCAATGTGTCGAGCGGTGCGGACGCGTCGGTCCGATCAGCCAGGTGCGGAACAAGTTCGTCGAGCTTCAAAAGGACCAGGCCGAGCAACTGCGCCGGTCCGTCGTGCAGGTCGGCACCGATTCGGCGCAGCGACCGCTCGTTGATCTCCACACCACGCCTGTGAGCCTGATCAATCTGCCTGCGAAGCTCGGCGACGAGCGCCGTTTGGCTGGCCTTCTCTTCTTCAGCCCTATCGAGCAACCGGCGTTGCTCCGAGAACACCTCGGATGCACGCTGAGAGACCCATACGCCGAGAATGACCGCAACACCGATGAGAAACACCACGGCTGTCCACGGCGGATACAAACCAGCGGCCCACGCGAGCAGGACGGCGACGCTGGTTACGGCCGCGACGTTGCCGGCAACCAAGGCATCACGATCAAACACGGACCTCTGAGGCACGTCGCCGTCAGGCCATGACACCTCCGACTTTGGTCTGATGATCTGACGGACCAATGTCTCAGAATTCCGCGCGACCTCGGACCCTTTTCGCTCGTGCTGCACTCTGGAACCCTACTGCACAACAACAAGGCTTCATGTCCGGCAGAGTCATTTCGGGCTGTATCCCAGGGCTCTGCGGGTATGACGCCGATACCTTGGGAGCGCCAATGCTCACAACCTGTCGCCGCATCACAAGAATGACCAACACTAGCATCGACTGGGTGCCGCCGGGGAGCGGGTCGATGACTTATGCCTACAACTCCATGAATAGCATTCAATATCAGATGGTTGCCTAGTCGAGCGCCGACGCAGGCAAATCAGAAAATCCCAGTTGGTTGGAGGACGTCATGGTCACGTACATCAAGTCGGATCTGCAATTCATCCTGGATCAAATCATCATCTCCGAGCGTCATGCCGCCGGTGAAAGCCTGTCCGACATTCTGCCGAACTCAGAAGTTCCGTTCGGCCTCAGGACCGTCGACGGCACGCTCAACAATCTGGTGCCGGGCCAGGAAAATTTCGGATCGGCAGACCAGGAGTTCCCTCACCTCGTCGATCCTGTTTACAACAACGATGGTGACGAGGCGCCGTTTCCTTCAGGTCCCCCCCCTGCTCCGCTGATTACGAATACCGACTACGCGCAGGGCGGCACCAGCCTTTCGGGTGGCAACGTCGTCGATAGCGATCCTCGCATCATCTCGAACCTGATCGTCGACCAGACGGCCAACAATCCGGCTGCGGTGGACGCCGCGGCCAACAACGGTGCAGCGCAGCTCGTCATCAGCCCCGGTCTGGACGGTATTTTCGGAACGATCGACGACCGCGAAGTCTATCTCATTCCGAACACTGCGCCCGATGAGGGCCTCTCAGCTCCATTCAATTCCTGGTTCACGCTCTTTGGCCAGTTCTTCGATCATGGCCTCGACCTCGTCGGCAAAGGCGGCAACGGAACGGTCATCATTCCGCTGCAGGCCGACGATCCGTTGGTTGCCGGAGCTGACGGCACATTCGGAACGCTCGACGATCTCCCGCCCAACCTGCGGTTCCTCACCTTAACGCGCGCGACGGCGGACGCCGGCGCCGACGGCATTCTCGGCACGGCCGACGACGGCCAGGGGCCGACCAACAGCACGACTCCGTTCGTCGACCAGAACCAGACCTACACCAGTCACTCCTCACACCAGGTCTTCCTGCGCGCCTATGAGTTCAACGCACAGGGACGGCCGGTCGCGACGGGCGAGCTGATCGTCGATCGCGACATCGGAGCGGATGAGACCTTCGGCACCATCGACGACGTCGAAATCGGCGGCATGGCGACCTGGGCGACGGTCAAGGCCCAGGCGCGCGATCTGCTGGGCATCGAGCTGACGGATCACGATGTCGTCAATGTGCCGCTGCTGAGAACCGATCAGTACGGGAATTTCATTCCGGGTCCGAACGGATTCGCTCAGGTCATCGTCTCGGCCGGCACGGACGGGATCCTCAATACGTCCGACGACGTCGTCGTCGAAGGCGACCCCGACAATCCCGTCAATCTGCTCGACGTGTTCG
The DNA here is from genome assembly GCA_052388455.1 of Hyphomicrobium sp. Taxonomy (GTDB): domain Bacteria; phylum Pseudomonadota; class Alphaproteobacteria; order Rhizobiales; family Hyphomicrobiaceae; genus CAZSNH01. The sequence goes on from JBQTIA010000153.1 coordinate 10,724, forward strand.
GCGACGGCTCGAACGTACAGGCGCAGCGCACGGGCCACGCCTTCATGGACGACATCGCGCATACGGCCAATCCGTTCAATTCACGCACGGGTTTGGCACTGACGGCGGATGCCGACGACGTCGCCGGCGGTCCTGTTGCGGCCGGACAGTACGACGACGAACTGCTCGACGCCCACTACATGGCCGGCGACGGACGCGCCAACGAGAACATCGGCCTCACGGCCGTTCACCACGTCTTCCATGCCGAGCACAACCGCCTCGTTGGCCACACCAAAGAGGTTGCGGTCCAATCGGCGATCGACACCAACGATCTCGCATTCCTCAATTCTTGGCTCGACCCCGACAATCAATTGACGGAGCTGCCACTCGACGCATCGCAGGCAACTCTCGATTCGCTCATTTGGAACGGCGAGCGGCTGTTCCAGGCCGCCAAGTTCGGTACCGAGATGCAGTATCAGCATCTCGTCTTCGAAGAGTTCGCCCGCAAAGTCCAACCGCTGGTCGACATTTTCATCGCCTACGACTCGACCATCGATGCTTCAATTCTGGCTGAGTTCGCTCACACGGTCTATCGCTTCGGCCATTCGATGCTGAACGAGACCGTGGACCGGCTGGACGCCAACTTCGTACCTGACGACATCGGCCTGATCGCGGCCTTCCTCAATCCACTCGAGTTCGCTGCCAGTGGCGCAACTCCGGAAGAGGCGGCTGGCGCGATCGTGCGCGGCATGACGCGCCAGGTCGGCAACGAGATCGACGAGTTCGTCACCGAGGCCCTGCGCAACAACCTGCTCGGTCTGCCCCTCGATCTCGCGACCATCAATCTGGCCCGCGGCCGCGACACCGGCGTTCCGACCTTGAACGCCGCGCGACGTGACTTCTACGAGCATACCGGCGATGCGCAGCTCAAGCCGTACACGAGCTGGGTCGATTTTGCGGGGCATGTGAAGCACGAGTCGTCGGTCATCAACTTCATCGCCGCCTACGGCACTCACGTCTCAATTACGAATGCCGCGACGCTAGAGGACAAGCGCACGGCTGCCATGGAACTCGTGTTCGGGGTCGATTTGAACGGTGATCTGGCTGTCGCATCGGACCGGCTCAACTTCCTCAACAGCACCGGCGCTTACGCGAACCTGGCCAACGGCGTGACTACGACTGGCGTCGACGCCATCGATCTGTGGATCGGGGGTCTGGCCGAGAGGCAGATGCCGTTCGGCGGCCTTCTCGGATCGACGTTCAACTTCGTCTTCGAAACGCAGATGGAGTCGCTTCAGAGCGGCGACCGCTTCTACTACCTCGCGCGGACGGCCGGGCTGAACTTCCTGTCCGAGCTCGAGAACAATTCGTTCGCCAAGATGATTATGAGAAACACGGACACCACGCATCTGCCCGGCGACGTGTTCTCGACGCCCGCCTTCATCCTCGAGGTGGACCAGTCCCGGCAGTTCACCGGGCTCGGCGTCAACGGCAACGACGACCCGATTGGGGACTCGATCTTCACGCCGCTCGTCATTCGCGATAACCCGGCGACCGTCGTATCCGATACCAATTATCTCAGATATACGGGCGTGGACCACGTTGTGCTCGGCGGCACCGAGGGCGATGACATTCTCATCGCGAGCATCGGCGACGATACCGTCTGGGGCGATGGCGGCAACGACCGTATCGAGGGCGGCGACGGCGTCGACATGCTCGTCGGCGGCGCGGGCAACGACATCATCACGGACCTCGGCGGCGACGACAATCTGCAGGGAGGAGACGGCGACGACGTCCTGCACGCCGGCAACGGCTTCAATCTGCTGATCGGCGGCGCTGGAAACGACGTGATCATCACCGGTGAGGACACGTCCGAGGTATTCGCCGGCACCGGCAACGACTTCATTCTGGGCGCCCCGACCAACGAGGTGATGCAAGGTAACGACGGCGACGATTGGATCGAGATCGGTACGGCCGACGGCGCAACCGGCGACAACTTCGATCCGTTCGGTCTCGACAACGTCGCTGGCAACGACGTGTTCCTCGGCAACGGCGGCATCGACGAGTTCATCGGCGAGGGCGGCGACGACATCTCGGTTGGCGGGCCGGGCCCGGATCGTCACGAAGGACTCTCAGGCTTCGACTGGGCGACCTTCAAGGACGACGAGTTCGGTGTCACGGTTGACATGAACGTCGCCGCCTTCGACGAAACGCCGATCCCGCCATCGAATGCCGCTGTGCTGGACCGCTTCGGGCAAGTCGAAGGTCTTTCGGGCTCGCGGCACGCCGACATCCTGATCGGCGACGACGCCGATGCGGTGGAAATCGCGAATGCCGGCGCGCAGGGCAGCGTGCTCACCAACATCGCCCTCATCGATGGCCTGCAGGAACTTCTCGGCGCCGGCGTAACGTCGTTCGGATCGGGCAACATCATCCTCGGCGGTGACGGAAGCGACTTCATCGAAGGCCGCGGCGGTGACGATATCATCGACGGCGACTCGTGGCTCAATGTGCGCATTCGGATCAGCGACGCCGGCGGCAACGAGGTCGATACCGTCGATAGCCTGACCGGCTTGCTGCACAATACGGCACTCGGCTGGGAAGGCCGCCAGCTCACCGCACTGCTGCTGTCGGGCGAAATCACTCCCGGACAGCTCAGCATCGTACGCGAGATCATCAACGACAATAATGGTCCGGACTTCGATACGGCCGTGTTCACCGACGTATTGGCGAACTATATCATCGAAGGCGACGGAGAGGATATCGACAGCGACGGGTTCATCACCGTCTCGCACATCGATCCGAACGATGGCACCGTCCTGGCCGACGGCATCGACAGACTGAAGAACATCGAGCGGCTGGAGTTTTCCGACCAGTCAGTGACGCTGGTCGAAGGTCTCAACAACGATCCACTTGGACAGCTCACGCTGAGCGACACGACCCCGTTCGTGGGTCAGACTTTGACTGTGACGGCGGAGAATATCTTCGATGCCGACAACGCGCCTCCGGGGACGATCAATGGCCCGATCGCCTACTTCTGGCAGGTGGAGCAGAATCCCGGCGCCGGCGACTTCATCGACATCGTCGTGCCGAACATCGGCGGTGAGGAAGCAAGGGCCTCCGGTCCGACCTTTACCGTCACGGCCGATCTGGCCGGCCTCGCGATCCGCGTGCGCGGCCTTTACCAGGACGACCACGGTGTACTGGAGCGCGTACTCTCGGCAACCACCGATTTGGTTGCCCTGACCGACCCCGGTCCGGGAGTGAACACACCTCCCGAACTCACCATTGCGCCGGCCATCGATGTGGCCGAGGGCTCGCTCATCTTCGCCGTCGCCAACGCGACTGACGCCGAGACTCCGCTCAACCTGACGTTCTCGCTGCTCGGACCCGACTCCGGTCTGCTGTCGATCGATCCCGACACCGGGCTCATCAGCTTCAACACCGCGCCGGACTTCGAGAACCCTGCCGATGCGGGAGGCAACAATGTCTATGACATCAGCGTCCGCGTCACCGACGCCGGCGGACTGACGGCGACGACGGCGGTGGCCGTGACCGTGACCAACGTCAACGAGGCGCCGACCGGTACCGTCTCGATCGACGATGTCACTCCGGCGCAAGGGCAGACACTTACGGCCTCGAATACGCTTGCCGATCCCGACAGCCCGGGTGTGGCGGCAGGCGGGCTGGCCGTCAGCTATCAGTGGGAAACCTCGACCAACGGAGTGACTTGGACTCCGATCGGCGGGGCCACAGGGGCCACGTTTACCCCGGGCCAGGCTCAGGTCGGCCTGCAACTGCGCGTGGCGGCCACCTACACCGACGGGGGCGCCTTCACCAATACCGTGAACTCGGCCGCCACCGCCGCCGTTCAGGACGTCAACGACCCGACCACCGGCGGTGTGCTCATCGTCAGTGTCACCGCGAGCGGCACGTCGGCCACACTGAATGGCTCCAATACGATCGGCGACCTGGACGGCGTGTCGGGACTTGTCGCCTTCCAGTGGCAGCAACAGGTCGGCGGAACGTTCCAGAACATCGCCGGCGCGAACGCGGCGACGCTTGTCGGCGTCAGTGGCGGAACATTCCGCCTGACCTCCACCTACAGCGACCCCTTCGGCTCCTACACTCTGGTTTCCTCGAAAACCGCCGTGGTCGGATCGGATGGGGCCAACACCATCGTGGCCAACGGCGGGCGCCAGTTCGTGCTCGGCCTCAACGGTAACGACACGCTGACGGGCAGCGCGGGCGACGACACTGTCTCCGGCGGTGGCGGCGCGGACACCCTGAGGGCCACCATCGGCGATGGGAATGATGAATATGATGGCGGAGCTGGCATCGATACCTACACTCTCGCGACGACTTCAGCAGCCTCGACAGTTGACCTCGCGGCAGGCACGGCATCGAGTGCTCAAACTGGCAGCGATCTGCTGTCGGGTATCGAAAACGTCATCGGCAGCAGCGGCGCCGACAACATCGGTGGCAATGGCATTGCCAACGTTCTGACAGGTCTGGCTGGCGACGATACGATTTCCGGAGAGGGCGGAAACGACACCATCAGAGGAGGCGAGGGTAACGACACGCTCGATGGCGGCGATGGCGACGACTTCCTTGGCGGTTTAGACGGCGACGACAATCTGATGGGCGGCGATGGTGATGATGATCTCCGAGGCCAGAATGGAAACGATACGCTGTCAGGCGGCATCGGCAGCGACATTCTGATTGGCGGCGCTGGTGTTGACGTCCTCAACGGCGGTGCGGGTGACGATCAGATGAATGGCGGCGCCGGTACCGACACCATCGTCCTGGAGCCGGGCTTCGGAAACGACACCGTCGCCGGCTTCGATGCCAACCCTGCCGGCGGTCAGGATCTGATCGACGTCAGCGGGCTAGGTATCACGGCTGACTTGTTCGCAACCGCGATCTCCATCTCCGGTGTCGGAGTTACGACGATCGAAGTGGGTGGCGGCACCATCACGTTGCTGGCTGTCAACTCGGCCAACGTCGACGAAACCGACTTCATCTTCGCGCCGTGAGCCCAAGCGCTCACGACTTACGGTCTGGCGGGCCGTCCGGTCCCTTGCCCAAGAAGTCGAGGGGCCGGCGGCGGGCGCTGTACTGAAATACAGTAAACGCATCAATTGGTCCGCGGAAGAACTCGCCAAGTACTTCGATGAATTGACCGCTGTTAACGACGTCCGCTCGCGGACAGCAAACGGCGCACTTATTTAGCCAATTCTCATCGAGGGGCTAGTTCAGCTTGCCAATTGGCGTGCTACACTGACGAGTGCGTTGTCTGCAGGGGTGCGTAGGAAGGCCCTGTCCCATGGACGTTCGTCTGAACCGGGACGATCTCGATAAGTTGCTGAACCTGGTCGAAGGCCACCAGGCGGCAGGCGCTCGTATGGAGTTCGACCCCGCAGCACTTTTGCCGCCCGATTTGGCCGGCGAGCCAGACTATCGCTTTCCGTATAGCAGCACTGAACCCACCGACACGGTGCTCGTCCACTTCGGACAGTACTTCGACCATGGGATCGAAGCCGCAGGCAAGGGCGCGACAACCGAAGATATTCTCGGTCACCACCAGTCCTACGGAGCGCAGTCTTCCATTACCGATCTGCTTCGGCTCTGGTCGATTGACGCCGATGGGCATGCAGTCAAGTCCGCTTACTTGCTGTCCGGAGAACTCGACTCCTCGGGCCGCGCCCTCCTGCCGACCCTCGATCATGTCCGCGCCAACTATCGGATCATGACGGGTGGAGACGAGCTGCCGGCCGCAGACGCCGTCAGCCTAGTCAGCTCCGGCTTTGGACCGAGAAGCGATGGATTGGCCACCGGCTCGGAGAACGCTCCCGACTTCGGATCCATCGGTCACCTGCTCGTGGCTGGTGAGGGCCGCGCCAATGGGCACGCTGCCTTGACGTCGATCTATACGATCTGGCATCGCAACCACAATTTCTGGGTCGACAAGCTCAAAGCCGAAACTCGCGGAAGCTGGAGCGAAGACGAGTATTTCAGCGCCGCTCGGATCATTAATACCGCCGAATACCAGCGGGTTGTCTTCACGGAATTTGCCGATGCCTTGACCCGACCGCTCCAATCGGAATGGGGCGAAAGCGACGACTCGAGCGGCGATGGATACACAGGATACGATGAAAAATCGTCGTATTCATTGCCGAGGGAATTGGTGGCGTTCGTCGACGAGGCTACGGGCCACGTCCGGAAAGTTACGATGGCCGAGGCGATCGACAGCCAGCGCCATTATTCGAGCCAGCTTTCTTCGTCTTCGCTGGACATCCAGTCGACACATGACAAATCTGCGTTGTCACCCGGATTCATCGACCTGTCGGCAGTGATTGCGCATCCCGGCCGGGACAGCGGTTCGACCTCGTTCAACCAACTCCGCACGGATCTGTTCGCACTGACGGGCCTCGCCAGCCTGCGACCTTACACGGATTGGAATGACTTCCAGCACCGCAACCATCTGACCGACGATGTCATCACCAAACTCGATGCCGCTTATCCGGACGGCATCGAGGCTATGGATCTTTGGGTCGGCGGACTAGCCGAGGCTCCGGCTGATGGACAGCTCGGCTCGACGCTCGGCTGGCTGGTCCGCGATCACGTCGAACGCGCGCAGGACTCCACCTTGGAGGTCGCCGCGCTGCATGGCATTCCCCTCGGGCTATCCCTGCCCGCACAGACCTTCTCCGAAATGATTGCCCGCCATACCGGGGTGACCGATCTGCCGGAGGACATCTTCGATTTCGACGCCACGGATTTCGCCGATGCCGTTTTCCTCGGCGATGGAGACGACGTCTATGTCGGCTCGGCCGGAGACGACGTCATCTTTGGCGAAGGGGGAGACGACACGATTTCAGGTGGAGATGGCAGCGACCTCATCGACGGCGGCGAGGGGCAGGACCGGCTGAGCGGCGATGGCGGCGAGGATGTGATCATCGGAGGCGACGGCAGCGACATCATTTTCGGCGGCGCCGATGACGATACGCTGAGCGGCGACGACGGTGACGACGTACTGGTCGGCGACAAAGACACCATCGAAGAAATCGAGACCGGAGAGGATGCCGTACCCGGGCTGACCGCCGCCACGGATGCCATCATCGCTGCTGATGATTCGACGCCGGCCGCGACAGACGCCTCAACGAACTCCGCACCGAACTCAGCTTCAGCCGACACTCCACGCCCTTCCAGCTCGGACGCAGTTGCACCGGTTGCAGCCGCTCCAGCGCCGGATTCGAACTCGGCTAGTTCCAGCGTCGTGCCGGCTGAGGGAGAGGCACTGCTCGCCAGCATTCCAGCCGCTGCGGATGGCTCGGACGAAAGCCTGACCTCGAACACGACATCGGGTACGGCAACAGTGGCACTTGTTGCTTCGATAGAAACAAGACCCGTCGAAACGGCTGCTATGCCGTCGGTAGAAATTGCATGGGATGTATCGGCTGCTACCGTCACGTCGTCGCTGCAACAGCCCGTCGTGTCGGTTGCCAGCACCCCGGCGACCGATCCTGCAAGGGACGACGCAATCGCGGCGCCACGTTCGTTTGACATGTCGCTTCTGGAGCAACTCAACCTGCTCGTTGAGGCCGCCATCGCCCCAACGGTGGCGATTGATAATGATATTCTCGATGGCGGAGAGGGTAACGACCAGCTTTACGGTGGTGGCGGCGAAGACGTGCTGATTGGCGGCACGGGCAACGACCTCTTGAGTGGCGGCTCGGGTAACGACGTACTGATTGCGGGCGCCGGCAACGACCTATTGGCGGGTGGAAGCGGCAGCGATCTCCTCGACGGCGGCTCGGGCGCGGATCTCATCTACGGCGGCGGCGGCAGCGACATCGTGGCCGGCGGTGAAGGAGCCGACACCGCGATCGGCGGCTCGGGCAACGACATTCTGATCGGTGGTGCTGAAGCCGATAGTCTATCCGGCGACAGCGGCGACGACATCATCATCGGCGGGTCCGGCAATGATCAGATCGCCGGCGGCGACGGGAATGACTGCCTGTATGGCGACGATCAGGACGACGAACGCGATGCCGAGAGAGAGGGTGAGACCGTGGTCGGCAGCAGTGGCTCCGACCTCATAACCGGCACAAGCGGTGTCGATACCCTCTCGAGCCAAAGCGGAACGGATCTCGTGCGGGGCGGATCTGGTGACGATTACATCAGCGGAGGCAGCGGAAACGACGAGCTCTACGGCGACGAAGGCTCCGATGTACTCGCAGGCGGCAGCGGCGCCGACCACCTCGATGGTGGTGAAGGCTCAGACTACCTCGATGGCGACAGCGGTGATGACGTTTTGGTCGGGGGAGCCGGCAACGACATTCTGGCAGGAGGCTACGGGGCCAATCGCTACGAGGGCGGCACGGGCGACGACCGCGTCGTCGCAATCTCGGGCTCGGATACGATCATCCTGAAGCCTGGATTCGGCAACGACACCGTCGTCGGCTTCGATTCGAGTTCGTCCGCAAGCGGCAGCCAGAACCTCATCGACGTCTCCGCCTACGGCTTCCAGGCCGATTCGATCGGCAACGACATCGTCATTCTCAGCATTGGAAACGACACCCTCATCAGTATCGGCAACGACAGTCTCACGCTCTTGTCCGTCAATGCGCAGTCCATCGATCGCAATGACTTCATCTTCTCGTGAGGCCGTTGCCGCTGGATCGATGACCCGCCCGTAAGGCTTCTACTGACTTAGTTCGGGGTAAATGTAGTGAGTAGCAGGTCTATCCCGTCCGACACGCCCGAGACCATCTCGGCATTTGGAGCCCTGAAGGGCGCCGGCCTGATCATGGCGATCATCTCGGGCACGGTGAATGTGCTGGCGCTGACCGGCTCCTTCTACATGCTTCAGGTCTACGA
>JBQTIA010000154.1:0-27438 GCA_052388455.1 Hyphomicrobium sp.
TCCTCCCATGGGAATTATCATATGGCTCTATTTGTTGGGGGTGGCGAGTTTGGACACAAAACTAACTCGAGCGACCAAAGTTGTTGGTTCTCGTGCCTCGACCCAACCTACGTCCAAATGCGATTCCCCTGCTGTCCACCCGGCACCGTGATCGCCGGGCCAGTGCGATTGAGATGGCGTTCCTTCGCGCTTTTCTCGAGAGTGCGTTCCCGCTAAACGAACGCTCGGAAACAGGTCAAAGGCTCAGCGCGATGGACCCCACCTTCTGGCACGGCCGCTGGCGAACGGGCGACATCGGCTTTCACCAGAGCGAGGTGAACGATCTCCTGGTCAGGCACTGGCCGACGCTCGGTGTGGCGCCAAGCGCCGACGTCTTCGTGCCGCTGGCGGGCAAGAGCCTCGATATGGCGTGGCTGAGAGCGCAGGGGCATCGCGTCATCGCCAGCGAACTCTCCGAGCTGGCCGTCGATGCGTTTTTCTCGAGCCAGGGATTGACCCCGGCGGAATCGCTCACGCATCCCTTCACCGTCAAGCGCGCACACGGCTACGAGCTGTGGGTCGGTGACCACTTCGCGCTGCCGACGGGCGCGATCCGCAATTGCGCCGCCGCCTTCGATCGCGCCGCCCTCATCGCCATGCCGCGTGCCTTGCAGCAGGCGTACGCCGACACGCTCGCCCGCCTGATGCCGGCCGGCAGCAGGACGCTGCTCGTCACCATCGAATACGACCCGTCTGAGATGAGCGGCCCGCCCTTCCCCGTGCCGGCCGAGCAGGTGCGCGCGCTGTTCTCAGGCACCTTCACCGCCGAAGTGCTGGAGCGCCGCGATGGTCTGCCGCGCAGCGAGAACCTGAAAAAGCGCGGGCTGAGCCACCTCGCCGAAGTGGCCTACGTCCTGACGCGGGACGCTCGTGCCGCATGACCCGACCGATCCTCCTCGTGGCGGCAGCGGCGCTCGTCGATGCCGACAACCGGGTGCTCATCGCGCAGCGGCCAGAAGGGAAATCGATGGCCGGCCTGTGGGAGTTTCCCGGCGGCAAGGTTCACGACGGCGAGACGCCGGAAGCGGCGCTGGTGCGCGAGCTCGATGAGGAGCTGGGCATCGAGGTCTGCCTGACGTGTCTGGCGCCGTTCAGCTTTGCCAGCCATACCTACGAGACGTTCCATCTGCTGATGCCGCTCTATATTTGCCGCACCTGGGACGGCGTGATTACGCCGCGCGAAGGGCAGGCCATCAAGTGGGTAAAGGCAAGCCGTCTGGCCGACTATCCCATGCCGCCGGCCGACCTGCCGCTGATCCCGTGGCTGCGGGATCTGCTCGGCTGATTTCACTGGCAATCCCTCTATAAGGCGCCGGTTGATTGTCGCGCAGCCGTCGTCAGAATCGCTAAAGTGCCGTGACCGCCGGCTTTACGACGCCGGTTCGCGCAAGAGGGAACGTGATGACGGCCGTCGGCTCGAATGAGGACATATCGGACGTCGGGTCGCCGCCGGCGTCGCGCCGCATGGGTCACGTCGCCATCCTGCTGTTCGTCGGAGGCATGTGGGGACTGCAGCCGGCGCTGATCAAGCTCTCGAACCGCACGGGCCTCGCCGAGATCGAGACGCTGGCGCTGGTGATGGTGATCACCGCCACGCTGCTCGGCGCGTGGCTGGCGGCTCGCGGCCGGCTCGTGCGCCCGACCGGGCCCCTGTTGGTGTTCATGGCCATCAGCGGGTTCGCCGAGTACGCGGCGCCGCTGCTCGCGGCTTTTGTCGTCGCCGCCCATATCGACGCCGGCCTGCTGACGCTGATCATGGCGACGACGCCGATCTTCACGGTGGCGCTTGCGGCCGCGGTCGGCAGCGAGCCGCTGACGCGCGACCGGCTGATCGCGTGCGGGATCGGCATGCTCGCCATCGTACTGATCGTCGTGCCACAGGATGCGCTGCCCAGTCCCGAGATGCTGCCGTGGTGTCTCGCAGCCTTCCTGGTGCCGATGTTCTACGCTTCAGGCAGCGTATACGTGTCGCGGGCGTGGCCGCCGGACCTCGACGCGGTGCAGGTGGCTTTCGGCGGATCGCTGGCCGCCAGCCTCATGCTGCTGCCGTTCTGGGCGCGGCCGTTGATCGCCGGCGCCTACGCGGGGCTCGACCTCGCGTCCGGGCTCGTCCTGCTGGCACTGGTGGCCTCGCTGGTCGTCGAGATGGTGCTGTATTTCTGGCTGCTGCGGAATGCCGGGCCGGTGTTCACCTCTTTCAGCAGCTTCGTGATGATCGCATCGGGGTTCATCGCGGGCATGGTCGTGTTCGGTGAGCGGCCGTCGCCATGGGTGTGGGCCAGCGTCGGGCTGCTCGCCATCGCGCTGTTGCTGGCGATCCGGACGCCGCATGCCGAGGCACGGAGCGGCGCCGAGCGCATGAAAGCCGCATAGGTTCGAAGGTCAATTCAATCGACGTGGAGATCGGGTGACGGGTCGTCGTCGTGGTGTGGTGCCAGGGCCGTTCCGCGGTCGGGCATCTCGATCCGGAAGGTAGCGCCATTCGCGGTGTCGAGCAGGCGCACGCTGCCGCCGTGCGATGCGACCAGCTCGGCGACGATGACCAGCCCGAGGCCCGTGCCGCCCTTGCGTGTGCCCTGGAAGGCGCGGAACAGGTTGGCACGCGCGGCTTTCGGGACGCCGGGACCGTCGTCGCCGACGTCGATGAAAACACGGCGGTGCTCGCGCCAGGCCTTGACCGTGACCTCACCCGACGTGCCGTCGCCCTTGGCCTCGATGGCCTGCACGGCGTTACGGACGAGATTGCTCACCACGCGGAACAGATGCTCGTGATCGGCGTCGATCTGCAGCGTATCGTCGATCTCCACCGTCCAGCGGATCTGTCCCTCGCGCGGCAGCCCCAGGCCGTCGGCGACCTCGGTCACGATGGGCTTCAGCAGCATCAACTCGCGGCGCGGCTCGGATTCCTCCGAGCGGCCGAACTTCAGGCTGTCGTTGCAGAAGCCGATGGCGCGGTCGAGCGAGGCGATGAGCTTCGGCGCGAAGCGCTGCACCGTCGGATCGGGGATGCCCGTCAGGCGATCGGAAATGAGCTGCGCATTGGCCAGCATGTTGCGCAGGTCGTGGCTGATCTTGCTGACGGCTAGGCCGAGCTGCGCCAGCCGATTTTTCTGGATCAGGGATTGCGAGAGCTGGCGCTGCATGTTGGCGAGCTCGCGTTCCGCGGCGCCGATCTCGTCGAAGCGGCCGGTCGGCGTGATGATGCGACTCTGATCCTCCGGCTGCTCGCTGAAATGCAGCATGTTGCGAGTGAGCCGCATCATCGGCTGCACCAGCAGCTTCGACAGCGCAAAATAGACGAGCGCAGCGGTGATCAGCGAAATGGCGACCGACAGCCAGAAGATGTTGATGCCATAGCTCCACATCGCACGTTTCAGCGGCTCCTCGGGCAGCACCACCTCGATGATGTCGTCGTAGCGAGGACCGAGCAGGCCGACGATGCGAATGGTGCGATCGTCGGGCGTAATGAAAACGGCGAGCGCGTCTTTGATCTGCGCGAGGCGCATCGACAGCGTCGGAGCGGCGGCGCCGGGCGGGTTGCGCAGGTCGTAGTGGGCGTCGATGACGAGCTCTGTCACCGGCGGGATGACCAGTCGGCGCTGGCCACCGCGGCGGATGGCCACCGCCCGCACGAGAGCGGTGCGCAGCAGCTCGTTGCGCAGAGCCGGCGGCACATTGCGGCCCGGCACCGCGTCGGCGGCGAGGGCCGAGACGTAGGAAGCCGTCAGCCGGTCGTTGAGCCAGCCGACGCGAAAGCTGGCGATCGACGGCAGGAAGATCAGGATTTCTGCCAACATGACGAAGACGGCCGTCAGCAGCAGCAGCTTGGCCGGAAGGCTGAGCCGCAGCCAGCGGTGCGTCAGCGCCTGCGGACTCCTCAGCAGTGAGCGGAGCGCAGTCTGGCTCTGTGCGGACGGTTTGGCCACCTTGTCGTGCATGGGGCTGTGACTGTTGTGCTCCTCGGGGTGCCGACAGTACGCATCGACGCCACTCCGTGCGGAGTCTCGCATTTCGTGGCGTTGATGTCAGCCCGCCCTGCGACGGTGCCCGTCACCATCAGCCGAGCTTGGCGAGCAGCTTGATGACGCGGCGCACGATCGGATGGCCCGGCGTGGTGGCGAAATAGCGGATCGCGGCGCGCTTGGAGATTTCGCCGAGCGTCGGATAGGGCGCGATCCAGTCGGTCATGGCCTTGATCTTGAGGCCCTGCGACACGGCCAGCGCCCACACCTGGATCAGCTCACCCGCCTGCTCGCCGGCGATGGTCGCCCCGAGGATCAGGCCGTTGCGGGCGGTGACCACCTTGATATGCCCCTCGATGGCCCGCTCGGCCTGGGCGCGGTCGTTCTCGTGATAGGGCCAGCGCAGCACGCTGACCTTGATCTTGGCGGCTTTCGCCTGCTCCTCCGTCATGCCGACGTGGGCCAGCTCCGGCTCGGTGTAGGTGACCCACGGCACGATCGAGGGCTTGACCTTGGCCGGCAGCCGGAACAGCGCCCGGCGGATGACGATGCCGGCGTGATAGTTGGCGACGTGGGTGAATTGCAGGCTACCTGTCACGTCGCCGATGGCGAACACGCGGCTGTTCGAGGTTCTGAGACCGGCGTCGACGGTGATGCCTCGCTTATCGAACACGATGCCGCCGGCTTCCAGATTGAGATCGTAGACGTTGGGCTTGCGCCCGACAGCGAGCAGGATGTGGGTGCCTTCGACGACGCTCTTTGCGCCGCCGTTCGAGACGTGTGCGCGGACGACGCTGCCCGCCGCTTCGACCCGTTCGACGAGGGTGCCCTCGCGGATGTCGACGCCTTCGGCGCGAAGCTGTTTCAGCACCACGGCCGTCAGCTCGGGATCGTCCTTGCCGAGCGCCTTTACGCCTTCCAGAACCGTCACCCGGCTGCCGAGACGCTGGTGGGCTTGTGCCAGCTCCATGCCGATCGGACCGCCGCCGACGATGATCAGGCGCTCGAGCTTTTCCTTGTTGTCGAAAATGGTTTCGTTGGTGAAGTACGGCACGCCGTCGAGGCCGGGGATCGGCGGCACCACCGGCGAGGAGCCGGTGGCGATGACGAACCGCCGCGCAGTGATGCGGTATTCGCCGGCCGTCACGGTGCGCTTGTCGACGAAGCGGCCCGTGCCGGAGATGACACGCACGCCGAGGCCGGTGAACCTCTCGACGCTGTCGTTCGGCGCGATGGCGGCGATGACCGATTTGACGTGGTCGTGCACGGCGCGGTGGTTGATCAGCGGGGACACGGGCGCCATCCCGAACGGCTCGGCGGTGCGCATCAGATGGGCCCGTTTGCCGGCCGCGATCAGCGCCTTCGATGGCACGCAGCCGTAGTTCAGGCAATCGCCGCCCATCTTGTGCTTTTCGATCAGCACGACTTTCTGGCCAAACGACGCGGCGGCGGCGGCGACGGACAGGCCACCCGATCCGGCGCCGATGACGCAGAGGTCCACGTCGATGGTCTCAGACCGGACCATGAGGCCCGGAGCGCCCGGGGTCGCCCCAGCGCCGCCGGCCGGCGGGGATTGCGGCATGTCCTTGCCCATGACGGCCGGGGAATTCGGGTTAAGCGGCGGCATGGCGCTGGCTCCATTTCTTGTAGGCGATGGGAATGAGGGCGACGACACCGAGAAGTGCGAAGGCGGCGATCAGCTCGCTGGTGACGAGCGCGCTGGTGTCGATGGTGTAGGGGCAGCTTGTTTCGGCGGCAGTGGGGTTGCCAGCCAGGCATTTCGCATAGATTGCGTTCTGTTCCTCGATGACGCTGCCGAGGCCGGCTCCGGCGACCGAGAACGCAGTGGTGGCGGGAATGATGCCGAGTGCTGTCGCCGTGACGTAGGTGCGGAGTGGGACGCCGAGCAGCGCCGGCACGAGGTTGACGACGAAGAACGGGAAGGCCGGCACCAGACGCAGGAAGAGGAGGTAGCTCAGCGCGTTTTCCTTGAATCCGTCCTGCAGCTTGGCGACCCAGGGTCCGGCCTTGGCCGCCAGTTGCTCGCCGAACGAGGTCCGCGCGACGAGGAAGATGAGTGTGGCGCCGATGCTGGCGGCGACCACCGCAGCGGGTGCTCCGATGGTCCAGTTGAACAGCAGGCCACCTGCGAGCGTCATGATCAGCCCGCCGGGCAGAGAAAGGGCCACGACAACGATGTACAGGCCCATGTAGATGGCCACGGCGAGCAGCAGGTTGGCGTCGATGAATGCCTTGAGGTCCTGGTAGTTGAGGCCGATGGTTTTGAACGAGAGATACTCGTGCCAGCCCATGGCGAACACCAGGATCATGGCGCCGGCGATCACGGTGAGCGGCAGATAGCGCGCCGGTCCGCCACTGGCTGGACGGTCAGCGGAGCTTGGGTCTTGCATTGGCATGGCTCTTCTTTCCGCTGCGGATGGATGGGGGTTCGAGGGCCGTATTCGGCGCTCAGTTCTTGGCGTCGTTGAGGCTCCAATCGTAGCCGTAATCGTCGATGCCGGTGATACTTTCGAGCTTTGGTTTCAATGCTTCTCCGGCGAAGCGCTTCATGTGCGCGATGACGCCGGCGGCCGTGCCACCGAAATCGACCTGATACCACGAGTAGATCGACGAGGCGGTGGCGGAGCCATTCTTGACGGCGATGCCGCGCGGATGATTGACGTAGGCACGGGCGGCGGCGTCGAGCTGCTCGGAGAGCCGTGTGGCAGAGAACGCCTCGGTGCCGAGGTTCGGGCAGCCGTAGGAAGCGCAATTGACGGCGTAATGGATCCGCGCGTCCTTGTAGATCGGCCGCAGGATGGCGTGCTCGATGTCGTCGAGACTGAGTTCGACGCCGCCGATTTCGACGACCTTGGCCTTCCACGGTCCGCCCGAAAGCGACGCGAAGAGTCCGCCGCCGAGGCTGATGTCCTTGATCGACGCCACCGGGTATTTGTCGAGCACGATGTCGACGGTCTTGGCATTGTAGAGGTTGGCCCAGAAGGCGAACTGCTCGGGCCGGTCCAGCGCTTTGACGTCCACTGCTGCGAGCGCCTGGATGTACGCCTCGAGGCGGGGGTGCGCTTCACGCTTGAAGCGCGCGTAGGCGACGCGGTTGACCCCGTCGGAGCCGGCGACCACGTAGGCTTTGAGAAGTGCGTCCCAGGCCGAATGATCGACGGTCGCGGTCGATCCCTTGGTGTGGGCCGCGAACGCCTCAGTCGGGCTGGCGGCAGCGGCCGGCCTCATCGGGGACAACCAGAGGCCGACGGCCAGCGCCACGACGGCGAAGGCGTGACCGACGATCGCTGACGGGGCGAGGCTGGTCTCGGGCGAGGTTTGGGTCGTTTGTGTCATGGTGCAGTCCTCGAGCAGGGCAGTCGACGACCCACGGCACGGCCGCGATAATGCGGTCGCCGATGTGGTCGGCAAAGGGGCGTTGACGTTTGGGGTGACGTCGCCGCGATGGGAGGCGTCGGGCGTCGCCGGCTGTGTAGCGATACTTACGCGCATAGGCGAACCGGGTTTCGCAACCCTCGCCAGCGTGATCGTTCGTGAAGGCCCGGCCGACGCAGAGACCCATCGAGCTCTGCGGAAGCGGAGCCGAGAAGCGGTGCCTCGAGACCCGCCCGCGTACGTGCGACCGATTTGCCCCGGTTGCCCGCTCCGCTGCCCGTGCCCCGCGCCGTTGTTGACCGCATTTGGCCGCATCGCTATAGCTCGCGCCACTTTGCCGCCCGGAACCGCCAGCACGTCCGGCTGGTTCCGGGCGGCAAGCGCGTTTGCGCAGCACCCAAACCCACACAATAGGCTCGAGGTCCTCAACCATGGCGAATACGAAGTCGGCGAAAATCGCGGCTCGCAAGGCGGTACGCCGCACCGAGATCAACAAATCGCGCCGTTCGGCACTGAAGAGCGAGGTTCGCCGGGTCGAGGATGCCATCAAGTCGGGCAAGAAGTCCGATGCCGTAGCGGCACTGAAGACCGTCGAGCCGGTGCTGGCGCGTACGGCGCAGAAAGGTCTGATCCATAAAAAGACCGCCAGTCGCAAGGTTTCCCGCCTGTCCGCCCGCGTCAAGGCGATGGCGGAATAACCTCCGCCGGCGAAGTGTCCCCGTTGTGACCGTGCGGCCACAAGCCCGGCCCGGTCGCGAGGTGGCTCCGACCGGCGGCAACCGCTGGAACACGACCGATTGACGGGGGATTAGGCCCCCGCCGCCGCCGCCCTCCCGCCCGGAGCCGAGACTCGGGGCCAATGCCGACCAAGACAAACTTGCGGTCGCGGAACTCTTTTTCCAGATTTTACACACCGCCTCATGTGCGCTGTTCAGCGTCGGCGAATTCCTCAGCCGAGTCAGTCGGATTCTCCACAGACGCTGTGGATGGACGCGAGCCTCGCTGTGGGCAGGCCGCTCGCATCGCATGTGCAACCTGCAACCAGGGCGGGCTTGCGCAGTGCGAAATTAAGGTCTAATTAACACTCCAGTCACAGGGCGCGCACAGAGGCGCGCTTAGTCGATGCGTTGAGTGCCTGAGTCGAGGCGTGCGTCGAAACCGGGTTGCTGTGTAATTCGTCTCCTGGGTTCATCGTCGAATTTGTTCCAAGTCTTGTTGTTTGCTGAAGAGTATTCGGCAAACACTTAGACGTTATTTGTCTTGCGCTGATTATAGTCGCAAGACAGCTAATCTACATTGGCCTCTGCAAGAGGTCTCGAATGCAAAGTCTGGTGGACGCCGGTCTTGATTGATCGTCGGCGCCGGGGGCCGGGAGCAGTCGCATGGCGGTGGAGGACGTGTCGGTGGGGGCGGTTTGGGAGCAGCTCAAGCAGGACCCTGCGGCGGTACTCGTCGACGTGCGGACGCGGGCCGAATGGGCCTTCGTCGGCGTGCCCGATCTCGCGGCGCTCGGAAAGCGGGTTCTCACCGTCGAGTGGCAGTCGTTCCCGGACAGCCGGGTCGACCCCGGCTTCGCGGGGCGGCTCGGTGAGCTGCTCGCGGCTTCCGGCACCGGCAAGGGCGATCCGGTGTTCTTCATCTGCCGCTCCGGCGGACGCAGCCGCATGGCTGCGGAGGAAATGGCTGCAACGGGGTTTGTGCGGTGCAGCAACGTGGCCGACGGGTTCGAGGGTCCCCTCGATCAGTCGCGCCAGCGCGGCAAGGTGGCGGGCTGGAAGGCTGCTGGTTTGCCGTGGGTGCAAGGGTGAGGTCCGTGTCCGGGTAAGGCATGGGCCGTAGGCGGCTCGATTTCGGCGCAGCGCTCGTCAGCAGGGCAACAGGCGAGTGCGGCGGCAAGTCGGGTCAAAGCAAAGTCCGAAGTTCAAAAGTTGCGGGGGTAAATCATGCACAATCTTGCAAAGGCCGACTCGTCTCAATTCAAGGCGGAGGCGCAGACGTTTGCGTCGCCGGGCAGCAGCGCGACTGTCAGGTCCGGGGTCGCCGACATGCGCGGGCTCGCGGCGGCCGAGGAAGGTCCGTCGGTCGATGGCCGTGGCCAGAAGGTCAGGACGCTGCTGAAAGCCCGCCTGGGTGAGGAAACCTATTCGTCGTGGTTCGCCGCCATCGGCTTCGAGGCGTTCGACGGCCGCACACTCAAGGCGTCGCTTCCCACCACGTTCCTGCGCAACTGGATCAACTCGCATTTCCTCGACATCCTGATCGAGTGCTGCAGAATCGAATTCGCCGGCATCGAGCGCATCGAGCTGGTGGTACGCCAACCCGGTGGCATGGCGGCCCGGCCGGCGCTTCACCCTATCGACGCGCCACAGCGCGACTCCGGCGTGGCCGATGCCCGGCCGGGATCGGGCGCGCCCGTCGTTGCACGCAACGGTATGACGGCCGTTCCTGCCGGCGGTCACAGCCGCACGGAAGTCGGCGGCTTCGAAGGCTCGCCACTCGACCCCCGCTACACCTTCGAGAGCTTCGTCGTCGGCTCCTCCAACCGGATCGCCCACGCCGGCGCCATCCAGGTGGCCGAAACCGTGACCAGCAACGCGCCGGGCTTCAATCCGCTCTACATCCACGCCTCGGTGGGGCTGGGCAAAACCCACCTGCTGCACGCCATTGCCTGGGAAGTGAAGCGCCGTGCCCCCTCGGCGCAGGTGCTCTATCTGACCGCCGAGCGCTTCCGATACAAGTTCGTCGAGGCCCTGCTGCGCAGCCAGGACCCGATGTCCTTCAAGGAGAAATTCCGCTCGATCAACATGTTGCTGATCGACGATCTGGAATTCATGCAGGGTGAGCGCACCGAGCAGGAATTCGACCACATCATCAATGCGCTGCTCGACGGCGGCCGGCAGGTGGTCGTCGCCTCGGCCCGCGCGCCGAGCCACATCGAAAGCCTCAACGACCGCATGCGGTCGCGGCTTCAGCGGGGTCTCGTCGCAGAAATCGGAAGCTTCGACGCGGATCTGCGCGCACAGGTTCTGACCAAGCGCGTGGCCGAGAAGCGAGCCAACGATCCCTCCTTCGAGCTGCCGCGCGATGTGAGCGAACTGCTGGTCAGCCGGCTGACGGAAAGCGGCCGCGAGCTGGAAGGGGCAGTGAACCGCCTCTACGCTACATGGCAGTGCATGCGGGCTCCCTTGACGCTCGACATTGCCGAGACGGTGATCCGCGATCTCGTGCAGGGCCTGGA
Organism: Hyphomicrobium sp.; assembly: GCA_052388455.1. Classification (GTDB taxonomy): domain Bacteria; phylum Pseudomonadota; class Alphaproteobacteria; order Rhizobiales; family Hyphomicrobiaceae; genus CAZSNH01. The sequence goes on from JBQTIA010000154.1 coordinate 10,636, forward strand.
GCCACGGCGGATCAAGATCGAAGACATTCTTCGCATCATCTCGCGGCACTTCGGTGTGTCGAAGGGCGATCTCCTGTCGCAGCGCCGCCATCGCTCCGTCGTCTGGCCTCGCCAGATCGGCATGTATCTCGCCAAGCAGCTCACCCACCGGTCGCTGCCCGAGATCGGGCGGCGGTTCGGCGGGCGGGATCATACGACCGTGCTGCATGCCATCCGCAAGATCGAGGGCCTGCTTTCGGGAGATAACCGGCTGCGGGACGAGCTGGACGAGCTGAAGAAAATGCTCAGCCACTGACGGAGGGGCATCCTCCGACGGGTTCGGAAGGCCGGCGGCAGGCTTGGGCGAGTCTGCCGTTTGGCCGAGGTGGAGCGGCGTCCCTCGAGGATGCCGCTCTTGAACTTCCATCTTGAACTTCCGTGCGGGCGGCGGCCCTCCGCCCGGGTTGCATTCGTCCCCGAGTTGCATTTCTTATGCGAATCCCCCCAATGACGGGTTCATCGGGCGCGAACGGTCCCTGAAATCGGGGATGCGGGCGCGCCGGCCGGTCCCCTGGGCCGGAACGAACTCCATGCGCCGAGGCAATCCATGCGGCTAGTGATCGAAAGAGGCGAACTCCTGCGGGCACTCGGCCACGTGACCAGCGTCGTCGAGCGGCGTACGACGATTCCCATACTCTCCAACGTTTTGATCAAGGCGCACGGCAACAAGCTGGAGTTCAAGGCGACCGATCTCGAGCGCGAGGTCATCGAAGAGGTCGGAGCCGCCATCGACCAGCCTGGCGCGACGACGGTGCCGGCCCTCATGCTGCACGACATCGTCCGAAAGCTGCCGGAAGGCAGTCAGGTCGAGATCAAGCGCGACGCGGAAAAGGAACGCCTGACGCTGTCGGCCGGGCCGTCGCGGTTCACGCTGCAGACGCTCGGGCCGGAGGACTTTCCCGATCTCGCCGCCGGCGACCTCGGCCACAGCTTCGTGGTGCCGGCGGCCGATCTCAAGCGGCTGATCGAGAAGACGCGCTTCGCCATCTCGACGGAGGAAACGCGCTACTATCTCAACGGCATCTATCTGCACACCGTCGAGAAGGGCAAAGCGTCGACGCTGCGCGCGGTTGCGACGGACGGGCATCGGCTGGCGCAGGTCGAGCTCGAATGTCCGCGCGGCGCCAGCGGCATGCCGGGAGTGATCGTGCCGAGGAAAACCGTGCACGAGGTGCTTCGTCTGCTCGAAGACAGCAAGGACGATGTGAAGGTCTCGGTCAGTCCGGCCAAGGTGCGTTTCGAGATCGGCACCGTCACCATCACCTCGAAGCTGATCGACGGCACGTTTCCGGACTATGGCCGCGTCATCCCGCAATCCAACGACAAGGAGCTGCGCGTCTCCAACGCCGAGTTCAAGAACGCCGTCGACCGCGTATCGACGATCTCGAGCGAGCGCGGCCGCGCGGTCAAGCTCAACATTGGCAAGGACAAGCTGACGCTCTCGGTGAACAACGCGGAAGGTGGCAGCGCGGTTGAGGAAATCGCTGTCGGCTATGGCGCCGCACCGCTCGAAATCGGATTCAACGCCCGCTACCTGCTCGACATCGCCGGCCAGCTCGAAGGCGAGGATGCGCGCTTCCTGCTCGCCGATCCAGGTTCCCCGACCATGATCCGCGACGGCAGCGACGACAGCGCACTTTACGTGCTGATGCCGATGCGGGTGTGAGGCCGTGACAGTGCAGCGCCTCTCCATCGAGCGCCTGCAGCTCACGAACTTCCGCAGTTACACCCATCTTGTACTCGCGACAGGCTCTGGACCGCAGGTGCTCACGGGGAGCAACGGCGCCGGCAAAACCAATCTTCTGGAAGCGGTTTCGCTGATGGTGCCGGGGCAAGGCCTGCGCGGCGCCCAGACGCGGGATTTCGCCCGCGCCGGCAGCGACGGCTTGTGGGCGGTCGCGGCCCGTGCCCAGACCCGCCATGGCGTCGTCGACATCGGCACCGGTATTCGCGCCGCGCGCGGCGAGGACGAGCGCGCGAGCCGCATCGTGCGGGTGGACGGCGAGACGCGGGGCAGCTCGGGTCTGCTCGGCGATTATCTGCAGGCGGTCTGGCTGACGCCTTCGATGGACGGGCTGTTCACCGGGCCCGCGGCCGATCGTCGTCAGTTTCTCGACCGGCTGATCCAGAGCCTCGATCCCGGCTATCGCGCGATCTCCAACCGGTTCGACCGGGCGATGCAGAGCCGCAACCGGCTGCTCGGCGACGGGGTGACCGACAACCCGCGGCTCGAAGGGTTCGAGATGGCCATGGCCGAGACGGGCGTCGCGGTTGCGGCGGCCCGGCGGCAGGCCATCGCCGGCCTTGCGAGCCTGATTGCCGAGCGGCGCGGGCGCGACGAGGCGGTGCCCTTTCCCTGGGCGACTCTGGAACTCTCCGGAACGCTCGATGCCGATCTGGAAAGCCATGCGGCCGTCGATGTCGAGGATCGCTACCTGAAGGTGCTGCGTCTTCGCCGCGAACGGGATCGCGCCGCCGGACGCACGCTCGATGGTCCCCATCGCTCCGATCTGATTGTCGGCCATGGCCCCAAGACGATGCCGGCTCGGCTGTCGTCGAGCGGCGAGCAGAAGGCGCTGTTGCTCGGACTGGTGCTGGCGCATGCCGAGTTCGTCCGGCTGGCGAACGACGGCTTCGCGCCCCTGCTGCTGCTGGACGAGGTGACGGCCCACCTCGACGAGGTCCGGCGGGCGGCGCTGTTCACCGAAATCGAGCACCTCGGCGCCCAGGCGTGGATGACCGGCACGGATCGGTCCGTCTTCTCCCCGCTCGAAGATCGGGCGCAGTTCTGGAGCGTCGAGGACGGCCGCGTGTCGGCCCATTGAGGGGTTCTTGCAGAGCCGGACGCCCGGCGGCTCAAATATTTGAAAAAACGCGATTTTTCCTGGTGGACGTTCGGTCGCGGGAGGCATGATTTCGGCCCCGTCGCCGGGGGTTTCGTGGTAGGATTTCCGGATCAAATTCCTGACCCAGAAATCGAGACCGGAATGAGCGCCCAGCCCGCCAAGAAAACCCCTGAATCCGACGAATACGGCGAGGACAGCATCAAAATGCTGAAGGGCCTCGACGCGGTGCGCAAGCGGCCCGGCATGTACATCGGCGACACCGACGACGGCTCGGGTCTGCATCATATGATCTATGAGGTGGTCGACAACGCCATCGACGAGGTTCTGGCCGGCCACGCCAAGGAATGCGTCGTCACCCTGAATCCTGACGGCTCGTGCACGGTGCGCGACGACGGCCGCGGAATCCCGACTGGCATCAAGAAGGACGACGATCAGACGCCAAAGCGCTCGGCGGCGGAGATCGTGTTCACCGAGCTGCACGCCGGCGGCAAGTTCGACCAGAACTCCTACAAGGTCTCCGGCGGCCTGCACGGCGTCGGCGTCTCGGTCGTCAATGCGCTCTCCACGTGGCTCCGGGCGCGCATCTGGCGCGAAGGCAAGGAGCACGCCATCGAATTCCGCGACGGCAATGCCGTTGCACCGCTGAGGGTCGTCGGCGATGGCAAGGGCCAGCGCGGCACGGAGGTGTCCTTCCTGCCGAGCCCGAACACGTTCACCATGGTCGAGTTCGACTATGCGACCATCGAGCACCGGCTGCGCGAGCTGGCGTTTCTCAACTCGGGCGCCAAGGTCATCCTCGAGGATCGCCGGCACGCCGACATCAAGCGCGAGGAATTTTTCTACGAGGGCGGCACCGCGGCCTTCGTGCGCTATCTCGACCGTTCGAAGCAGGCGCTGCTGCCCGAGCCGATCATGGTTCGTGCCGAGAAGGACAAGATCAGCGTCGAAGTCGCGCTCTGGTGGAACGACAGCTACCACGAGAATGTGCTCTGCTTCACGAACAACATCCCGCAGCGCGACGGCGGCACGCATCTCGCCGGCTTCCGCGCGGCCCTCACGCGCGTCATCAACAAATATGCGAGCGAGAGCGGCGCCGCCAAAAAGGATAAGGTCGATCTTTCCGGCGAGGACGCGCGCGAGGGACTGACCTGCGTGCTGTCGGTGAAGGTGCCTGATCCGAAGTTCTCGTCGCAAACCAAGGACAAGTTGGTTTCGTCCGAGGTCAAGCCGGTGGTCGAAAGCGTGGTCGGCGATCAGCTCGCCTCGTGGTTCGAGGAGCACCCGAAGGAAGCCAAGGCCATTCTCGGCAAGATCGTCGAAGCTGCTCTGGCTCGCGAGGCGGCCCGCAAGGCCCGCGAGCTCACACGGCGCAAGGGGCTGTTCGACGGAATGCGACTGCCCGGCGGGCTGGCCGAGTGTCAGGACCGCGATCCGGTCAACACCGAGATGTTCATCGTCGAGGGCGACTCCGCAGGAGGCTCAGCCAAGCAGGGGCGCAAGCGCGAGTATCAGGCCGTGCTTCCGATCCGTGGCAAGATTCTCAATGTCGAGCGCGCGCGCATCGACAAGATGCTGTCGTCCGAGCAGGTGACCAATATCATCGGCGCTCTCGGAACCGGCATCCGCGACGACTTCGATTTGTCGAAGCTGCGCTATCACAAGATCATCATCATGACCGACGCCGACGTCGACGGCGCACACATCCGCACGCTGCTGCTGACCTTTTTCTACCGTCAGATGCCGGAGCTGGTGGAGAAGGGGCACGTCTACATTGCGCAACCGCCGCTCTACAAGGTGACGCGCGGCAAGTCCGGCGCCTATCTCAAGGACCAGCGGGCGCTCGAGGACTACCTGATCGATTCCGGTCTCGACGAGACGGTGCTCGAAACAGGCCTCGACGCTCTACAGCCGGGCCAGGCGTTCGGGAAGAATACGGGCCAGGGCGAGCAGCGCGCGGGCAAGGATCTGCGCGAGATCCTCGATGCGGCGCGCACCGTCACCGGCTATGTCGATCAGCTCCATTCCCGCTATTCGCGGACCGTGGTAGAGCAGGCGGCCATCGGCGGGCTGTTCGATCCCGCTCTCGTGCAGTCGGTCGACAAGGCCAACGCCAGAGCTGCCGAGATCGCCAGGCGTCTCGACGCCATGGCCGAGGAGACGGAGACCGGCTGGGAGGGCCGCTACGGCAACGACGGCTACATGTTCCGGCGCATCGTCCGCGGCGTGGCCGAGGCGCACAGCCTCGACCGCTCGCTTATTGCCTCGCTCGATGCCCGCCGCCTCAACGAGAAGAACAAGCATCTGGCCGAGGTCTACGGAAAACCGGCGCGGCTCCGGCGCAAATCCGAGCTGGTGCCGGTGTATGGCCCGCGCAGCCTGCTCGATGCGGTTTACGAGGCTGGCCGAAAGGGGATCTCGCTACAGCGCTACAAAGGACTAGGCGAGATGAATCCGGATCAGCTCTGGGAAACGACGCTTGACCGCGAGGTGCGCACGCTGCTGCAGGTCAAGATCGGAGACCTCGCGGAGGCCGACGAGATATTCTCCAAGCTGATGGGCGATGTCGTCGAGCCGCGCCGCGAATTCATCCAGGACAACGCGCTCAACGTGCAGAATTTGGATGTTTGAGTTGAATGGTTACGCCTTCCGCTCCGTTTGATCGCGCGTCGCTTGAGCGAGCGTTCTCGCGGCTCGGGGAGATTGCGGGCGCTGAAGGCCGGGTCGTCGAGATTTCCATCTATGGCGGCTCGGCGCTGCTGCTGGTTTTCGATTTCCGGACAGCAACGCGCGATGTCGATGCTGTATTCGAGGCCGACCGGAGTTTCGTGCGTCGCGCAGCCGCCAAAGTGGCCGAAGAATTCGGCTGGGGCGCGAATTGGATCAACGACGGGGTCAAGGGATTCCTGAGTGCGCGCGATGCGGAATCCGGCGCGAAAGTGTTGGTCCGGTCGTACATGACGGCGGAAGGCACCGGTCTTCGCATTTTGGTGCCGACTCCAGCCTACCTGTTCGCCATGAAATGCCTGGCGATGCGCATTGGCGGCATCGAGGACAGTCAGGATGTCGACGACATCCGGCAGCTTGGCCGTGTTCTCGGGATTACGTCTTCCAGTGCGGCCATCGCGATTGTTTCGCAGTATTATCCGGCGAAGCGCATTTCTCCCAAGACCCAATTCGGCCTGGAAGAAATCTTTGACGCTGCGAGTGGAGACCCGGCATGACAGCGCCATCACGACGGCCACGAAGTCTGGCGGAGGTTGGACGGCGTGCTGCTTCGGCTTCGCGGGTGTTCGATGCAGCGACGCGCGAGTTTCTCGACGAATGGCAGTCGATGACGGGTGCGGAAAAAGGCGATGCTCTTATTGAAGAGCCCGTGGAGATCGGCCGCGTCCCTGACGCCTATCTTGCGGCCCTCGCGGAGCATCTGGCGCTGGCGGATGATGTGCCGATTCCGGCATGGACCGAAGCCCCGTCTCGGTTCCTTTCGGAGCCGCACTTTGCCGGCGGTCTCGAGTCGCTGAAAGCACTTCTTATCGTTCAGAGTCCTGCAGCCTTTCGCCGGCGGCTGATTTTCATCAGTCACGATGCGCTCTCGCGTCCCCGGCGAGTGATTTCCGGAGAGAGGAATTCCAGCGAGCTGAATTTGGGTTTGTGATGGCATCCACGCCTTCAACCTCCCTATGTCATTGTCGGACCGAACGGGATGGAAAGTCATGCAGGCCGTTTCGATAGAATTTCCACTGGTGGATGCCTCGACCGGGTCGGTCATCACTGTCTCGACATTTTACAAATTCGTCGCCATCGCGGACCGCGAGGGGTTGAAGTCCGAGCTGGACGCGGTGTGTTGTGCGCACGGCGTGAAAGGCACGATCCTCATCGCCCACGAGGGCATCAACGGCACCATCGCCGGAACAGACGAGGCAGTGCGCACAATCCTCGCATGGCTGCGTACGGATCTGCGTTTCGCCGATCTCGAGAGCAAGGTGTCCTATGCAGCGGCTGCTCCCTTCAAGCGCCTCAAGATCAAGATCAAGCCGGAGATCGTCAGCTTCGGCGTTTCCGTGGCTGATCCGTCTGAGCAGGTCGGCACCTACGTCAGGCCGAAGGACTGGAACGCTCTCATCCAGGAGCCTGGCGTCGTCGTCATCGATGCGCGCAATGCCTACGAGGTAGCCATCGGCACGTTTGCCGGTGCGGTCGATCCGGGCACCCGCGCTTTCTCGGAGTTTCCGGAATTCGTGAAAGCCAGCCTCGATCCAGCGCGTACGCCGAAGGTCGCTATGTTCTGCACCGGCGGTATCCGCTGCGAAAAGGCGTCGGCGTATTTGCTCAATCTCGGTTTTCCCGAGGTCTACCATCTCGAAGGCGGCATTCTGAAATATCTGGAAACGGTGCCGCCGGAGGACAGCCTGTGGCACGGCGAATGCTTCGTCTTCGACGGGCGCGTGTCGCTGGAGCACGGTGTCAGGCCAGGTACGCATGTGCTGTGCCCGGTGTGCGGCGCGCCGGTTCCGAATGGGGGCAGCGCTGCGGATCGGAGATGCTGCTGCGGTGCGAATGACAAAGGTCACCCGCGCGGGGATTGATCAGGGGCATGGGCCAGCATGGCGACCGCGACGGCCGGCGCCGAATGTGTGGCCGCCGTCCGGCAATCCGGATCGGCGCCGATCAGATCTCCGAACGCGACACAACGTCGTCCGAACCGCTGGGCCAGTGCCTTGACAACGGTCGCGCCGATGCCCGCCGCCACGATGGGCGCCGTTGCCGGGAGCGGCGTTGCCGTCAGCACCGCGTCGCATCCGTCGGCGAGGGACCGCAACTGGATGTCGGCGATGGCCGCCGCCGCTTGTTGCCAATCATCGAGGCTGCCGTCCGCGGCGTCGCGGCCGAACATGCGTGCGAGTCGCGCGATGCTTTCGGTCTGCGACTTGCCGCGGCCATCGGCCGTGGCGTGCAGATCCAGGCCGTCTGCGAGACCGCCGAGAATGCGGCGCACATCGGCCATCGTAGCCAGATATTCGCGCGCCAGTCCCTGGCGGCGGCCTTTGAACATGCCCTGCGTCGCAACGCCCATGACGGCCGTGCGCGTCAAGCCCGTGTAGACCAGCTCGCTCGTCGCCAGACGGTCGGCGTCGGTCAATCCCCGCGCGGCGGCGGCCCCGTTGTGGATGGCGATGATGTCCGCCGTCGTCGAGCCGAAGTCGACGAGCAGTGCCTCGGGCTCGCGGCGCGCGATGGCCGAGGCCGTGGCGAGAAAATTGGTCGAGCCGGTGTCGGCGGTATGGGCCTTGGCCGCTGCCGCGTTGCCGAAACCCTTCTCACCCAGCCAGTAGCTGGCTTCGGCGCCGAGTTCTCGTGTCAGCCGGTCGGCCAGCGTGGCGACACCCGAGGCGCGGTGCTCGAAGAGGTCAGACAGCTCGCCCGTCATCGTGACGGCGTGTCGGGATGCGTGCGCGAGCAATGGCCTTGCGGCCATCAGCGCCGCGTCGAGCTTTTCCATGCCCTGCCACAGTGGACAAACGAACTGCTTCACCGCGATGGCCCGGCCGTCCTCGACGAGCGCCACCTTCAGGTGCGCTCCGCCGACATCCAGACCTGCCACGATGGCCAATCGCTCTCTCCCCGACGGACATTCGTGCGGTGTGTTACACGAGGTCGACCGAGAGGGAAGCCATGCACGTCATCCCCGTCATCGATGTTCGCAACGGTGTGGCCGTCGCCGCAATCATGGGCGATCGATCGAACTATCAGCCGCTCGTAACGCCGCTGTCGTACAGCGCCGACCCCCTGGCCATCGCGCGCGGATACCTGACGCTTTACCCGTTCGCGACGCTTTACCTCGCCGATCTCGACGGCATCGAGCGTCGCGGCGCCGATCTCGATCTGGTGCGCCGTCTGACTGGTGCGCTGCCGGAAGTAACGTTTTGGATCGACAACGGCGCAGCCGATGCCGCAAGCGTCGGCGAACAGCTCGCCATCGATCGTGTGGTGGCGGTGGTCGGCAGTGAGAGCGGCATCGAGCCAGGCGACCTGGACGCCTTGCGGTCCCGATATAGCGACCGCCTCGTGCTCTCACTGGATTTCAAGGGCGACAGGTTTCTCGGCGCGCCGCGGCTGTTGCACGAGCGCGGCACCTGGCCTGCGAGGGTCATCGCAATGACGCTCGCCAGCGTCGGGACCGCCAACGGGCCGGAGGTGGCGCGGCTCGGCGAGGTAACCGCGCTGGCCGGGCTTCGCCGCGTCTATTGCGCCGGCGGCATTCGCAACCGCGCCGACCTCAAGTCGGCGGCCGAAGCTGGCGCATCGGGCGCGCTGGTCGCGACGGCCTTGCACACCGGACAAATCAAAGCCGGCGACCTCGAGGAGATCGCCGGCTGGTAGTTATCGGTCCACGCGACGAGTGAAAGTGAAGGCCCACTCGCCGCTTCAGCCGCTCCAACGGCCAGAGAGTAGTCTTCCCAATCGCTGCAGCAGACCCCCATTCATGGCAGGGGTTTTATCCTGCTGTGGACGGTGCCCGCTTCAAGTCTTAGCACCGAACGGGTGGGCGACCGAGTTGCGCTGCGCGGTGGCTTCGGCGGCGGTCGGCTTGCCGGCGACGGCGCGGGCCAGAGCTTCCTTGGTGGCGCGATAATTGAAGTCCTGGATCTTGGCGTCGTCGGCCGCTTCCCAGTGGATGAACACGCCGACTGCGACGTAGACGTCGTCGGCTTCGTTGGCCGGGATCACGCCCTCGGCGACCGAGTCCTGCACGGCCTTGGCGACGCCGTACTGGGCGGGTCCGAACATCTGGACGGCCTGACGGGCGTCTTTGATGGTGACCTTGTTGAACATCACGGTGTTCGGCTTGCAGGGCAGGTTCGGCGCGATGACGGCGAGGAGCGACGTGAAGCCGTCCTTGTTGTTCACCAGCGCGTTGCAGAAGGCGCTTTCGACGGCGCTGCCGCGCGGGCCGACCATGAGGTCGATATGCGCAACTTCGTTGCCGTCTCCGACGAGGCTTTCGCCGACCATTACGCGATTGATCTTGGCCATTAGGGGTTTTCCTCCCGTTTCAACAAATACATGAACCGTCGTACCCCGAGGCACTCTCGCGGACGCGGGCTGCTGCGGTCTACCATGCCCATCCCAGTTGGCAGCACTCGAGGACGAGCGTCATCGAGCCGGATGCCGGATAGCGGCGCCGAGGCCCCTAAATAGCGCCATGAGCGGGGACTCGACAAGGGCCTATTGGACTTTCGACGCATCCCGTTCGGCGATTATCCTTGCCGCGAAGAGGGTGCCTACAACGAGATCGGCGGTGGTGCCTGGATTGAGGCCGCGCGTTTTCAGGTCGCGATCGAGCCGCATCAGCACGGACCGGCTGCGGGCCGAGATCGGCGGATGGGCGTGCGACAGGTTGAGCCGCGCTTCGGATGCGACCGAGCGGGCGATGTCCAGGCCGTGCTTGCGGACGATGTGGCTGTCCGCAAAGCGGGCTAGAAAACGCATGTGCAGGTTGGTTACTACATCGGGCGAGGTGCCGCCCGCGCGCCGGGATGCCGCTGTCAACGCACGGATGCCGAACGAGAAAACGTCTTCGTAATCTGTCACGTACTGGCGTGCGATGCGATCCCGCCGGGCGGCCAGGGCCATGGCCTCGCGCAGAGTGACGCGCGCGGTGTTGGCCACGTCGGCGCTCTTGGCCGAGCCGAGCCCGGCCGGGCTGGCCCGCCGGATGGCCGCAAAGGTCTCCGCGGCATCTTCGACATCGAGCCCGGCCAGCACCTCGCCGAGGCTCTCACGCAGGGGCAGGCCACTCCTCTGGGCGGCGGCGGCGAGGGGCGCCGTCAGCAGGATGATGCCGAGATTGGTGTTGCAGCCGACCGCATCGACGGTGGCTTCGACGGCGCGGCGGATGCGCGCTCCGACGCGAAGCCGGGAATTGACGATGTGGGGTGCGGCAACACGCGCCGACAGATGGAAGTCGCGCACCTGCATCCCGTGCCCGTCGGCGTGGACATGCACGTTCCCGGGCTTCAGGGCCTCGAGTTCAGCTTCGCAGGCGGCAATGAAGGCCGCTTCGATCCGCGCCCGGGGCAGCGGTCTCATCACGATCTCGCAAACAAAGGAATCGGATTCAGTTCACTGAGAAAATCCTGCGCCAGTCGGTCGGCAATGTCGATACCGGCGACGCTCTGGAGGCCCCGCCAAGCCGGATTGGAGTTGATTTCGAGCACCATCAGCGTGCCAGCGGCATCGCGGATCAGGTCGACCCCGGCATAGTCCGCGCCGACGGCCGTCACGGCCGCCAGCGCGAGCGAGCGCATTTCGTCGTCGGGATCGTGCGGATGTGGCTCGGCACCCTGATGCACGTTGGTGATCCAGGTCCGGCCGACCCGCTTCATGGTGGCGAGGATGTGCCCGCGCGAAACGAACACGCGCCAGTCCTCGAAGGCTGCGGCGTCGGGCGGGCGGAGGTACGTTTGCATGTAGTAGACGTCGCCGACGGCCTCGGGCGGCGGCAGCTCGTCGCTGGTCATGGCGCGCATGACGCCGTTGCCCTGGCTGCCGAACAACGGCTTGACGACCAGCGGCCGGGCCAGGGTGCGGGCGTGCTCAATCGCCTTGTCGCGGCCTTCGATGACGCGGGTCGACGGAACCGGCAGGCCGGCCCTCTGAAAAAGAAACGTTGCCGCCGATTTGTCGACGCAACGCTCGATGGCGCGGGCGTCGTTCCACACTCTGACGCCGCTTTCCCTAAGCGCGTGCAGGATGCCGAGGCGCAGCGTGATCTGCTCCAGATTTCCGGCCGAGATGGAGCGCACGAAGGCCCCGTCCGGCAGGTGGCCGTCGAGCCCCGGAATATCGAGGCCGCTCGGGGCCTGTGTGTCGAAGGCGCATTGCTTGAGCGTGGTCGTCACGACGCTGGCGCCCTGCCGCTCCAGCGCATCCGCGATTCTGCGCGCGTGCCACTCGCTGCGGTACTCTTCGACGAAGAGCACGATGCGGGGCGAAAGGGTGTCAGGCCCGGAGGGTCTGACGCCACCATCGGGAGCTTTCGAGTTGTCCCTCACGTCGACGTACTCATTTGGCGAGGATGGAGCCATGGTGTCGGACCCGCAGGATCTGACACGTATCGACTCCGGTTCTGACGCCTGCCGAGATTTATTTGAAGCTCGCTTCGACGATCTGGGGGGCGAGCTTGCCGGCCTGGAAAGAGGCGCCGGTGTCGAGATTGGAAACGGTGACGGCCGCCGGGCTGAACAGCTTACCGTCGATCTTGTAGAAATCACCATTCACCGCCGCGAAGATTTCGGCGAAAGGCTGTCCGTAGGCCGATGAGGCACTCGAAGGAAGCTGCTCGGCGAGTTGCTTGGCGTCGGCGTCGTTGCCGCGAACGAAAAGCTGAACGCGACCGCCGTAGATGATCGCGTCGTTGGTGCGGCCCATGGCCTTGACGAAATCCGGGATCGGCGGCGCCAGCGGCGCGACCCCGTAGCCGTCCACGATCCGATCGAGCGGGAAGTGCAGCTCGTGCGCCTTGTGCAGCGCGACTTCCAGCACGCGCGCGGCGATCTGGACCGTTCCCGCCAGGCTGCCCGTCGGGGCGAACAGGATGGTCAGATCCTTGGGTGAAATTCCGCAGGCCGCCGCGATGTTGGCCGCCACCGAAGCCGGTGGAGCCTTGTCTCCCTCGATGACCAGTGCGCCGCGGTTGTGATGGTCGACGTAGCCCAGCTCTGAATAGAGGGCTTCGACCCGGGAGAGAGCACGCGCGGGGCCGGAACCGAGTGCGAAAAAGCCGCTCGCCTCCTCGGTGATCGTCCAGCCTGCGTACTGGCTGCCGAGACAGGCGACGACGGGGTTCGAAGAATGCACAACGACGCCGAGCGGCCAGCGCTCCAGACCCGAGGTCGGCGTGATGGTGACGGTGCCGAAGCCACCCATGCAGACCTCGCCGAGCCGACGACCCGCTTCGAGACCGCCGCGTACGCTCGAGCCGAGATCGATCTGGCGTTCACCGGCGGCGCCGGTGGAGACCTTCACGCGCAGCGCCGCGGCGTTGGCCACGATGTCCTCGACGATCTTGGAGGCTCGCGCATTGACGCTCGGCGCCGCTTCTAGTGCGCATGACATGACTGTCGTTCCTTCCCTGAAGTCGTTTCGTAGAGCAGGCGCGTCAGCTCCCTCACGCGCTCTCGGCATGACGTCTCGGCGTCTTCGGGCATCGCGCCAACAGCCTTCACGGTCGCGATCGGTGCCATGGCCGGAATGACGGCGCCGGCCGGGGGACGGTCGCTGGACCACTCGGGCCACGCATGGTCACCTGCCACCAGCGCACCCTTGTCAGCGTAGCAGTAGGCCGAAGCAGCGAATTCCGGCGCCCAATCCTGCATGACAGGCGCGACCGATCCGTCATCCCGTCCGGCTGCCACGTGGGCGCGGAACAGCGTGCCGGCCGCGTCGTCGAAGATGTCGAGCGTGGCGCCGGGGCGCGGATTGACTTCCAGAAGCAGCGCATCACCGTCAGGTGTCAGCAGGAAATCGAACGACACGAGGCCGACGAGGCCGAGTTTCGGAATGAGCTGGAGGACGATGTCCATCAGCCGGCCTTCGAGCTCGGGATCGAGTGTGATGCTGCCAGCCGCGCCGCCATAGCGGAATGGAGCGGTGGCGGTCGGCGCCGTCCACTGATAACCCCAGGCCACCGCCACATCCCGTCGCCCGCACACGACGCTCGCCGAAATCGGCAATCCCTCGCGGTGCTGCTGGACATAGCGACCGGCGTCGGCGGCTGCGCCGGGCGCGCAGGCCCTGATGTGGGTTCCGCCGCAGCCCCCGATCCGCTTCGAGAGCCATCCGGTCGGGTCGGCGGGTGCCGTCGTTCGGGTCGAGGGGTGCGGGATGCCCAGTTCCTCGAGCAGGGGGAAGAACTGCGTCGGATCCTTGCACCGGCGATTGGTCTCCGCCCCACAGCCGAGCAGGGTAAAGTGCTTTTCGAGCGTGGCGATGAGACCCGGAACGTCCTCGAAACCGGACCCGAGCACGAGGCCCGCCGGCCTGCTCGCCGCCGCTGCCGACAGAGCGTCGAGCGCCGCCAGCAGCGGTTTGCTCCGAAATCCCTGCGCAACGACCTCCGGCAGCGTGCGCAGCCCAGCCGCTGCCGACCTCGTGTCGAGGTCGCCATAGGCGTCGACGACGAGCGGCGCGAAGCCGGCTCGCCGCGCCGATTGAGCCAAGGCACGCCCGGAATAGGCGGCGATCAGAATGCTGGGTCCGCTCACACGCTCACACGATGATGAAGGCTTTCAGGCAGGCTTTCAGGCAGGCTTTCGGGCACTCGTTCAGGCCAGGCCGGTCAGGGTCTTCGCCAGCGCGTAGGCGTGGCGGAAGTCGAGCGCCAGCGGCTTGTCGGATGCGATCATCTGCTTGAAGAGGCCGCTTTCGCATTTGTACTTGATGTCGCCGATGGCCAGAGGGCCGACGCCGAGCGCGTGACAGCCGGGCAGCTCCGCCCCGTCCATGAACAGCTCCATGCCCTCGACACCGGGCGGTGGCACGGCGTTGACGTCGGCGATGACGAGCAGGCGCTTGGCCAGCTCCTTGTGCTCCTTGGAGACGACCTGCACACCGGCTGCGGCGGCCGCGAAAATGACTTCCGCGTTGGCGATGATATCGCGCTTCTGGTCGGCCGTCTCGCCGTTGACGGCTTCGAGATCGACGCCGAACCGCTCCTTGGAAATGGCCGCGTTCTTGATCACCCGCTCGACACCGCGGTGGGCGACGAGCTGCACGTCGGCGCCTTCCAGCGCCGCGATGATCGAGGAGGCGAAGCCGACCACGCCGGTGGCGCCGAACACGGCTACCTTGGTGCCCTTCCAGGTGCGTCCGAACTTGAACTTCAGCAACCGCTCGACGCAGGCGACCATCGCCGCCGCCGTGGTGAACGAGCCGGCCGGATCGGCGAAGATCGAGCATTCGAACGGCGGCACCATCGCCTTGCGGGCCGCTTCCATCATGTCGAGAGCCAGGATCGCATCCTTGCCGCCCATGAAGAAGCCCGTGCGCGGGCCGTAGTTCGGCGGGCGCGAGAAAATTGCGTCCTGAACCAGCGCATTGACCTCGCCGAGCTCGACATTGACGTAGGGAACGATGACCTTGTAGCCCGCATCTGCCGCCATGTTCACATCGAACGGGCTCATGTGCTTGCTCGGGGCAAGCATGTGCAGGATGGGAGTGGCGTCGCTCATCATTCGCTCCTTGGGGTCGGGGTTCGGCAGCCGGCGTCGGCGGACGGGATGACTTCGATTCTGCCGCCGCTGTTGCGACCACGGACGACCAGAAGCTCGAGGCCCTGTGCTGTAGCCTCTTCGACGAAAGTTGAATAGAGGCGAGCCGCCGCAGTTTCGCTCTCCATGAAGCCGAACCCGGTCGGTCCCCACGAGCTTTGACCGATGCCGACCGCTCCGGCATCCCCCAGGCGGCCGATCAGCCGTCCGACGGCCGGGCTCGACCAGTTGGAGCCGCCCTGCGCGGCCGAGAAATGTCCGCCGACGATCTCCTGGATTTCAGTCACCGCGGCGCCGAAGGCCGACAGGTTCTCCTCGTGCAGGGCCGGGAGAAGCTGCATCAGGGTGAGCCGGCTCAGGTGTCCGGCCATCGCGTCGGTGAAGGGCGGCAAGGCTGCGAACGCCGCCGTCTCGCGGTCGCCGTGCACGCCGGTCGCTGCGGGATCGAGCACGAGCATCACGCGCCAGGCTTCGGGAAAGCCGGTTTGGGCGACAACCGGCGGCGAATGGCCGTCGCGGCCGCGTCCGCCGTCGACGATGAAGCCGCCGCTCTCGAACGCCGCCATGCCGATGGCAGAGCGGGCGCCACGCTCGACCAGCTCGCCGAGCTGGCGCGCCGTCACGGTCAAGCCCTCGAGCCGGATCAGCGCCGTGCCGATGGCCAAAGCGAGCTGGGTGCCGGAGCCCAGTCCGGCATGGGCCGGGATTGCAGCGGAAACGTCGGCCCGATAGCGACGGCGGACCTCGAGAGATTGGGCGAGCCGCTGCATCAGCTTCAACGCCCGCTCGCTCTCCGCGCCGTGGGCCGTGAATTCGGCGGCCGGCGCCAGCGACAGCTCGGTCGCTGGTGCGTCAACCGCGAGGCCCAGGCTGCCGTAGCGGCGACCCAGGCTGCCGTTCAGATCGACGAAGCCGAGATGCAGCCGGGCCGGCGCCTTGACGCGCACTGCCGCCGTCTCGGTATCGGTTCGCATGGAACTGGGCATCCTTCGCGGGCGGGCGGCAATTGCCTTGCCCGCATCTTGCGCATTAGGGTTCGGATCTAGTGTGATGATTTCGAAGTCCGCTGCATACTCTGCGACTGGATGAGAGGCGGACTTCGAAATCTGAATCACACTAGAATCATAGACTTGCCAGTGTCCTTTCGATCGCGAAGTCCGTACGGAGCCTGCAGAAGTCTGCGGCGGACTTCGCGATCGAGACACTAGCCGACACTGTCCACGAAACCAGTTGGGAGAGCAATATGACCGCGACCCGCGAGCAACCGATGAGCGAAGCCGAGGTGACCGCTTGGCTGGCGGCGAACCTGCCGCAGTGGCGGCTGGAGGACGGCTGGATCCGTCGCACATACAAGACCAATAGCTGGAAGGGTACGCTGATGGTCGTCAACACCGTCGGCCACCTGGCCGAGGCCGCCTGGCATCATCCCGACCTGACGGTCTCCTACGCCTGGGTGGAGGTGCGCCTCGTCACCCATTCCGCGAAGGGCATCACGGGCAAGGATCTCGCGCTCGCCCGCAAGATCGAGGACGTAGTGTACTGGCGTCCCGGCAAGGAAGGCGGCGCGCTGGAAGGGACGCCGGAAAACGACATGCGCTTCTCATACGTGAAGTATGACTGACCGAGCGGTGCCGGCGGGACCGCGA
>JBQTIA010000155.1:0-6796 GCA_052388455.1 Hyphomicrobium sp.
GCGGAGCGGTGTGGTCGCCCTATCACGCCGAGACGACGCGCGACCAGGTGAAGGAAGCGCAGTCGCTCGGGCTGAAAGTCGTCGTGTGGACCGTGAACGACCCCGCCGACATGCGGCGCCTGATCGACTTGGGCGTGGACGGCATCATCAGCGACCGCCCCGACCTCCTGCGCCGGACCGCGGGCGAGATGGGTGTTCCCCTGCCACGCCCGACGCCGGTAGTGCCTTAACCTCCGCCGCGTCGCGTAGGCAAGATCCTGCGCGACGTGTACCGCACGGCTTACGTCTTCTATGCGAGCTGATCCCGGATAGGCAGGCCCCGAATACGTTTGCCCGTAGCGGCGAAGATCGCGTTGGTCAACGCGGGCGCGACGGGCGGCAAGCCGGGCTCACCGACACCGCCGAGCGGATCGTCATAGCCAGTCGGGATCACGAGATGCGTGCGGATCACCGTCGGCGCCGCGTCGATGCGAGTCACTTGGTAGTCGTGGAAGTTCGATTGTTCGACCCGGCCCGATTTGAAGGTGATTTCGCCGACGGTTGCAAGGCTAATACCCATTATGACCGCGCCTTCGAGCTGTGCCCGGACGCGATCGGGATTGACGACCGCGCCGCAATCGAAGGCGATATCCACGCGGGGGATCGTCAGCTCGCCCTTGGTTCCGACCGCCACCTCAACGACGACCGCGGTATAGGCTACGAAGCTCCGATGCGCCGCGATGCCGAGGCCGCGGCCCCGGGGCGGCGTGCGACCCCAGCCAGCCTCCTTCGCCGCTCTCTCGATCACGCGCCGCAGTCGTCCCGTGTCGAACGGATACAACTTCGGGTCCTCTCCGTAGTTCCATTCATCGGACATCGAGACCGGGTTGATAAGGCGATCGGGACCGAGCAACTCGAGAAGGTAGTCCTTCGAATCGCGCCTCGCTGCCGCCGCGAGCTCCGCGACGAAGCTCTGGACGGCAAAGGCATGAGGGATGTTTGATACGGCGCGGAACCACCCGATCCGGGTGTGAGCCTCCGCTTCCGGATTCTCAACCCGGATGTCGGGGATGGCGAAAGGCATATCGACCGCCCCCATGCCGAGTTCAAACGCTGCCTCGTTCCTGGCGTTCGGCGCGAAGATCGAGCGGATGGTCGGCGCAACCGTGCGATGCAACCACGCAACGGGCTTGCCCCTTGTATCGAGACCAGCCTCCAGACGCTCCACCGAGGCGGTATGGAAATAGCTGTGCTGGATGTCGTCCTCGCGAGTGAAGGTCACCTTCACCGGACGCCCTCCCATCGCGCGAGAGAGGATCGCCGCCTCGCTGGCGAAGTCGGGCTTGGACTTGCGGCCAAAACCGCCGCCCAGCAGCAGCGCGTGCACTGTGATCCTGTCGAGCGGCAGGTTGAAGCGCTTGGCGAGATCGGTGCGGAGTGCCTGAGGATTCTGCAAGCTTGCCCAGACCTCGCAACTATCTTCCGTCACTCGTGCGGTGGCCGTCGGCGGCTCCATTGGCGCGTGAGCGAGATGGGGAATGTAATACGACGCCTGGATGCGCCTCGACGCGCCAGCCAGAGCTTTATCGACATCACCGTTGTTGCGCACCACCTTACCCGGCCTGGCGGCGGAGGCCTCCATCGCTTTGCGGAACTGAGCCGAGTCATAGGCTCCGTTCGGCCCATCTTCCCACTGGATGCGCAGGAGCGAGCGGCCTTTGATGGCCGCGAAGGTGTTTTCGGCGACCACCGCGACGCCGCCGAGGGGTTGAAAGGCCGTGGGGATGGCAGCCGCATCGATCGGCACGACCCTCAGCACGCCCGGCACTTTCAGGGTTTCGGTTGCGTCGAAGTTCTTCACGCTGGAGCCATAGACCGGAGGTCGCGCCACGACCGCATATGCCATGCCCTCGATCCGGGCGTCGATACCGTAGACGGCCCTGCCGGTGGTCATGTCGAAGTTATCGATCAGGGGGACGTTTTCGCGGCCAATGTAGCGGAACTGCTTCGGAGACTTGAGAACCAACGTATTGCCGCTCGGCACAGGCCGCATCGCTGCGCCACGCGCAAGCGCCCCAAAGCCAAGGCGCCGGCCGCTCGCCTCGTGCACCACCTCGTGGTTGAACGCAGTGACTTCGGAGACGGGAACGCCCCAGCGGGATGCCGCTTCCTCCTCGAGCATCCGTCGGGCAGCTGCGCCGATGCGGCGGAGCGGCTGGAAATGATGTCGCATGCTGCGCGAGCCGTCGGTGTTCTGGTTGCCGTAACGCGCCTCGTCGCCTGGCGCCTGCAGCACCTTGACCCGCGCCAGGTCCGCCTCCAGCTCGTCGGCGACAACCATGGCCCAGCTCGTTCGGACCCCCTGGCCCATCTCGGCGCGGTGGCACAGGAGGCTGACCGTCCCGTCATCCGAGATAGAGAGAAAGACGCGGGGATCGTCCTTGAGTCCGCCGCTCATGGCCTCACCACCGTACTTTGTTTCTTGCGCGAATGCCGACGGCGAAACTCGAACGGCGAGAACGAATGTGCCGGCTGCGAGGCCACGCAGGAAAGCTCGGCGGCTGACGTTTGCCAGTTCGAGTTCGGCAGGTGGGTTCATAGTCATGCCCTTTCCGCAGCGCGCTTGATGGCTGCGCGAATGCGGGGATAGGTGCCACAGCGGCAGATGACACCGCTCATGGCCGCGTCTATGTCGCGATCAGTTGGTTTTGGAGTCTCCTTCAAGAACGCCACGGCTTGCATGATCTGCCCGCTCTGGCAATAGCCGCACTGCACAACGTTGAGTTCGCGCCATGCCACCTGTACTGGATGCGTGCCGTCCGGTGACAGCCCTTCGATGGTAGTGACCGCGCGGCCGTTGATACTCCCGATCGGTGTCACGCAGGCGCGAACAGCCGCGCCATCGAGCTGTACGGTACAGGCGCCGCAGAGCGCCATGCCGCAGCCGAACTTGGTGCCGGTCATGCCCGCGATGTCCCGCAGATACCACAGAAGCGGCATCTCCGGATCGCCGTCGAAGCTGTGAGGTTTCCCGTTGACTGTGAATGTGCTCATGATTTTCCTGTCTCCTCGTTACTTCTCGACCCGCTTGATCGTCACCTTAAGCTTGCCCGGCACGTTCAGTGCTTCGATGCCGGAATTGATCCGGCCCAACTGAATGAGCCCTCTCGAGTAGCGGAAATCTCTGTAGAAGATCGCCAGGTTCCCCCACGGAGCGTAGTAAGTGATGTCGCCAACGGAAGGGTCGTGGCCTGCGGGCGCGCCTGCTGTGGAAAGCTTTCGTGGCAGATAGCTGATCTTCTCGGTCGACGCGTAATCTTCGAGTGTCAGCGTCATCGGCAGCAGGGCAAGGAATTCCCTGGCTGTTGCGTTGTCCATCAACGTTGCGGGCAACGTCTTTCCATTGACGGTCAGGCGGATCTTCATCGCGTTCGTCTCCTCGCCTTGAGCGGCCGAGCTGAGGACCATCGGCAATGCAAGGGCCAGGAACAGCTTTCGTCGGCTCAAGCGGGTCATGGGCGCAGCAGCGTCTTGATCGCGCGGCGCTCGTCCATGGCACGGTACCCCTCGGCCACCTGATCGAGGGGCAGGGTGAGGTCGAAGACCTTGCCGGGGTTGATCTTCCCGTTCACCACTAGATCGATCAGCTCGGGCAGGTAGCGGCGCACGGGCGCAGGGCCGCCATGAAGGTGGACGTGAGAAAAGAACAACTCCTCGCCATTGAGCTCGACCCTGTGCGGCACGCCGACAAAGCTTGCGTGCCCGCCGGGCCGTGTGGTGCGGATGGCTTGCATCATCGACTCCTGCGTGCCGACGCACTCCAGAACGGAGTCAGCGCCGATTTCGCGCGTCAAATCCTTGATGCGGGCGACGCCTTCGTCGCCGCGCTCCGTCACGATGTCGGTGGCGCCGAACTCACGGGCGAGCTTCTGCCGCTTCTCGTGCCGGCTCATCACGATGATCCGCTCGGCCCTCATCTGCTTTGCCGAGAGAACGCCGAGCAGGCCTACCGCGCCGTCGCCCACGACCACGACGGTTGATCCCGGCCTCACGCTCGCCGCATCGGCGGCGAACCAGCCGGTGCCCAGGACATCCGAGGTCGTCAGCAGGCTCGGGATCAGGTCGTCCGACGGAACGCCCGGCGTCGGCACCAGCGTCCCGTCCGCCAGCGGCACGCGCAGCACCGGCGCTTGCGCCCGGGTGATGAACTCGCGGTGCTTGCAGGACGACTGGTAGCCGTACCGGCAGTTGGGGCACGCGTTGTCGGAAGTGGCGAATGAGCCGACGACGAACTGGCCGCGCTTGATCGAGCGCACCGCCTTGCCCACTTCCTCCACGACGCCGCAGTACTCGTGTCCCATCGGCGTCGGTCCGTCGATCGGCTGCAGCCCGCGATACGGCCACAGATCCGACCCGCACACGCACGTGGCAGCGATGCGGATGACGGCGTCCGTCGGCTCGACGATCTTCGGGTCCTCGCGCTCCTCGAACCGCACGTCGCGCGGACCGTGGAGAACAGCTGCTCGCATGGCCTACAACTCCTCTCCGTTGAATCTCACGGTCATGGCAATTCAGACAGAGCCCATCGCGCGTTACTGCACCGTTTGGCCGCCATCGATGACCATAGCGTGCCCAATTACGAAAGCAGCGAAGTCAGAGCACAACCAGACGACGGCCGCGGCGATTTCCTCGGGCATGCCCATCCGCCCGACCGGCTCCTCCGCGATCACCTTCGCGCGGCCTTGGGGCGTGCCCCCGGTAAAGCGAGCCATCATCGGAGTGTCGATATAGCCTGGACAGACAGCGTTGATGCGGATGTTCTGTGCGGCGTAATCGAGGGCCGCCGATCGGGTAAGGCCGATCACGCCGTGCTTCGCGGCGGTGTACGCGGGGCTGCCCTTGATGCCGATGACTCCTGCGCCCGAGGACGTATTGACGATCGCGCCGCCTCCCTGCTCGAGGATCAGCGGGATCTCGTGCTTCATGCACAGGAAAACGCCGCGGAGGTTGGTGTCGATGATCCGGTGCCACTCCTGCTCCTCGTAATCCGCGGTCGGAACCGGCTTCCTCGGCTCGATGCCCGCGTTGTTGAAGGCGAAGTCGAGCCGCCCGAATGCCTCAACGGTCTTGGCCAAGGCAGCCGTGACGTCCTCGGCCCGTGTCACGTCGCACCTGACTGCAAGCGCCCGCCCGCCCAGCTCCTCGATCCTGCGGGCCGTTTCCAGATTGCCACTTTCCGAAATATCGGCAACCACCACGCTGGCGCCCTCACGCGCGAACGCCAGCGCCGTGGCGCGACCGATGCCATTGGCTGCACCGGTTACGAACGCGACCTTCTCCGCGTATCTCGCTTTCTGACTCGTCGTCATTGTCCTGTTCCGGTCTGAGAAATAGCCCTGCGGAATTCCTTGTCTGACTGAAGCAGCCGCTTATCTCCTGACTGCGTATGAGAATAGCGGCGGCGGGGGCAAATGATTAGATGGTACAATTCGCATGGGCTCATGAACTGGATTCATGAATGCGCCGCGAAAACGTAAGAGACCTCCTCGGCTTCCTGGCTGTCGCCCGGGAGCGGAGCTTCACCAAGGCGGGGAAAAAGCTCGGGATCTCGCAATCAGCGCTCAGCCACACAATCCGGGCGCTAGAGGAGAGGCTCGGCCTTCGGCTGCTGACGCGGACGACGCGTAGCGTCGCGCCCACCGAGGCCGGCGACCGGCTTCTGGCAAGGGTGGGCTCCCGTTTCGAGGAGATCGAGACCGAGCTGGATGCACTGACCGGTTTACGCGACAAGCCCGCCGGGACCGTGCGGATTACCTGCAGCGATCACGTTCTCAAGACCACGTTGTTGCCGAAGCTCACGCCATTGCTGCACGAATATCCCGATATCAAGGTGGAGTTCGATGTCTATTACGGATTCAGGGACATCGTCGCGGATCGCTTTGACGCGGGCGTGCGCCTAGGCGAGTCCATCGATAAGGACATGATCGCGATCCCCATCGGTCCCAAGCTTCGGATGGCCGCCGTCGCCTCATCGTCATACTTCGCTACGAACCCTGCGCCGCGATCGCCACGCGACCTAGTAGCCCACCGCTGCATCAATCTCCGCATGCCTACCTATGGCGGCCTGTACGTCTGGGAGTTCGAGCGTCGCGGTCGCCAGTTGAACGTTCGCGTCGATGGCCAGCTCACTTTCAACACAACACCCCATATCGTTGATGCAGCGATCGGAGGGCTGGGCGTGGCGTTCCTCCCTGAAGAAGAATTTGCGCCGCACATCGAGGAAGGGCGCCTGGCGCGTGTACTTGAAGAGTGGTGCCCCCCGTTTCCGGGTTATTACCTGTATTACCCAAGTCGTCGGCAACCGTCGCCAGCCTTTTCGCTGATTGTCGATGCGCTGCGCTACCGTCCGTAATGCCGCGGCGGAGTGTGGTCGCCCCATCACCAGCGTGACGTTGTGGGTCCGGGCCGGCTGCCGCGCGTGCTACGATTTCAAGAATGACTCGATCTGATGGAGGAGCACCCATGGTCAAGCTGGAATTCCACGATCCGTCCGGCGTGCTCGAAGTGACGCAGCCGCACGCGCCGCGCCTCGCGTCCCTCGCGGGCAAGCGCATCGGCTTCGTCAGCAACGAGCAGTGGCAGGCCTACCGCATGCTGCCGATGCTGAAGGAGATGCTCGAGCAGGACTTTCCGGGCGTCACCGTGCTGCCGATCGACGCCTACCCCCAGGGCAACGCTCTCATCGGCACCGAGGAGACCGCCGCGCTGGTGAAGAAGAGCAAGGTCGACGCGGTCATCGTCGGCAACGCGGCCTGAG
>JBQTIA010000156.1:0-12521 GCA_052388455.1 Hyphomicrobium sp.
AGAAGCGTCCGAAGGACACCTGTCGGTTGTCGGCTGCGCCGAGATTGACGCTGGATCCCAGCGTCGTTCGGGCTCAAGAGGCCCTCACTCCGTGAGGATGACGATTGCGGTAGGTGCTCGGCGCCTCGACTCGACTTTGCGCATTCCTATCCTTTAAGGCTTCGGAGCGGGTTCGCCTTCGGGGCCACCCGGTTCACGATCCTGGTCGCGATATGCTCCACGCTCGCCACGATCCGACTTGCCCTTGCCGCGACCCCAGCGATGGGGACGTTCATTGAGGGCCGTCTTCTGCGCCTCGCTCAGCGTGGCATAGAACTTCTCGGCAGCCGGACGAACCGTCTTGATGGCGTCGAGCGTCGCGGCCGTCATGGCTTCGGCGTTGGCCAGTCGCTCGACCGGTGAGGGCCGCGGGCGCGGTCCGTCGGTCTGTGCGGGCTCGGCAGGCCTGGCCGGGCAACCCGCAGCGAGCTTGCCGGCGGCGGCGCGGGTGGCGGACTTCAGTTCCTCGAAACCGGCTTTCTGCGCGTCCGTCGGCTTCACACGGTATTCGAGACGGACCAGCATGAGATCGGCCATTTCTGCGGTGCGACCGTCGCGGCAGAACTTGCCCATCGAGCCCATGCCGGGCCCGAACATGCCGCCGTGCATCCCGCCGAAGCCGTGACCGTGATGGCCGTGACGGGCGATGGCACCAGCGGCGCCGAGCCCGAGGGCTGCGACGGCGACGCCGCCGAGCAGCAACTTTGCGTGTCGTGTCATGGGAAAAAGGTCTCCTCGATTGTTCATCGACCGTCATCAGGCGCGGTCTCGGACGGCCGGCCGGACCGCCGCGGCTCGTCGCCGGCTCGCGGTCCGGCCGCCACCGGCATGCGGGACACCTCGGGGGAGGAGGCTCCGCGGCCAGCGTGACCGTCTTGGGAAGGAAACGTGGGTGCCGTCTGCACTCCGTCGCAACTTGCCGAAATTTCATGACGGTGGAGGCCGAGGCCGAATGCGGGCTGGATCAGGCGGCTTCGGCCGCCCTCTGCAATTCCGAGAGGTCCGCGATGCCGATGTCGCCTTTGGCGCGGACGACCGCACCCCGGCCAACGAGGTCGGCAAGCGCGGTTTCACATTCTTCTGAGGTCAGAGCGGCGGATCCGCTGTCGAGCATCGCCAGCGCCGAGGCCGAGACGGTCGGCGGCGCGCTGCGCCCTTCGCGGGTTTCGATGGCGACGATGGCCAATAGAAATTCTGCAAGCCTCGCAGACGGCGAGCGCAGGGGGACTGCGCCCGCCCGCTGCTTCAGCATTTCGAATTCCCGGTCGGCCGCCGCCGCCATGCGAACGGCCAGGGGGCCGTCCTCGGCCAACAGCTCTTCGAACTCGGCCAGCGGTACGGCCGCAACGGAGCTGTCGACCATGGCCTGCGCAGTCGAGATGTGGCTGTCCGTGTAGCCGAGACCGATGATGTCGCCGGGGAAGGCGAACTCGATCACCTCGTGCCGTCCGTCCGGCCAGGAGATGTAGTGGCAGAGCGAGCCGCGCTCGACGCGGTAGAGGATGCCGCGGCTGTCGCCGACCTGGAACAGCACGTCGCCATGGCGGAGGTGACGAAGCCCTGCCGGCGTAGCCGCATCGGCCTGCGGGTGGGTCGTATCCTCGGCCCGCGGGCGATCGGTGATGTCGATGTCGAATGCGTCGAGCATGATAGTCCGCTGCTTTCGTCCTGTGCCTGGGCAATTGGGTGGCCGATACGCCACAATCAAGTCACAATTGACAGGCGGATCAACGGGTAACGAGATTTTGTTGAAGGCTCCCGTCGGTGCAACGCGCTGGCCAGGGCTTGGTTCCTGGCGCTTTCGGGATAACCTCGCGCGGGCGAGGACACAGGTTCTCATTTAAGGATACGCCCGACGGATGCGCTGGTTTCGCCGCTTGATGGCTCTGGTGATCGTCGGCTGCCTGCTGCCGACCGCGGTTTCGCTGCTGGCCGGGGCCATCGCGTCGTGGCACGGGTGCCCGCTCGACCTCACCTCGGCCAAGACCTGCATGATCGCCGGCGCCGATTGGGGTCAGACGCTCCTGACCATGGGCATGATGGGCTATTTTCTGTTCGCCACGCTGCCGGTGCTGCTCGGCGCGATGGCTCTGTGGTTCGTTGTCGAGGTCGCGCGCGTGCTCAAGCGGCCCCCGGGCTGATCGCCGGCGGCGGAGGCCGGCCCCGACCGCGGTCTGCGCAGGCGTGGAACCACCCCGTCACAACAAGAGGAAACGGATATGTTCAAACGCTTGCTTATCGTGCTGCTGGCTGTCGTTCTGGGCTTCGTCGGCTATGTGGCCATGCAGCCGCCGGAGGGTGGCGTGACGCGCTCTCTGGCCATCGACGCGCCGCCGTCGGCCATCTTCCCGCACGTCAACGATCTCAGGAAATGGGAGCAGTGGTCGCCGTGGGCCAAGCTCGATCCGAATGCAAAGGTATCCTTCGAGGGACCGGACGCGGGCACAGGCGCGGTATTCAACTGGTCCGGAACCGACGAGATCGGCGAAGGAAAGATGGCGATCGTGGAAAGCCGTCCGGACGAAGCGGTCAAACTGAAAATGGACTTCGCCAAGCCTTTCTCGGGTACGAGCACGGCGGAGTTCACCTTCAAGCCGGAGGGCGGCAAGACGCTGGTGACCTGGGACATGCGCAGCGAGCGCCCGTTCCTGACGCGGCTGATGTGCACGCTGTTCCGGGCCGACGCGACGGTCGGGGACATGTTCGCCAAGGGGCTTGCGAACCTGGCTGCTGTCACGACCGGGAAACCCGGGTAACGTTCGGCACGTATATTCGGGGCGTGGCTTCGCAATTGCGTCCCGGTTCTGGTCAGTTCGGCCATGGACCGATAAGGTTCATCTGCTCGGCAAAGTCCGCCAGAAGGAGGCACTAACATGAGTGAGTTTACGATGAAGGCCTTGGCCTGCGGTGCTATCATCCTCGCTGGCTCCGCCGGGGTCCGAGCCGAGTCCTGGTACGAGGTCGAGAGCGCCCGCGCCAATGCTCGCGCCGGAGGCCCGACCAACGCGCACGACGCCTGGATTCTGGAGCGCTGGGGCTGCCTGTCCGGAACGCGCAGCGCGTTCTGCGAAAAGCTCCGGCATGGCGCCAAGCCGAGGTATCGTGCCGAGCGTCGGCGCGTGCGCGGCTGAAGGTTAGGTTGGCCGGTCCCTCAGCACGTCTCCCTCATCACGTCGCGCAGGGCGTCGGCGACGATGCCCGGCATGTCCTCGCGCAGAGATCTGAAGCTCGCTTTCAACCCGGCAAAGCCTGAATCCAATCCGCCGACGTCGGTTTTCAGCGAAGCTACATCGCCTTCGATCCGGTCCAAGCGCGCGTCGACCTTGTCGAACCGCTCCTCGGCCTAGGTCTGGAAACCCAGGAGATCCCGGTGCACATCCCGGATCTGGCTGGTCAAAAAGCCCCAGCCGCCCTCCAACTCGCCGACCCAGCGGCGTAAGTCTCGCATTTCGGCTTCGACGTCCATGTCGCCCTCGACCTTTCATAGGTCACAAAAGAACAATTGCAGAACAATGATGCAGACGCAAGCCGGCAGGCGCGATCCAGCAGCCAGTTTTCCGATGAAAATTTTACCGCGATGATCCGCATAAAATCCGGGCAGGCTGAGGCGCCATCACTGAATTTGTGACTAAGTATTGATCAATCGAACACCTTCATCGGCTTTGACAATCGAAGGCGGGCGAAGTTTCAAAGAGTTAACTCGCCTGCACTTCTTGGCACGCGACTTGATGACTGACCATCACCACGCTTCATCACTCCTCGCCACGCCGAGGCCACATGCCCTGGGATTCAACGGTGACCGAAAACGAGGTCGTCGGCTACACCGTCGCATACGATCAGGAGGAGCTGACGTTCCCCGTCTACGTCGTCGCCTTCCTTGCGGCCGTCTGCTTCGCCGCGGCGGCGGTCGCGACGCAGTGGAACCTGCTCTGGCTGGCCTGTGGTCTCGCGGGGCTGGTGGTGGTCTACTGGAACTTTCCCCTGATCGAGACCGGCCGCCCGCGTCTCGGAGCCGGTCAGTACGGCTTCTTTCTCGAGGCGCTGGGTCTGGTGCCCTGGCAGGCCATCACCAGAATCGAAATGGTTGCCAATTATTCGCGCGGCGTCGCCAGTCATGAACTGCAGGTCACGCTGCGCCGTCCCGTCGAGGAGGTGCTGATCCTCGATTGGCGCAAGCGGCCCTTTTATCGATGGGGGATGCGGCTGCCCTGGTCGATGAAGGGATCGACGCTGATCCGCGTGCCCCTCGATATCCTCGCCGGACCGAATGCCGACATCCACCAGAGGCTGTTGCGGATGTGGCGGTTCTATCGGGGCGAATGAAATCGCCGGCACATGTCGCTCAGCGGCCCGGCCGGCGAGGGCGCGGCGTGTGGCGGAGGCGCAGGCCGCGGAGTGGCGTGACGGCGCCGCGCGTGCCCTCGCTCAGCATTTCGAAGCGCAAGGCGCCGGCCGAAGGGATCGCTTCGACCAGCTTCACCGAGACCCGATCGCCGAGCCGGTAGGTCTCGCCGGTGCGGCTGCCGACCAGCGCGTGAGTCGTTTCGTCGTGATTGTAATATTCGGTGCCGAGCGTCGAAATCGGCACGAAGCCGTCGGCCCCGGTACCGTCGAGCTTGATGAAGAGCCCCGAGCGGGTGACGCCCGCGACGCGCCCCTCGAAGACGGCGCCGACCTTTTCAGCCAGATGCGTGGCGATCAGCCGGTCCGTCGTCTCCCGTTCTGCAGCCATGGCACGCCGCTCCGCCTCAGAAATGGAGCGCGCGACGTCGGCGAGGCGCGGCACCTCCTTTTCGTCGAGCGCTCCGGCGCCGAGGCCGAGCGCCTTGACCAGGGCCCGATGCACGAGCAGGTCGGCATAGCGGCGGATGGGCGAGGTGAAGTGGGCATAGCGTGCGAGTTTCAGGCCGAAGTGTCCGATGTTGGCGATGGCGTATTCGGCCTGGGCCTGTGAGCGCAGCACGACCTCGTTGACGAGATCGGGTACGGGCAGCGTCTTCGCCTTGGCCAACACACCGTTGAAGTTCGCCGGCTTCAATTGTCCGAGCGGCGGCAGCTTGAGGCCGAGGGTGTCGAGGAAGTCGCCGAGGTTCTTCAGCTTCTCCTTCGAGGGGGCGTCGTGCACGCGGTAGACGCAGGGTGTTTTCTTCGCTTCCAGCGTCTCGGCGGCCGCAACGTTGGCCTGGATCATGAACTCCTCGATCAGGCGATGGGCATCGAGGCGTTCGGGTGTCACCACCCGTGCGACGCGGCCCTGCTCGTCGAGGATGATTTTGCGTTCGGGGAGATCGAGGTCGAGCGGCCCGCGTCTGTCGCGCGCCCTGCTCAATGCGGCGTAGGCGGTCCACAGCGGCTTCAGGGTTTGGTCCATCAGCGGCGCGCATTTGGCCGATACGGTGCCGTCGATGGCCGCCTGTGCCTCCTGGTAGGAGAGCTTGGCGGCCGAGCGCATCATGGCGCGCAGGAAGGTGTGGCTGCGCTTTTCGCCGTCGGCGCTGAAGATCATGCGCACCGCGAGGCAGGGGCGGTCCTCCAGCTCGCGCAGCGAGCAGAGGTCGTTCGAGATTTTTTCCGGCAGCATCGGCACGACGCGGTCGGGGAAATAAACCGAGTTGCCGCGCAATTGCGCCTCGCGGTCGAGCCGCGTGCCGGGCCGCACATAATGCGCCACGTCGGCGATGGCGACGATGATGACGTGGCCGCCGCTGTTCCTGGGATCGGAATCGGGCTCGGCGTAGACGGCGTCGTCGTGATCACGGGCGTCGACCGGATCGATGGTCAGCAGCGGCAGGTCGCGGAGGTCGGTGCGCCCGGCCATGGTCGGGGCTTCGAGCGAGGCGGTCTCGGCGATCACGCTCTCCGGGAAATCATCCGGGATGCCGTGGGCATGCACCGCGATGAGGCTGATCTTGCGCTCGTCGCTCGGATTGCCGAGGGATTCGAGGATGCGCGCCCGCGCGATGGAGCCTCGCCGCTCGCTGTCGAGGTCGAAGCGCACGAGGTCGCCGTCCCGCGCGTCGGCCTCGTCGCCCTTCAGGATCGACCAGGCTTTCAGCGCCTTGCGGTCGATGGGCTCGATGGTGCCGCCGCCGCGGGCGTGCGCCCGGAAGATGCCGAGCAGCCGGCGCTGGTCGCGCGGCAGGCGGCGGATGGGCGTCGCCTCGTAGAGCCGGCCGTCGCGATCCGGTTGTTCGAGGCGCGTGACGCGGGCCAGAACCCGGTCGCCGACGCCGACGACCTTGTCCTCGTCGCCGGTCGCTTCGCCGCGCATCGAGAGCAGAATACTCGGCCGCTCGCCATCCTCGGCGTCCCATG
Organism: Hyphomicrobium sp.; assembly: GCA_052388455.1. Classification (GTDB taxonomy): domain Bacteria; phylum Pseudomonadota; class Alphaproteobacteria; order Rhizobiales; family Hyphomicrobiaceae; genus CAZSNH01. The sequence goes on from JBQTIA010000156.1 coordinate 6,355, forward strand.
CGACGGGCTTGGCGAGGAGATCGCCGTCGGCGTCGCGGCCGGTGATTTCGAGCACGGTCACCGGCGGCAGCTTGCCCTTGGCGCGGAAGTCCTTGCGGGTGCCGGCGAGCGCGCCTTCGTCCGCCATCTCGGCGAGCAGGCGCTTCAGCGCGACCCGCGCCCCGCCCTTCACGCCGAACGCACGCGCGATCTCGCGCTTGCCGACCTTGGTCTGCGCCTCGCCGATGAACTTGAGGATGTCCTCGCGGGTCGGCAGCGCGCCGCTGGCGGAGGATCGACGAGACGTTGGCTTTCTTGCCATGGAAATTTGAACGGCCTTACAGATCTCGGGCCCGAAGGCCGGTGTGCTTGGCTATGCGCGCCAGCATGCGCGGACCGATTTCCTCGTCTCCATGAAATGCAAAGACGAAGTCGGGCCAGCCTTCACGTGTCAGAGTGCGATGAGACCCGCTTTGGCGCTTCACTTGCCGGCCAATTCGAAGGAGAGCCGAGAGGACGCGGCGGGACTTGGCCGCCGGCCAAGCCGTCATGGCGCTGCCAGCGAGATACTGATGTCGACGGGCCTGCTCTCGCCATTCTCGAGCCGATCTGCCAGAACGCGAAGCGCCAGCGTCTCTGCCCTGGTAGCCGCCTGGTCGCGCGTCGTGCCGTAGGTCATGACTCCCGGAAGCTGTGTCACTTCCGCAATCCACCGGCCATCGGCTTCCAACTCACACTCAATCGTCAGTCGCATGTTGGCACCGGTCCGTCGCCGCCCCGATCATGGTGGTACCAGACCCGTTCGAAGACGGCAAAGGCCGTCAACCCGCACCGGCCTTGGCCTTCCTCTTCGGAGCGGCCTTCTTGGCTGCGGGTACGTCGTCGTTCGCGGCCGATTTGGTGGGCTTTGTGCCCTTGGCGGCCTGAGACGACTTGGGGCCACCCGATTTCCGAGACTTTGTCAGGCGATCCTCTGCCGGTTGAGACGTGGCAACTTCGTCAAGGTCTTAGCCAAGTTCCGTTCAGCAATGCGCAGGTCGTAGATCGTCTGCAAGTTCAACCAGAAATCCGCGCTGGTGCCGAACCAATGACCGAGTCGCAGCGCCGTATCGGCCGTCAGCGAGCGTTCGCCATTGATGATCTCAGTGATGCGATTGGCGGGAACTGCGATCTGACGCGCCAGCTCCGAAGCGGAAACTCCGAGAGTTTCCAGTTCCTCTTTCAGATGCTCTCCGGGGTGGATGGCCGTGCGACTCATGGCGTCCTCAATGATAGTCAGTAATTTCGACGTTGCATGGTCCCGCCGACCCCTCGGGCCATTCGAAGCATATGCGCCACTGATCGTTGATCCTGATACTGTACTGGCCTCGGCGATTGCCGCGAAGTGCTTCCAGACGGTTCCCGGGCAGCGCTGCCAGATCCTGCAAATGCCTTGCGGCTTCGAGACGGTCGAGCCGAATTTCCGCCTGTCGCGCAAATCCCGAAAAGGCTTTGACATGCTCTCCGCGTGCAAACCGCTCCGTCCTGCCGTCCCGAAAACTCCGGATCATGCGATCCTCTACGCATTATGCCTTATGTAAGGCATATCGAGTTGCGTCGCAAGATTTCTGGCAGGTCCATGCTGCACCGGAAGATCGTCGCGCAGCGAACGTCAACCCGCACCGGCCTTGGCCTTCCTCTTCGGAGCGGCCTTCTTGGCTGCGGGTGCGTCGTCGTTCGCGGCAGACTTGACCGGCTTTGCCGGCTTCTCCGGCTTGGGCTTGGTGGCGGCCTTCTTCGCCGGCTTCTTGATGCCGCCCTTGGCGATGCGCTCGGCAAGCAGCGAGAGCGCCTCCTCGACGGTCAGCGTTTCCGGCGCCTTGCCCTTGGGGATGGTCGCGTTGACCTTGTTGTGGCTGACGTAGGCGCCGTACTTTCCGTCGAGCACTTCGATTCTGCCGCCCTCGCTCGGGTGCTCGCCTAAATCCTTCAGAACCTTTTTCTGCACCGTGCCGCGGCCGAAACGGCCGCCACCCTTGCCGGCGCGCTTGTCGGCGAGCACCGTCACGGCGCGGTTGAGACCGATCGAGAACACCTCGTCGATGCTGTCGACGTTGGCGTAAGTCCCATCGTGCAGGACGAAGGGGCCGTAACGGCCGAGGCCGGCGGTGATCGGCGTGCCCGTCTCCGGGTGAATGCCGACCTCGCGCGGCAGGGCGAGCAGCCTCAGCGCCGTTTCGAGATCGATGGTCGCGGCGTCGATGCCCTTCGGGATCGAGGAGCGCTTCGGCTTCTCGCCTTCGCCGTAGTCCTTCTGATCGCCGATCTGCAGGTAGGTGCCGAAGCGACCGCTTTTGACGACGATCGGCAGGCTGCTCTCGGGATCGAACCCGAGCTCACGGTCGCCCGCCGCGCCGTCCCCTGCCGAGGCTGAAAGCTGGCGCGTGAAATTGCACTCGGGGTAGTTGCCGCAGCCGATGAAGGCGCCGAACTTGCCGGAGATCTTGAGGCTGAGGCGGCCGGCCCCGCACTTCGGGCAGGCGCGGGAATCGGAGCCGTCCTCCTTGGGCGGGAAGATGTGGGGGCCGAGCATCTCGTTGAGGGCTTCGAGCACGTCGCCGACACGCAGATCCTTGATGTCGTCGACCGCCGCCGTGAAATCCTTCCAGAAATCGCGCAGCACGTCCTTCCACTGGAGTTCGTTGTTGGAAATGAGATCGAGCTTCTCTTCCAGACCAGCCGTGAAATCGAACTCGACGTACTTCTTGAAGAAGCTCTCGAGGAACGCGATGACGAGACGTCCCTTGTCCTCGGGAACGAGCCGCTTCTTATCGATCTTGACGTAATCGCGCTCGACGAGCACCGCCATGGTGGATGCATAGGTCGATGGGCGCCCGATGCCGAGTTCTTCGAGCCGCTTGACCAACGTCGCCTCGGAGTAGCGCGGCGGGGGCTGGGTGAAATGCTGGTCGGCATCGATGCCTTTGTCGGTCAGTGCATCGCCGGAGGCGAGGGGGGGAAGGCGTCGGCTTTCAGCGTCCTCCTCGGCGGCATCGTCCTTGCCCTTTTCGATGGCGCGCACGCGATTGTCGCGGCCTTCCTCATAAACCTTGAGGAAGCCTTCGAACTGCACGACCGAGCCGGTGGCGCGCAGGCTGTAATCCTTGCCGTCGCGGCCCTTGACCGCGATGTCGGCGCTCGTCTGCTCCAGCTCGGCGGAGGCCATCTGGCTGGCGACGGCCCGGTTCCAGATCAGCTCGTAGAGTGCGGCCTGATCCTTTTCCAGATGCCGGCGTACATCCTGCGGGCGGCGACTGACGTCGGTCGGGCGGATGGCTTCGTGCGCTTCCTGCGCGTTCTTGGCCTTGGTCTTGTACTCGCGGATGAACGGCGCGACGTGGCGCTTCGAGAATTCCTTTTCGATGAGGTCGCGGATTTCGCGCACGGCTTCCGGCACGATGTCGACGCCGTCCGTTCGCATGTAGGTGATGAGACCGGCCGTCTCGCCGCCGATGTCGACGCCTTCGTACAGCCGCTGCGCGATCTGCATCGTCTGCTTGGCGGAAAAGCCGAGCTTGCGCGAGGCATCCATCTGCAGCGTCGAGGTCATGAAAGGCGCGTAGGGGTTGCGCTTCACGGCCTTCTTCTCGACTCCGCTGACCGCGAACTTGCCGTTCTCGATCGCACGCTTGATGGCGAGCGCGGTCGCTTCGTCCTTGATGTCGAGCTTCTTCAGCGTCGTACCGTCGATGGCATTGAGGCGTGCGGTCAGCGCGTCCCTTTTCGCCGTCTCGAGGTGGGCGTCGATGGTCCAGTACTCGTCGGTGCGGAAGGCTTCGATCTCGGCCTCGCGGTCGCAGACGAGGCGGAGCGCGACCGATTGAACCCGCCCCGCAGAGCGGGCGCCGGGCAGCTTGCGCCAGAGCACGGGCGAGAGCGTGAATCCGACGAGGTAGTCGAGCGCCCGGCGGGCGAGGTAGGCCTCGACGAGCGGCTGATCGATCTCGCGCGGATCGGCCAGCGCGGCCTGGATCGCCTGCTTGGTGACGGCGTTGAACGCCACTCGCTCGACTTTAATGTTTTTCGAGAGCGCCTTCTTCTTGGACAGGATGTCGAGGATGTGCCAGCTGATCGCCTCGCCCTCGCGGTCGGGGTCGGTGGCCAGGATGAGCTTGCTGGCGGATTTCACAGCCTCCGCAATTTCTTTCATGATTTTCTGGGACTTGGCTTCCATGTCCCAGGTCATTTCGAAATCTTTGTCGGGCAGCACCGAGCCGTCCTTGGCCGGCAGGTCGCGCACGTGCCCGAACGAGGCCAGCACCTTGTAGCCGGACCCGAGATATTTATTGATCGTTTTGGCCTTGGCGGCCGATTCCACGATGACGACGTTCATGCCGAGCTTTCAGCTTGAGTTCACTGCCGGCTGAGTGCCTGCGAAGCCCTGGGCCTTCGAGGCGCCGGCTCGGATCGGACGGCGCACGCCGCGCTTCGGCGCTGCGGCGCGGGAACATGGTTGACGAACGCCCCCGTGTCAAACGGCGGGGTGTCGTCGACAATTCAGCGACTTGTCACAGCCGAACGCGACGCCTGCGTGAAACGACGACAAAAACGCGATGGGGCGACCCCGCTGGGCCGCCCCTCGCAAAATCAGAAAAAGCGTTCGGCGATCGTTACTTGCCGTCGATCGCAGCCTGCACGTCGGCAGCGGCCTTGTCGGCTTCGGCGAACTGCTTGGCGTCGCAGTGGCCTTCCATCTTGGCCAGAAGTTCCTCGACCTTGGCGAGCTGGGCGTCAGCCAGCTTCTTGCCTTCCGCCGACTGGGCGAGGTCGAAGGCTTTCTTCAGGCAGGCATCGGCATCCTGCGCGACGGCGGGCGATGCAAGGCCCAAAGCCAGAGCGGCAGCCAGGGCAAAGTGCGTCTTCATTTCTGTCATCCTCTGTTGTCCCAGTCGCGGATGTTTCCGCAACAGCCGAACGTTGATCCGCGGCGATCAATCCTGCCACATTGTGGCTGTTCCGGGGCCGGCCGTAAAGGGAGGTGTTTCTCTCCGGCGGCGAATGACGATCATGACGGATCGGTCATGAACCGGGCCGCCGACAATGTGCGGATGGCGTCCGGCAACTCCCGGAAACGGCTGATGCAATGGCTGGCGCCGAGGCCTTCGACGGGGGTCTCCGAATAGCCGAACGATACCGCGATTGAGGGCAGGAGTGCCGCCCGCGCCGTCTCGATGTCGACCCCGGTATCCCCGACCATGATCGTACGGCGCTCGTCCCCGCCGGCCAGCCGCACGGCGCCGCGCAAGTGATCGGGGTGCGGCTTGCAGACCGGAAACGTATCTCGGCCGGCGACGGCATCGAACAGCGGAGTAAGGTTCAGCGCGTCGAGCAGCAGGCGGGACAGCCCCTCCCGCTTATTGGTGCAGACGGCGAGCCGCGCACCCGCGTGCTTCAGATCGTGCAGAACGTCGACCACACCCTCGAACGGCCGGCTGCTTGTCGCGATGTTGGCCTCGTAATGGGTGAGAAATAGGATGTGCAGCCGATCGAGTTCGGGTTCGCCGAGGGTTTGCCCCGCCCCTCGCAGTCCTTCGACGATCATCCGCCGCGCGCCGAGACTGATGTAAGGCCGTAGGGCTCCGTCGCGAACAGGCGCAAGCCCGAGGTCGGCGAGCGCGTGATTGGTGGCGGCGACGAGATCGGGCGCGGTGTCGACGAGCGTGCCGTCGAGATCGAAGGCGATGGTCAGGTCACGCATGTCCGATGGGGTTCGATGAGTGGGGGCTCGTGCAGTGCGGTGGGGTGACCGCTTCGGCGCAGGCTAACGATCGTCGCCGGTCCTGTCATGCTATTCCCGTGCGGCGCGCCACCGCTCGCATCCGTCCACCGGCATTCAACCGGCCGGATACCGCCAGCGACTTGAACGGCGCCCTGGTCGCGCCTACAGAGAACACGACAATCAAGAGCGCAGCATGGACAAGAAACTCATCACACTCCTCAAGTCGCAGGCCTATATCGATGGGTACTGGGTCGGTGAGCCGACGCTGCCGGTGCTCGACAAGGCGACCGGCGACGAGATCGGCCGCGTGCCGGCGCTCGGCGCCGCGGAAAACCGCGCCGCTATAGAGGCCGCCGACAGGTCCATGACGGCCTTGGCGATTCTGTTCGACAAGGAGCTCGAGGCGATCCTGCGTCGCTGGTACGACCTG
>JBQTIA010000157.1:0-3916 GCA_052388455.1 Hyphomicrobium sp.
TGTCATGCTTGAATTTCTTGTCGAGCTTCGGCGCATCCGGAATTTCATGGATCGTGCCGTTGATCTTGACGCGCTGAAATCCCTTCTTCTGCCATTCGATCAGCTCCTTGCGGTACTCGCCCTTGCGTCCGCGCACGACCGGCGCCAGCAGGTAGATGCGCGTCCCCTCTGGCAGCGCCAGCACCTTGTCCACCATCTGGGTGATCGACTGGCTCTCGATCGGCAGTCCCGTCGCCGGCGAATAGGGCACGCCGACGCGTGCGAACAGCAGGCGCAGATAGTCGTAGATCTCGGTCACCGTGCCGACGGTGGACCGCGGGTTCTTGCTCGTGGTCTTCTGCTCGATGGAAATGGCCGGTGACAGCCCGTCGATGTGATCGACGTCGGGCTTCTGCATCATCTCCAGGAACTGGCGCGCGTAGGCGGAGAGGCTCTCGACGTAGCGGCGCTGGCCTTCCGAGTAGATCGTATCGAAGGCGAGGCTCGACTTGCCCGAGCCGGACAGCCCCGTGAACACGACGAGCGCGTCGCGCGGGATCTCCAGATCGACGTTCTTCAGGTTGTGCTCGCGCGCACCCCGGACGTGAATGGTTTTCATCAATTCGGATGCGGGACGGGCGCGCGCATCGCCGGACTTGGAGGCAGGCTTTTTCATAGCCGGTGGTGTAGCGGAGCGGCGCCAAGGGTTCAACGGCAGGTGGTTGCGCGCCCTCCCAAATGCCTCAAGCCGGACCGAAGTCCGCTGGCCTCGGGCGCAGCTGTGGGAGTTCAGGTCATGCCCGGCTGTTGGCAACGGAGGAGCGGCTGCGGCAGGCCACTGTCTCGAAATGAACTCGAGAAAATGAACTCGAGAAAAAACGCCCAAATTATAGGCGCTCAGCTCTGCAATCGCAAATGGACAACTAATCCATCATCTGAGTATTCTTCACCAGCCTGCCCCAGGGCAATCGCATATGGCGCGAAATGTAGGTTGGGTCGACGAAGGAGACCCAACAAACTCGAGCGAACAAAGTTGTTGGGTCTCGTGCCTCGACCCAACCTACGTCCAAATGCGATTCCCCTGCAGCCTGCCCCGCCATTCCACAGTTTCGTCCGCCTTTTCCTGACCGCAACCTCCCGAGCAAAGTGAGTGCAACAAATGACCCAGGACGCTGATTCCGGCGTACAGTTTGTGTACGGTTGCGGTTGCGGTTGCGGCGCGTGTGCCAGCCAGCAGCAGTCGAGCGGCAACGACCGGTTAGCTAACTTCGTGCTCGACGGAGGCAAGTGGGGTCCGTCGGGGACCATGGGCACGACGGGCGGCGTCGTGACGTGGAGCATTGCCGGCGCAGGGCTGACCTCACCCGGAAACCTCTTCAGCGGAAGCTCGGTCGCATTCGGCTCGTTCCTGGGTTTCGATTTCGAGGCCGTGTTCCAGGCCGCGTTCCAAGCCTGGTCGGATGTGGCCAATATCTCGTTCATTCAGACCGTGGACACCAATACAACCCAGGGCGTCTCGACCACGTTCCCCGACATCCGGCTGTTCGGCGGGTTCATCGATGGCGATTTGAACATACTGGCGCAGGCCGCTCTACCGGGTAGCGGCGGCGCGAACCAGGACGGCTACAGCGGCGACATGGCCTTCGACTCGAGTGAGCTTGGCTTCTGGACCGCGCAGACTTTGTTCAACGTCGCCCTTCACGAGATCGGCCACGCGCTGGGTCTCGCCCATGAGGCCACGAATCTCGCGATCATGAACACATCTAGCCCTTTATCGCTCACCGAACTGCAGATCGACGACATCAACGGTGGACAGGCGATCTACGGCGCGCAGGACACCGCGGTCGAATTCTACACGTTGCCGGCTGCGCAGGCCAGTCTCACGATGCTGAGCACGACGACGAGTATCTGGGTCGACGGCAATTCGCAGCACAACGTCATCACGGGCACGGCCTCGGGCGAGCGCATCGTCGGACTGGCCGGCAGCGACTTGCTGAACGGTGGCGGTGGGGCCGACCGACTTTACGGGGACGCGATATCGAGCGCAGGCCTCGGACAAATCACGAAGAATGCCGGCGCTGGCAATGCGAGCATTGAAACGGCGATGTCGGTCTCCGACCGGTTCAGCCTCGCAGCCGATGCCAACATCGCCAATGCAACGACGGAGCCGCACGTGTCGATCAATGGCACGGGTGACGGCAACGTCGATTACTACGCCGTCCAGGTCAACAGCGACGGCGCGGTCATCAAGCTCGATGTCGACTTCACGACGGGCGGCATGGATTCGTTCATCGTCTTGTACGATTCAGCGGGTACGGTCCTGGAATTCAATGACGACGGCCTCGGCGGGCCCGACAACAACGGCCCGAATTTCAGCGATTCCTACCTCACGTTCACAGTCGCGACGGCCGGAATCTACTACATCGCGATCGGTGAGAAGCTGACGTCGGCGATTATCCCCGATAACATCCAGAGCGGCGATACTTATGTCTTGCATGTCTCCGTCGACGGCGAGGTGCCGAGTGCAGCGGGCAACGACATCCTGAACGGCGGCGCGGGGCGCGACCAGTTGTTCGGCGGCGGCGGCAACGACACGCTGGACGGCGGGGCGGCCGACGACATCATGGCAGGCGGCACTGGCAACGATATCTACGTCGTCAATACGGCGGCCGACACGGTCACCGAGGCGCTCAACAGTGGAACCGACATCGTGGGTTCGACCGTGAGCCTCACGCTGGCCGACAATGTCGAACAGCTGGCGCTGCTGACGGCGGGCAACCTGAACGGTACCGGAAATACGCTGGACAATGACATCAGGGGCAATGCGGGCGACAATGTCCTCAGCGGCCTGGACGGGTTCGACGTGCTGATCGGCGGCCTGGGCAACGATACCCTGAACGGCGGCGCTGGGCGCGACGAGCTGTTCGGCGGAAACGGCAACGACACCTTGAACGGTGGCGCCGGTAACGACGAGATGCGCGGGGGCACCGGCAACGACGTCTATGTCGTCGATGCCACCGGCGACACGACGGTCGAAAATGCCGCCAGCGGCACCGACCGGATTGAAAGCTCGGTCTCGCTCACGCTGGTCGCCAACGTCGAGAACCTGACGCTTACCGGCACGGCGGCCCTCAACGGCTCCGGCAACGCGGCCAACAACAGTCTGACCGGCAATTCCGCGATCAACCGCTTGAGCGGCGCAGGCGGCGCCGACACACTCAGCGGCGGCGCCGGCAACGACATTCTGAACGGCGGCGCTGCGGCCGATACCTTCGTTTTCAGCTCGCCGCTCGGGCCGACCAACGTCGACCGCATCACCGACTTCTCGCACGCCGACGACAGCATCCGTCTGAGCAGCGCGATCTTCTCTGCCATCGGCCCGACTCTGGTGGCCGACGAGTTCTTCGTCGTCGGCTCGGGTCCGGCCGACAGGCAGGACCGCATCATCTACAATGCCACCAACGGCCGCTTGTACTACGACGCCGACGGCAACGCCGCCGGCGCGGCGGTCGAGATCGCCATCCTCTCCGGCTCGCCGGACGACCTCGACCACACGGACTTCTTCGTGGTGTGAGGCGCGGGGGAGGCCGCCGGCCGCCCTCACGCCTGCTCGATGGAAATCAGCCGCGCGATCTCGTCGTTCTTGAAGCCGAGGGCCGCGTAGGCGGCAACGTCGGGGATTGAGCGCGCGACGCCACCTCGACTTGTTCCGGGGATAGCCGGTCGTTTCATCTGCAGAGATTAGGTGCTTTTCCGGCCGGCTCGGAAATGTCCAAATCGTCCTCGGTCCAAGCAGACACGGCCCTTGAAAAGCAGGGCAATCGCATATGGCGCGAAATGTAGGTTGGGTCGACGAAGGAGACCCAACAAACTCGAGCGACCAAAGTTGTTGGGTCTCGTGCCTCGACCCAACCTACGTCCAAATGCGATTCCCCTG
>JBQTIA010000158.1:0-5315 GCA_052388455.1 Hyphomicrobium sp.
AGGATGGAGGTGATCGTCTCGCCCTCGGTCAACGGCAGCAGGTTGACCAGCGCCTTGCCCGGCGCCTGCGGTGTCGCCGCCGGGAGACGCAAGCTCCGGCAAGGGCCTGCAAAGGCCGTCAATTCCAATGGAGCCGCGTTCCTGTGCACAAGTGCCGCAAGAGCCGACTCCTTACCGTGAGGCGGTTGCGCCACGACGGCAGGTGCATTGCGCGTGCCTCAATCGAGGGAATTGCAACGACGGCTCCGGGGGGTCATAAATCCGCAGTCTGCTGGACGGCAGCGGCTTTGGCCGCGACGGGACAAACGCCGGACTGGGAATGCGTTCTTCTGGGAGACGTCGGCATGTCAGGTGGCACTCGGCGAGCGCTGGTCATCGGCAACTCAGAGTACTGCGGCAAGGGTCGTCTCAAGAACGCCCGTCGGGACGCGGAGGCCATCGCCAGAAAGTTCACCGAACTCGGTCTTTCGGTATCAAAGGGGCTGGATGTCGGCCGCAACGAGCTTAACAATCTTATCTCCGATTTTGGCAACGCCTCAGGCGAATGCGAGGCTGCCGTCTTCTTCTACGCCGGTCACGGTCTCCAGGTGAACGGCGAGAACTACATTCTGCCGGTCGACTCCCAAATCTCGCGCGAGGAGGACATCCCTCGCGTGGCACTGTCCCTCAACAGGTTCGTGCTACCGTGTCTCAACGCGCGTGTTCGCGTCATCTTTCTTGACGCCTGCCGCAATAATCCGTTCTTCGACGAATTGGTGCGCAGCATGAGCGGAAGCAAGCGCGGTGGCGGTCGTTCCGCCGATCTGCGGTCGGGTCTGGCGCACATGCGCGAGGCAGCGGCCATGGACACTTTCATCGCATTCGCCACTGCGCCAGACAGCACCGCCGACGACGGTGAAGGCGAACACAGCCCCTTTACCGCGGCCTTACTTGAACATGTCGGCCAACCCAACCGGACGATCTTCGACATCATGGGTGCCGTGACCGCCGAGGTCCGCCGCATCACTGCCAATCGTCCTGTGCGGCAAACCCCTTGGTTCCAGGCGACGCTGGAGCTGCCGTTCCGCTTCGTCGAGCCGCCGGAGGTTTCGGATCGCGAGCAGTGGAACCTGATCAAGGAAACCAAGGATCCGACGAAATTTCGGGAGTTCATCAAGAAGTATCCGCAAAGCGAGCACTGGCCGGAGGCAAAAGCTCGTCTCAGAACGCTTGACGACGAGGAGTGGGCCGACGCGCTCCGCGAGGGCTCGGAGCCAGCCTTCAACTACTATCTGCTGCGCTGGCCCGACGGCCGCCACCGCCAGGACGCTTCTGCCGCCATCTACGATATCAAGCTGGCAAGGGAGCTGCGCGACTACGAGGAGACTTCTGCCGAAAACACCATCGACGCCTGGGAGCAGTTCATCGAGAAATATCCGGACGGCAACTTCGCGACGGAGGCCAGAAGGAAGCGGCTGGAGCTGCTGGACGATATGGCTTTTGAACTCGCCCGCAGGACGAATACTCGCGACGCTCTGCGCGGCTATCGAAAGGCCTGGCCTGACGGTCGTCACCTGAACGAGGCCTGGGGCTTGCTGAACCGGCTGGCTCAATTGGCGAAGCGGAGCATTCACGCGAGCCCCGAGTTGAGAACCGTCGAGGCTTGCGACGAATTCCTCACTGAATGGACACCAGGCAGCTGTCTTGGGGCCATACGGGAGGATATCGGCTGGCTTCGCGCGAGGCTGAAGAATTCGACTGAAGGTTACCGGGAGTATCTTTTTTTGTTCCCCGGGGGCAAAGTCGACGATGCAGAATGGCGGCTTGCCTGTATCGAGAACACGCGCGATGCCCTTCGCATGTTTACCGGACCTGGTAGCAAGTACCGGGAAGAAGCCCTGTGGCGCATCGTCGGTGTCGCGGAGCGCGACGCAGAAATCATTGAAGCCTGCGAACGCTTTCTCGAGGCCTGTCCCGACAGCCCAAAAGCCGAGGAGGTCCGCAGGCTGCTCGACGACAAGGTCAATTTTCCGGCGATGCGCGAGCAGGCCATTTGGTTCCTGGCCGAGCAGCACAATTCCGAGGAGGGCTACCTCGACTACATCTGCAAGACCGAGGTCGGGAACCACCGCGAGGAGGCGGTGTGGCGCATCGCCAAGCTTCGCGATACGGCCGAGGCATACGAGGAATACCTAAGACTATGGCCTGACGGCCGGTATGCTGTTGACGCCCGTGCGTGCGTCAACGAGCGCACCCGCGAGGATCAACTCTGGAGTTGGGTCAGCCGCGCCGATACGCCGGCAGCTCCGCAACAGTACCTCGACGAGTACCCTAACGGCCGCTATGCACTGGAGGCGAGACAGCGTCTCAAGACGCTTGGGGAACGAAGCAGAATCAGCGGGGGAGAGCCGCGCTCCACCAGTGGAGTGACCCCGCCATGGCTGGGCCCCTGGGGCGGGCTCGCCGTCGGCGTGGGCTGCCTGGCCCTGCTCGCGGTCGGTTCAACGTTCCTTATCGAACTGCCGAACGGCTCCCCCCGGGAACCTACTCCGGTGCGGACAACCGTTGAAAGACTCCCATTGCCGGTCGTTCCCAAACCGAAGCACATCGAGCAGAAGGGCATCGGTCAGCTCGATCCCACGGCGACGCAAGCGACAGGGAAGTCCCCGTTTCCTGAAGCGAGGTCAGCCGAACCGGAGGCACCCGCTTCCACCGCTCCACAGCCGGCCACAGGCCCGGCGGGCAACCCAGACGCAGGCCCAGCCAAAGCAGCGATGGACAACCACCTCCAGCCGAAGGTGCCGCCGGCGCCACGTCCAATGCGCGCGACGATCCCGCGCCCCGAAGGCAAACCCGATCTTTCGAAGCTTCCGCCCATACGGGTCGTCGACACCGCCACCGCCGTGCCTCGCTGCGTGACGGCTACCCGTCTGACGGAACATTGGCTCGGCGGTCTCGAGAAAAAGGTCTCGCGACCCAACGCATTCGGCGACCTCCAGAAGAATTACAAGCCTCTGGCCGCGATATTCGAGAGCCAGGGCGAAGCCATGGGCGTCCGGTGGGACTTTGCATATTTTTACGCCCTCGTTATGACCGACTACTTTCAGTTCGGCGGGCGAGTGCAGCCGGGGCAAAATAATTTCTGTGGACTCGGCGTCGGTATCAATCCGCCGGGCGAAAGCTTCCCCTCACTCGAAGAGGGTGTCAGAGCTTGCCTCGCCTACCTTGCCGTCGTAGGCGGCGAGACGAACCCTGTGCACGGCGTCTCCTATCTGGATCGCCTCAAGTCCGGGCAGGAGCGCGACGATCTATACCATGTGGCGACCGGCGAACCTGCTCCCGTGACGTTCGACGTGTTCGCAGCGGACAAGCTGAAGCCCACCGATAGGCTCGACGCGACCGCGCTGGTACGGCTGGCTCGCAAGTTCTACGATAGACATTGCCCCTGACTGGCGAAACGGGAAGGATGCGCTACCCCATGACCGCCGGACCAAGGTCGTCGATCCCAAACCTCTATCTCAAGTGGCGCGTGCTTCGCGAGATAATCGGCCAGTACCAGCCTGATCATCAGATCGCAAGAGGCATCCTCGGCGGCGAGAATGCCGGCGTGCTCTTCTCCAGGCTACTCAGCGGCGACAAGGGTTGCGCGCCCGAAGAGGCGGACGGGCTCATCCAGCACATCAACCGCCGCATCGAGACCCATCGTAAGGCCCGCAGCCTGCCGGCCGTGGGCAGGTTGGTGCTAGGCCCGCGCGACCTATCGCTCGATCTCTACGCCTTCACTAGGCGCGTGTTGGAGTCCGCAGAGGCGGTCGATGCCGAGGCCCTCGACCGCGCCCACGACTGCATCATCGCAGGCCTGTCTCCAAAATGTTCCGACGAGGTGCTTGCGCCGCGGCTCAAGATCGAGCGGTTGAGTCGGGAAAGAGCTTTCACCGCGGCACGCCCCTCCGGCGAGGAAGGACCCGTGCGCTTCGTGCCCGGCAGGCATGACGGCGATTTCCTAATCGAGGACCTGCCAGTCGATCCAGTGGCCGCCTACATGCTGCTTGCGCGGGATACGAAGGATCTCAAACGCCGCGCCTGGGAGCACACTTGGCGCGATAACGTCTGGTGGCTGCCTTCGCCCTTCAGGCCCATTCGCCGCAAAGACGGGCTTGCGCTCATCCCGGAGCCTCAGCCGATCCTTCCCCTTCCAGGTCGCTGGCTGGCGACTGTCGTGCTCGTGCTCGAGCCAAAGGCCCTGCTGAGCCTCGATCCCCGCCTCGACCCCAGGAAGCCGGATGCGGCGGCGACCCTGGCGGCCCTTGCCCTCGACGAGCCCCAGACTGCCCGCTTCCTCACCAACCTCCGCCACGTCGCGTCGAGCCATCCGACGTGGATTGCCGTCGCCCGCAATGAGTATCACGTTCTCGATCCCGAATAGGCTCACCTGCCTATGGCGGCGCGGCCACCGCCCCAAAGACAGCGGGCAGCGCAAGCCGTCAATAGCGCCGGCTGGCCTGTGCAGAAGGCACGAACGTTGCGCGTACCATCATCAGTTGCGCTAGGCTTATTCGGACGTGCCGGACGCCAACTCAAAGCTCCGGCGCTGGGGCCGCTCAGTGGGAGCCGACGTCTCCTGCCTCAGCAGGCAGATGGTTACGTCGCCGGCAACAAATCGTCCGTGCACGTAACCGGTCACGCCTCGATAGCTAACCTTGCGCCAGCCGCCCCAGGCCTCGCCGTGATCTTGAACGCCTTCGGCGCCGGGGGGAATGCCGATGAGAGCCTTGGCCCCAGCGTTGGGGCCAGCGCGCAGGTTGAGGTGGTCCAAGATGTGAACATTGGCGACTTTGAGCATGCGCGTGCACTGAACAGGTGCCGGCCAATCCGCCACTGACTTAGCGGTCGGGCCGGACGAAAGTCCGCCGAAATCACCCGAGCCGTGGGCTTCGCCGGCCTCAACCAAGCCCGCACCGAGCCAAAGGCTGGCGGCGGCAACCGGTAAAAAACCGATCATGGTGTTGAAGCGCTTCGTCATGGTGAGACCTCCCGAGGGCTGGAGGCGGGATTGATTTCCCGCTTCCCATGACGCGATCAAAGCAAGACTCCACCCCCAGGTCGATTGCGGGGCCTTACGTGTGTTTGACGAAACCTTCAGGCGGTTGCCGAATCGCCCTCACCATCGTCTTCACCCTCGCCGTTGCCGTTCCCTTCGCCGCTCTCTTCCGAGATGCGTTCTACGGAGACGACCTTCTCGGCGCCGTCGGTCTTGAAGATGCGGACACCCTGCGTGTTGCGGCCGGCGATACGCACGTCGTCGACCGGGCAGCGGATGAGCTGTCCTGCGTCGG